>NZ_JASY01000002.1:0-1006102 GCF_000735715.2 Flavobacterium chungangense LMG 26729
GCTGAACAGCTAAGCTCTCTGGTTACTGCTGTATTTGCTGTCAACTGTGGATAAACAGTTACTGCTGCTGATGGAGCAATACAGCCATTGGCATCCTTAACATGAACCGTATAGGTACCTGCTGAAACACTAAAAGTATTGCCTGCCTGGAATGTGCCAGTAGCTCCGCCAATACTATAACTCAATGGAGCAAGACCTGTACCTGAGGCTACAATCTGGAAAGTACTGCCTGAGCCCGTACATTGGTTGCTTACTGATGCTGTCACTGTCGGTGTGTTGTCGCTTATAATGTCAACTTTACTTTTTGCAATACATCCATTGGCATCTTTTACATAAATATCCCATGCCAAATTCGCTCCTGAATTTGTATCAATCGTGAAAACTGAACCTGAGGCATAAGCTGATGTAGGAACTGCCGATGGGTTTATTGCATAAGCATAAGTATATGCCGGCGTACCGCCTGTAGCAGTTACCGTTATTTGTGAATTGTCATTGTTGCAATTTACATTAGTACCAAATGCGCTTGTGATAGATACAGGCGCTGATGGTTGAGTTAGAGTAATACTATAAGTAGCCGGACAATTAGTTTTTCTATCTGTAACTGTAATAGTATAGACACCTGCTGGTTGTGGAGCAGTTACATTAATAGTGGTAGTAGTCTCACTTATGTTATTAGCACTTTGAATAACTGTATTAGCAGCATTTCTAATTACATAATCATATCCTCTGTCTTTAACTCCACTTACAGTGAATTGAATAGTACCGGTTTCACCAAAACATTTAATTGGTGTTAACACAGAACCACCTGCTACAATATCAGGAAAACTTTTTATCTGATAATTTAAATCAAAACTACATCCGTTTTTATCTGTAGCTCTAAAAATATAATCTCCAGGTTTAAGATTTTTAAACTCTCCATCTGATACAATAGCAGAACTGTATCCTGCAGGACCAGAAATTATTTGGTATCGAATAGGCGATATTCCGCCTATTGCCTGAAATTTAACGTGAGCTTCATAGGCCGGACACTCTAATCCTGTATCAAACATTACATCAATACCAGTAATAGATGATTTAGGATTAATCACTACCTGTATTGGTCCATATTGACAACCTTTACTGTCTTTAATATATGCATTTACTGTTCCTGCCGAACTGGTAGAGTACATATTACTCGAAGTAAAATTAGAGGTTCCGTTGAAACTATATTGGTAAGATCCTGAGCCACCTGAAGCAACAACAGTAACAACAGCTGGTACTGTACCTGTACTGCTACAACCTAAATCGGTAGCACTAATTGTTCCACCAACAGGTGTTGGATTTATGATAGTAACATTACTTACTGCAGATTCACAGCCTTTACTGTCAATTACTTTAATATTATAAGTACCTGCAGCCAAACCGGTAAACTGATTTGTTGACTGAGTAGTATAAGCAGCCGCAGAACTTAATTTAATTGCATACGTATAAACAGTAGTCGCACCATTCGAAGCCGTAACCGTAATAGTACCATTATTTGCATCGTTACATGTAATATCTGTTTTATTAGTTGTTAAAGCTGGCGTTGTTTTTGGAGAAACTACGATAGTATTACTTGTTGCAGGACAACCTTTACTGTCTGTTACTGTAAATACATAATTTCCTGCAAGTGTAGCTGTATAAGGAAAAGAAGTAACAGCCGTTGCTGCACCACTATTACGAGAAACCGTATAAGTATAAGGTCCTGCATAACCACCTGTTACAACTGTATTAATTGAAGCATCAACCAAACATGTTAAATCTTGTACCAAAGTTGCATTCAATTGTAATTGAGGTTCAATAACAATATTCGTAATTGCAGGCGCAGTACAATTATTACTGTCAGTCACTAAAATAGTATGTGTACCTGGCGCTACATTATTAAAAGTATTTGTAGTAACTGGTGTATTATTGTCTAATTTATAAGTGTAAGGCCCAACACCTCCAGTTGCAGTAACAACTAAACTAGCAGGATTTGATGGCGTATAACACCAATCGGTAGTTGCTGCTAAAGTTGCAGATGGAGAAGTTAATGTACTTATTGTTATAGGTGCAGAGGCTGGAGATAAACAGTTATTGGCATCTCTTACCAGAACTGTGTATGTTCCTTGTGCTACATTTGTAAACGTCTTGCTTGACTGGAATGGTTTTACAATTCCTGAACCATCACTTAGCTGATACTGATAACTTCCTGTACCCCCTGTAACAGTAGTAACAGTTATAGTTGCTGGTGTTGTACAAGTTGGGGCTGTTTTATCTACCTGAACAATAAGAATTGCCTGAGGTGCTTTAATAACTGAATCAAATCTAAATTCACATTTTCCTGCAGGATCTGTAGTATTATGTTTTACAATTACCTTATAAGTACCTGCACCTAATCCAGAAATAGTTACTGGTGAAGTAGTTGAAGTATGCCAATTCAAACCGTTATCTGTAGAATAATAAAATCCTGTCGTAGTATTAAAATTAGTTGCATTAATAGTAATAGTTCCATCATTCGAAGTACTACATTTCGCATCCTGAATACCAGGTGTTGGCACATTAAAAGCACCATTAGTATCAATAACAATAGGGAAGCTTTTTTCGTTACCACAAGCTTTAGGTATTTGACGTACCCAAATATCATCTATAAGTACATCATTTCCATGAAATTCGTTACTATATGAACGAATAACAAAACTTAGATTATTGTAAGTTCCCGGATTTAAAGATAGCTCCTTAAATTCCCATTTTTCTGATTTTGGTACTCTCCAAGGATTTGAAGTATCTGTGGTAGCAACAATAGTTTCTGCACCGCCTACCCCATTCAAATTATTAATTAATTGTATGGTTAATTTTGGATCATCATGTCCTGTATGAACTGCCCTCATTAAATTTTCTGCCCATAATGAAATAATTACAGGCTGATTAGGTATCACATCGTGAATAGGTTTACTATATAAAATACCCCCAATACCAGCTGAACCTCCAACATTCACACATAAAAATCTACTTGTTGTGTCGGATGGATTGGTGTGATCCCTTGGATCATTTATCCAAGAATTATCAAAAGTAGTTCTAATTTTACTTGCTACTGCATATTCTCCATCATTAATCCATTCGTCCTTATTACACTTGTAATTTGGATCTAAATGTGTAGTCGCTTCATCTTCAAAACAATAAGCAGGATTAATACCTGGAGTTGTTGTAAATCCTCCTTTTCCAAAATTTTCCTGCAATAAATTACTATAAGTAGAAACTGTATTAATATTGTATTTTACAATTACAGTATGATTTCCTGAAGGAACATTTGTAAAGACATTATTTGTTAATGGAGTATTTGGAACAGGAGCAGCTGATCCTGTTTTAAGATAATACTCATAAGTATAGGTTGTTGATCCGGCAGTTGTTGGAGTATTGACTACAACAGTAGCTGTAGCGGTACCATCACAATTAAATACTGGATTAATATTACTATCGATAACAGGATCTTCAGGTTTAGGATCCAGAATAATATCATAAGGAATTTTATAAGTACAGCCTATATTATCCTTTACTCGCAAATCATAAGAAGCAGTCGTAGATAATACATACTTTTCGGGAGAAGTTTGCCATGAAGCTCCACCATTAAAACTGTATTGGTAAGGAGGTGTTCCTCCTTCAACATTTGTAAATCTTATCAATCCTGTTGGCTGACCTCCTTGCAAAGGTCCACAACCCGCTAATTCAGCAACACCTGCAGAAGCAGTTACTGATGAACTTGGTCCTGTTATTATAACTTGCTGAGCAGGATCGGTACAATATTTAGTCTGTTGACCATTCCATTCAGAAGTATACGTTATACCGTATCTTACCACTACATTGTAAGTACCAGGTGTAAGATTTAAAAACGTAGGACTCGCCTGAAAAGTAGCGCCATTATTAATACTATATTCTATAGCATATCCATTACCTCCGGATGTTAAATTTACATCTATCCTAGACGGATCATCATAACAATTACTATTTGTGTGCGAAATAGTATATGTCGGTTTAGTGTTATCAGGAACGTTTACAGTAATTGTTTTTGTACAAAGTTTGGAATCACGTACTAATACTGTATAGTTACCTGGGGTTGGAGCTAAGATTATAATAGCATTGGAATCTGTATTCCCATTCAAAGAAGAGGCCTGAGGTTCAGTTGAACCATTAACAAAAAAAGAAAATCCCCAATTACCATCTTGTGCGGAAATTTTAATCTTTCCTTCACTACAACTTGTAAGTGGTTCTATAATAAGCCCTGTAAGTTTTATATCTGAAGCAGTCCCATTGATATATTTACCAACGCGCTGTCTACATTGAACATTATTATTTTCATCTCTGGTAGTTACTTCAACTTCATAATATTTTCCAGGCGTTAAATTTGAAAATTCATGAACACGGCTTGATAATGGACCTACCTGTTGTAACAATGTGCCTCCATCATATAACGCAAAATAGTATCCTGAAAGACCATCACTGGCACTTACCTGAATACTTCCTTTCTCACCAAAACAAAGTGGCTGTACGTTAGGATTATCAACTTTAGCATCTAAATTTATTTGACGGATTTCAATAGTATTTGTTTTGTATTCACAAGTTTTTGAAACACCTTTAAGACGATACTTGACAATAAAAGTACCCGGATTCCATATATCAAATACATTACTATCCTGGTAACCAGTAATATTGTTTCCGCTTGCATTAGCTAAAACATACTCATATCCTGTTAATTTATCAACCGTTATATTACCTTTGTTATTACAAATAATATCTTTGTGAGTTTCATTTATCGTTAAATTACTTTTATAAACATTAAAATAATAACGGTTAAAACAAATTCCTGAACTAATTGTCACTCTATATTGTCCTGCTGTGTTAGCATTAAAAGTAGGCCCATTAGGTCCTGCGGACACCCATTGATTTTCACATGTACTACCTTCATTTGCACAAAGGTCTGACAAAGCCGCAGGAGGAAGGCAAGAAGTCATTTCCCAAACTATACTAGTGGCTCCTGTAATTTTTGTGTCTAATAACCTTGAATCATTTGCTCCACAAAGAAAAATTTTAGGTAATGGTTTTCCATTATCCGGACAAGCAATAATGGTTCCGTTTGATTCTTTATTATCAGCATATTCAATTATTGGATTTGTTTTAAACTGATTATAAGGTTCAACCGTGATAATTTCCTGTAAATCTACACATGGAGGATTCGCCGTATTATAAACATAATAAGTACCCGGTTGTGTTATTGTCAATGTTTGTGAAGTACCAATAACAGGTGAACCTGTAGAACTGGTAGACCACGAATAAGATTTATAACCACCAGATGCAGAAATTGTCATATTCGCACCACACAATTCTTGTCTTCTGTTTTTACAAGCATCTACACCAACTAAGAAATTGGTAGATTGAGGTACAATAGTACAACCCGCAACCGAAGTATAACTTTGGTCATTAAATGTACCCGTATTATTAGTTCCTAAATAATTAGAATATGCTGTGTTCTTTATTAAATTAGAACAAGCATTTGTTAATTTAGAACAATCATCTACTACTTTAACTTTAAAACGAATTTGTGACAAAGGATCGTTTATTTCTAATAAATTATTAGGAACATTAAATGTCAGTACTCTTGTAGTAGCATTATATTGTACATATTGATTACCTGCTGCAGTAGTTGGCATTGTCATCCCGGTAGGCAATGTAAGGATGTCAGCAGGAAAATTAAACTCAGTATTAATAGGTAATTCGTCTGTAATTACATAGTTTCTGGCATTATCATTACCCTCATTTTTAAAACCTAACTCATAGGTTAAAACATCACCCAAATTAACAGGCGCGTTACTTGCATCATTGTTACTTGCATCTCTTACTCCTTTGGTTAGAATAACTTTAGGTGCAATAATGTCTACAGAAAATGCTGTAAAATAATAAATGAAAATGTCGCTGTTAGTTCCTAAAGTTATTGTCGCAGATGTATCATTATTTTTAATAATATTTGAAGAAGGATTAATATCAATAACCCCTGTATCAAAACCTAATGTATTAGTGCTATTAGGGACACGATCCGTAAAACTTGTATTTAAGCTATTTATTGTACTATTAAAAAAGTTATTTTGACCATTATCTAATGGTCTGGTGGTTGGGGTTATTGTAGTTCCGTTTATACTAAGATAATCTCCTCTATATCCTCTATCTCCTTCAAGAGCCGCAAATGCAAATCTGGCCTGAACAGGACCAATAGGTATAGTAGTAAAACCACTAATCACAGTATTGTTTGGTCCCCCCCCTTGTGCCCTCGCAGTAAATCCATTAAATGTAGAAATTGCTTTTGATGGTAAACTGGAATCTTCATAAACAATAAAAAGAGACCAACCCGCAGAATTACCTGTCCCCCCATTGAAACCCTGACTTGCAATTACATTGGCAACTGTATATGTTCCATTAGGATTTGTAGGACTTAGCAAACTTGTTATTTCAGCAAAGCAAGCATATGCCTGAGTATTATCCGGGTTAATACCACCAGCACTAGTTGTGATATCGTGAATAATTGTACCTGTTATATCCTGATACGAATTATTAGCAGTGTTGGGTACCTTAATCTTTACTTTATTAATATTTGATCTGTCTGCAGGAGATTTTAAAGTACCTGACCAATATAAAGCGGCATAGGCAATTCTATAACATGGATCTGCAGGAGCCTGATTATTTGGTATCGTTAAGTTAGCACTACTCGAACTAAAAATTCCGGAAGTAGCACCATTATCGATATTAATATAGCGCATATCAAAATCACCGTTGAAACCAGTGCCGTTATAAGCTGTATTAGGACTGGTAACAGTACCATTATTACTTACAGAACGTCTATTAAGTATGTTATTCCCAATTACAAGAATATCTCCTTTCAGCTGTTGATTATACTCCCTAACAAAAGGTTTTAAATTCTGGGAAGACCCAACATTGCTTAGTAAAAAGAACAAAAACAATAATGCAATTTTCAGAATCGTAGGTTTTTTCATGGTTTACTTTTTTTGGGGCTGCGCTTTATTTTTTAAGGGGCGTTAAAAAATAAAACTTTGGCACTTTAAAAATATTTATTTTTTTGTATCTCTTGAATTTTAAAAAATACTGGCTTTTTATTTCTATTATTAATTTTCAACTTTTACAATAGCCATTCTGCTATTATAAGGTTTATTTCCTTTTGCTTCTAACGCTTTAGTTGCTTCTGATAAATCTTCATGTTTTTCATAATAAATGTAATATTTACTTGTCGTTACATTGTAAAAGAAATTAACATCTGAACGACCTGCAGCAACTGCTTTTGTTAAAAATTCATCACGTTTTTCAACGCTGTTATGAACAGCAATAATTAGATAATAACCACTTTCAGAATTTTTAATATTCTTAATAATTTGCATGTTTGACTGGTCTTCTCCAAAGTCAAAATCGCTTTCTGTTAATGGTGTGTTACTCAATTTTGTTGTTTCTTTTATACGTTTAAGAGCAGCTAGATCTTGTGCGTATCTTCCTTGATCGTTTTCATATGCTGCACGTTTAATTCTACGTTTTTTCTCAATTTCTGTCTCTGTTTTAATACGCTCTAAATTTGCAATCAAAGCGATATTATCCTGTTCAGCTTTTAACTGAGCAGCTTTCAATTGATTTATTTTTTCTAAATAAGCTCTATTTAAAGCATCATCTTTATTAGGAACTTTTTTAAGTCTTTCGTTGTATAAGTTTGTTAAATTAGCAATAGCAGTTTTTTGAGCAAAATTAGCATCTGCTATTTGACCTTTTAATGATTCTATCTGAGCATTTTCAGCGCTTACACTCTTAAATGGTTTAGGCTCTTTGTAAATACCTTTTTCACTCAAATCATTTTCTTCCTTCATATCATTCAAGTCTTTTTGCTTATTAGCAACTGTAGAATTGAATTGGGCAATTAAGTCTGACTGTGCTTTCCCTGAATTTTCAACTAATTGTGTTAAGTTGTCTAATTCTTTCGCAGTTTCATCTTTTTGAGCTGCAGCGGCTAATGCTTCTGCATCGGCCTTTGCTTTAGCATCTGCTGCAAGTTTGGCCTGAAGAGCTTCTGCATCGGCTTTTGCTTTAGCTTCTGCTGCAAGTTTTGCCTGAAGATCTGCTGCAAGTTTTGCCTGAAGAGCTTCTGCATCAGCTTTCGCTTTGGCTTTTGCTTCCTCAGCTAACTTTAACTGTTTTGCTTCTTGTTCTGCTTTTGCTTTATTAGTTGCTTCTGCATCAGCTTTAACTTTAGCATCAGCAAGTAATTTCGCTTGTAATGCTTCCATATCAGCTTTTGCTTTAGCATCAGCAACAAGTTTAGCCTGTAAGGCTTCTGCGTCAGCTTTCGCTTTGGCATCAGCAGCTAATTTTGCCTGAATAGCTTCTGCATCGGCTTTAGCTTTAGCATCGGCTGCAAGTTTTATTTTAAGGGCTTCTGCATCAGCTTTTGCTTTAGCATCAGCAACAAGTTTAGCCTGTAAAGCTTCTGCATCAGCCTTTGCCTTCGCTTCTGCAGCAATTCTGGCTTGTCTCTCTTCTGCATCTACTTTTAATTTAGCTTCAGCAGCTAATCTTTCCTTTTCTGCTAATAATGCAGCTGTTCTCGCTTTAGCATCAGCAGCAGCCTTAGCTTTAATTGCTGCATCTTTCGCCGCTTTTGTTTTAGCTTCAGCCGCAGCTTTAGCTTTAGCTTCTGCAGCTATTCTGGCTTGTAAGGCATCTGAATCGGCTTTTGCTTTAGCATCAGCTGCTATGATAGATTGCAAATCTGCAGCTTCTGTTTTTGCCTTGGCTTCTGCTTTACGTTTAGCCTCTTCTGCATCAGCTTTGGCTCTGGCTTCTGCTAACAATTTCGATTTAGTAGCCTCTGCATCGGCTTTAATTTTGTTTTCTGCTGCTAATTTGATTTTTAAAGCTTCTGCATCGGCTTTAGCCTTATTATCAGCATCTAATTTTGCTTTTGCCGAAGCTTCTGCATCTGCCTTAACTTTTTCTGCAGCAGCTAATCTAGCTTTCTGTGCTTCAGCATCAGCTTTTGCTTTTGCTTCTGCTGCCAATTTTGCCTTTGTAGCACCATCTACTCTTGTAACAGTAGGAGTCGATTTTTTGGCTATTACAGGTTTTGGTTTTGGTTTTGAAGTATCTATTAAAGAACCTTCTTCATCATCTCCATAATAGTATCTTGTATTTTTAAATTTGTACGCAATAACAAATTCATGAGAAGCTCCTAAATTTGTGAAATTACCTAAACCTCTTTCATAATTGTATTCAATTGCGATATTAGCTGTTATGTTAACTCCTAATCCACCGGAAAGACCATATAGAGTATTATAACCTGCTTGTGCCCAAATTCCCTGAGGCATAGTAAGCATGGCAAGTCCAGAAATAATCGTATTGTCTTTTTTAATTTCTGTTTTTACAATTCCTGAAAATTTACTTTGATCAAAAAATCCGTAACTGTCAATGTAACCTGTGTACATAGCATGCAGTTGAATTGCTTTTTCAGGATCTTCTTTTACCATTCCGGAACCAAAATTATACAGTACCAAATTATTCATGGATAATCCGAAATCAAGAAAAGCAGTTCCGTAATTAATACCTGGATTTATAGCAATTAAAGTATTTGATGGGTAATCAGCGTCTAATACATCATCAGATGTTATTTTTCCTTTGTCTAAACCACTTTGATAAGCACCAACGTTTAATCCAAAAGTTAAATTACTATCTTCCTGTAAAACAATATTATGGGCAAAATTGACAACTCCTCCAAAAACGGTCATTAAGCCATAATTTTGCTGAAACAAACCTATAGCATAACCATCATTTTCTTTTAAACGTCCTGAATAATTAAAAAGGTAAGTATTAGGTGCATCATCAAATTGTACGTATTGTCTTTTATTATAAAAACTTAACATTGGGTTTTGCTCACGAACAAAACTGAATGTTGGGTTGATTAAATATCTATTAAACTTTAATGAATTTCGGACAGGTAATGAAAACGAAACAACTCCATTCTCATTTGTATCCTGAGAATAGAGCAACTGTGATGTACCGTATAATAAAGTTAAGAATAGTAAAAATTTCTTCATATTATTTCAGCACCGTTATTGATCCTTTTTTTTCACCTGCATCGCCTTTAATAACATAGTAATATACCGGATTTACATTTTTAATATCTAATCCTGTCTGTGGCCAATCACCCTGATAATTGACAACGTCCAGAACCTTTTCGCCACTTGAGCTTATAATTATAACCTTTGTGCTTTCATTTCTATAAACATCAGGAATATTCCAATATGGAGAATCACTTAGCTTAATGATATTTGGAATTACTGTAGCATTACCCGCTGGTCCGTTAACTTTAAAACTAAATTCTTTTGTAGAAATACACCCACCTGCCTGAGAAACTTTTACTTTATATTTTCCTCTAAAAGATATTAAATAAGTATCAGTAGTTGCTCCTGCAATAAGATTACCATTCAAATACCATTCATAAGTTGGGTTTGAAGCATCATCTGTTACAGTGACACTTAAAGTTTCACCTTCGTCGATAGATGTTTCATCAGCAACATCAATACTAGCATCGAAACTATTCCGTATCAGATTTATACTTCCTGAACCCGAACAGCCGCCAAAATTAATATCTACTGTATAAACTCCTGATTCAATAGTACTGTATGTCCTGCTAGTTGCTCCTGCAATTACAGAACCATCTTTTTTCCATATATAGCTATTTCCACCACCAGTAGCAGTCAGGATAGTGTTACTTCCGTTTGCACAAAAAGGATTTCCTAAACTGGAGCTAATAGTTGTAGATGAACCTGATCCGGATGCACTCGTTACAGTAACACGATTAGAACTAAAATTAACATCTGAGCATACTCCATAATCCAACTCCGCATAATAGCTTCCAGTAGCATTAACAGTCAAAATTTTATCACTTTGTCCTGAAATTAATACGTCATCTTTATACCATTTGTATTTAAGGTTTGGATAATTTGCCGGAGATGAATTAGTTGTATTTGGTGTCGGATTATCGACAGAAAGAGTCAGGCTTCCTCCTGAACAAAATGTTGCAGAAGTGCCTTGATTATTAATTGTAAATGCTTTTACATAATCTTTGTAGTATACTGCAAAAGAAGTTGCGTTAGCAAAATTTCTAATTCTTGTACTATTTATTCCTTTGTTACTTCTAACTCTTATGCTATAATTATTAGATCCTTTGATTCCGGCAGGAATAGCAAATTTTATTGTTTGCTGAGTTACAGACGGATTGCTTACATCTAATTTTGTAGCAAGAATTGGAGCCGAAGTTACAAATACTCCGTTCTCATCACTTAATTCTACATCAAAAACGACATCGGAAGAGAAATCGCTGTATGTAAAGGTCACATTATACTCATTAAAGGGTATGCCGCTTACTATATCTCCTGCGCAAATATTTACAAAATCAAACTTACTGGCTGAAATTGTTTGCGCATTAGAATGGTAAACGGTAAAGAAAAATACTCCTGAAAAAAATAATGTTTTTATCAGAGAAAGAGTAGTTTTTTGCATCATATAGTACGAATTCTTGATAAGTCTATATCTTCAAAAAACAAAATGTCTATAAAGGTTTCAGAAAAGTCATATTTATAATTCTCAATAATATCTTTTGCAAGAACAGAATAAGATGAGATTTTTTTTGATTCTTTTTCTGAATTGACAGCTGTATTTGTTTTGTCAATTCCGTCAGCTTCTACAGCAAAGCTACCCTTGGGGATGGATAGCTCTACTATAAACTGTTTAGAATACTCTAAATTAATTACAGATGTAATTTCCGTTATTTGGTTTAAATTTTTTAACGTATGATCTTGTCCAACAGCAACATTTGAATTTATAGGTTTTTCAATTTTGCTTTGGGCATATAAACTTAACGATAAAGGGGAAACCAAAAATATTGTATATATAAAATACTTTTTAATACTTGGGGCCATATTCTATTTGATCTTTATTTAGGTCCTGTCTTAAGACGTATACATAAATTGTCTGGGGACTTTATTAATAAAATTTACGCTTTGAAATAAAAATCTAAATCTATTATCTATTACCGCTTGAAGCAGTAATTTTTCCTAATTGAAGTCTGAAATCTGGTTTTTTTGGATTAAAAATATCTATAAAAGTTTCTTTGTTATCACTTTGAGAGTATACGTTAAAAAACACGCTGTTACCATACCAACTCTCTAAATCTTCATTGTTAGAATTGAATTCTGTAAATATATTACCTTTACATAGGTTGAAAAACATTTCTTCAAATTTAATTTTCTTAAGGTTAGCATCGTTAATTTCAGTTTTACTATCTAATAAAACTGCAGGATTAAAACCTGAAATTACACTACGTTTTATTTCCAATGAAGCATTTTCAGCAATATATACAGCTTCTTTTACTAAACCTGACTGAATATCTGCATTTATATTTTCACTATCATTAAGCATTGTAATGTTTGATGCTACAACTAAAGTTTGTTTTTTAGTAAAATCTGTTTCACTCTTTTTCTCATATGAAGCAACTTCTAAACAACGGGATCCATCTTTGTTACTTGATAAATAAGAAGATCTTACTGCAAGTGAGTTATGCAAACGACATTGAACTCCCTGAGTAAACTTATAATCATCATTGATAGATTTATAAGAAACTAATTTAGTAGCATTAAGATCTCCTCCAAAAAATCCAAATGAATCTCCTGCAGAATAACTTACCATTACATTTTCTAAGATTGTTTTATTTCCAACACCAGCAAGTGTTAGACCATTGAAAGTTCCTGAACCTTTTACTTTTTTACCGGCAAATTCAATTCTTACAAATCTTAATATCCCTGAGTTTCCTGCAACATTATCACCACCATAAGTAGTTTTTGTAGGATCAAGATCTAAATTATAAGAACCAACATTTCCAAATTTATTAATCGGAGCATCGCCAAGAATTACAATTCCTCCCCAGTCACCAGCTTTTTTCTGACTTCTGTTAGAAGTAAATACGATTGGGTCAGTCTCTAAACCGTCTGCAATAATTGATGCACCTTTTGTGACTACCAACGTTCCTTTTGTTTCGAAATCACCAATAATTAATGTTCCCGGCTCAATTGATAAAACAGCATTGTTAGTAACATAAACATTTCCCTGCAAAACATAAATGTTTTTCTTAAGCAGTTTTGTGTTTGTTGAAATGTTTCCAGCTAAAATTTGGTTGGCTTCACCGTATTCAACTTTGTTAGGCTTAAATTCGGTCCAGTTATTCAACCAATTGTTGTAGCCCATAATTCCTTTTTCTTGTTGAGCACTCATACTTGCAACTGTCAAAAGAACGCAGATAATTTGAGTAAATTTTTTCATGATAAGGGGGTATTAGGGTTAATAATAAATTTGGGTATGCGTAAATTATAAAAACTCATCCCGTGTTTTCCAAAAAATCAGAATACATCGAAAACGAGCTGTTTTTAAGACCCTTTTTAAAATGCTAAATGAAAATTTAATCCATTTACGTAAACATTTTAAAAAGGGTTTCAAAAATATTTAAAAAGATTACATTTCGTTCAATTCGTTGAATTCATGTAAAGATTTCAATGTTCCTTCGTAAAATAAAATTGCTGCTATTAAATTTGCCTTGTCTGAATAAGGCATCATTTTTCTTTGAAAATCTACAGTAGTATCTAAAAAAGCACTAGTTCCTAAAGCTTGATTTTCTAAAGATTTTTTGTGTTCATTATCGTCTGGTATACCTAAGTCTGCCATGGTAACACCAGGTTTGGTAACCAAAGCAATGTAAGGAAGTGTTTTTACTAAAACTTTAATACGCTCAATGTACAACTCTAATAATTCTCCTTTTTGCATTCCACTCAATTCCTTTTGATCGTGATATTTACGAATAAGAGCTGTAGTACTAATGATACTGCGAGGAGCATTTTTAGCCTGGGCATTTATAGCCCCTGTAGTCAATAAAAAAAATGCACTTAAAAAAATAATTTTCCCTTTCATAGATTCTTATTAAAAGTTCGTTGTTGATGAAAACAAAAATATATAAATTAACTTAATCTGCAACTTTAATATTTTTTTTTTTGAAAAAAAGACTTAAAAAAAACTTAAAATCATCTTTTTATGTCAGTAAAATATGCCCTTGACGTCTATTACTGTTTCATTATATCAAGGCCTTTTTATGTAAGATTTTTATTTGAATTTAGAAAAAAAAGATGCTTGTATGTTGAACAAAATATCAAAAAAAAACATGATTTGATCTTGGATCTGAAAAAACTATTAACAAAAAATTCTTAATATCTCTTCGAAATAACATCAATGTTAACAAAACTTAAGAGAATAAAAATTAACAATTAAGTTAAAAACAAATTAGGCAATTAGAAATTAAATGAATAAATTAAAGTTTAATTTATAATTTTTTTGACTCTCTCATTTTCTTATATCTTTGCTCTATGCAATTTTCAGAAATTTTAGGTCAGGATTATATCAAAAGCCACTTAATAAAAAGTGCTTCTTCAGGGAGAATTCCTCATGCACAACTCTTCATTGGGCCAGAAGGAAGTGGTACATTATCAACTGCTATTGCTTATGCCCAATACATTTTATGCAATAACAAAGGGAATGAAAATTCAAATGGGAATGATTCCTGCAATCTAAAATTTCAAAACATTTCTCATCCCGATTTACATTTTATCTATCCAACAGTAACAACTGAAGATGTTAAAACAAAACCCAAAAGTTTAGATTTCATTCAGGATTGGAGAAATTTTATTCAGGAAATGCCATATGGTTGCTTATTTGACTGGTATAAAATTTTGGGTGTACAAAACAAACAAGGTGAGATACGTGTAGAAGATGCTCAGGAAGTTTTAAAATCACTTTCGTTAAAATCATACGAAGGAGGATACAAAATCATGATTATCTGGATGGCCGATAAAATGAATATTGCAGCATCAAATAAACTTTTGAAACTGCTGGAAGAACCATCTGATAAGACCATTTTTATTCTTATTTCTGAAAATGAAGAAGATATAATACAAACCATTCGATCACGTTGTCAGGTAATTCACTTTAATAGCTTGCCTGAAAAAGTAATTTCAGAAGCGTTAATTTCTCAGAAAAAAATAGATCAGAACTTAGCTAAAAAAATTGCACATCAGGCTCAGGGAAATTTCAATAAAGCTATTTCTATCTTAAAAGATGATGATTCAGAATATCCTTTTGAGCAATGGTTTGTCAATTGGGTTCGTGCTGCGTTCAGAGCTAAAGGAAATGCTTCCGCTATTCAGGATTTAATTTCCTGGAGTGAAGAAATTGCATCTTTAGGTCGTGAAAGCCAGAAAAAATTCATTCAATTTTGTATTGAAATGTTTCGTCAGGCTCTTTTATTGAATTATGAAGCTCCTGATTTAGTTTATATTGAGCCAAAAGTGGACAAATTTAAACTGGAAAATTTTGCTCCTTTTGTAAACGGAAACAACATCCACGATATTTTCAAAGAACTTTCAGATGCGATGTATCATATTGAAAGAAACGGAAATGCAAAAATAATTTTAACTGATTTATCTATAAAACTGACTCGTTTAATTCATAAAAAATAATTTCCGTATGAATAATGTTGCATCCATTTTACTATTAGCCTTTTTAGCCTTAACCTTTTTACAATCAGGTTATGAGAAAATTTTTTACTGGAAAGATAATGTTAGCTGGCTCACAGAGCATTTTGCAAAAACAATATTAAAAAAACAAGTACCACTAGCCTTACTTCACCTTTTAGTTTTAGAATTAATTTCCGGTGTTCTATGCGTGGTTGGTGCTATACAATTGTTAACAAACAGTGGTCGGGAATTTGGTTTTTATGGAGCTATATTTTCTTGTATTTGTTTGTTAATGATGCTTTTCGGACAACGATTGGCGAAAGATTATGATGGTGCAAGAACCATTGTAATCTATTTTATTCCAGCCGTTATGGCTGTTTATTGGTTGAATTAAATCAACACAACTATTTTAAATTTTATATCAAAAAAATGAATCCAAAACATCCTTCAGAATCTTTGACAATATTAACCGACTTAGTTTTACCTAGCGAAACAAATCCTTTAAATAATCTTTTTGGAGGTGAATTATTAGCCCGTATGGATCGTGCTGCCAGTATTGCCGCAAGAAGACATTCACGAAGGATTACTGTTACTGCATCTGTGAACCATGTAGCTTTTAACAGAGCAATTCCATTAGGAAGTGTTGTAACTGTTGAAGCTAAAGTGTCCAGATCATTCAAAAGTTCTATGGAAATTTTTATTGATGTCTGGGTAGAAGATCGAGAATCCGGACTTAGAACAAAAGCCAACGAAGCCATATATACTTTTGTCGCTGTTGATGATACCGGCAGACCTGTAGAAGTAGCACCAATTGAACCAGAAACAGAAATTGAAAAACAACGTTTTGATGCTGCATTACGTCGCAAGCAATTAAGTTTATTATTAGCAGGAAAAATAAAACCCGAAGATGCTACAGAATTGAAAGCTTTGTTTATATCTTAAAAATCTTACTTTTTAAGATATCATATTTGATTGCTACTTCAAAAAAAAGAAGTATTTTTACAAAATTACAAGCCATATAAATATAAATCAGAAGGTTATTGATTTTCTGATAGTATGTTTGAAAGAGAAGAATTATAAAAATTTAGATGAAAGAAAAAGAAAAAAAAGAGATGAGTTCAGAGAAAGATGCCAAATTAAAAGCGCTACAACTTACGCTTGATAAATTAGATAAAACTTACGGAAAAGGAACCGTAATGAAAATGGGCGACAAAGCCATTGTAGAAGTTGAAACAATTTCTTCAGGTTCTCTGGGTGTTGATTTAGCACTTGGAGTAAATGGTTATCCAAAAGGAAGAATAATTGAAATATACGGTCCGGAATCCTCAGGTAAAACTACATTAACGCTACATGCGATTGCAGAAGCTCAAAAAGCTGGAGGAATTGCAGCTTTTATAGATGCTGAGCATGCTTTTGACAGAAATTATGCTGAAAAATTAGGTGTTGATATAGAAAACCTAATCATTTCTCAGCCAGATAATGGTGAACAAGCTTTAGAAATTGCAGAAAACCTTATTCGCTCAGGAGCAATTGATATAGTTGTAATTGACTCTGTTGCAGCCTTAACTCCAAAAAGTGAAATTGAAGGTGAAATGGGAGATTCTAAAATGGGTCTTCACGCACGTTTGATGTCTCAGGCTTTAAGAAAACTTACCGGGACTATCAGTAAGACAAACTGTACTGTATTCTTTATCAACCAATTGAGAGAAAAAATTGGTGTTATGTTTGGTAACCCTGAAACTACAACTGGTGGTAATGCATTGAAATTTTACGCTTCTGTGCGTTTAGATATTCGCCGTTCTTCACAAATAAAAGATGGAGAAAATGTAATTGGAAACAGAACGAAAGTTAAGATTGTAAAAAATAAAGTGGCTCCGCCTTTTAAAACTGCAGAATTCGACATCATGTATGGAGAAGGAGTTTCTAAAACAGGAGAAATTTTAGACTTAGCGGTAGAATTCGAAATAGTTAAAAAAGCAGGATCATGGTTTAGTTATGGAGAAACAAAATTAGGACAAGGACGCGATGCTGTTAAATCATTAATCAAAGACAATCCTGAATTAGCTGATGAATTAGAAGTAAAAATTAAAGCACATATTAAAGAATCTGCTAACGCTTAATCTTTAAAAATCTGCAAATTACATACTTTATAAAACCCGACAAATTTAACTTGTCGGGTTTTTTATTTAAAAATAAAACTAAAGACGCAACCTTTTATAAATTTTACCATCTAATTAGTAACGTACAATTTTCGAATGGTGTTTGTAAAATACTTTCGAAACTTTTTAGAATAAATTGGGTTGGTTATTTCAATAAAAATCCGTTAGTTTTTTTGTTTTGGTTACTAGCGGGTTTTTATTATTTTGAAGATTTTTATCGATTTTTAAGTAGACTTTTTAATTTTCAATCATCTAAAAATCAGTCAATATTTGTAATCGAAAGAGAAAAACATTCCTAAAATTAAAAAAAGACATACGATTTATTTCTTAGAAATAAATTTACAGATAAAATTTTTGAATATAAAAGGGGTTTTAATTCAAAAAGAAAACCCGACAGAAACTAAAAATTTTGTCGGGTTTATTAATTTATTTAAATTCTTCTTTCTTAAATTCAAGTAAACCTTTATAAATCAATTGTCTGGTCTGATCCCTAAGGTCTTTTCTATTGTCACTTGTTAAAGATTTTGTTTCGATAAAAGGAAAAATTTTGACTCTCATTTTTCCGGGACTTCCACTTAAAAAAGTATAAGAAAACCGTTCTTTGTTATCGGCAAAAACAATTGGCACAATTGGAATTTGATGGTCTATTGCTAATCGAAAGGCTCCATCCTTAAACTCATCGAGTAGAATTGATTCATCGTCAGGAACTCCTCCCTCGGGAAAAATACAAATACTAAGTCCCTGATTCAATCTGTCCTGAGCTCTTTTGAAAACTTCATTTTTGCTTTTTGAAGAATTTCTATCGACTAAAATACAGGTTCTTTTATAGAAAAACCCAAATAACGGTATCTTGGCCAACTCTTTTTTACCAACAAAAACAAATGGATTACGTACCACTGCCAACATCAGCATAATGTCTGTCATTGAAGTATGATTGGCTACAATCATATAGCTTTTTCCTTTTTCAAGCTTTTGAAGACGTTCAATTTTATAATAAAAACCCATCCCAAAAAGAATAAAATTTGCCCAAATACGAGCCATTTTAAAAAAATAAGGATAACCTTTTTCAGTTATAATAGAAGCCAGCAAAAACGGCAGCATGATTAATATTGGAATCGCCATTACAATGTAAAACCAAATACGCCAAATAATCCAAAAAACAATTTTAATTCCTTTCATAGCTTCAAATGTAAGAAAACCGATGTAAATTTAGATTTTAGACCATTAGATTTTTAGAATATTTAAATTTTTCTGAAAATAAAAGTTGAAATCTCGGAGAACTTTTAGAAAACTTTTTTAATTTTTGCAGAAGAAAAAAATAAACCTTGCATCCTTTGCAAAAAAGTTTGCGAACTTTGCAATTAGAAATAAGAACCAAAATGGCAAAAATACTTACCGGTGTTCAGAGTACCGGAACCCCACACTTAGGCAATTTATTGGGAGCGATTATTCCCGCAATCGAATTATCAAATAATCCGGCAAACGAATCTTATTTGTTTATAGCCGATTTACATTCGATTACTCAAATAAAAGACGGAAAAACATTAAGAGAAAATACCTATAGTACTGCTGCAGCTTGGCTTGCATGTGGTTTAAACCCCGATAAAGTTACATTTTACAGACAATCTGATGTGGCTCAGACAGCTGAATTGACATGGTATTTAAGCTGCTTTTTTCCATACCAGCGTTTGACTTTAGCACATTCATTTAAAGATAAATCTGATCGTTTAAGTGATGTCAATGCCGGGCTTTTTACCTACCCGATGTTAATGGCTGCAGATATTTTATTATATGATGCTGAATTTGTTCCGGTTGGAAAAGATCAAAAACAGCATATAGAAATCACGCGTGATGTCGCTTCAAGCTTTAATCGTCAAATGGGAGAAACATTTGTACTGCCAGAAGCTATAATTCAGGAAGAAGGCAAATTGATTCCGGGAACAAATGGCGGGAAAATGAGTAAATCTGCTAACAATATTATCAATATTTTCCTTGATGATAAAGTTTTGCGTAAACAAATTATGAGTATCGAAACTGACAGTACTCCGCTGGAAGATCCTAAAAATCCGGATACCTGCAATGCGTTTGCTATTTATTCTTTATTGGCAAATGAAACTCAAATAGCCGAAATGAGAGCCAATTATCTAGGAGGAAATTACGGTTATGGTCATTCTAAACAAGCTTTATTTGAATTGATTACTGAGAAATTCAAAACAGAAAGAGAGAAATACAATTACTATATTAACAACCTTGAAGAGGTTGATGCTTTATTGAAAAAAGGGTCTTCAAAAGCTGCTGTTGTCGCTGATGACGTTTTGGCCAGAGTTCGTGAAGTGCTGGGATTTGAAAAATAATTAAAATATTAAAACCCCGGCAGGATTGTGAAAACTTGTTGGGTAATATTGAAAATTTAACTCATTGGGTCAAATTTATTAAGCAAAATGCTGAAAAAAATATTTACAAAATACCTGTTTTTTCTCTTAATATTGCTTTTCGGATTTGGATTTATACTGGCTTATCTATTTGGATATGAGCAATCTTATGGAATAAATAAAACCGTGGGATGGGCATATGATATATCCAATCAGGTTTTCTTCACTTCATTAATTTTTACCCTTTCTCAAATTCTTTTTATCATTGGATATTTGATCCTTTTCCTTATTCGGCGAAAGACTAACTATTATCTTTCTATTGCTCATTTCGAGATTATTATCCTCACATTAGTTTTTTCAGAAAATTTTATAGTGAATGCCATTTTTTCTGTTCTCTCAATGATCCTATTTTTTACAAATGCTTTCAAGTCACATAAATAAATTATGATCTTTTAAAATCAGATCGCCTCAAACAACTTTCCTGGCAAAGGTCTAATAACGCCTTTTAGTTCCATATTCAATAACATCCCTGAAATTTTATAGATTGGAAATTCACAGTGAAGTGCAATTATATCCAACAATTCCTTTCCATTTTTAAGCAAGTAATCGTAAATTTTTTGCTCGTCTGATTCTAAATCTACAAACAATTGTTTTTGTACCGGTTTTGACTTCTTTTCGATATCCCAGTTGAGCATATAAACCAAATCAGCAGCATTAGTGAGCACATTTGCTTTTTGTGTTTTAATCAATTGATTACAGCCCTGACTATATTTATCTGTGACACGGCCAGGAACGGCAAAAACATCCCGATTGTAGTCATTGGCGAGATTGGCTGTGATAAGCGAACCACCCCTATCAGCAGACTCTATAACGATTGTTGCTTCGCTCATGCCTGCAACTATTCGATTGCGTCGTACAAAATTTTCTTTATCAGGATTAGTAGAACTCCAAAATTCGGTAATGAAACCACCATTTTGTTCCATCTTTGCCATGTATTTTTTATGCGCTTTCGGGTAAATTTGATTTAATCCATGCGCGAGAACTCCAATAGTTTGTAACTCATTTTCCATCGCTAACTGATGTGCCACAATATCAACTCCATACGCAAAACCACTAACAATTACAGGATCAAGCGGAGCCAAATCTTCTATCAGTTTTTTACAGAATTCCGTTCCGTAAGAGGTTATTTGACGTGTACCCACAATACTTATTATTCGTTTGTTTTCTAAATTGATATTTCCGGCCGAAAAAATTAAAACCGGGGCATCAATGCAATGTTTCAGCCTTTCCGGATACTTTTCTTCTTTAAAAAATGAGGTTTGAATATTGTTTTCCTTAATGAATTCTAGTTCCTGATTCGCCTTTTCAAAAACAGATTTATCTTTTAAATTTTTTAGTAATGTTGATCCAACACCATCAATAGCTGCAATTTTATTGGATTTTGTTTTGAAAATTTCTTCAGCGCTTCCAAAATTTGATAATAATTTTTTAGCCATAATATCTCCTACACCTTCAACCCTGAGTAAGGCTAATAAATAAAATAAATCTTGTTCTGTCATGGCTTGTATAATTTTATTGCGGATGATAATTTATAAGTAACTATTTCTTACAAACAAAGATAATTATTTAGAAGTAAATTCGCTCAAAAATAAAATAACCTATATAATGAAAACAATTTGGAAAAATTAATTGTATTTTAAATTGCTGAAAATTAATTATCTATAAATCATACAAATTGTTAATAAAAATTGTGAATAAAATTTTGATAACTATATTGGAGTTATAACTTTGTTACTATGAAAATCGAAACTTACATCGCGCAGTTATTATATCGTTATCAATGTGTAACGGTTCCAGGATTCGGAGCTTTTTTAACCGAAATTCAGTCGGCACAGCTTAATGAAAGCACAAATTCGTTTTTTCCACCTAAGAAAATGGTTTCTTTTAACAGTCAAATCAAAAACAATGATGGTTTACTGGCAAATCATATAGCTAATTCAGAAAAAACATCTTATGGTTTTGCTGTTAGTGCCATTGCTTTTGAAATTTTAAATTGGAAAAAGACCTTAGAAGAGGATGGAATTTTACATTTAAAAAACATTGGTGAAATTCGTCTAAATAGTGATAACAACTTTGTTTTCAGTCCAAACCAACAAAATAATTATTTAACAAGTTCATTTGGATTGAGCCCTTTTGTTTCACCTTTGGTAAAAAGAGAAAATTTCGAGAAAGAAATTCAAAGAATCGAGAAAAAAGAACCTGCAGCTCTATACGCTGACGAAGAAAGAAAATCTTCAAATTGGTATTTAAAATATGCAGCCATATTTGTATTGGGTCTTGGAATTACAGGAAGCATTGGCTATCCTCTGTATCAACAAGAAATTGCAACACAAACCCTAGTTGTTGAAAGTACTGTTCAGAAAAAGGTGCAGAACAAAATTCAGGAAGCTACCTTTATGATTCAAAATCCTTTACCTGCAGTAACGCTATCTGTAGATACTTCAAAAACAGAAGCAGTTGATAAAACAATGCCTTATCACATTATTGCAGGGGCTTTTAGAAGTGAGCAAAACGCTAAAAAAGCATATAACCAATTAATAAAAAATGGGTACGAAGCCAGAATGCTTGGCGAAAATAAACACGGATTATTCCCTGTGTTATATGGAAGTTACGCTACAATGTCTGAAGCTGAAAAAGCACAAAGAGAAATTCGTAAAGCTGAAAATCCTGACGCTTGGATTTTAATCGAAAATTTATAAAGCTTAGAAAAAAATTCATTTGTTTTATTATTCACTTTAGAACTACAAAGATTATGAAGTTTACTATTAGACTATTTATTATTATATGCCTTCTTATGACGTCACAATCTTTTTTTGCACAGGAAACAAGCGTTCCTTCAGAAAAAGCGATTCAGGAAGCTAAAACAGCGGAAGAACATCAAAATAAAATAAATAAAGAGCAGAAAAAAATTGAGAAGCATCAGCGGGAGGTTAATAACGCAGAAAAATCTATTAAGAAAACACAAAAGAAAATAGAAAAACAAAAAGCTGCAAATCAAAAAACTGACAGTCAAATTGCAAGCAGCAAAAATTCTGAAGAAGAAATTCAGAAATTAAAAATAAAGTCAACTAAGCAAAAACTTGAAATTGATAAACTGGAGCTCAAACTATTACAACAGAAAAAAGAATTAGACGAAATTAGAGCCTCTTTTTAATATATAAAAAATCCTATTCTGAACGAATAGGATTTTTTGTTTAACGTGGAACAATTTCAGCGTCCTGAGAAAGAATTATTTTTTTGTTTTGGTAAATAGTCAATCCTGCCGGAGCAGTGCCATTTTCTCGTAGAGGCGATATATGACATTCGTAAATATATTGTCCTTTTTTAAATTCAAATCGATGATTTCCACCATTTCCATCCAAAATCACTTTTCCTTTAGAAATCACCAGATCAGGTTCTTCAGTCATTTTCTTTTTCAAAGGCCAGGAAGCATAACGATAGTTATTATTTCCTAAATCATCTATTCTAATCCTGAATTTACTGGTTTCTAATATACATTCAGGCGCTTTAAACTTAGCTATTGAAGTATGTAATTTCGTTTTCTCTTTAGCGATTATATTACTTTTAAGATCCTTTTCGAATTTGGACTGATAATTTATCGAAATCAGGCGACCGTCGGTATCAATCCATATTGTACCCTGATTCAGCATAATTCCTCTCCAGCCCATTTCTGACCAGTCTTTTTCAGGATCCGATTTTATAATTTCATTCTTCAAGGTCGCATCAAAAATTTCAGAATATCGTTTTACAAACTCTTCTTTACTTTTAATTTCCGGAATTGGATATTCTCTTTTGAACGGATACGAAATCATAGCAGCAAGAGCTTGCTTTTTATCATTTTTTACATTCGAAATAAAGGTTTTAATAAACTTTTGATATTCCGGTTTCAAATCCTGACTTTTAACTAAATTAATTGTAAGTACTGATAGAAACAGGCATATAATTTTTATCTTTTTCATAATCTGTATTGTCTATGTTTTACGTGGAACATTAATTTTAAAGATACTTAATTAATACTGGCTTTAAACATTTTTAATTCATCCCAGGTAAATTCATCACCGTGTTTTTCCTTGAGTCCGTTTAAGGATTCCTCCTGATAAAATTCAAAAGCTTCACGTAAAGCTAAAATCTTGTCATAAGGCAGAACATCAGAAATCTCTATTTTTTTTGCCTGAATAAGCTTTATCAAATGCGTTTCGACAGTTTGAACTGTAAGAGTACGTAAACGGGCTATATCCTGAACAGAATGCTTTTGAATCCATAAGTCGTAAGTTTCCTCCACCGTAGTTTTTTTGGCTGTTTTAGACTCGTTTTTATCCAGCTTTTTTGATGAGTAACGAATTACTGGCTCATCTGCCTTAAAAATGTCAGTATTGCTCATTTTATACTCTTCGCGGATCTTCTCAAGTTTATTTGATTTAAAGTTTTTTATAGCCGATGATGTTAGCTTTTCTTTACAGATGCTTTCACCGGTAACAACAATTTCAATCAATAATTTAGCTTTCATCAAGCGTAAAACAGCTTTAGTCTGCAAATCGTCCAAAAAAGCTAGTTCTTCGTAATATTCTTTTACTTTTTTAAACTTTTGAATTTCAGCCATTTTTTGTAAAATATCAGTCACCAATTTGTCCATAGGCTTAAAGAAATAATCGTAAGCCGCCTCTACCCTTTCTTTGACAAAAAATAAATCTACCGTTTTTTTATTGAAAATTTTGTTAAGCTGATTAATGAATTTCTGCGCAGGATCTATAAGTTGATCAATCGTTTCTAATCGTTTGTGAGCCCAAATTGCATGTTTCGATTTTTCTGAAGCCACAGCATTTTCATTATAACTAAAACGATGATTACGCCATTCCTGCGCTAAATCTGTCCAATTAAAACTGTTTATCAAATAGTTATGAATAAAATTTTTGGTTTCGAAATGCAATGATTTTTGTAAAATGTCTTCAGTAGCTTTATTCAAAGCATAATCCATTACATCCTGATCGTTAGAAATACCATTCATCTGCATCGGAGAAAGCAAAATAAGCCCGTTTAAGGAACGCAAACGAGATAATGCAACATAGGCTTGTCCGGGAAGAAAAACTTGCGATACGTCGAGCGCAGCTTTGTCAAAAGTTAAGCCCTGACTTTTATGAACCGTAATTGCCCAGGCTAATTTTAGAGGATAATGTGCATAAGTGCCTAAAACCTCCTCTTCAATCTCTTTTGTAAGTTCGTTTACTTTATAACGGATATTTTTCCATTCATATTTTTCAACTTCGATGGTTTTATTCTCTTCAGGAAAATGGACAAAGATTTCTTCCGGAGAAAGTGATTTGATGACGCCCATTTTTCCATTGAAATAGCGCTTTTCAAACGATAAATCGTTTTTTACAAACATTACCTGTGCACCTACTTTCAGTTTCAGATTTTCTTCAACAGGAAATATTTTTTCAGGAAAATCACTAACAATAAATGGTAGATAAGAGTATTCATTTCCTGCTAAATCATTTATTGACTGTTCATTGATAGAATCTGCTTTTGCATTATGCGTTGTTAAAGTAATATAACCAGGATTATTTTTTAAATCAAAATCGGGCTTCACATATTGGTTTAAAAACTGAACATCCTGTGGAGAAATCTGATTATTCCGCAAATTATTCAAAACCGAGATAAAAGAGTCATCCGTTTGGCGGTAAATCTTAGATAATTCAATATAAAGCGGCGGGTTTTGCTGAATTACATGCGAATGAAAAAAGAATTTTCCTTTGTAATAATTACGCAAAGTTCGCCATTCTTCATCCCTAATTACGGGAGGTAATTGTAATAAATCGCCAATAAAAAGCACCTGAACTCCACCAAAAGCGTGTGAATTTCTGCGAACAGTCTGCATCATAAAATCTATTGCATCCAGTAAATCAGCGCGTAACATACTGACTTCATCAATAATTAGCAACTCCATGTTTTTGATTACATTTCGCTTCACATTGTTCATTTTGAAATGCCTGCGTAAAGACTCTTTATTCTCAAATTTCACAGTATCAGTAAATTGAGGATTTGCTTCATAAGACGGAATAAAGGCCGAAAATGGCAGCTGAAACATAGAATGAATGGTAACACCACCGGCATTTAAGGCCGCAATACCGGTTGGTGCCACAACTACAGTATTTTTGTGTGTCGTGGCTATTATTTCGCGCAAAAGCGTAGTCTTTCCCGTTCCGGCTTTACCCGTCAAGAATATCGATTTCTGCGTTTGATTGATGAATTGTAAAGTGTAAGCTGCTGCTTCTGAAACGTTTTGCATTGGGCGTATATTGAAAACTAAAAGTATCGCATTTTTATAAATAAAAAAACCTAAATCTGTTAATAGATTTAGGTTTTAAAATAGTTAGTTATTTTGGTTGTTATTTCTTAGCCTCTTCTTTAGTTGCAGCTTTGTCATCTGCTTTTGGCTCAGCCTTGTATTTATCGTTCAAAGCTTTGATAATTTCTTTTGTAATGTCATATTTATCTTCAGCATACAAAACAGTTGCAGCATCACCTGTACCGTAGATATAAGAATATCCGTTTTTCTTGCCATAATCTTTTATGAATTTTTTCACTCCGCTTACAAGAGAATCCATTTCAACTCCGCTTTCTTGTTGCAGTTGCTGAGCTAATTGCTGTTGAGCATAACCCAATTGTTGTTCTCTCTTTTGTAATTCAGCACCTCTTTGTTGTGCCCAGGCCTGACCGTTAGCCTGTGCCTGACTTTGAAAATTAGCAGCATCTTGTTTGAAACGATTTATCTCAGCTTGCAGTTGTCTTCCTTTTTCTTCTGATTGTGCTTTGTATTTTGCTTCAAGGTCTTTTGCTTCAGTGTACTCTTTCATCAAAACCGAAGTATCTACGTAAGCTGTTTTTACTTCCTTTACTTCAGCTGTTTTATTACATGAAACAACTAAAACCGAAAGCGCGATAATTACTAATGCTTTTTTCATTTTCTGAATTTTCTATTTTTTATGTATGAAAGACAAAAATATAAAAAAATAAATAGCATAGACATAAAGTTCAAAAAATGCTATAATTTTATCATATTAGTTTTATTTATGGACTAAAAATCAACAATAAGATATCACTATTGAAAGCGGCTTTCATATCTTTTCTTAGAGCAGTTTTCTCAAAAAAGACAACACAAACCCTCACATTGTTTAAGAAAACGCTTTAAATAAGCTTATTTTACGTTTTAGCTGTTTTTTAAGACATAAATGTGAGATGAATACTCTTTTGTTGAAGACGCTTTTAAATTTGATCGTAAACCGATAAAAAATGCGCTAATGAAATTCATTTTTCCTGTTTTATACTTTTCTGACAAAAGACTCACATAAAAAGAATCAAATTTCATCGGAAGTACTTTTTCCAATTTCATGTCTACTTTTTCGAACAGCGATTTTATTGCTTTTTTCGAGAAATGCCAAAAATGAATCGGTACATCAAAAGCTGCCCAAAATTCTCCATAATGTTTTGCATCGTAGGATTTGAAATTTGGAACCGCAACAATTAATGTTCCAGTTGGCTTTAATAAACGCTTCAATTCCTGGATTTGCAATTCTAAATTTGGAACGTGTTCCAAAACATGCCACATCGTAATTACGTCAAAAGAATTATTTTCAAGTTCGCTGATTTCTTCTACAAATGAAATTCCTTTTCCTCTTGCAATTTCTTTTGCTCTTACGCTTGGTTCTACTCCAACCGTTTCCCAGCCATCATTTTTTGCAGTTAATAAAAAATCTCCGGTTCCGGCTCCAATATCTAAAATTTTTCCTTTTTGAGATTGTTCTGAATTAATCAGATTCAGTTTATTTTTTAGCGCTATGTTTTTTACAAAATGATACGCTTTTTCAAAAACAGAACGTTTGTTATCTGTGTGCGAAATATAATCTTCGCTTTCGTAATATCTTCCAAGATTTTCCAAATCCGGCTGCGGAGATGTAATCAGCATATCCAGATTTTCATCATAATACAAATCGAAAATTTCTTTTGAAACTGAATGGTCTTTTACAGTCAGAAAATGTTTTTTGTTTAAAACGTCCATTTTTAAATTATAGGTATTTTGGTTTAATTTCATAGTAAACCCTAAAAGTAAAATTTCACTTTTAGGGTTTCTCTTTCTTAATATTTATATTTTCTTTTCAGCTTTCCAATTAATTTTTACAGCTGATAATTTTTCATTTTCAATTCGTATTTCCGGAATAATTGTAAAACCATTTTTGAAATAAAACTGCATCGGAGATTTATAAAATAATCCATTTTGTTTTACGTCATTTTCTCCATCGCTTACCCATCCATTCAAGCTATTGTTTTTGCTTTTAATTAAATTAATCAAAAGAGAACCGTTTCCTTTCCCCTGAAATTTATGATTCAAAATTAATCCAAACCAATCTTCATTTTCTCTTAAAAAAGTATAAGCCCAACCATTAATTTTATTTTCATCATCAAGCAGCAAATAATGTTTTGTATTTAAAAGACCGTTTAAGTACAATTCAAAATCCTGCATCGTTTTGCAATTTAATCGTGCCGGATATTCCTCGTTCCAGAGTTCTCTCAAAACTTTTTTTTCTTCTTCAGATAAAATCTCTTTACTAATGATTTTCATTAAAATTAAATTCAGTGTTTCACGTGGAACAAATTTAAAGTTGTTTCAGGTTTTCTTTGTTTCAGGTTTCAAGTTTCACATGGAACGAGAAACAAATAAAAACAAGTTTCAGATTCCAACAAAATTTGAAACCTGAAACTTGAAACATTTATTTTATCTTCCCATATAAATCAAAAGCACTGAAATATCACTCGGAGAAACTCCGCTGATTCTTGATGCCTGAGAAATTGTAATCGGACGAATTTTACTTAATTTTTGTTTCGCTTCGATTGACATAGATTTAATTTTATTATAGTCGAAATTTTCAGGTATTTTCACTTCTTCTAAACGAGTAAGTTTGTCTGCATTATTTCTTTCCTTTTCGATATAACCAGAATATTTAACCTGGATTTCGGCCTGCTCTAAAATTTCCTGATCAAGATCATTTTCTTCAGCATAAGCTTTCACTTTTTCAAATTTCATCATATCCTCCAAATCTAATTGCGGACGTGAAAAAACTTTAAACATTTTATCACCCTGAGAAATTGGTGCACTATCTTTCGCTTCTAAAATCGGATTCGTTTCTGCTACCGAAACACTTGTTTCTTTAAAGAACTGAACCATCTTTTCAGACTCATTTAATTTACGTTCCATTCTGCGCAAACGAGCTTCAGAAGCTAAACCAATTTCATGCGACATTGGTGTCAATCTGAAATCGGCATTATCTTGTCGCAACAATGTTCTATATTCTGCTCTTGATGTAAACATACGATAAGGTTCTTCTGTTCCTTTCGTAATTAAGTCGTCAATCAAAACTCCGATATAGGCTTCATCACGTTTTAAAATTAACGGCGCTTTTTCATGCACTTTTAAATGCGCATTTATTCCGGCCATCAAACCTTGCGAAGCTGCTTCTTCATATCCTGTTGTTCCATTTATTTGTCCGGCAAAATATAATCCTTCAACTAACTTCGTTTCCAAAGTATGTTTCAATTGTGTTGGCGGAAAATAATCATATTCGATTGCATAACCCGGACGAAGAAATTTTACATTCTCAAAACCGGCAACCGAACGCAATGCTTTAAATTGAATATCTTCGGGAAGCGAAGTTGAAAATCCATTAACGTAAACCTCACAAGTTTTCCATCCTTCCGGTTCAACAAATAATTGATGTCTTTCTTTATCTGCAAAACGATTTATCTTATCCTCAATCGAAGGACAATATCTCGGACCGATACTTTTTATTCTTCCGTTGAACATTGGAGAACGATCAAATCCTGATCTCAAAATATCATGAACATCCAATGACGTGTATGTCATGTGACAAGATCTTTGTTCGGTCAATGGAACGGTCAAATCAGAATACGAAAACTTATCCGGTTTCGTATCTCCTTTTTCTTCGTTCATTTTAGAATAATCCAAAGAACGTCCATCGACTCTCGGCGGCGTTCCTGTTTTCATTCTTCCAGATTCAAAACCTACAGCAACCAAATCTTCGGTAATTCCGAAAGCGGCACTTTCGCCCGCTCTTCCCCCACCGAATTGTTTGTCTCCAATATGAATCAATCCGTTCAAAAAAGTTCCGTTTGTCAGGACAACAGATTTCGAACGAATCTCAACTTCAAGCGAAGTTCTGATTCCTTTTATCTTTCCATTCTCGATAATCAGACCTTTTACCATCTCTTGGTAAAAATCTAAATTTGGAGTTCCCTCCAACATCATTCTCCATTCTTCAGCAAAACGCATTCGATCACTTTGAACTCTCGGCGACCACATTGCTGGACCTTTCGATTTATTCAACATCTTAAACTGAATTGCCGTTCTGTCTGAAACAATTCCGGAGTAACCTCCAAGCGCATCAATCTCACGAACGATCTGTCCTTTTGCAATTCCTCCCATCGCTGGGTTACAAGACATCTGTGCAATGTTCTGCAAACTCATTGTAACCAATAAAGTTTTTGATCCCAAATTTGCAGCCGCAGCTGCAGCTTCAGATCCTGCATGGCCGGCACCGACCACAATAACATCGTATTCTTCTAAAAACATTTTGTTTTATTATTCTCTGGAAACCGGTTAAGTCAGTTCTCAGAATTAACATTCTTTATCTTGTTTCAGGTTTCAAATTTACCCCTGAACTATGTTCCACGTGAAACATATATTTTATCTCCATTATTTATATTTCATCTTTTCGGTAAACCTGAGACATGTTCCACGTGAAACATTTTTATCACTTTCTGATTTACTAACTACGAATTAAAACTGTTTCACGTGGAACAACGAACTAATTAACCTTTAAACATGAAATAAAGATTTCGTGTTCCACGTGGAACGAATTCAACAAAAACTTAAAACTTAAAAAACGTTCCACGTGGAACGTTTAATTGTTGATATAAAATTTAAAACAGTGTTTCACGTGGAACATAAACTCTAAACTTTAAAAAGAGATGTTTAAGTTAAAGTTTCACGTGGAACATCGCTATTTTTTCATCTTCTTTGGAACGCATTAACTCAGCATCGGCATCTGTTTTATCTTTGTACCCACAATAATGTAAAATACCATGAGCTAAAACTCGTTTCAATTCTTCATCAAAAGAAACATTAAAATCCTTTGCATTGTCTTTTACTCTTTCTACAGAAACAAAAATATCTCCGTTTAATTCGTTTCCAACTGTATAATCAAAACTGATAATATCTGTTAATGTATCGTGATCCAGATATTCAACATTGATCTTATGGAGATATTCATCATCACAAAAAATGTAATTTATCTCTCCTTCGTTTTTCTTTTCAGAAACAATTACAGCGCTCAACCAATCAGTAAGGGCTTCTTCGTTTTCTAAATTAAAATCTGTTTCGTAATTAAAATTGATCATTTTGTATTAAAATATTCTTGAACCTTTTGGTTGAAATTTGAGCGCAAAGGTAGCGATTGTCTATTTAAAATCTCTACACTATTTAAATAATCCAATAATGAGCTTGGCAACGCATTACTTCTATTAGTAAATTCAGCCTTGTTTGTTTCTGATTGACGCTTCGTATCCTGACCTTGTTGCTGAACTGCATTATTTAATTTTAATAATTCTTGTTGGATATTTAAGATTCTTTGCAGGTTCTCATTCTTAAATCCTTTATTCAAAAGTTGCTTTTCAGATTGTTTCATTTGTTCAATAACAGATCTTCCCTGAGAATCTAATCCTTTTTTAGCTAACTCTTTTTGCAACTCTTCACGAAGTTTAACTTGCTCTTTGTAAATCTCCATTATCTTTTCAGCGTCCCCTTCTCCATCTTCTCCTTCATTATTATTCTTTTCTCCTTTCCCATTTTTCCCATCTTTACCAGATTGTCCATTTTTGCCTTGTCCATTTTGAGATTGGCCCGATTTTCCACCTTGTCCTTGTCCTGGTTTTTCTCCCGGTTTATCACCTGGTTTTTCTCCCGGTTTTTCTCCTTGCTTCATTCCTTCTTTCATTTTATCAGCTAATCCTTTTTGCTTTTGAATAATATCCGGCAATTGCATTCCTTGTCCGTCTCCTGGTTTTGGTTTTCCTACGCCCGGTTTAGACATAGACATCTGCATGTTATTTAATAAATCACTCAAAAAGTCAGCTAACTTATTGGCAGAGGAAACTGCATATTGTTGGTGCGAAACTCCTTTTGGAACCTGAACGTCTGTCAAAGATTCAATGGCCTTGTCTACATTATATTGTACATTTCCAATTTCCTTAGTTACATCTTCTGCTACTTTTGGGTTACGTAAAGACAAAGCAAACAAACTATCGTCGACATGTTTAAATTGTTGTTTTAAATTCTGTTGTACTTTAATGTTCTTCGTATATATAGAAGAACCAAGTTTCATGGATTTAAATTGTTTCATTACATTTTCCTGAGATAATGAATAAGCCAGCAAATTATCCAGAATTTGACGAAGCATTGCTACATCTTCTTCCAGTTGTTCTTGTTCTCCACCTTCCATACTGGAGTCCATTTGTTGAGCCATACTCTTCATTTTCTTAGAAGCGCTTTTCTGTTTTTGCTTAGCCGAAGAAGTGTTTTTTTTATTCAATTCATCAGATGCTTTTTGTAAATCATCTTTCAAATCTTTTTCTTTAGAAGCATCAGAAGGAATATCCAAAGGAGATTTTAACGTTTTGTTTTCCTCTTTTAAGTCTTTTAAATCTTCCTGAATTTTATCAAAAGCTTTATTAATTTCTTCCTGCTTGTCCTGAGTGTTTTCTTTTTCTTTATTAGAAAGCTGTTCCTGTTTTTCTGCCAGTTTATTTAATTTCTCAGCAACCTGCCCTGCTTTCTTTTCTACATAAAAACGTTTGGTCAATTCAACTAATTGTTCTAAATTTCTGGATTGATTTTTACTGATTTGTTTGAATTTTTCCATTTTATCAAACAACTCTTCGCTGTTTAATTTATCATTTAAGTTCTTTAGTTCGTCTAATAATTTTTGATTTTTCTCTAAATCCTTATCAGCATTCTCTAAACGCTTTTGTAAATCTTCTGCTGTTTTATCCTTTTTATCATCTTTGAATTTATCCAGATTCTTATTCATTTTCTCAGCAAACTGTTTCATCATTTCGTCTTGTTGTTTCTGACGTTTAATAAAATCATTAATCTTTTGCTGGTCTTTAAATTCCAGATTATCTTTTTCTTTTCCTGTATTCTGGATTTTATCCATTTCAGAAATTTGCTTGGTTTGATTTTTTAATGATTTAGATAAACCATTTATGTTTTGATTTTGCTGTTCCAATTCCAAATCATGAACTTCATCAGTGGTAGAAACTCTGTCTGAAAAAACAGAAGACTTAGTACGCTTAAAACCATGTGGTGCATCGTTATCAAAAACTTCAAAATAGTATTCATAAGATACTCCTTCTTCTACAGGTAAATTACTTGGGAAAGAAAAAACGAACTGATCGAACACAGCTTGCTTTACCGGAATAGTTCCACGCTTTGCCGTTTGTGGTTTGTTGCGCTCGTAGAAAACTACTTGCAATTTTGATAATCCGTAGTCATCTCCTAATCTTCCTAAGACATAATTTTTATCTAATTTCAAACTGTCCGGAGCTGGTGCAACTGTAATTGTTGGATGCTGATCTTTGATAACAGACAGCTGATAATCCAGTTTTTCATAGTTTTTAACCTTCTTATTAGAAGTAAGAATTTGATATTCTGTATTTTGAGCGATATTTTTACTCAATTTAAACTCATTTTCAGCTTTATTAAACTTCAAAGTTGCGTTTTCATCCTTCCAAACAATCTCCTGAGTCGACTGTGTATTCATTTTCCAGGTTACCAAAGTACCTTCAGGAACGATTGCATTTCCGGTTCCCTGAATAGTTTCTGATTTCTTTTTTAAGTAAGAAGGAAAATTCAAAACCATTTCGAAGTTGGTAATTGATGGAACCGTGATAACTTTTAATTCATATTCTTGAGAGGAAACTGAATTTCCTTCAAAAGAAAATGAAACATTATCAACTGGTTTTTCAATTTTGAATTCGAACTTTCCTGGTTGAGAAGATTCCATAAAATAACTTTCATCACCAATGTGAATCATGACATTTTCGGGAATGATGTTTCCAACAGATTCCATTTTTACAACAAAATCTTTGTTCTGTTCTGTTTGTAAATTTTGATTTAGAACTACAAATTTGAAAGGCGCCGGAGGTAAAAATGTAGCATTAAAATGCACTACTCTATTTAAACTTTGAGAAATAATATTGCTGTTTCCTGAAATATAAAACACTACAAAAAGTAAAATTGGAATAATTGCTAATGGCAAATACTTTCTGTTTGAATTAAAATTGATGGCATTGCTGAACGGAATTGGCTGCAATGAATTTGCTTTTTGCTCTATAGAAGCCAACATCAACTCTGAACTTTCTGCTGAATTCTCAGAAGCCGAAAGCTGTAAAAAGTTCGTTAGTTTATCACTTACTTCTGTAAAATGATTTCCAATAATAGCCGAAGCCTGATTATAATCAATTCCTTTTTGAAGTTTGAACAACTTAAATATTGGAAACAGAATAAATCGAAACAAAAGAAAAACTTCTACTCCTATAAAAACCCAAAATAAAAGTGTTCTTCCGAAAGGTTTTAACCAAAGGAAATACTCAATAAAAAGCGTAAATAAAAAATACAAAAGTCCAAAACCGGTAAAAAGAAGTATTCCTTTTATCAATTCATTCGTATAATATTTTTTAATAAAAGCTTCCAGCTTTTGATATATGGCAGACGTTGTTTTCAAAATGAATCTGTTTGATTTATAACCTATAAAAGTAGTAATTTTAATTAGAAAATGACCAATTAGAAAATTAGTCAATTAAGCTACAAACAAGACATTATCTCATTATACACATTTTCTAATTTTCTAATTCAGAGTTGTATCTTTGCATCAAAATTTAAACAAATGTCAAAGCAAGTTCGTGTGCGTTTTGCACCAAGTCCAACAGGACCTTTACATATTGGCGGCGTTCGTACTGCCTTATTTAATTATTTATTTGCCAAAAAAAACAATGGTGTTTTTTATCTAAGAATTGAAGATACAGATCAAACGCGTTTTGTTCCGGGAGCTGAAGCTTATATTATGGAAGCTTTGGAATGGTTAGGAATTGCTCCTGAAGAAACCGTTGGGAAAAATGAAAAATTTGGTCCGTATAGACAAAGTGATCGTGCAGCATTATACCAACAATATGCAGATCAGCTGATCAATTCTGGTTGGGCGTATTATGCTTTTGATACTCCGGAAGCTTTGGATGCTCATAGAAAACAGCACGAAGCTGAAGGAAAAACATTTATATATAATCATCACAATCGTGAAAAATTAGATACTTCATTAATAATTTCTTCTGAAGAAACTGCTAAAAGAATTGCAAATGGAGAACATTATGTAATCCGTTTTAAAACTCCGATTGATGAAACTTTACATTTAAAAGATATCATTCGTGGCGATGTTAAGTTCGAAACTAATCTACTTGATGATAAAGTTTTGTTTAAAAGTGACGGAATGCCAACGTACCATTTAGCTAATATTGTTGATGATCATTTGATGGAAACTTCACATGTAATTCGTGGTGAAGAATGGTTACCCTCTATGCCACTTCACGTTTTATTGTACAGAGCTTTTGGCTGGGATGCTCCGGAATTTGCACATTTACCTTTGATTTTAAAACCTGTTGGAAATGGTAAATTATCTAAAAGAGATGGTGATAAATTAGGATTTCCTGTGTTTCCTCTTGAATGGAAAACGGAAGAAAGTATTTCGTCCGGTTACAGAGAGAACGGATTTTTTCCGGAAGCAGTTATAAATTTTCTTGCTCTTTTAGGATGGAATGACGGAACTGATAAGGAATTATTTTCATTAGAAGAATTGGTGGAAGCTTTTGACTTAAACCGTGTTCATAAATCCGGAGCAAAATTTGATCCTGAAAAAAACAAATGGTTCAATCATCAATATCTTATCAAACAAAATGATGCTGATTTAGCAAAGAGCTTCTCTCCTATTTTAGCAGAAAAAGGTGTTGACATTTCTAAATATGACGTTACAAGAATTGTTTCGTTGATTAAAGAAAGAGCACATTTCGTTTCTGAATTTTGGGATTTAACTGATTTCTTTTTCCAGGCTCCAACATCTTATGATGAAAAAGCAAGTAAAAACTGGAAAGAAGATACACCGGCTTTAATGCAGGAATTGATTTCAACGCTAGAATATATTGATGGTTTTGATTCCGCAAATATCGAAGCAATTGTAAAAGACTGGTTAACTAAAAACCAAATTGGAATGGGCAAAGTAATGCAGCCTTTCCGTTTAAGTTTAGTTGGAGCTTTAAAAGGCCCTCACCTATTTGACATTGTTGAAATCATCGGGAAAGAAGAAACTATATCTAGGATTCAGAAGGCAATAAGTTCTTTGTAAAAAAATATACTTTCAAAATATAAACGCTAAGTAACATTAATAAAATGTTCTTAGCGTTTTTTTTATATTCAAACCCGAAGAAATTTCGTAATTTACCGCACCTAAAAACTTAAATCAATATCACTATGAGTATCCCATTCATTATCATTTTTGTAATTGCATTCTTTATTTTCCTATCGTCATTCTTTACAGTAAAACAACAATCCTCTGTAATTATCGAAAGATTTGGAAAATTTCAGAGTGTTAGAAATTCAGGTTTGCAACTTAAAATTCCGGTTGTTGACAGAATTGCAGGACGTGTAAATCTTAAGATTCAACAATTAGATGTTATCATTGAAACCAAAACCAAAGACAACGTTTTTATCAAAATGAAAGTTTCTGTTCAGTTTAAAGTGATTCAGGAAAGCGTGTATGAAGCTTTTTATAAACTTGAATATCCGCATGATCAAATAACTTCTTATGTATTTGATGTGGTTCGTGCCGAAGTTCCAAAACTAAAATTAGATGATGTTTTTGAAAGAAAAGATGATATCGCAGTTGCTGTAAAACGTGAATTAAACGAAGCAATGTCTACTTATGGATATGATATTATCAATACTTTGGTTACTGATATTGATCCTGATATCCAGGTAAAAAATGCCATGAACAGAATCAACGCTGCCGACAGAGAAAAAACGGCTGCAGAATTTGAAGCTGAAAGTTCAAGAATCAGAATTGTTGCAAAAGCAAAAGCTGAGGCTGAAAGTAAACGTTTACAAGGTCAGGGTATTGCAGATCAGCGTCGTGAAATTGCACGAGGTTTAGTAGAAAGTGTTGAAGTTTTGAATAATGTGGGAATTAATTCTCAGGAAGCTTCTGCCTTAATTGTGGTTACGCAACATTATGATACACTGCAGGCAATTGGAGCTGATGCAAATTCAAATTTAATTTTGTTACCAAATTCTCCACAGGCAGGAAGTGACATGCTGAACAATATGGTGGCTTCATTCTCAGCATCTAACCAAGTTGGGGAAATGATGAAGAAAAACAATAAAAAAGTGGAGAAACCAAAACCAATACAACCACAAAGCGGTTATGAAGATGATATAACTCCAGAAAATTAATAAATATCAAAAACGAAAAAGAGGCTCAATTGCCTCTTTTTTTATTTATAAACCAACCGATTATATAAGGTAAAATCGATTGAAAAATACTTCCATAAGAATTTGAAAGGTAATCTTTGAATGAAGAAAAAATGCCATTCATAACATTTTGTGGTGTAATACTTTCTTTAGTTTTTTGAAAACTTAAAACCAATTTCTGATAATTGATTTCTTTTTCGAGTTTCAAAATTTCAAGATCTTTTTCTATTTCAGCATACGATGAGTATTTTTTTACTTCCATAAATTAATCGTTAAAAAAGATTTCTGAAAATTTCTCTAAAATCGGACCTTCAACAAACTTATCTTTTATAAAGAAAAGTAAAATTGTAAACACAAAATAGATCCCTCCTACTGCTAAAAATCCGAGTGCATTACTTTCGAATAAAGATCCAAAAGCATAAGCAGCAGCAAAAGATCCAAAAATCATTACCATACTAAAACATAATAAAATCAACGTAAACTTAAATATTAAAGTTGTTGATTTCATTGCTACTTTAAAACCCCATAATTTATAATAAGCTAAATTACTGTCAATATAAGCTTTAGTATTTTCCTGTATATTCTCTGTATTTTCTTTTAATTCTTCAAAAGCCATAATTTTAAATTTCATTAAAAAAGAAACACAAAACAAACTGATTACAAATTGAATATCAAATATTATAAAAAATATTATATAAACTATAAATCAGGTATGCTTTGTGTTGCTTGGATTATTACTTTTGATATTTAGCGTTTTGCGTTTTCAAATCAGCTAGTTTAGATTCTAAAAAAGAAATAACTTCTTCTGTTTTATGGCTTACATTTGAAAGTAATTCATCAAAAGTTCCATCAAGATTCTCTGTAGCACTTGCAAATTTTTCACGCAAAACTTCTGAACTTGCTTCTAAGGAGTCTTTTAAATTGTTGGCAGTATCTCCCAGATTTTCTTTAATTTTTGCTCTTGTGTTTGAGCCTTTATCAGGAGCTAACAAAATTCCTATCGCTGCACCTACAGCTGCACCGGCTAAAATTGCTGCAATCGTATTTGAATTGTTTGACATAATATTAAAATTTAAAGTGATTAATAAAGATACTCTTTTCTGAATTATAAAATTTCATATTTGACCTTTAGATAAAAATACTGACTTTATAAACAATTGAATGTTAACAACCCGTTAAACTGACAAATTTGAGGTTAAAAATTAAAATTAAGCCATTAAATCAATAATAATTCAAAAGATGATTAATATGATAAAAGAAATTAAAAGTGGTCTTAAAATTAATTTATGGAGGCTAATTTTAATTATAATAAACTATGTATTTTAAAAATATGATAGTTTTTATAAATAATAATTAAAATATTAAAATTTAAATTAATTGATAAATAAAATTGATATTTATAGAAAAATAGATTTTTGAAGTTTATATGCTGAATTAAATGAAAATAAAATCTCGTTTTAAACTTTATCAACAATTCAATGTTGATAAGCGTTAAAACAGCCATCAATATATTCAAAAATTAAAATAAAGCTCAATTTCAAAAGATTTTTAAAAAGATGATAAATGAATCGAAAGTATTTAAAAAGTACTTTAAAATCAATTTATGAAGGTGAATTTTAATATATTAAAATTATTAAATTTAAAATTTTAATAGAAAAAATAAATAATAAAAAAAGCGCTTATAAAAGCGCTTTTAATAGATTATAATGATTTATTGATAATACTAATTGTCGATATAAGACCAAGTTCTTGCTCAGATGCATTTTTAGGTATATTTGCTTCTAACTTTAAAAAATCGTTGTAGAAACTATTTTTAATTTCAAATTTGATAAAATCTCTCGAATTCAAAAGTGCTTCATAACGTACATATGTAGATTCGCTTCTTAATGACATTGAAAATAATTTTATAATATCTTCTTTTTCAAAATCAAATCTAAAATAAGAATGTTTTAAAATAAATTGCGCAAACAATAATGAACTTTTATTATTATTGATGTTTTTCTTGAATGAATTCTGTAAAAGGGAGAAACTAGAAATGTTTTTAATATTTTCTGATATTGACATTTCAATTAACATACGCTCACCTTCAGATTCAACTTTAAAATATTTGTTGATATCTTTCAAAGAATTATTAATGCTGTTTTCTTCTTTTTTACCTTTTTCTTCCCAAGCATCTTTTAATCCAACCGTTTTATTAAATACTAATTTTGAAGGAGTTGAGTCTTTATCAACAGTAAAATAACCCAAACGCTGAAACTGAAATTTATCTTCATTTTGAGCTGTTGCTAAACTTGGTTCTACAAATCCTGTAACAATTTCTAACGAATTTGGATTTACAAAATCTAAGAAATTTTTGTCTTTGTAACTATCAGGCGCTTCATCAGTAAACAAACGATCGTACAAACGAACTTCTGCTTCTACAGCATGTGAAATAGAAACCCAATGCAAAGTTCCGGATACTTTTCTTTGGCTTGCTTCTGTTCCGCTTCCGCTTAAAGAATCGGTATCATACGTTACATGAATTTCGGTAATATTTCCTTCAGCATCTTTTACAACTGATTCTCCCTTAATGATATATGCATTTTTAAGACGTACTTCTTTCCCTAAAGTCAAACGGAAATATTTAGCCGGAGCATCTTCTAAAAAGTCTTCTCTTTCAATGTATAATTCACGTGAAAAAGGTACTTTTCTAAAACCTGCATTTTCATCTTCCTGATTATTTTCAGCTTCAAGCCACTCTTCTTTTCCTTCCGGATAATTTGTAATTACCAGTTTTACAGGATCTAAAACAGCCATTACACGAGGTGCAATTTTGTTCAAATCTTCACGAATACAAAATTCTAAAACCGATACATTAATCAAGTTATCACGTTTTGCAATACCAATTGTGTTGGCAAAATTACGTAAAGAAACAGCTGTATAACCACGTCTTCTTAATCCGGAAATAGTTGACATTCTTGGATCATCCCAACCGTTAACATGCTTTTCTTTAACGAGTTGCTGCAATTTTCTTTTACTAACAACCGTATGAGATAAGTTGCGTCTTGCAAATTCTCTCTGCTTTGGACGAATCAGATTTTCATCAATGATCTGATCTAAAAACCAATCGTATAATTCACGGTGAGGCAAAAATTCCAGTGTACAAAATGAATGTGAAATGGCTTCTAAATAATCGCTTTGACCGTGAGCCCAATCGTACATTGGGTAAATTTTCCAGGTATCCCCTGTTCTATGATGATGTTTGTGCAAAATCCTGTACATGATGGGATCACGCATTAACATGTTAGTAGATTTCATGTCAATTTTAGCACGAAGAATATGAGTTCCAGCCTCAAATTCGCCGCTTTTCATTCTTTCAAACAAGTCTAGATTTTCTTCTATAGAACGATTTCTAAACGGGCTGTCAACACCTTCAGTCGATGGAGTTCCTTTTTGAATTGCCATATCTTCAGAAGATTGACTGTCAACATACGCTTTATCTTTTTTGATTAGTAAAACTGCCCAGTCATATAGCTGCTGAAAATAATCTGAAGCATAACGTTCTTCTGTCCAGTTATAACCCAGCCATTCTACATCTCTTTTTATAGCATCAACAAATTCCTGTTCTTCTTTTTCCGGATTCGTATCGTCAAAACGTAAATTTACAGGTGACTGATAATCAATTCCTAAACCAAAATTTAATGCAATAGAACTGGCGTGCCCAATATGCAAATAACCATTTGGTTCCGGTGGAAAACGAAAACGAAGTTTGGTATTTGAAAGACCTAATTTCAGATCTTCTTCTATGATTTGTTCAATAAAATTGAGTGATTTATCTTCTGATGCCATTATTTATAGTAATTTTAGCAAAGATAAAAAAAAGGTTTCAGGTTTCAGGTTTAAAGTTACTTAAGTGGCGTAAAACCTGAAACTTTAAACCTGAAACAATACAAAAATGGGAGTTATTAAACTAAAAAACATCCGAACTTTTTCCTACCACGGATGTATGATTGAAGAAGGAAAAATTGGATCTGACTACACAGTCGATCTAAAAGTGAAAACTAATCTTCAAAAATCGGCTGAAACAGATCATCTTTTGGATACTGTTGACTATGTTCATTTGAATAAAATTGTGACTGAAGAAATGGCAATTCGTTCGCATTTACTAGAACATGTGGCCAAAAGAATCAATATTCGTGTACTTGCTGAAATAGAAACTGCAGAAAAAACAACTGTTTGGGTTTCAAAAATAAATCCTCCTATTGGTGGTGATGTTGAATCAGTTACTATAAAAATGACGGAAATTAGAAAGTAATTTTTGAATACATTTCAGTAAATTTTTAAAATACTTTACTTTAAACTTTTGAATTTTAAAGATTTTGGTTACTTTTGCCATCCGTTCAAGCAATGGCGTCGTGGCCGAGCGGCTAGGCTGGGCTCTGCAAAAGCTCCTACTCCGGTTCGAATCCGGACGATGCCTCTAAAACCTCTAAAGCAATTTAGAGGTTTTTTTATCTAATTTTTAGAAAAAATTAGATAAAAAAAGGGGTTCGAATCCAGACGATGTCTCAAACCTTCAAAGCAATTTAGAGTTTTTTTATGTCTAATTTTTAGAAAAAATTAATTAAAAATATTGGTTCAAATCCGGACGATGCCTAAAACCTTGAAAGCAATTTAGAGGTTTTTTTTATGTCTAATTTTTAGAGAAAATTAATTAAAAATATTGGTTCGAATTCGGACGATACCTCTAAAGCAATTTGAAGGTTTTTTTATGTTTAATTTTTTTGCATCTGTGACATTTCTACTCAGGCAGATGATAAACTTACTGATTAAGCATAAAAAATCCTCTGATTTTCAGAGGATTTAATTATCTTTTTAAAAGTTTCTTTTCATTTTTTATTCTACGAATACTATCTCTGATAAACTCTTTACTTTCATAATAATTTTCTTTTATTTCTTCTTCTACAACCATAATTTTGATTGGAAGAAGTCTTGGTAAAAGATAATTTTCAGATCCAGGGAAAGAATATCCGATATCAGTAATTGAAAAAATTAATCCTTTTTTCAATTTTTTAATTTTATCTAAAACTTCCTTATTCAACTGATTACCAGAAATAAATATCTTTACATTATTAGGTAATTTTACAATAAAGCTGTTTATTTTATACTTAGAAAAATCCATATCAAAAAGCAAATCTTGTGGTAAACTAAAACCAATTGTAGCATTAGAAAGTTCATTTCTTGTCATTTCTAAAATACATTTTTGATAACAGCTTTTTTCGTTAATAGTTGCTAAAGGATTATTAATTTGTTTTATCCTAAATTTATGCTCTTCACTAATTATTGAATTATCATTTAATATAATATCAATTTTAATTATGGAGTAAAGTCCCTGACCAGGAGAAAGATAATATTTTCCTTCCTTATTTTTATTTAACCCTGAACCAGAAGCAGTAAAAGATTTACAATTTGGAACAGCAATAGAAATTGGATTTAAAACTCCTCTGTAAACAACATTTAATTTATCAGCAGAAACTACAGCTATACTGGGTTTATCAACAACTACAGAATCTTTTTGTGCTATACTATTTAGCGCGAAAGAAAAAAAGAAGAATAAAAGTAGTTTTTTAATCATAATAATTCATCTACTTCTCAATCTTCTCAAAAGCATTTTTAACCATTTCTTTTTCTTTCGGAAACCAGCCTTGAATCATCAAAACAAATCCAAAAATCATTAGAACTATACTGATACCTTTTTTAATCTTTAAGATATTGGTTGGTGTCATTTTAGATTTTAATTGTTTGGCTAGTAAAATTTTAAGGCAATCAACCAATAAATAGGTGATAATAACAGAAGTAAAAAAAGTAAACATTCTGGAATTTTGCATTTCTAATTTTGGTCCGACAGAAATAATTACCGCTAACCAAAAACCCAGTACTCCAATGTTGATAACGTTCAGTAAAAAACCTTTTATGAACAAACTTCCGTAATTTCTTTTAATGATATCCCTATCTATTTCTTCATCGTCAATTTTTTCTTCATTCTTTAATCTTACAAAAGAAATTATGCCGTATGCTAACATAATTATACCTCCAAAGATAAAAAGTGCTGGCTTGTCTTTTAAACTCTGAATTAATCTGTAGCTTCCTAAATATGCAATTGCTATAAAAAAAACATCACCTAGTACTACACCTAAATCAAAGACTATAGCAGCTCTAAAGCCTTTGGTAATACTGGTTTCTAGTAGTATAAAAAATACCGGGCCTACCATAAAACTTAAAAAAAGTCCCCATGGCAGCCCAGCTACAATATCATTTATCATTAAAATATAATTAGTTTACTTTACTTCTTCAATTTTTCCGCCAAAAACAGTCTTCTGATTAATTTGTTTTGGCTTTCCATAAATGTAAATAGAGCCTCCTGCGCTAACTTTTGCATCAACCAATGTAGAAGCATTAACATCTGCTTTTCCTCCGGCAGAAACGCTTACAGTAGTTTGAGATGTATTTAATTTACTTGCTAATAAATATCCTCCAGCTCCCAGTTTTGCGACCTGATTTGAAGCTTTACCAGATAAAGTAATTTCTCCACCGGAAACTGAACTTACATTTAGTTTATCAACATCCAAATCTACATCAATTTTGCCACCTTCCTGAGCACTTACTTTAAATGAAGTTGCTTTAATAGCTTTACTACTGGAAACCAAAGCACCTTCATTAACATCAATAAGTTCAATATGTTTGTAATATAACGTAATATCTAAATCGTCACCTGATAATAATTTTGGAAAAGGCATTCTTAATTTTAATAAACCTGACTTGTTAACAACTTCAAGTTCTGATTCTCTTGCTCCTTTTATTACAATTTTATTTTCAGAGGACTGAACTAATTTTACATGTAATTTATCAAATACTTTTACCGAATCAAAATCTCCTAATTCTTTGGTAACCTGACTAAAAGACAATTGTGCAATTAAAATTGCAGCTACTATAATTAATTTTTTCATTTTATAAATTTTTAAATTTAACAACTATTCAGCTCTTCGTAAAAAATGAAAATCTAATTGTTTTTTAACTAAATCCGCATTTTTTACTTTAACGTAAATTTCATCTCCTAATTGCAATATACTGTTTGAAGTTGCTCCAACGAGAGCATATTGCTTTTCATCAAAAGTATAATAATCATCTTTTATTTCTCTGATTCTTACCATACCTTCACATTTATTTGAAATTATTTCAACATAAATTCCCCATTCTGTAACTCCTGAAATTACTCCTAAAAATTCTTCGTCCTGATGATCCTGCATGTATTTCACCTGCATATATTTGATACTGTCTCTTTCCGCATTTGTCGCTAAACTTTCCATATTCGAACAATGCAGACATTTTGTTTCATATATCTCTTCATCTACAGATTTTCCTGCATCAAGATAAAACTGTAACAATCGATGTACCATAACGTCAGGATATCTACGGATAGGTGAAGTAAAATGACTGTAATAATCAAAAGCCAAACCATAATGACCAATATTATCTGTCGAATATTTGGCTTTACTCATACTTCTAATAGCAAGGGTATCAATAAGATTTTGCTCTTTTTTACCGTTAACTTCTTCCATCAATGCATTCAAAGACTTCGAAATATCCCCTTTGTTACGGAAATCAATTTTATAACCAAATTTAGCAATTACACCTGCCATCGCAATTAATTTGTCTTCGTTTGGTTCGTCGTGGATTCTATAAATAAATGTTTTCTTTTGTTTTCCAATATATTCCGCCACTTTTCTGTTGGCTAAAAGCATGAACTCTTCAATGAGATGATTGGCATCTTTTGAAACTTTAAAATATACTCCTTCCGGTTCTCCTTCAGCATCAAGATTAAATTTAACTTCGACTTTATCAAAAGAAATTGCTCCATTAGCCATTCTTTTCTTTCTTAAAATCTTAGCTAATTCATCTAATTTTAAAGTAGCTTCTACAATTTCATCTGAAACAACATACGAATCTCCGGTAATTGAAATATCAATTGGAATCGTATTGTCTTTTGTTTCAATGATGTATTGCGCTTCTTCATAAGCAAAACGCTGATCCGAATAAATTACCGTTCTTCCAAACCATTGATTGATCACCTGAGCAGTTGGAGAAACTTCAAATACAGCAGAAAATGTGTATTTCTCCTCATTTGGACGTAATGAACACGCAAAATTTGATAAAACTTCCGGAAGCATTGGCACTACCCTATCCACCAAATATACCGAAGTTGCTCTTTGATAAGCTTCATCATCCAAAATTGTTCCTTCTTCTAAATAATACGAAACATCAGCAATATGAACTCCAATTTCGTAATTTCCGTTTTCTAACTTTTTGAAAGACAAGGCATCATCAAAATCTTTGGCATCTTTTGGATCAATCGTAAACGTAAGCGTGTCACGCATATCACGACGTTTTGCAATCTCAGATTCCTGAATTGAAGTGTCTATTTTTTGTGCATAAACCTCTACTTCTACCGGAAAATCTGATGGTAAACCATATTCTGCTAAAATCGCATGAATCTCCGTATTGTGTTCTCCGGGTTTTCCTAAAACTTTAATTACAGATCCAAAAGGACTATCGGCTCTTTTTGGCCAGTCTTCAATATTTACTAAAACTACATCACCATTTTCAGCGTCTCCCATTTTGTCTTTCGGAATAAAAATATCCGTGTACATTTTAGGATTTGCTGTCGAAACAAATGCAAAATTGGGCTGAATATCAATTACGCCTACGAATTCTGTTTTGTTTCTTTCAACAACTTCAATCACTTCACCTTCGGGTCTTTTTCCTTTTCTTCGGTTGTAAACGTAAACTTTTACTTTGTCTTTGTCTAGTGCACGATTGAGATTATTGGTCGGGATAAAAACATCTTCTGCAAAATCTTCACAAATAAAATATGCTGTTTTTCTGCTGGTCATATCGATTGTTCCTTCGTAATAATCCTGACTCTCCGCTTTCACCAAATATTTTCCAGGCTCAGATTCAATAATTTTTTTGGAACCAGCCATTATTTTTAAATCTTTTATGATCTGGTTTCTGCTTTTTGTATCATCAAGTTCAAGCTTTGCAGCTATTTGTTTGTAATTAAATGCTTTATTAGGGCTTTTCGATAAAATCTTCAGTATTTTTCCTGAGAAATCATTCTCATTTTTTATCGGTTTTCTAATTTTCTTACTCATATATCTTTTCTTATAAAGTTTAAAATTACAAATAAGATACCAGATTATAGATTTTAACAAATAGAATTATTAAAATTATAACTTTCAAACTAATATTCTATTAATATTTTAAAGGTCATTTGTATTTAGCTTTTTTTAATCATTGCATTTACCAACTTAAATACTCCCCATTTCGTATCTTTATAAAAAGACCTTTATGGAAAGCTTTAAAACAATCGCCATATTCAATTATGACCACGAAACGGTTATACTCAAACACTTATTAGATCAGGAAGAGATTCCTTATTTTTTTGAAAACGAAATAACACTCTCTGTCGTTCCTTTATACACAACGGCACTGGGTGGAATCAAACTCAAAGTTCATCCGAGCGATTTCGAACAAGTTCAAGAAATTCTCGACAATTTGAACAATCCGCTTAAAATCGTCTGAAACAAAAATTCAAACAAATTCAAATAAGACTAAAATTCATTTCAAAAATAAAATTTTTCATTTTCAACTTTTTTAGTTTTCAACATATATTAAATACAACAAAAAGAAAATTTTAAATTTAATTAATTTTTGATGGTTATTATAGTGTGTTAATATGTATAATAATTTTATTTTTAAAAGTATTGAAATGAAGTTTCTCTTAGTTATATAGAGTTATCAACATACTTATATTTTGTTAAATGATTAATTTATAAGACTTTTTGTATTTTAATTAACAAAGGTTGACAACCAAAAATGAATTGATTTTGTAGATAAGTTGATATGTTGATTACTGTTGAAAATGGCAATTTTGATATTGATAACTTTTCTAAAAAATCATGAAACTTTTCTTGCATATTTAATTCTAGTTTTGGATTAGGTTTTTTTTCGACACAACCAAAAAAAACTTCTAATTTTCTATCTGAACTTATTAACATTTTCTGTTAATTTAAAGTTAACTGAATATCAACGAATTAAGAACTCCTATTAACACCATAAAAATTTAATAAAAAAAATAATCTTTATTTATTGAATATCAGTATTTTATATATTTATTAAAAATGTTGATAACTGATAAAGGTTTGAAATTTAGATAATTGAAATTATCATTTTTGTATTGCATTTTGAGGAACATATTTGAACAACAATTTTCTGTTAATAAACAAAAAATAAGTGAAAATTACTGTAATTTATGGAGAACATTTAATTATTGAGTAAATTTGCACAAACACAACTTAATAGTATTTAAAATGAAAATTTCGATAGGTAACGATCACGCAGGACCGGAGTATAAAAAAGCAATTGTAGCAATGCTTAAAGCAAAAGGATATGAAGTAACAAATTACGGAACAGATTCTGAAGATTCTGTTGATTACCCTGATTTTGGTCATCCGGTTGCAAATGATGTATCTGAAGGAAAAGCTGATTTTGGAATCGTAATCTGCGGAAGCGGAAATGGAATAGCCATGACAGTTAACAAACATCCAAAAGTAAGAGCCGGTTTATGCTGGAGTAAAGAAATTGCGGTTTTAGTCCGTTTGCATAATGATGCTAACATTATCAGTATTCCGGCACGTTTTACTTCAATTCCACAGGCAGTAGAAATGGTGGAAACTTTTCTTAGTACTGAATTTGAAGGAGGAAGACATCAAAACAGAGTGAATAAAATAGCTTGTTCGTAAACAAGTCAAAAAAATTCGGTGCTTCGCACCATATAACAAAAGCAAACCGGGCGGATTTTTTTAAATCTTTCCGGTTTTTATTTTAAAGTATTGTAAATCAAATTATTATATATTTAATATGTAGTTATTAACAATGTTGATATCTATATTTTATGATTGATTGTCAAATAAATAATCACAATCTGAATCAAAATAATTCCAATAAATTTTATAATAAAAGAAGTTTTAGCCGTTTTATGGCTAAAGATTAACATTGCTGTTAATAAGCCAATCGAACCACCAATAAAAGCGAGAAAAAACAAGGTGTTTTCAGGAATTCTGCGTTTTTGTTTACGAGCCAAAAATTTGTCGTAACCTGTAATTATAAACTCAAGAACATTTACAAATAAAAAATACAGTAATAAAACTTCCATGGGTTAAAAAATAGAAACAAAGATATTATTTTAGCTGTCCGAAATTATCTCCAAAATAGATTTAATTTTTTACAAAATTTCAAGTAACGGTGATAAATATAATAAGTAAGAATATTTTTTAGACCAAATCAAATTAATGAAAAAGTATATTGTATTGTTTTTATTTTCTTTTCAATTGTATTCTCAGGAAAAGTCAAAAATAGTTTACAGCAACGAAACCGTGGTAATAAATTCTGGTAATGCCTTAGAAGTTGAAACTTTTGTAAACGAAAGCAGAGCAATTTCAAAAAGCAAAAATACTCATGAATATGCTATTAGAATTCCTTTTGATAGTTTTAGTGAAATTTCAAATATAAAAGGGTCGACTTATATTACAAAAACAAATAAAAGGATAGATTTAAGTTCTTATTCTATTGCTACAATCGATGCAGAGAATGAAAACATTTATAAAAGCGACAATAAATACAAATATTTTGTGATGCCTAAAGTGGAAGATAATTCCTTAATTGAATTCTCTTATAAAACAAAACTCAAACAACCTCGGTTTTTATCCAGTTTCCGATTTCAAAATCCGATAAAAACACAAACTGCAAAACTTCAGATTCGATGTAATTCTTCTACTGAAATTGGATATAAACTTTTTGGAAATTATCAGGAAAAAATAGCTTTCAGTAAAACTAAAGAAGGAAATTTTGATATTTATACCTGGGAAGCCAATGATATTCCTGAATTTGAAGGAGAAGAGGATATGCCAAGTCCTTTATATTTCATGCCACATATTATTTTTTATATCAAAAGTTATGAAATACAAGGTAAAAAAGAAGAGTTATTAGGTACACCTGAAAAATTATATCAATGGTATTATTCAATCACAAAAGATATTAATAAAACGGATCAAACGGCTTTGGAGAACAAAACATTAGAGCTGGTAAAAGATAAAAACTCTGATTTAGAAAAGGCAAAAGCGATCTATCAATGGGTTCAGCAAAATGTACATTATGTTGCCTTTGAAGACGGAATGGGCGGTTTTATTCCCAGGGAAGCTTCAGATATTTTTCAAAAGTTATATGGAGACTGTAAAGATATGGCGAATCTTTTGAATGAAATGTTTAGATATGCGCAATTGAATTCTAATCTAACCTGGATTGGAACACGCCACAAACCATACACATATGCAGATGTTCCAACGCCACAGGTAGACAACCATATGATTACGAATGTAGTTATTGATGGTAAAAGTTATTTTATGGATGCCACGGATAAATTTTGTCCTTTTCCGTTTCCTTCTACTTTTATTCAGGGTAAAGAAGCTTTGATAGGAAAAACAGAAAAGGAATTTAAAATAGAAAAAATTCCGGAAGTTGGATCCGGCAGGAATAAAACCACAATTCTAATGAAATTAAATCTGGAAAATTCCAGTGTTGTGGGAGATGCAAGCGTCACTGTATCAGGTTTTAAAAAGAGTTATTTGTTAAACCATCTTTCTGCTTATAATCAAAAAGAAAGTGAAATTTGGAAAGACATCATTACTGAAAATAATCAGAAGATACTTTTGGATATTCAGGAATTGCAAAAAAACGACTATCAGGAGTTGCCATCAAAAGCAAATTTTAAATTAAAATTAGAAAATGGTATTAAAGATGTCAATGGTAAATTATTATTAAAACCGGTATTGCTTTTTCCATTAAAAGAAAGTCTTATTGATATTGAAAAAAGAAAACTTTCTATAGAAAATGACTTTGCTTATGTTTATGAAATCCAGTATGAGTATCAATTACCATTGGATTATAAAGTAGAATTTATGCCTGAAAATTCGAAAACTGAAAACGATTTGGGAAGCTTTGATATGCAATACAAGCTTCTGAAAAATAATATTATAGTAACTCAAAAGATAGAATCAAAAAAATTACTATTGGATAACAAGGATTTTATACTTTGGAATTCCTTTATAAAAACACTAACCAAACACTACAATCAATCCATAATTCTTTCTAAATAATGAAAAAAATAACTCTAATTTTTGTCTTGTTATTCTTCTTTCAAAGTTTTTCTCAGGAAATAAAAAGCTATACTTGGGACGAAAAACCAATCTTTAATGAAATTCCGGCTGAACACAAAGACCAGCCTGCAGTAGTCTTGTTTGACAAACGCTGGATACATACACGAGTTGGAGCTTACGCATATGCAACTTTTGGAATGAATCATTTTGCAATAAAAATCAATAAAGCCGGGGAAATTAACAAATACAATAAGATTAAAGCCCAAGATAACGGATACATTCGTGATGTTCGTGATTTTCATGCGCGTATCATAAAACCTAACGGAGAAATAAAAATAATACCTCAGGATAAAATTATCGAAACGGAGATAGACAAAGTAAAATCAATCGTTTTTGAAGGTGTAGAAGCTGGAGATATTTTGGAATATTATTTCATTATAAAAGAAAATCCATCCGCTTATGGAGTTGAAGTTTTCCAGAAAGATATTCCGGTTTTGTTTGCCGAATTCACACATACTCAGGATGGCGTAAAATTTGAAACCTATGCTTCTTCAGAGTTTAAAAAAACGGGCAGCAGTAGCAAAACTATATTAACAGCTACTAATATTCCGGTTATTAAAGAAGAATCGAATGCACGAAACATAAAGAATTTAGTGAAGTTAATCTATATGGTTTCGACTCCATCAATGGACATTTATAATTGGAATTATTTTTTACCACAATATGTTTCTAAGCCGTCTTTTCAATATTTTAAGAAAGCCCAGGCCAGAGAATTTATTGAAAAATTAAATATTGGTAGTGAATCAACCGAAGAAAAATTAATTAAAATTGATGAGTACATAAAAACCAATTTTGATTTTATAAGTAGAGGAGAAACAGCTCAAAAAATCACGAATTTAAACAATGGAAAACAAAAATTAACCGGCGGTGATATTTTTGACCTATATGGATTTACACTCAAAGAATTAAAAATTCCATATAAAGTGGCAGTTGGCATGTCTCGATTTAATGGAGAGGTTGATACCGAAAAATTTGTTGTACCTCTATCTCATGAATTCATGTATTATATTCCTGAAACTAAAAAATTCCTGTCACCGTATGAGAAATATTTGTCTTATGGTTATCCATCTTATGAACTTCAAGGTTCAGAAGGCAGAACATATTATCCTGCTCTTAAAGAGAATTATGTAGTAAGTTTTCCAATTGCTCCTGCTGAATTTACTGTAAACGAATCACAAAGTACTGTTTCATTTTCAGACGACCTGACAATGGCTACTATAGAAAAAACACTTTCTTATACTGGGTATGATGGACAGTTGAATAGGAATTGGGTGAAATACATTAAAGAAAATGAAGATGAAAAAAAACTTGAGGAGTATATCAAGGAAAGAGTATTTGGTGATGATTTTAATATAAAAATAACCAATTATAGTTTTGAAAATCAAGAGTTCAAATACAATTACTCCAACACACCTTACCATGTAATAGTTAAAGCCGAAGCCCAGGAATCCTTAACTGAAAATGCCGGTAATCTGGTTTTGGTAAACCTCGGTAAAATGATTGGGAAACAAGGAAATTTATATCAGGAAACGGATAGAAAATGGGATGTGGATTTAAAATATGCTAAAACGTTCAAACACAAAATAGTTTTCAATATTCCGAACGGTTATGAGGTTGAAAGTTTTAAGGATTTGGAAATTGATAAGAAAACAAGTGGCGATGAAACCACAAATTGTTCTTTCAAATCAACCGTAAAAGTGGAAGGAAATCAATTAGTTGTTGAGGTTTTTGAGATTTACAAATCTATAAATTACCCAAAAGAAATCTATCAGGAATACAGAAATGTAGTCAACGCTTCTTCAGATTTTACAAAAGCATCAGTAGTATTGAGACCAAAAAAATAAAAAGGTTTTAAAAATAAATATTCATTATTAGAATAATAAAAATGACTAACATACAATTTATCGCTAAATCCGTTAACACGGCTCCAGTAAACATTCAAAACACGGTAAAACTTTTAGAAGAAGATTGTACCATTCCGTTTATTTCCCGTTACCGAAAAGATACAACCGGAAATCTGGATGAAGTTGTAATTGAACAGATTGCAAAGCTTCAAAAAGAATACGAAACACTTATAAAACGTAAAGAAGCGGTTTTAAAATCTATCGAAGAACAAAAGGCCCTTACGCCTGAACTGAAGAAAAAAATTGATGAAAGTTTTGATTTACAAGAGATAGAAGATTTTTACCTTCCGTACAAAAAGAAGAAAAAAACAAAAGCCGATGTCGCACGCGAATTTGGTTTAGAGCCATTGGCAAAAATCATTATCTCAGAAAGTAATGTCGATGTTGATTTTATTTCAACGCAATATATTAATAAAAATGTAATTAATGAAGAAGCTGCGATGCAAGGCGCGAGAGATATTGTAGCCGAATGGATCAATGAAAATATTTATGTACGTAAGCAGCTGCGAAGATTGTTTCAGCGAAAAGCAACCATTGCTACTAAAGTAGTTAAAAAGAAAGCAGAGGAAGAGGGAGCACAAAAATTCAGTCAGTATTTTGATTGGGAAGAACCTTTAACAAAAGCTCCGGCGCACCGTTTATTAGCGATGCTTCGTGCAGAAAACGAAGGATTTATCAAGATGAAAATTGATGTTGATTTGGATGAAGCATACGATATTATTGATGAAATTATTATTAAAAAACAAAATAGTACCACGGCTCATTTACAACTGGCGATAGAAGACAGTTACAAACGTTTACTAAATCCGGCGATTGGAAATGAAACTTTGCAAGAAGAAAAAGCAAAGGCAGATGCCAATTCTATTCAGGTTTTTGCTAACAATTTAGGTCAGTTGTTATTGGCTCCGCCGTTGGGAGAAAAAAGAATTTTGGCGATTGACCCAGGATTCAGAAGCGGTTGTAAAGTAGTTTGTCTGGACGAAAAAGGCGATTTATTGTATAATGAAACCATTTATCCGCACGCGCCTCAAAATGAGGAAGCAATGGCAATCAAAAAAATTCGTTCGATGGTCAATGCGTATCAGATTGATGCAATTTCTATCGGAAACGGAACTGCTTCAAGAGAAACGGAATTTTTTATCAAAAAAATCGCATTTGACAAACCGCTGCAGGTTTTTATCGTTTCTGAGGCCGGAGCTTCGGTATATTCGGCTTCAAAAATTGCGAGAGAAGAATTTCCTAATTATGATGTTACGGTTCGTGGTTCGGTTTCTATCGGGAGACGACTTTCAGATCCTTTGGCAGAGTTGGTAAAAATCGATCCAAAAGCAATTGGAGTAGGACAGTACCAGCATGATGTGGATCAGACGAAATTAAAAGAAGAGCTTGATAATACAGTAATCAGATGTGTGAATTCAGTTGGAATTAATATCAACACAGCCAGTAAACATTTACTAAGTTATGTGAGTGGAATAGGAGAGAAGCTCGCTGAAAACATTGTACAATACCGTTCTGAAAACGGGCCTTTTGAAGATAGAAAACAGCTAAAAAAAGTACCTCGTTTAGGAGATAAGGCGTATCAGCAAGGTGCAGCATTTATCAGAATTTCGAATGCAAAAAATCCATTGGACAATTCGGCAGTGCATCCTGAAGCGTATCCGGTTGTGGAGAAGATAGCAAAAGATTTGAAAATTTCGGTAAATGACTTAATTGCCAACAAAGAGAAAACAGCGCTTATTAAGGCCGAAAACTACATTACACCTGAAATTGGTTTACTAACCTTAAAAGACATCATAAAAGAGCTTGAAAAGCCCGGATTAGATCCAAGAAAGTCAGCTAAGGTTTTTGAGTTTGATGCAAACGTAAAATCAATTAAAGATTTAAAAAACGGAATGATCTTGCCGGGAATTGTGAACAACATTACCAATTTTGGCTGTTTTGTTGATATCGGAATTAAGGAAAGCGGACTGGTCCATATTTCGCAATTGAAAGCCGGTTTTGTGAGTGATGTAAACGAGGTTGTAAAATTACATCAGCATGTTGATGTGAAAGTTACTGAGGTTGATGAGGATAGAAAGAGAATTCAGTTAACGATGATATTGTAAAAACAGAAAAAAGTCCCGAAATTTCGGGACTTTTTTTATTAATCAAAATAAAGAACTATTTTTTAATTACTTTTTTGGTTACACTTCCTAATTCATTTGAAACTTCAAACAGATAAATACCATTAGCTAAATTTGAAATATTTAAAGGTGTAGAGGCGGATTTTAATTCTTTTGAAAAGACAAAGCGCCCATTAATATCAAAAACCTTCAATTTATTTTCATTGGATACATTCAATTCAATTGTAATGATATCTCTAGTTGGATTGGGATATATTTTTAAAGAAGCCTGAAGATTATTTTTGGGAGGGTTTTCGGTATTCAAAGTACCCTTAGGTCCCAAATTTTCTATCCATGCCACTTTATCATCCAGATATGAACCTGTAATGAGATCAAGACGCCCATCACCATTAATATCTGCTATTTTAGTGGTGATGATATTTTTAAATTCAATTGGAATTTCTGCCCCTGTTTCAAATTTTCCGGAACCTTTATTTTCATACCACTTGAATGGAATTCTATAATCAGAAACAACAGCAGTGCCAATAATGTCTTCATCTCCGTCTAAGTCTATGTCAAGTGTGTATATTTGAGGTTGAGAATAAGATGTAGAAGCAATCTCTTTATTAGGTCCAAAATTCCCTTTTCCATCTAAATTTTCAAACCATCGTATTTTATTTCCATACTGACCTATAATATCTAAGTCATTGTCTCCATCTACATCACTTAGTACAATACTAGAAAGGTCTTTTACAGGAATGTTTAAAATATGATTAATACTGTAATTTGCCAGACCGTCAATATTTTCTAACCAAATTACTTTCAAATTATTATCTATTACGATATCATTGTCGCCATCCTCATCCATATCCTGAACATAAAAGCCATAAATGTAATATTTATCATTATAAGGAATTAATTCTTTTTCAGCGAAAATACCATTCCCAATATTTTTAAGTAAATAGACAGTATCATTATTTAAGATGTAAAGTATATCTTTTCTACCATCATTATTTACATCCGTTATATAAAATCTTATTTGGTATGGAGTAGCTGTAGACAGGATAGTTTGTACTGCTTTAAAAGCACCTTTTCCATCATTTTCAAACCAAAGGATTTTACTGATAACAGGAAAAACGTTTTGATCCTGGTAAGTAAATACAATATCTAAATCGCCATCATGGTCTATGTCTGTAGTTAAAAGATTTCTCGCATTGTAATTATTGGTAATAGTCAATTTGTTAGAAGAAAAATTATTATTACTGTTTTTAAACCATGAAATGTTATATCCCGAAGAACAGATGATATCAATAGCACCATCGCCATCAATGTCGCCACTTTCTATTGTAATGACATTTTGTGTATAATTAGAGACATTTTGCTTATCGGCAAATTTTCCTAATCCATTGTTTTTATACCAGGAAATATTGTTTTCAGCTATTGAAATAGTTACAATATCGTTGTTACCATCATTATTAAGATCACCAGTTACTAGACTTTGGGTATCAATAGAAGTCGTGCTAATAATATTCTCCGCACTAAATTTACCTTCTCCTAAGTTTTTAAACCAGATAATTTTATTATTTACAGTATATGTGAAAACGATATCAGCTTTACCATCAGAATCAAAATCTTCTAAACAAAACAGCACTTTTAGTCCTTCAGTAAAATATCCAAGTTCACTAGTAAAATTTGGAAAATTTACTAGAAATTTAGCAGCGGAAAAGGTTCCTAAACCATCTTTATTTTCATACCATTTAATGTCAACAACAGAAGGACCATTTTTGTAAATTGCTATAATATCAAGATCGCCATCATTGTCTACATCACCGCTTGAAAAATGATTTTCCATAGAATAACTGTTAATGGTTTTTGCAGCTGCATAGGTGCCGTCAGGGTTTTGATTAAATACTTTTAATTCATTTGTATATCTAACAATCAAGTCAGGTAAGTTATCACCATTCACATCAGTAGCGTGAAAATTTAAAGATTTCGATAATATTATTGATCTTGTAAAATTACCTTTGCCATCATTTTTTAAAAAATTAAGAGAAGTATCTCCATATTGAGGATATGATATAAAAAGGATATCAATATGTTTATCATTGTTATGATCAATCACTTGATAGTCACTGTAGCCATTTCCAAATGTTGTTACTGCAAATATTAATACAGGTGTATTAAAAGTTCCCAGGCCATCTGTATTTTTACTCCAGTATATTCCTTTTGCATTATTAGGTCCTCCGGTAAAAATTACATCCAAAAAACCATCTCCGTCAACATCTACAACATCCAGTTTATTACTTGGGGTATTAGTAATAACCTTTGGCTTGCTATAATTACCTGAACCATCTAAATTCTTATACCATACAACTTCATCGGATGATGTTGAAATAATATCCAAAAAACCATCTCTATCAATATCAGCTACATAAGTTGATTTTGGAGATTGGGATCCAAAAGTTTTATCTACTATAATATGCTGCTCAAGCCCGACTTGAGCCAATGCCGTTACACTAGGCAATGTCATTAAAAAAAGGAGTAATTTTTTTTTCATAAAATAAATTTTTTCAAAGATAATATTTTAGATAAGCTATTGAGGTAAAAGTTGATGAGACATTAAGAGAATTCAACTGATGATGGTATTGTAATTTTAAAAGTACAGTTTTTAAATAATTTTAAAAAAGAATATATTTGTATTAACCCTAAATTTTAAAAAACACACCTATGAAAAAAACAATTTTAATTGCAATTACAGTTCTATTTTCGACCATTGGTCATGCTAAATTTATTCAGGCAGTTTTGTATATGGAAGACGGAACCAAAAAAGCAGGTTTGGCCGAAATGGTCGAAAATGGCGATTCTAAAGTAATTTTCAAAACAGATGAAAAAGCAAAAAAGGAAAAAATTGCAAGTGATGTTATCAAAAAAATAGAATATACAGATGGTGAGAATGAGTTTTTAGCCGAAAGATTCTATTTAACCTCTGCTGGTGCATTTTCCGGAAAGTTTTCTAAATCAAAAGAGAAAAAATGGTTTTACATTCTCTATGACAGAGATATCAAAATTGGTTGTGTTGATTTTGCTGGAACGATGCAATATAATGCTGTAAAAGGCAAAACTTCAGGTCAGTCAGGAGATACAACCTATTTTTTTGGTAAGAAAAAAAGCGATGAATTGTATTTTGGGTTTTTAAAATCAAATGCCGGCATCGCTGTTCATACGGAAACCGGTTCAAATATCAAAAAAATGTCAAAAGAGGCGTTTGCAGGATGTCAAAAATTGATAAACGCTATTGAAAAAGAAGATTTTAAAACTAAAACAGCATTAGAGCAGCTGATTCGTATTTTTGAAAGAAATAAGTGTAAGTAAGAATCTTAACAATAAAAAAACTCCCAAATTACAATGTAGTTTGGGAGTTTTTAGTTTATAAGTTATTTTATGATGACTTTTTTGGTGACACTTTTAGCACCGCTTGTGATTTTTATCAGATACAAACCTGATGATTGGTTAGCTAAATTAATATCAGTATTTTCAGAGGTTGTTTTTTGTTCTGAAATAAGGTTTCCCTGCTGAGTGAAAACTGTAATTAATGAATTTTCAGGAGCCAGAACAGTAAATTTATCTGCACTCGGATTTGGGTAAAGCGAAACTGTAGATTCTTCAATATCAAAATCATTATTGGATAAAGTTGCGCTCGGAGGCAAATAAAAATTACCGGTTAATAAAAACGAATACAGCGTTTTTAAGGTATGATTAAAGTAATTGTCTGGCTCGTTTATGCTTTTTAAATCAGCATAAGATGCATCTAAGTGACCCTGATTTTCTCCAGCCATTGCGGCACAAGCAAATGCACCAACAAAAGGGGCATTGTGGTATTGTCCAATTTGATTTCCATTTTGGTTGTATCCATCTTTGATATTTGCAGATCCGCCAACATTTATCCGAACAAAATCTGAGGATTTTTTAGCATAGGTTTTGGCATCGGGCGTCCCATACCATAAATAGTCAACTGCAATTCGCCATGGTGTTCTGCATGCATCATAAGTATAATTACCAGATTGTAAAGAATTTCCAGAAGCGTTACACCAGTCAGAAACCAGTCCGCCTAAAGCATTATTTTGAGTTAAGTTATTGTTGATGATATCATAAGCTTTGGAGGCAACTGCATTCCAAAAAACGGTATCATTGGTAAAAACGCCAAAAGCACGATAATAGGCAGGAGAAAAATAAGAAGGATTGGTAATTGAACTTCCACCGAAAGCATCTCCGGGTTTTAGTACAAATGTATTGGCTTCAACTTCATGGGTTTTAATAGCTGCAATCAATGTTTTTGCATCATTTTTATAATTTATAGTTCCGATGCTTCCCCATTGATAATCGGCAACAATCAATGCAAATGCAGCATCTAATTCGGCATCTGTAGCACCGTTGGCACCATTGATTCCTGAACACCCATTGATTCTCCAATTCATTACACCATTGGCATTAACATTATCTTTATAGTATAGCCAGAGACCGTCGAAAAGATCTTTATCGCCTTTGTAAACGCTTAACAGCATTCCATAAGCAATTCCTTCTGAAACAGTTTCCGTGGAATTAAATTTTACTCTCCATCTTCCGTTTGTACAGGCCACTGTAAAGTTGGATTTCCAGGTATCATAATTATTTGAGGCATCCTGACTATTTTTTGTCGTTGCCATTAAGCCATTATTAAAAGTAATATTGGCAGGGAAAGGTTTTGTTGCCTGTGAATAATTTTCTACACATAGAAAAAAACTCACCAATAGAAATAGGTTTTTCATTTTTATATAAATTTAGGGATGATAAAAGTAAGATTTTTTATATAAATAAAAAAACCCGAAATCATAATTATAATTTCGGGTTCCTGAAAAACTAAATTTATTCTATTTCTTTATGAGTAATTTTTGAGTTTTTACGTTACTGTCAGTGCTATTTTTAATAAAATAAGTTCCATCAGATACGTTTTCTAAATTTAAAGTATTTACTATATTTTCATGTAATTCAAATGTTTTTATGGTTTTTCCTAAGGCATCTGTGATAATATAATTTCCTTGATAAGGAGTAACAATATTTACAATTCCTTTGCTTGGGTTAGGATAAATTTTAAATTCATTTGGTTCAAAATCGCCAACAGCCAGATTGCTTATGGTAATACAACTTGAAGTTACTGTACAATCTGCAAGAGTAATATCAACTTTATAATCACCATTTGCCAATGGAGTGTAAGATTGGTTCGTTTCACCCGAAAGTAAAGTATTCGGACATTGATACCATTGATAGGTTGCCCCGGATTGAGTAGCTGTTAAAATACCTGAATTTACTGTAACTGCAGTATTAATAGCGGATGAGTAACTTATAGTTAAATTCAAAATTTTTGTATCACAACCAACAGTTTTGGTATAGGTTCCGGATGTTGTATAAGTAATACCATTTTCTGACCAGAAATAACTATCACAAGCAGAAATTGTTTGCGATGATGAGGTTGACGGAGTTCCGGTAACGGTTTTTACCAATAGTATATCACTAGCACAATAAGCGGCTTCACAAGCAACACAATATGTGGTATTGTTTGCTGTAGGGGTAGCGGTCACTGATGCACCCGTTGCAAAACTGGTTCCACCTGATAATGAGGTATACCAGGTAGGAGTAGTTCCTAATGGACACGTAGCATTTAAAGTTACAGTCGCCGTTCCCAAACAAGGAATGTTTTCTGTGGTATTTGTAAATGTTGCATTTTCCGGTTTAATTGATGTAGTCGTAATATTAGAATTTACGGTTGAAAAATTAGATCCACTTACAGATGCCTGGTTTGTTACAGCACAAGTGTTTGCCGGTAATGAATTGGCCGCATTTACAGTTGCACTAAATGTAATTATTGTACTTTTTCCGGCTGCTAGAGTAAATGGTCCTACAGAAAGTGTTTCTCCGGATGTTATTTTTGAAGTATTGTTATTTTTAGCAGTTAAAGTACTGACTTCGTTGTTATTTTGATTTACCGTTACCGGAGTTGATTCTTCTATTACGGGAGCAGTAGAGAATTTTGAAGCTGATGGATTGTCAGGAACTAAAGCTGTTCCAGATAATATTGTTCCTCCGCCTACTTCATCTATAGCGGTTCTTGGTCCGGTATTGTTAGCATTCCAAAATGTTGTAAGAGCTGCAGTTCTATCACCTGAACCATTGGCATATGGAGAGGTCCCCTGTAAAATAATCTGGCTATTTGTACCTTGCGCTAAAACATCAAAAGTAGCCACTAAGTTTGTAACAGGATTATTCGTTGTATTGTTACTAATATTAGCAGCACTTAGCAAAGTACTTGAAGCAATACTTCCAATAGCAATTACCGAAACGTGTGCATAAGCATTGGTTACCATACTAATATTATTATTTTTTATTGTAGCATCCATACGGGCATTACCAACGGAGCCATTATCGTTCGCTTCAGAAAGAATACCATTGTTACTGATGTTGGTAATTGTATTATTTACTATTTCTGTAATATGTTTGGCATTTCCATAAGCAGCAACAGAGATACCATTTGATACAGAGGCTGTTCCGCCTCCATCAATAGTATTATTATTAATTCGGCCTTTCATAGTTCCGGTGCCCTGATTACCAATGTTGCAGGTAAAGCTTCCATTAAAACTTGATTTTATGGTGTTGTTAATTACATTGTAGTTTACAGTAGATGTTCCTGTAGACTGCAATTGCAAACCATTACTGCCGGGGCTGGAAACTGCAGCATTTATGGTATTTCCATCTGCTAAAAGATTCCCTCCTACCTGAATATTATTTGTGGAACCACCGCCAAAATCTAATTGTAATCCATATGTTTTAGCGTTAGAGAAATCATTTCCTTTAAGAGTTAGAGTATTATTGGATGTCCCGTAACCCTGAAAGATAAAATTACTGGCGCCGTTTGTCTTGTTGAATGAATTTTTAAACTGACATCCGGTAACGCTTAGGTTTAGAGTTGGATTTGTTGACAGGATTCCATTGTATCCGTAAAAACCTCTTCCCCATGAATCATTAACGTTTGTGTTTGTTATAGAGCTGGTTCCTCCAAGGTTCAACGCATAAATACCACCCACTTCAGAATCCCCTGTATTGCTTCCGCAACCGGTTAGAGTACTATTGGCAAGTGAAAAAGTAGTGACATTATTTATGTTTATACCTGTTGAATTATTAGTACCCGTAATTGAAATATTATCTAATGTAACTCCTGTAACTGTTTTTAAATGAATTGCACCATTACAATTGGAGTTATCAACAGCCGGAGTACTGCAAGTTCCAGATGTATTTGAATTTAAAAAATTAATATTTTTAAGCGTAACGTTTGTACAAGAAATAAACTCAGCCCCTCTATTTGCTATATTTTGAATAGTTCCTCCTGATCCTGCAGTTGTTCCGGTACCAAGAACCTGAAAACTTCCCGTAGAATTTGATACAGATATTCCTTTTGTAGCACCATTCACTGAAATACTTTTGAAAATACAATCCAGCGCACCTCCGCCACCAATGTTTACAGCAATTGCAGTTCCGCCATTAATGCTGACATCTCTTACTTTTAAAGTACCAACGCTTGTTCCGGCTATGGTTGCTGTTGTTCCGGAAAGTGTAATTCCTTCAACATCATTATTTAATTTAAGATTTAAAACTGAAAAAGTAGGGTTTGTTCCGCCAGTTGATGGCAACGGATTGCTGTAAGGTGGTACAGTAATACCTAAAATTGATATTAAACTGGCTGTAGCCCCCTGACCAATAAGCTTTTGATTGTTTGATAATGTCAATGCATTACCGCTGCTTCCGGTACCTGTATAAATAAAAATAGAGCCGGTTGTTGCACTGGCAGCATTATCAACTGTTTTAAATGGATTTGCCAAAGTACCGTTTCCATTAGTAGCGGCTGAACTGTTTATAAAATGTATGGGTTCAGTGATTACAATGTTTACAGAAGCAGTACTTGTTTTTCCGTTGGTGTTTGTTAACGTATAAGTAAAACTATCTGAACCATAATAACCTGCATTTGAATTATAGGTAAAAGAACCATTTGATGCTAATGATACAGTTCCATTAGTCGGATTTGCCAAAACAGTTACTGTTGTAGCTGTTCCGTCGGGGCTAACATCATTTGCCAGAACTCCTCCGGCTGCATTTACAGTAATACCTACATTTCCAATACAGTTATACGAATCATTTACTGCAATAGGGGTCACTTTTAGTGAGCCTGGAACATATGTTAGATTTGCATCCAGAATATCCTGAAAAGTTGTTCCTAATGCATCATCTGCACCACTGTTTGTAATGGTTACTGTAAAATCTAATTGTGAGCCGGGTACGGCATTTCCGCCTCCATTTACCGCTACAGCATTGGTTACAGAAAGAGTTGCTGCCGCTGTACTAGCAGTTACTTTTTGTTTCTTTGAAAATAATTTTTTTTTACTTTCAGCTGTCTTATTTACAGATTCCTTTTCAGTTTTTATCAACTGTTTTGCTAATGGAGTAACAAAGTTTTCATTAATAAAACCGCTATATTTCATCCCAAACGTTAGGAATCCCAGCAGTATTATGATAATTAAGAGTTTGTTTTTTTTCATTTTTTTTAGTTTAATGAGTTAGCATAATTAAGAAAAGACAGCTTCGTATTTCATCCCAATATCATCAAAGCCTAATGGACTGAGAAATAATTGTAAATCGCCTTTTTCAGGATGTAAAATGGTAAAAATGCCTTGTTCGTAATATTCATTTTTTTGTTCAGTACGAAACACAATTGAAAATGGATTTCTTTCTAAAGGCGAAAAATTATTCAGTTTTGTTACTTCGATCAATTCTGCATTAAGCAGGATTTCGTCTGAAATACGAAATGTAAATACAGTATTAATCAATGTGTCAAAATCGTTTAAAGTAAGTAAAGCTATATCCATTCCTTCTATTTATTACTTATTGTCTATTCAGGACTCCATTCCATTAAATGGTAAACACCGTTTGTTTCACTTATTTTTATGAATCCCAATCTTTTATATAAATTCATAGCTGGATTAAAACTTTCTACGTGAATACTCACTTTCATTTTATTTTCGGCAGCTTTTTTAATAATTTCATTTAAAATAGCACTTCCAATATCTTTTTTTCTCCAGTCAGGTAATAAAGTAATGTCTATAATTCTAAAACCTTTTTTTTCAAAAAAGAAATCAATATATAGCCTTCCAATTACAGTATTTTCTTTTTCAATTATATAAAATTTTGCACCGGTATAATTATTTTGATAATATTCATGCTGTGCAAAAAACTGTTGTTCAATAAAAAATTGTTTTTGTTCCTGGTTCCAATTGGTACCTTTATCTAATTCTTCTGTTCTGGTACTCCCGTAAATTTTACACAAAACGGGTAAATCACGTTCCAGTATAGCTCGAAGGCTTATATCTTTTATACTTAAATTCAATGTCAATCATTTATTAACCTCTTGGAGGAAAGATTCCCTGAAGTGCAATACAAAAATTCATTGACAGATAAGGCATCATGTTATTGTGCGGCTGACTTCCTCCGGTTACAGTAATAGCGTTATCGCCCATTTTTACTAAAGGCCCCGCCGTTATGTAAACCTTTACCGGATTACCACGCCCTAAACTTGTATTAGAAGGAGTTGTTGCCTGAGAATTTAAATTAGATACAGATAAAGTATGGGTGTGACCAGGTATTTCTGACTCTAACAGTGTTACGGTTGCACTGCCCCCCATTTCACCCAAATCATGTAATGATAGTCCTGGGCCCTGACCAGGATGCATAGGTGTTCTTTCCTGCATATCAGGAAGTGCAAAATTAGATTTTCCATCACCTCCATATGTGGTTCCTAACAACGAAAAAAGTGCTGTATTTTGTGAAAGGGGCAAAATTTGTCCATTACAAAAAGCCCAACCTTTTGGCGCAAAATTAAATCCGAAAATGCGTATTTCTGCTACAAATGGATCTGCCATATTGAGAATATTTTAGGTTATTAAATTAATTAAGTTTGACTAGGAAAAATTCCAAATAGTGAAATAATAAAATCAACGCACAAATAAGGCTGAAAATTAGTATGAGGCTGACTACCGCCAACAGGACTTATCTCTGAAGGATTTAATGCTATTGTTGGGGCAGCAGTCGAATATATTTTATTTCCTGTAGCAGTTGTACTCAGGTAAGCCTCTGCAGGACTGGCACTATTAGCCAAATCTGTTGTAGCTGTTATAGCATGATTATGCGAAGGTATTTGCTGGGTTGTGAGCGTTATTTCTTCAACACCGCCTGTTTCTCCTATGATGTAAGTAGTACCAGAGCCACTATTATTATGAATAGGTATTCTTCCTCGTAAATCAGGCAATGCAAAAGTGCTTTGTCCATCACCACCATAAGTAGTTCCAATTAATTGAAATAAAACTTCGTTTTCTGAAATAGGCAATAATTGTCCTTCACAAAACATCCAACCGGCAGGAGCAAAATTTCCTGCAAACATTCTGATTTCACCAACATAAGGTTGCGCCATAATAGTTACTTTTTAAATGTTATTATTAATTCTGGGAAGGAAATATTCCTTGTAAGGCGATACAAAAATTCAATGTTAGAAAAGGCTGCATATTCAGGTGGGGCTGACTGCCGCCTACATTAGAAACAGAAGCAGGGTTCATAGCTGCCAGATTTTGGCCGGCTGTGTTGTAAACCTGATTCGGAGCCGTGTTGCCTAACATACTTGTGCCAGAATTAGGAACATTTGTACTTACAGCCTGATTGGTATTGTTTAAATTATGTTGATGTGCCGGCAGTTCATTAATAGTTAATGTATGGGCCTCTTCGCCCCCTCTTTGACCGAGCATAAAATTATTCCCAAAATGAATTGGGGTTCTACCTCGTAAATCAGGCAGAGCAAAAGTAGTTTGTCCGTTGCCGCCAAAAGATGTTCCTAACAAAGAGAATAACGCCTGATTTTGGTTTATAGGTAAAAATTGTCCATTACACATTGCCCATCCTTTAGGAGCAAAATTAAATGACATAATTCGGGTTTCAGCTAAAAATGGTTCTGCCATAATGAGATATTTTAGATGTTATTTTTTGAATTTTTGTTAAACCAAAATTGAATTCACAGTAAAGTTATGTCGGGATATTATTTCTTTTTGAAACACAACATGAGATCCTTCAGTTACAACCATTTCTATTGAAGTATGATTATCTGAAAGGTGGGTTTTTAAAAATACACTTCCTCTTTTGGTTTCAAAACCATACGGGTTTACTTGTTTTACAGGAGCCGGTAATAAATACTGTGTCAAATCAGCAGCATTATTTTTTTTACTTAATTCTTTCATAGCCATAGAAATGGCTTCCAAATCAAATCCCGATAATGATCTTAAAGAATTCCATTCTCCGTTTGAGTTTTTACCAAGACATAATAAAACATCGTCTAATTTTCCGGAGCCATCTACGAGAAGATGCATCGGAAACATTTTTAGTTGATTATCAGCTGAGTTGTAACAAAAATTTCCTGAAAGTTTGTATCCGGTTTTTTCCAATCCGAAGGCTGCATTTTTATAACATTCTAAAAGTGCAGAATCTGATAAAAAAACATCAGTACAAGATGATTTTGAGAATTGGGATAAAATATTTTCGTTTTCATTGCCGAAATCCGAAAAAGATCCGAAGGTATTCTGAGCAAGGAGTGAACTGCCGCAAAAAAGAGTTGTAGCCCCTATAAATCCAACATTTTTGATAAAATTTCTACGTGTTAAATCAATCATAATAAATGTTTTATTAGTAAAAAATTATGGTAAAAATAATAAAAACATCAATATGGATAAATTATTTATGCGTTTTATTTATTAAATTATAATAATTACTAATTATTTTCGTTTGCAAATTTTTATTTTCAGGAAAAATCCTTCAAGAATGCAAGCTTTTGAATATAAGTAATTTAAAAATTGGACATAAAAAATCCCAACTAAAACCATTATGATTTCAGTTGGGATTCAAAATACTCTCTTACAGAGTTTTATTTAACTTCTTCTTCTTCTTTTTTAGCAGTAGGTTGATCGTCTTTGGCTGCGTTTTTAAATTCTTTAATTCCGCTTCCTAGTCCTTTCATTAATTCCGGAATTTTTTTACCTCCAAAAAGTAATAAAACAACTGCCAATATAATAAGGATTTCTGTAACGCCAAATCTTCCCATAATAGTAAAATTAATGCCGAAGCAATTTATAAATTTTTGTTGCAAATGTATATAGAATATACGTATCAGAATAGTTTTTAGACTAAAATGTTTATTTTGAAGAGCGTTAAATATTTTATAAAATAAAAAAATAAGAAGTATTGTATCAAATTTGACAGATACCACCAAATGTAATAATTGTTATATTTGCGAGTATAAACATCCGCAATGACCAAGAAAAAAAAGAACTTCAGAAAAAAATTGTTCGTAAAAAACCGATTGGTAATTTTGAATGAAAATACATTTGAAGAAATTTTTTCGTTCAGACTTACTTTAATGAATGTTTTTGTTGTTTTTTCTTTAGGCGGAATATTCTTAATTCTCATTACTACTTTTATCATTGCATTCACTCCTTTGCGTGAATTTATACCCGGATATTCGTCAACACAGTTAAAAAAAAATGCTTTAGAATTAGCTATAAAGTCTGATTCATTAACAACTTCATTAAAGAAAAATGAAGCCTATATCAAATCGATTCAAAAAGTATTGACAGGTGAATTAGAATATGCAAAGTTCAACAAAGACTCTATTTTAGCTGAATCTGAGGAAATACAGATAACCAATATGAAGGCTTCTGAAGAAGAAATTAAACTTAGAGAAGAAGTTTCCAAAATAGAGAAGGAGTCGGGCGGTAATAAAGCAAACAAAAAGAAATAATACACACAAAATGTCAATTAAATCTATAGCAGCAAAAATATTTGCACGAAAAATATACAATCAAACAAGGGTATGGTCTAATAAACCGGTTGAAACTCAGCTGAAAGTTTTTAAAATTTTGATTGAGAAGGCCAAAGCAACCGAATTTGGAAAAGATCATCATTTTGATACTATAAAAACAATTACAGATTTTCAAAAGAACGTTCCAATTCGGGATTATGAAGATTTAAAATCGTATATCGAAAAAGTAAAATTAGGTAAGGAAAATATTCTTTGGAAGGGAAAACCTATTTATTTTGCCAAAACTTCCGGAACAACATCCGGAGCCAAATATATTCCGCTAACCAGGGAATCAATGCCTTCTCATATCAATGCGGCACGTAATGCTATTTTGCATTATATCAACGAAACAGGAAATGCAGATTTTGTTGATGGTAAAATGATCTTTTTGCAGGGAAGTCCAATTTTGACTGAAAAGCACGGAATAAATTTTGGAAGACTTTCAGGAATTGTTGCTCATTTTGTACCGAAATACCTGCAGAAAAACAGAATGCCATCATGGGAAACCAATTGCATTGAAGACTGGGAAAGCAAAGTTGATGCTATTGTTGATGAAACAATAAAAGAAGATATGTCTGTAATTTCCGGAATTCCATCATGGGTACAAATGTATTTTGAGCGATTACAGCAAAAAAGCGGTGGAAAGAAAATAGGTGATATATTTAAGAACTTTAACCTGTTTATTTATGGAGGAGTAAATTATGAGCCTTATCGGGCTAAATTTGAAAATATGATTGGCAGAAAAGTAGACAGTATTGAGCTATTTCCTGCTTCTGAAGGATTTTTTGCCTATCAGGATTCTCAAAAAGAAAAAGGAATGCTCTTGTTACTTAACTCCGGAATTTTCTATGAGTTTATAAAAGCAGATGAATTTTTTGAAGAAAACCCAAAAAGTCATACCGTTGGTGAAGTAGAAATAGATGTAAATTATGTTTTGATTATTTCTACAAATGCAGGGCTTTGGCGTTATAATATTGGCGATACCGTTAAATTTACGACTTTATTTCCGCATCGCGTAATTGTGTCAGGCAGAATCAAGCATTATATTTCTGCTTTTGGAGAACATGTTATTGCAAACGAAGTCGAAAATGCCATGAAAGAAGCGACAGCAGGAACCAAAATTGTCATTAACGAATTTACAGTAGCACCACAAATTAATCCATCAAAAGGATTGCCTTATCACGAGTGGCTTATAGAATTTGAAAATGAACCGGAAAATATACTATCTTTTGCAGAAGCAATCGACGATTCGATGCGAAAACAAAACATTTATTACGATGATTTAATTACAGGAAATGTTTTGCAGAAAGTAGTTATAACCAAAGTTTCTAAAAACGGATTTCAGGAATACATGAAATCGCAGGGAAAATTAGGCGGACAGAATAAATTGCCAAGGTTATCAAATAATAGGGATATAGCGGATAATTTGAAATAGAGAAACAGTTCTTCTAACAATTTGATAAAAACTATTTTGAATGAATTAAACAGATAATTCATAACTTTCCTTACATTATGTTCCTGAATAGTCTTCTTTTTAAAGAGGATTTTAAAAATAAAAAAACATGAAAGAAACTAAACATATATCAAGATCAAGAGCGCAGGAATCATCTGCAGCGATCGAAAAAATGTACATTACAATGCGCCATTTATTCAATCGTGGTTTTTATAAGCCAATGGGTGTGTCAGGCGATAGCCTGCGGGAATCATTATTGGCTTTACGCCCTGAAATTTATGGAAATATTGGTGAAGAAAAAGTTGAACTAAATGGGCTTTTATATGTTATAGAACGTCTTCCAATAGGAATTGAGCAATGCCGTTTTATTAATTTAACTTCAGATGAAGGATATTCAAAATCACATTTTCAGCCCATTGTTCCTCCAAAAAGAAGAAGAAATTGCTACCGCATTGATGAGGAACAGATGAATGTTGAAATCACACGAGGCCGCTCTGATATTTATGATATTTTAACGCATTTAACTTTTATTTTCATCGAATCTCATAAAATTAAAAACAGGGTTTTATTAGATGACGGAGGTGAAGTTTCGCGTGACTGGTTAAAATTAGAACAAGCTGTAATGCAAACCAAAAAACTGCCTCTGGTAGAAAGGGAAAAAGCAATATCGCATGTGGCCAATATTTTAGCCAGAACATTCGAAGAAGTTTTAGATATTTATGACGCTTTTGGGTCAGAAAATGCACCGGATCGTTTCCTTCATGTAATTTATTGGCTTGGAAAATTAGCTATCGAAGAAATTATTGAAAACAATAAACGAACAATAACTTTTAGTCCGGTTTTACGCGAGCGTTTGGGTCACCATATTCACGGAGAAATCTGGGCAACAAATATTAAGGAAGTTTTAAAAGCAAATAATCTTTTAAAACGTCCTATTCATGTAATTAGTGCGAATATGCACAGCGTAATGAATTCAATTTTTGCAACACCTTTGTTAACAGCAAAGTATAAAGGCAAATCAGATTTCTTTATTTATGAAGAATTGAGCAGTTCGGGATCAAAAGAAATTAGAAGTCAGGTTGAAGAATTAGCTTTAAAAAACGGAATGATTTCACTACCTGACACATCAGGGACAAATATTGATGTACAGATTTTTGATACAGCCAAAATTGACTGGTCTAAAACCGCATTTTCTTATGCAAACATTGACGAAGAAAAACCTGTTTTAATAGTAATGGATTATGCTTTTGGCGAACAGGCATATGAAACTATCGATGAACTTTTAAAACCATTTAAAAAAGAAACCTTACTGAACGTAAAATCTGTTTCGATTATGGGTAAAGCCGGAATTCTGGAAGGTGGAAAAGGAGATATCATGATTCCGTCAGCACATATAAATGAAGGAACTGCAGATAATTATTTCTTCGAAAATGAATTAACCGGCGCTATGTTCGAAGGAAACGATATTGCTGTTTATGAAGGAGCAATGGTTACCGTTTTAGGAACTTCATTGCAAAACAGAGATTTGCTTAAGTTTTTCCACGAATCGACCTGGGGTGTTATTGGTCTGGAAATGGAAGGCTCTTATTACCAAAAGGCCATTCAGTCGGCATCAAAAATTAGAAAAAGTGTCCCTCATGATATCAAAGTTCGTTATGCTTATTATGCTTCGGATAATCCGTTGGAAACAGGAAGTACACTGGCTTCAGGTGGATTAGGAACTACAGGAGTAAAGCCAACTTATCTAATTACGATTAAAATTCTGGAACAAATTTTTAATAATAAATAATCAACATTCAAAAGTTTAGTCAATAATAGAAAAAAGATAAATGCTAAATTTATTTTTATAAAATTGAAAAAAGTAAATTTGCTTTTGGAAACAAATCAATATGAAAAGAATACTTATTACAGGTGCTGCAGGATTTTTAGGATCACATTTGTGTGATCGGTTTATCAAAGAAGGCTATTATGTTATTGGAATGGATAACCTGATTACAGGAGATCTTAAAAATATTGAACATCTGTTTAAGTTAGAACATTTTGAGTTTTACCATCACGACATTACAAAATTTGTACATATTCCGGGCGAATTAGACTATATTTTGCATTTTGCTTCGCCTGCAAGCCCAATTGATTATTTAAAAATTCCAATTCAAACCTTAAAAGTAGGATCATTAGGAACTCATAATTTATTAGGTTTGGCTCGTGTAAAAAAAGCAAGAATTTTAATTGCCTCTACTTCTGAAGTATATGGAGACCCTTTAGTCCATCCGCAAACAGAAGAATATTACGGAAACGTAAACACTATTGGACCTCGCGGAGTTTATGATGAAGCAAAACGTTTTCAGGAATCCATAACAATGGCTTACCACACTTTTCATGGTGTTGAAACCAGAATCGTTCGTATTTTTAATACTTACGGACCAAGAATGCGTCTTAATGATGGCCGCGTAATTCCGGCTTTTATTGGTCAGGCACTTCGTGGAGAAGATTTAACGATTTTTGGAGATGGTATGCAAACCCGTTCGTTTTGTTATGTAGACGATCAGGTTGAAGGAATATACAGATTATTGCATTCAGATTATGTATATCCGGTTAATATTGGGAATCCGGATGAAATAACTATTAAGGATTTTGCTGAAGAAATTATAAAACTTACCGGGACAAACCAAAAAGTAGTTTACCATCCATTACCTATTAATGACCCTCTGCAACGCCAGCCGGACACTACAAAAGCAAAAGAATTATTAGGATGGGAAGCCAAAGTAAACCGCGCAGAAGGAATGAAAATTACGTATGATTATTTTAAATCACTTTCAAAAGAAGAACTTTCAAAAGAAGAGCATAAAGATTTTTCAAATTATATAAAATAAATGCGGACAAAAACAGGAAAATATTCAGGCTATATTCGGCCATTCTCCTATTTGATTGATTTGCTTATTATCAATTTTTTTGCGGTTTATATAGCGCATTTTCCTGAAAATCAAATTTTATTTTTAATCGTATTAAATGTCGGTTGGATTGGTATTGCTTCTGATTTAGGTTTTTACGAAGTATATCGTTATACAAAAGTAATTGCAATTTTAAATTGTGCTTTAAAACAAGCCTGCTTATTTGGTTTTGTAGTTTTTGCACTTGCCTTCTTTTATGCTAAGCAAACCAGTTTTAGAACGTTGTTGTTTTATTTATGGTTTATATTTATTCTTATCTTATTTATTAAGTTTTCAATCTATTATTTCCTACAGACTTATCGCGTTGTTTTTGGTGGAAATCACAGGAGAGTTGTGTTGTTAGGTAATAAAGCAAGTATTTCGCCTTTAAAATATTTTTTTACAGAGAATCCTGATTATGGATATGAACTGATTCATGTTTTTGAATTTGAAGAAGTAAAAGATGAGCATATTGAAGAAATGTTTGAATTCGTGATGAATAAAAATATGGACGAAATGTATTGTTCTATTATTGGATTATCTCAGGATCAGATGAATGCACTTATTGATTTTGCTGACAGTAATTTGAAGACATTAAAGTTTATTCCTGATGGGAATCAAATATTTTTTAGAAATTTCATCTTACAATATTATGATTATATTCCTGTAATTGCACTTAGGAGTATTCGACTAGATGAAAATTTGTATAAAATAATGAAACGAACTTTCGATGTTACTTTTTCAATAGTAATTATTTTGGGTGTTCTTTCATGGATTCTTCCAATTTTAGGAGTTTTAATTAAACTGGAATCTAAGGGACCAATTTTACTCAGACAAAGGCGTAACGGACTCAATAACAAGGAATTCAATTGTTATAAATTTCGATCAATGGAAATAACCAATGAAACCTATACAAATCAGGTTTCTAAAAACGACCCCAGAGTTACTAAAATTGGAAAGTTTATTAGAAAAACCAGTATTGATGAGCTACCACAGTTTTTTAATGTTTTACGGGGAGAGATGTCAGTAGTCGGACCAAGACCGCACATGGTAAGCTATAATCAGGAATATATACTTAAAGTAGATAAATTTATGGTGCGCCATTTTATAAAACCCGGAATTACAGGCTTAGCACAGGTAAAAGGTTTTCGTGGAGAAATCGAATCTGATTATGATATTATAAACAGGGTAAAATATGATATTTTTTATATCGAAAACTGGTCTATTTTATTAGACTTGAAAATTATTGTAATTACGATTTACCATATCATTAAAGGTGATGAAAAAGCATATTGATGAGTGAGTTAGTTTCTATCATAACACCCACATATAATGCCGAAAAATATATTCGGGAAACGCTGCAGTCTGTACTGAATCAAAGTTATCAAAACTGGGAAATGATTTTGGCCGATGATGCATCAACTGATCACACAATTTACATAATTGAAGAATTTGCTCAAAAAGACAGCCGAATAAAACTCTATAAATTACCGGAAAATCGTGGAAATGGTTTTGCCCGAAACACCGCTTTAGAAAAAGCAACAGGGAAATATATTGCCTACTTAGATGCCGATGATTTGTGGTTTCCTGAGAAGTTAGAAAAACAGATTCAGTTTTTAAAAACAAATAATCTGCCATTCACATTTAGTTTTTATGATTCTATTGATGAAATGGGAAATGATTTAAACAGAAGAGTTGAATCACCAAATCCATTAACTTACAAACAGTTGTTTTTCTGCAACTATGTTGGCAATTTGACAGCCATTTACGACACAGATTATTTTGGCAAAATTATTTTGGAAACGTCCCAAAAAAGGCAAGATTGGAGAATATGGCTTACGATTTTAAAACAAATAAAAACGGCAAAACCTGTCCCGGAATCTCTGGCTTTTTATAGAATTAGAAAGGATTCTGTTTCCTCTTCAAAATTCAAATTAATCAAACATAACTTTGGGGTTTACAGCCAATTCCACGGATATAATTTTGTGTTTGCTGTTTTGCTGATGATAAGGTTTTTGTATACGCAGTTGATTGTAAAACGCCGATATATAAAGAAGATTTAGTTTTAAGTACACATTTATAACCTTAAAGAATTACTTTTTTATATCCAATTTTTACTCTTTCCTCTTCATTTTCTTTCTTTTCAGTTAATTCATCTAAATAAGAAAATACCAATTCTATATTTTTATCATGATTTTCTAACTTCTTTTGAATCTGAAGAATATCAACTTTAATTTCAGTTGTGTCCAAAAGCATTTGTCTTACTTTTGTAAAAATTCTCATGATTTGTATATTGGTTTGAATGGCTTTGTCGCTTTTTAATACACTTGAAAGCATTAATATCCCATGTTCGGCAAAGGCATAAGGAAGGTATTTTAAATTTGAACCTCTTCCATTCTTCAAGGTCGCAATTTGCGACCTTGAAGAATTGTATTCATTTTCAGTTAGTTGAAACATGAAGTCTTCAGGAAATCAAGATAAATTTCTTTTAACCTGTTCATTTAGTCTTTTAGTTTCGACATCATAAAGGGAAGCCAAATCGCTATCCAGCATCACTTTGTGTCCGCGAATAAAGTATATTTTATTAGAAATTGTTTCTTCAGAGAGTAAAGATTGATCAGCCATAAGTTTTTAAATTAAAAACAAATGTAAGATTTTATTTATATTATAAAAAAGATTTGAATTGTTTTAGTTTGCCTCGATTGGTTCTTTCTAAAACAGTTTTTCTGGTAAAAGTGAAGTTTAGATTTGGTTCCAGATATAAATCAATGGCTTCTTTTATTTTTTGAATTTGTTCTGAAACTAATTCTTTTTCAGAAACATATTCAATTTCAAAAGTATCTAATTTGGTTTGTTTGATGATAAATTCTTTTACATTTCCATCATCTTCGATAATGCTTTTGGTTACATAATAAAATGTCAATCCCGGGGATTTTTTACCGCTTGGCAAAATGGCAACATCATTGGTTCTTCCAATGAGCTTTTTTAGAATTGGTTTTTGAGGAGTGCTCTTTTCATCCAAAATTCCAATGTCGCCAATTTCATATCTTATGAATGGATTTGCTTTATTGAAGAGTGAAGTAATCACAATTTTACCTTCTGTTCCATGTGGAACAGGATTATTATTTTCATCTAAAATTTCGACAAATAATGTTTCAGCATTTACCTGCCATTCTCCCTGAGGATTTTCAAAAGCAATCAAATCCAGTTCAGAGGCACCATATTCACTGATAATTGGAATGCCGAATTGTCTTTCGAGAAGTTTTTTATCCGATTCAAAAAGCATTTCTGAAGTAACAAAGCAAGCTTTCAGAGTTGGACAAATTTCGTTTAAAACCATATTTTTTTGTTCCAGATATTTAGCAAATAAAACGATAGAACTGGTATATCCGTTGAGGTAATCGAATTTTTTGGTTTTGAATTTCTGCAGAAATTTTTCCAGAACTGCATCAGATAAATCAAAAACCGGGAAACGAAAACGATGGGTTAAAAAATCTTTGAAACGTTCTTTTTGATATCCGATAAAACCCATTGGAATTCCGTAAAATCGAGCCTGATACGATTGATTAAAATCAATACCGAACCAACCAAAACGCATCATATTTGAAGCCCAGGTCAAAGCATGCGAATATTTATCTTTAGCAAAAACAAAAGGAGTTCCGCTCGATCCGGAAGTTTTGTTGAGGTAAATGTTTTTTTTAGAATACCCTTTTGAAAGTCTTTCTTCAAGAGGTTTTTGTAAATTTTGTTTGTTTAAAACAGGAAGGTTTTTCCAATTTTCAGCAATTGTATTTCCGGCTAATGCTGCGTAAAAAGAGTTATTTTTGAGATGAAAATCAACAATTTCTGCTTTTTTATTTTCCAGAAACGAAGCAAATTCTTCTTCAGAAAAATGAATAATTTTATCCAATTCGGCTTTGGCTTTCTTTATTGGAAAACCATTTAATTGAAGAGAAATATCAAAAAGGCGAATCATTTTTTCAGCATATTTTCATCAAAAATAATGTTTAGGATTTACTAACAGTGCGGAACGAACAACTTTTTAAAGATTTAATTATTTTTTACGTACAAAAGCAAGTATTTTTGCACCACAACTAAATACAACTACACCATGACAATTTTATTATTGGGATCAGGCGGAAGAGAGCATGCATTTGCATGGAAAATGACTCAGAGCCCGCTTTGCGAAAAACTTTTTGTAGTACCTGGAAATGCAGGAACTGCTGCGATTGCTGAAAATGTAGCAATATCTGCAACAGATTTTGAAGCAGTAAAAGCTTTAGTACTTAAAGAAAATATAAGTTTAGTAGTTGTAGGACCTGAAGATCCGTTGGTAAAAGGTATTTACGACTATTTCAAAAATGACGAAAGTTTAAAAAATATTCCGGTTATTGGGCCATCTCAATTGGGGGCGCAATTAGAAGGAAGCAAGGAATTTGCAAAAGAATTCCTGATGAAACATAACATTCCAACAGCTGCTTATGACAGTTTTACTGCCGAAACAGTGGAGAAAGGATGCGAGTTTTTGGAAACTTTGCAACCTCCTTACGTTTTAAAAGCAGATGGTTTAGCAGCAGGAAAAGGGGTTTTGATTATTCAGGATTTAGAAGGAGCAAAAACAGAATTACGTAACATGCTCGTGCATGCTAAATTTGGAGCAGCAAGTTCAAAAGTAGTTATAGAAGAATTTTTGGATGGAATCGAATTAAGCTGTTTCGTTTTAACGGATGGTAAAAACTATAAAATTCTTCCAACAGCAAAAGATTACAAACGAATTGGAGAAGGAGATACAGGTTTAAACACAGGCGGAATGGGAGCCGTTTCTCCGGTTCCTTATGTGGATGCCGTTTTAATGGAAAAAATTGAAACCCGTATCGTAAAACCAACCATCGAAGGCTTCCAAAAAGACGGAATCGAATACAAAGGTTTTGTATTTATTGGTTTAATCAACGTGAAAAACGAACCAATCGTTATTGAATACAACGTAAGAATGGGAGATCCTGAAACGGAAGTTGTGGTTCCGAGATTAAAATCTGATTTAGTTGAATTGTTTTTATCTGTTGCAGATCAAAAATTAGGAGATTTTAATTTAGAAGTTGATCCAAGAAGTGCTACAACTGTAATGGTAGTTTCTGGCGGATATCCTGAAGATTTCGAAAAAGGAAAAGTGATTACAGGTTTAGAAAATATTACAGATTCGATAGTTTTTCATGCAGGAACAAAATTAGATGGCGAAAATGTCGTTACTAATGGAGGACGTGTAATTGCAGTAACATCATACGGAGATAATTTTCAGGAGGCCATAAAAAAATCTTACCAAAACATAGATAAACTAAGCTTTGATAAGATGTATTTTAGAAAAGATATCGGCTTCGACTTACTTTAAAAATATTCAACAAGCCCTTTTTAATTAAAGGGTTTGGTTTTTATTTTAAAAATGAATGAGCTGTTGTATCTTGGTTTTCTGTCCCGGCATCATCAAAAATACGTAATTGTTTAATCCAATAAACGATTGCGCATGAACAGATGATCATGAAAATCCAGTTGATAGTGTTTGCACCAAACCATGTAATTAATTCCAAACGACGTAAAAAGTCAAGAGGAGCAAACAAAATGTTAACGAATAAGTATTGAATTCCTTCGAAAAAAGCTGTCATAATTTATAAAATTATATGTTATTATTGTTTTTAACGCATTGAATCAAAATTCAAAAAGAATCTTTTTCAACTTGTTGGTTTTCCTTTTTAAACAAGTATTATATTTACAGTCACAAAAGTATAAAATATCCTTATGATAACAAGTGTTTTTAAAAAATCTACGCCATTAAATTATTCTTTGGTCGTAATTTTGATACTGGTTTTCTTTTTTATGTTTCAAATTCAGGGACCATTATGGATGAGTTCTTATTTTTTGGCGTTTCAAAAAATAAGTTTATTGTGCTTTATTTTAGCTTCTTTTTTTCTGATAAATTTTATCGTAAAAAAGAACGGACTCAGTAAAGACAATGGTTACGCTATACTTTTCTATTTGTTGTTTTTATTGTTTTTTCCAACAATATTTAATAATCCAAATGTATTATATGCTAACTTTTTTATTTTGCTGGCACTTCGAAGATTAATTTCTTTACAATCGCTTAAGGCTTCAAAAGAAAAAATATTTGATGCTTCTTTTTGGATTTTAGTGGCTTCGTTATTTCAATTTTGGTGTGTTCTTTTCCTGATATTGGTTTTTATATCGATAATTTTTCATGTATCCCGGGATTATAGAAATTGGATTTTACCTTTTATTGCTCTTATAGGAGTTGCATTATTATTTTTAACGACATCCTTAATGTTTAATTTTGATGCCATAAAATTTATTCAGGATAGGGCAGTTTTCGATTTAAGAATTGAGTATTTTAAAAATAATTATGAAAATGGTGCATTCTCAATCTATGTTGCAGTAGTTTTGTTTTTTGTAGTTTCAATGTTAACAACCTTATCAGACAGACCTCAAATTGTACATACTTCATACAAAAAAGTGGTAGCTTGTTTTTTTATTGCTGTCTTTGTTTTCATTCTTTCACCAGACAAAAGCAATGATTTATTATTGTTTAGTATTACGCCGTTGACTATTATGGCCTCGAGCCATATTGAATATATGCAGCAAAAACTAAATAAAGAAATTGTGTTTTATGTACTTATTTGTTGTAGTTTGTTTACTTTTTTCTCTCAATTATAATTTATTTCCATAAGCAAGATCACCGGCATCACCAAGTCCGGGAACAATATAATTTTTCTCGTTTAATTTTTCGTCTAAGGCAGCAATCCACAAATGACAATTGTCAGGAAGCTTTTTTTCAAGATATGCAACTCCTTCCGGAGCGGCAATAACGACTACAATATGAATCTCTTTTGGAACAGCATTTTGAACTAATTTTTCATGAACTGCGACTATAGATTGACCTGTAGCCAGCATTGGGTCAAGAAGCAGGACAGTTTTATCGTTTAAGTTTGAGAGTGCCTGATATTCGACTAAAATTTCAAATTCAGCATCATTATTAGGATGATATCTGGAAGCAGAAACAAAGCTGTTTTCAGCATGGTCAAAATAATTTAAAAAACCATTATGAAGTGGTAGTCCGGCTCTCAAAATAGAACATAAGACTAAATCATTTTCAATTTCAGTAGTTTTTTTGATACCAAGAGGGGTTTGTATTTCGACATTTTTATAGGAAAGATTTTTACTCAGTTCATAGGCCATAATTTCGCCTATTCGTTCTATATTTCGTCGAAAACGCATACTGTCGTTCTGAATATTTATGTTTCTGATTTGTCCTAAAAAGTGATTTAGAACACTATTATTTTCAGAGATGTTATGAATTTTCATAATAGGTTTTTAGAATGATTAGCGGTAAAGAATACCGGGACGAAAAATTATTGGTTTTTATCGTACTATAAAAGTATAAAAAGTATCTTTGTAACTCTAAAAAATAAAGACATGTTTTCAAAATTAGCATATACTGTTTTCGAACAAAGCATCAAAGATTATCATCAATTTGACAGCGTTGATCAACCAATAAACAATCCGTTTCCTAAAGACAAATTTGAGCATTTATTATATTTAAAAAACTGGATAGATACTGTACAATGGCATTACGAAGATATTATACGTGATCCGCAAATTGACCCTGTAGCAGCTTTGACTTTAAAAAGAAAAATTGATGCTTCTAATCAGGAACGTACTGATATGGTGGAATATATTGATAGTTACTTTTTGCAAAAATACAGTCATATCAAAGCAAAAGACGGGGCAAAAATTAATTCTGAAAGTCCTGCCTGGGCTTTTGACAGATTGTCAATTTTAGCATTGAAAATTTATCATATGAACGAAGAAGCAACTCGTGCAGAAGCTACACAGGAACACAGAGATAAATGTCAGGAAAAATTGAATATTCTTTTGGAGCAAAGAACAGACTTGTCTACAGCAATTGAAGAATTACTTACTGATATCGAAAATGGAGAGAAATTTATGAAAGTGTACAAACAAATGAAAATGTACAACGACGATGATTTGAATCCAGTTTTATATCAAAATAAAAAATAATTTGGCAGAGTTGTCAAACAACAGAATCAAGCATATAGCCGTCATGAGACTATCCGCAATGGGAGATGTCGCCATGACGGTTCCTGTTTTACGAGCGTTTGTAAAACAATATCCAACGGTAAAACTGACCGTTATTTCGCGTCCTTTTTTTAAACCTTTTTTTGACGGAATTCTGAATCTGGAGTTTTTTGCTTTTGATGAAAAAGAAAGACACAAAGGATTTCCCGGACTTTTGAGATTATTCAGAGATTTGAAACAGCTTCAAATCGATGCTTTTGCGGATCTTCACAATGTTTTACGATCTAAGGTTGTGAGTTTGCTTTTTGCTTTAAGCGGAAAAAAAAGAGCAACTGTTGATAAAGGACGTGAAGGAAAAAAAGAATTAACCCGCGCAGAAAAGAAGATTTTCAAACAATTGCCAACGATGTTTGAAAGGCATGCCAAAGTGTTTGAAGAACTGGGTTTTCCATTAGATTTATCAAATCCTGATTTCCCTGAAAAAGCTGTTTTAAGTGCAGAAATTACAGATTTAATTGGAGAAAATTATCAAAAACTAATCGGAATTGCACCTTTTGCCCAATATGATTCTAAAGTTTATCCTCTGGATTTAATGAAGGAAGTTGTTTCAGCACTTGCACAAAATCCAAACAATAAAATCCTGCTTTTTGGTGGAGGAAAAAAAGAAATCGAAATCCTGGACTCACTTTCAGAGCCGTTTGAAAATGTAATAAATGTGGCAGGTAAAATTAAATTCCAACAGGAATTACAATTGATAAGCAATCTGGATGTCATGCTTTCTATGGATTCTGGAAACGCCCATATTGCAGCAATGTTGGGTATAAAAGTGGTCACACTTTGGGGAGCCACACATCCATATGCCGGATTTTTACCATTCAACCAAAGTTTGGAAAATGCATTAACTTCAGATCGAAACCAATATCCAAAACTGCCAACTTCTGTTTACGGAAATAAAATTGTTGAGGGTTATCATGATGCGATGAGGTCAATATTGCCAGAGGTAGTTGTTGCTAAAATTAAAAGAGAGTTAAAAAAATAATCTAATAAAAATAAAACCCTGTTATAACCAGGAATTGTTTTATGAGATTCCTGGGAAATAAATAAAAACTAATTAATTTTGTCTCATCTTTTATAATAAGTTCTAATTAGATTTTTAAATTCATCAATTTTTCCATTGTTAAAACGATAAGAATAATTGTGACTTGTTTTTATAGCCTTTCCATTTAAAAAAGCAGGTTTATATACAGCGGGAATATTTTTAATTATTTGCTCAAGTTCATTGCAGATTAATGGGTTAGGAGCTGTTGCTTTTACGTTTATAATATTACCATTGGCATCTATTTGAAAATGACAACTAATTCGAATGATACCTGTTAATGTAGTTTTATGCCGTATATTATTTTTAAAGTTTCCAACAACTATTTCTTTAATATTTTGATCTAAACAATCGGATAATTCTTCCGGGCTTTTGGATTTCCCACAATTTTTATCAAATATTGGTGGAATAAAAACGGTTGGCTTATCTGTACTTTTAATAGTTTTAGTATCAAATCTTTTAACGATAATGGGATATCTGTAAGACTCTAAAATATTTGTAGATCTAATATTTAATTTTTCGAATGAATATTTTTTAAAGATTTCAATAAGTCTGTTATTAAGCTCTGGTAAATTCGAATTTGTTTTAATATTTATTGGGTTTCCATTTTTATTAAAATTAAAACTTAAATAAATATCTCGTTGTCCTGAAGGAAAAACAACTTTTGTAAGTTCTTCTGGGTTTAAATAGTTTTTAAAATGAATGGCTAATTCACTATTTAGATTTAATAAGGTATCGATTAATTTTAAATTTTCTTCTTTGTATTTTAAACTTTCTTCTTTGTATTTTTCATCATTAGTATCTATTTGAAGACTCACTGTTGTTTTGTAAATAAAATGTATTGGTTTACCATTACGAGTCGCCGGAATCTTAACTTTTGGAAATAAGCCAACTACTCGATTTAATTCCTTTGTCAAACTATCTGTTGGTGCTTTGCAATCTATTTGTTCAATAATTCCTTGCTCATTAATTAAGAATTTGACCTCTAAATTTATCATTCCTAATTGTTTCGATTTCTTAATTTCAATAGGAGATATTGTATTGGCAACATGTTCTGAAATTTGTTTATTAAGACAATTGTATAGTTTATATTTATCTTTACACGATTCGCAATCTTTAACAATAGGAATTCTGTCATATACTACATGAGTGCTGCAATTAATTACCATTTTATCACCTTCTGAAGAAAGTATTTGTAATACGTATGTATTAAGAGGGCTTTTTTCAGAAATATTTAAATCCTCAATATCATAATTCTTAAAAGCTTCCTGAATGCATTTATTTAATTCTGAATAAGGCGAATTTACAATGATGTTTTTTATTTTATTTTGTTCGTCAAATCTAAAAGTTAAAGAAATAGTTTTCAGGCTTGTTATATTATCATTAGTCTTGTAAGTATCGTAGCCATTAACTAATTTGGAACTGATTTGTTTTTCAAAATATTTGGAGAGTTTATTTGTTTTATTAGGCTTTGCATAAAAAGCAAATTCTTCATATTTATCGTTAAAGGCTTTATAATCAGTTTGTGAGAAACAAATAGCAGAGTATAAGGAGCATAATAAAAACAGAAAGGGTTTCATAGATAGTATAATTAAAGGGCTAAATGTATGAAATCACTTTGTAATTTATTGAAAATTGATAAATGAATTTTTGAAAAAGATGTAAAATCAAAAAAAATCCCAAAATCTAACTTTAAATTGGATTTTGGGATTTTACCATTTGTGATTTTACCTTCTAGACATCATCAAAATCCACATAAATAGTTTCAGAAGTTGGATGCGCCTGACAGCTAAGTACTAAACCGTCAGCAATTTCCTTATCGGTTAAGATTGAGTTTTTTGTCATTTCGGCACTCCCTTGAGTTATGCGGCAAAGACAGCTACTGCAAATTCCGCCCTGACAAGAATACGGAGCATCAATTCCTTGTTTTAAGGCTGCGTCCAGAATAGTTTGTTTTTGAGACATTTCGAAAGTAACTTCGTCATCATCAACCAAAACAGTAATTTTTGTATGTCCTTCTAAGGAAGTTTTTATTTCGTGTTCTTGAGATGAGGTAGTAAAAAGCTCAAACTTAATAGCAGAGTCTTTTACGTTTTTCTCTTTTAAAATTCCGGAAACCGTATTGATCATTTCTTCCGGACCACACAAATAAAACTTATCAAATTCCAGTTCCTTGTGTTTATTGTTCAGCACAAAATTTACCGCCGATTTGTCGATTCTTCCAAACAAAGCATTTTCAGCTTTAGCCTGACTAAATACATAATGTATGAAAAAACGTCCTACATATTTTAGCTGCAAGTCGTGTAATTCCTGGTGAAAAATAGTTTCTTCAGGAGTTTTGTTTCCATAAACCAATACAAAAGTACTTTTTGGTTCACTTTTTAAAACAGATTTTATGATAGAAAGTACAGGAGTAATTCCGCTTCCGGCAACAAAAGCTGCGTAGTTTTTTTGTCTTTCAGCATCTGGTTCAAAAGTAAATTTTCCTTCAGGATGACCCACTTCAAGAACATCTCCGGCTTTTAATCTGGTATTGGCAAATTGCGAAAACAAACCATTTTTAACTGCTTTTATAGCAATTCTCAATTCGCCGCTTTCAGGTCCTGAGCAAATAGAATAAGCACGACGAATTTCCTGATTATCAAGAGTTAATTTTAAATTTATATATTGTCCGGCAATAAATTTATAATCTGGTTTTAGTTCTTCGGGAACATTAAAAAGGATTGAAACAGCATCAATAGTTTCGCGTTTTACCTCTTTAATTATGAGTTTTAAGAATGAAGGCATGATATGATATTTTATGCAAATATACTAAAGACAAAATGTTTCCTGAAAACAAAAAGGCTGAATTTAACATACATAAGTTATAAATGTATAAGTTTCTTATGTATATTTGTTTGTCAAATTTAAGATAAAAATGAAAAACTCACAATTATATAAAGGTAGTCTTAACACCATAATAATGAAATTACTAGAAGAAAATGGTAAGATGTATGGTTACGAAATTACCCAAAAAGTAAAATTGATTACAAATGGTGAACTTAATATTACCGAAGGTGCTTTGTACCCGGCTCTTCATAAATTAGAAGCCGATGGTTTGCTGGATGTTGAAATCGAAAAAGTAGATAATCGTATGAGAAAATACTACAAGCTGACAGAATCAGGGCAAAAGGAAACCATCAACAGATTGACAGAATTGGAGAATTTTATCAAAAACATGCAAACTTTAGTAAATCCTAAACTTGAATTTTAATTTTTGGAAACATGAAATTAACCCTCGAACAAATTGCAAAAATAGACGAAGCCTTAGTGTTAAACGGAATTATTTATGAGGATATAAAATTAGAGATGACAGACCATATTGCTTCTGAAATCGAGTATGAAATGACCAAAAATGCAACTGATTTTGAAATTGCTTTTAAAGAAGTTTTCAAAAATTGGAAAGAGCAATTTAAACTAAAAACCTATGGCGTTTGGCTTGGAAATTATTCAGGGGCCAAAATTTTTATGGATAGATTTTTACAATTTACTATAGATGAATATAAGGCAGGATTTTGTTTATTAGTAATTTTTATGATTCAGAAAGCATTAAATTTTGATTTAATGTTTACAGATGATAGCGCAAATTTTACAATAATAGCTTTGAAAGCTTTACTGTGTATTGTTTTTATAATAACAGTAACAGGAAGAATTATGCTGAAAAAACATCAATTTAAAACCACTTTTTCAGAAATATTTAAGCGTAGATTTTATTTAACAATTGTTTATTTTTTTGGATTTATTCTGGGAGCTTTTCCTATTTTACCATCTTTAGAAAACAACTATAGTGACAGTTATTCAATCTTTCTGGTTATAATTTTTATATTTTATAATTTGAATAGTTTTCGACTAGTAGCAAAACATTTCAAAATAAAGAAACAATTTGAAAAGAGTTTTGCAAGCTAAGATTTTGTAACATTTGATTTTACGTATTCGTTCAGAGATTTTTAATCTAAAATTTCAGCTCACGGTTTGTAATTTGGTAAGAAGTTTATCAGCTTCAAAATATTTTGTAACGTTTTCTTACATTTGATTACATACTACGAAACTTAAACCAAATAACCATGATTAAAAAGTTTATTTATCTCGAATGGAAAGCCTTTACAAGATCGGCATCGTTTGGTGCTAATTTAGCAATGAAAATCCTGATAGGTTTTTTAATGGTCTATTTTTCCATCATTTTTGTCGGAATGGGAATAGGAGCATTTTACATCCTAAAGAAAATGAATCTCGAACCCTTACTCACAGTCAATAAATTTTTGATTTATTATTTTTTATTCGATTTAGTAGTTCGATTGTTAATGCAGGCAATTCCGGTATTAAATATCAAGCCATTACTGGTTCTGCCTTTCAAAAAACCAACGATTGTCCATTTTTCATTAGGTAAAACAGCAATATCATTTTTTAATTGGGCACATGCTCTCTTTTTTGTTCCTTTTTCGGTAGTACTTATTATTGAAGGCTATGATGTTTTGGGAATTCTTTTTTGGCTGATAGCTGCTTTTTCCCTAGTATACATCAACAATTTTTTGAATATTATTTTGAGTAATATCGATAAATTATTCGTTGTTTTTATCGTACTCACATTGGCTTTAGGTGCTGCACAATATTATAAATTCTTTGATATTACGTTTTTTACCGGACCAGTTTTTCAGTCATTTTATGATGCTAAAGGATTATTTTTAATTCCGGTTTTGGTATTAATTGGCTTGTATATTTTTACATTCAAATATTTTAAGAACAATTTATTTTTAGATGCCGGCCTTTCTAAAAAAGAAGATATTGCTACAACTGAAAACCTTGTCTGGTTAAATCAATTTGGAACTTTAGGGACATTTCTAAAAAATGATATAAAACTCATTAAAAGAAACAAAAGATCCAAAACTACAATTTTTATGAGTATTCTCTTTTTATTTTACGGATTGATCTTTTTTGGAAATACGAATCAACCGGAAATCATGCATATTTTTGCGGGAATATTTGTTTCAGGCGGATTTATGTTTGTCTTTGGTCAGTTTGTACCAAGTTGGGACAGTTCATATTATCAGCTCATGATGACACAGAATATTCCCTATCGGGGATACATCACCTCAAAATGGTGGCTGGTTGTCATTGCTACTTTTGTTTCGACCATTTTAGCATCATTTTACCTTTTTTATGGATGGGAAGTTTATCTGACGATTGTGGTTGGTGCAATTTACAATATCGGAGTCAACTCGCATTTGGTGCTTCTGGGCGGGGCATTTACAAAAACACCAATTGACTTAAGTAATGCCGGAGGTGCATTTGGAGATAAAAAGGCATTCAATATAAACGCTATGTTATTGACACTGCCAAAATTATTATTACCATTAGGACTTTATGGGACCGGACTATATTTAGGAAACAAAACCCTTGGATTGCTGCTGGTTGCAGGTGCAGGAGTTTTAGGTTTTGTGTTTAGAAATACTGTTTTTTCTATAATTGAAAAAAGATATAAAATCGAAAAATACAGCACGATCAGCGCTTACAAACAGAAGAACTAATTAGCCAATTTGAAAATGTTTCAATTAGATAATTAGTTTTAATTGACAATTAAATAATCTTAATTCAAAAATCTAAAATTACCATGATACAAGTAAACCAACTTTCAAAAACATATAACGGAACAACAGTTTTAAACATAAACAATCTTGAAATTCCAAAAGGGCAAAGTTTTGGCTTAGTGGGAAATAACGGAGCAGGAAAAACTACTTTTTTCAGTTTATTACTAGATCTGATTCAGCCTTCAACAGGAAGTATTAGCAGTAATAATATTCAGGTAAACACAAGTGAAAACTGGAAATCTTTTACAGGTTCATTTTTGGACGAAAGTTTCCTTATTGGATATTTAACACCCGAAGAATATTTTTATTTTATCGGAGATTTGCGTCATCAGAATAAAGCTGATGTCGATGCTTTATTAGCCCAGCACGAGGAATTTTTTAACGGAGAAATTTTAAAAAATAAAAAGTACCTGCGTGATTTATCAAAAGGAAACCAGAAAAAAGTTGGAATTATAGCAACGCTTATTGGTAATCCCGAAGTAATTATTCTGGACGAGCCTTTTGCCAATTTAGATCCAACTACAGTAAGCCGGTTAAAAAAAATCATTAAAGAATTAGCTGAAAATCCAAACGTTACAGTTCTCGTTTCCAGTCACGATTTACAGCATACGGTTGAGGTTTGCGATAGAATTGTAGCTTTGAATAAAGGAGAAATTGTAAAAGATATTCAGACCTCAAAAGAAACCTTACAAGAGTTGGAATCGTTTTTTGCGGTATAAATTTCTATATTTCAAAAAGAAGCGTATTTTTACCAGTCATTATACTAAAAATCCTTTTTAGAAGTTAAATGATCTAAACTCTTTTCTATTGAAAAAGAATACGCTGAAATATAGTTTTCCTTTTGTTTTTTTGTTTTTTTTGATAGCCTGTTCTACCAAAAGAGATACTTTTTTGGCTAGAAACTCACATGCTTTGAGTACCAAATACAACATTTTGTATAATGGCGGAATAGCGTTGGATAAAGGATTGAAAACCATTCAAAATAACGATCAGGATAATTTTTGGGAAATGCTTCCAATCGAAAAAATGCAAATCGATGAAAGTATTTCTGAAAAGGAAAAAACCAAAAACCCCGATTTTGAACTGGCTGAAACAAAAGCAACAAAAGCGATTCAGAAGCATTCAATGAATATTGGCGGAAGAGAAAAAAACAGTCAGATTGATGAGGCTTATTTAATGCTTGGAAAAGCACGTTATTATGATCAGCGTTTCATTCCGGCGCTTGAAGCATTCAATTATATTTTATACAAATATCCAAATAGCAGTAATATTTATACCGCAAAAATTTGGCGTGAAAAAACCAATATGCGTTTAGGAAATGACGCAATTGTTATAAAAAACATCAAACTGTTATTGAAAAAAACAGATTTAGATAAACAAACATTTTCTGATGCAAATGCATTATTGGCAGAGGCATATTTACATTTAGAAGAAAAAGACAGTGCCGTTATCAAACTTAAAATTGCCGAAAAGTTTTCTAAAATAAATGAAGACAAAGCACGCTATCGTTTTATTTTAGGTCAGATGTATCAGCAAGCAGAAAAAAAAGACAGTGCTGTTTATTTTTACAATGGCGTAATCGATATGAATCGAAAAGCCGATAGAAAATATATGATGCAGGCGTATGCTAAAAAAGCGCAGATGTATGATTATGAAAGCGGTAATGATACTCTGTTTTTAAAGACTTATAACAAGTTAGTTGCTGACCGCGAAAACCGACCATACTATGATGTTCTGTTTTATGAAATAGGGGTTTTTTATGATAAAAAGAAGCAGCAGGAAAATGCTTTGGAATTTTATAATAAATCATTGTCAAGAAAATCGAAAGACTCTTATTTGATAGCATCGACTTACAGAAATATCGGTAATATGTATTTTAAGAATACAGATTATACAATGGCTGCCAAATATTATGACAGCACATTAATAAAATTAAACCCTAAAACAAGAGAGTTTGCCTTTATTGAGAAAAACCGAAAAAATTTGGACAATGTTATCAAATATGAAGCGATAGCAAAACGAAATGACAGTATTATTGAGGTAAAAAGCTTTTCGGATCCGGAGAGAAAATTATATTTTGAAAATTATATAGCAGAATTAAAAAAGAAAGATGAAGCGAAACGAATCTTAGAAGAAAAAGAAAAAGAACGATTAGCGAATATTGAACAAAACACTAATTCTAACAGTGCTCAGGAAGTCGTAAATACTCAATCAACAGGAAATAATTCGCCTGTTGGTATACCCGGAGGTTTCAATCCGCCAATAGAAAATGATGTTTCAAGTACTTTCTATTTCTACAACCCATCAACGGTAGCTTACGGAAAATTGCAATTCAAAAAAATGTGGGGCAACAGAGCATTATCAGGAAACTGGAGATTATCTGCTTCAAGATCAAATGAAGATACAGCCCTTAAGGATGAAATGAATAGGAAACAGGATTCGATAGATGCTTTGAAAGAGGTAATCGTTATCGAAAAGTACACAACAGAATTTTACGAAAAACAACTTCCAACAACTCAGATTGCTATGGATAGTATTGGTAAAGAGCGCAATTTTGCCTACTACCAATTAGGATTAATTTATAAGGAAAAATTTAAGGAGTACGATTTGGCCAGCAATAAATTTGAGCGATTGCTGCTTAATAATCCTGAAGAAAAATGGATTCTTCCATCGATGTATAATTTATATAAAATTTATCAAATTACAAATCCCGCAAGAGCCGAAAGGATAAAGTTTGATATTACTAATAATTATCCAAACTCGAGATATGCCCAAATTTTAGGCAATACAAATCCTGAAAGTGGTAACTTATCACCCGAAAAAGAATATGAAAAATGGTATAAATTATTTACAGATGAACAATATGATCTTGTTTTAGATAATATTGATAATTTGATTAACCAATTTTCAGGTGATGAAATTGTTTCTAAATTTGAATTGCTAAAAGCAAATACTTTGGCAAAAGCAAACGGTTTGGAAGCCTACAAAAAAGGTCTGGAAACAGTAGCGGATAATTATCCAAATAGTGACGAAGGTAAAAGTGCCCGAGAAATTTTAGAAAAACAAATTCCAGGCTTAGAAAAACTTGATTTTACCACAGTTGATGCAAAAAACTGGAAAATTGTATATCTGGTTTCTAACAGTGACACCAAAACCGCTAAAAAAATCGAAGAAGCTATTAAAGTTTTTTTATTAGTTGAAAATTTCGAAAGACTAACAACTTCTTTAGATAGATATAACAGGACAGAAAGTTTTTTTGTAATTCACGGTATTAAGTCAGAAGCTTATGCAAAAGATCTTTCGGAGCTTTTTCGTGAAGATAATAAGTATAAAATAACACATCCTGCAATTATTATATCAAGTGATAATTATAAAATAGTTCAGATGAAGAAAAATCTTCAGACTTATTTATCACCTAAAACTCCATAATTATGTTTGAAAAAGCAAAAAAAAGCGGCACAGAGCTTTTAGGAAAAACCAACAGAATTGTTGAAGGAACTTCTATTATTGGTGATATTGTTTCTAAAGCTGATTTTAGGCTGGATGGAGAATTGATTGGAAATTTTACGTCACAGGGCAAACTCGTTATCGGATCATCAGGAATTATAAAAGGCGATATTATTTGCCATAATGCTGATATTGAAGGAGAATTTCAGGGCAAACTAAAAGTTTTAGAAGTCCTTAATATAAAAGCTACTGCAAAAATTCATGGAGAAGTTGCGGTTGGAAAACTTTCTATAGAGCCAGGAGCAGATTTTACAGCTACTTGTACAATGTTGACACAAGCGAATCAAGTAATTATGTTGGAAGATGGAAGAGGAACCGAATAATAATAGAAGAAATAAATGGCTGGCATTTATTAATATTCCATTTCAAATGGGTATTATTATTTTTGCATTTTCTTATCTTGGGATGTGGTTTGATAAAAAATATTCAAACGGATCTTCTGTATGGACAATAATTTTATCTTTGTTCTCTGTTTTTTTGGCTCTTTATAATGTCATAAGACAAGTTAAAAATTTAAACAAATAATGAGTAGAACTGTAGATTTTATTAAGTACTTTGTTCCTTTTTCAATTGTATTGTTTGCGTCGCAATATTTAGTGATGCAATCCTTATCCTCACAATTTAATTTTTTTTATTCTGCCTGGAGTATTTATATGTTCAATGTTGTTGCTACTTTCGCTGTGTATTTATTGCTGATTTATGTAAACAAAACGTTTCCGACTTATACCGGATTTACTTTTCTTGGAGCGAGTCTTTTTAGAATGATGGCAGCTGTTCTTTTTTTAATTCCGTTTATAAAATCGGATGTGAAAAATCCAATTACAGATGTCAGCTCGTTTTTTATCCCTTATTTTTTATTTTTGCTTTTTGAAACCTATTTTACAATTCGATTAATTAATAAAAGTTAATTACTTCATTATTAAGTAAATCGTAATTTAAAAATGAAATATTAAAAATTATATCGATATATTTTCGATTTTCAATTTTATATGTACCTTTGCAAAAAATTTTTGAAACCTAAAATTAGATACAGATTTAATAATGATAAGTTCAAATAAACCAGTTCAGTACTTACTAGTTGCCTTATTCGCATTTACTTCGTCGATCAATTTCGCTTCAACTACTGTTGACAGTGCTTCTGTTGAACACGAAAATACTGCGGTAACAGAGGAGCATCATGGAGAAACAAGCAGTCATGTAGAAGGTGTTGGACACGAAATAGAAAAAGAATTTAATGCGAGTGAATTGATTAATTCACACATTGGAGATTCTCATGATTTCCATATTGCTGATTGGGACGGTCACCCAATTTCTTTTAGCTTACCTGTTATTTTATGGACTAAAAATGGATTGGAGATTTTTTCATCAGAAAAATTTCATCACGATAATTTAGGGCATCATGTTATTGATGTTAACGGTCAAAAATTAGTTCGTTATAAAGAAGTTATTTTTTATGCTGACAAATTTGGGCAAATGGCAGAAGAAGAAAGAGACAATGGAGCTTTTGCATTTGACGCGAGACCTTTGGATTTTTCAATTACAAAGAATGTATTCTCAATGTTAATGTCTGCAATCATTTTGTTTTTAGTGTTTTTTGCAGTAGCAAGATCATACAAGAAAAATCAAAATGCACCAAAAGGATTAGCAGGTTTCTTAGAGCCTCTTGTAACTTTTGTAAGAGACGAAATTGCAATACCAAATATAGGTACAAAAAAATACGCGAAATATATGCCGTATCTTTTGACTATCTTTTTCTTTATCTGGGTTAACAACCTTATCGGTTTAATTCCTTTTTTTCCATTCAGTTCTAATCTTACAGGAAATATCTACTTTACTTTCGTAATGGCATTTATTACTTTCGTTGTTACAACTTTAAGCGGAAACAAAAACTATTGGGGACATATTTTCAATACACCTGGAGTTCCTGTGTGGTTGGCACCAATTATGATTCCTGTAGAAATTATAGGAATGCTTACAAAACCTTTTGCTTTAATGATTCGTTTATTCGCAAACATTACAGCTGGTCACATTATTATTTTGAGTTTAGTTTCTTTGATCTTTATTTTTAAAACAGTTGCTATCGGGCCAGTTTCTGGAGCATTTGTTTTATTCATGAGTGTTTTAGAAATGTTAGTTGCTGCTTTACAAGCGTATGTGTTTACATTGCTTTCAGCATTATTTATTGGTCAGGCAGTAGAAGAGCACGATCATCATTAATTAGAGTTTTATTAATTATTAACTATATAAATTTATTATTATGGTATTAGCTGGAATCGGAGCTGGATTAGCTGTAATCGGAGCAGGTCTTGGTATTGGAAAAATTGGTGGTTCTGCAATGGACGCTATTGCTCGTCAGCCAGAAGCTGCTGGAAAAATCCAGACTGCTATGATTATTGCTGCTGCACTTATTGAGGGTGTTGCACTTTTCGCAGTAGTTGTTGCGTTAATCGCAAAATAATTAAAATCCAAAACTTCCTGCAGCGGTTGGCTTCAGGAAGTTTTTTTAAAAAAGACAAAACAATTTTAAATATATAATGTTATGCAATTAACTTCACCAGAAAGTTTAATTTTTTGGACAACAATTATCTTTATTGTTTTCTTCATTCTTTTGGCAAAATTTGCCTGGAAACCTATTTTAGGAGCTGTAAAAAGCCGTGAAGAATCTATCAACAATGCTTTGGCATCTGCAGAAGCAGCTCGTAGAGAAATGCAAAATTTAACTGCAGATAACGAACGTATTCTTCAGGAAGCAAGAATGGAACGCGATGCTTTATTAAAAGAAGCTCGTGAAATGAAAGAGCAAATCATTGCTGATTCTAAAAAAGAAGCACAAGAGCAAGGTTTAAAAATGATCGAGCAGGCAAAACATGCTATTCAAGTAGAAAAAAATGCAGCAATGGCAGATTTAAAATCTCAAGTATCTTCATTGTCTCTTGAAATCGCTGAAAAATTATTGAAAGAAGAATTATCTAACAAAGATTCTCAGGCTAAATTAGTTGAGAAAATGTTAGGTGACGTAAAGCTAAACTAAGATTATGGCAAGTACAAGAGCAGCAATTCGTTACGCAAAAGCAATTTTGGACTTGGCAAACTCTAAAGGTGTTGCCGAAATTGTCAATAATGACATGAAGTCTATTGCTTTGGCAATTGGCACTAATATAGAATTGAGTACATTTATTCTGAATCCAACAACAAAAGTTGAAATTAAGGAAAGTGCTCTTTTAGAAGTGTTTGCAAATACAAATGGAGTAACCAAAGGTTTATTTCATCTGTTATTTGAAAACAAAAGATTTGAAATTCTAGAAGCAATAGCTTTAGAATACAATAAATTATTTGATCAGAGTAATGGCATTGAAGTAGCAAAAGTTACGACAGCAATCCCAATGGATTCTGCTTTGGAAGCAAAAGTTTTAGATAAAATTGCAACATTATCAGATAAAAAAATAACAATAGAAAACATTGTAGATCCAGCAATTATTGGAGGATTTGTTTTGAGAATTGGAGATCAGCAATACAATGCTTCTGTTGCAAACAGATTACAAGTTTTAAAGAGAGAGTTAAGTAATTAGTTTTATTACACATAAAAGTGTCTAAATTATAAATTAAGATGGCGGAAATCAAACCTGCTGAAATTTCAGCAATATTAAGAAAGCAAGTAGAAGGTTTTGAATCTGGTGCTACGCTAGAGGAAGTAGGAACAGTACTTCAGGTTGGAGACGGTATTGCTCGTATTTACGGGTTATCTAATGTACAATATGGTGAGTTAGTTGAATTTGAAAACGGACTTGAAGCTATTGTATTGAATCTTGAAGAAGACAATGTTGGTGTGGTACTTTTAGGACCATCAACAGGAATCAAAGAAGGATCAACTGCAAAAAGAACACAACGTATCGCTTCTCTTAAAGTAGGTGAGCAAATGGTTGGACGTGTAGTTAATACTCTTGGTCTTCCGATTGACGGTAAAGGACCAATTGGAGGAACTTTATACGAAATGCCATTAGAAAGAAAAGCTCCTGGAGTTATTTTCCGTCAGCCGGTAACAGAGCCATTACAAACAGGAGTAAAAGCAGTTGATGCTATGATTCCGGTTGGTCGTGGACAACGTGAGCTTGTAATTGGTGACCGTCAAACAGGTAAATCAACTGTTTGTATCGATACAATCTTAAATCAAAAAGAATTTTACGATGCAGGAAAACCTGTATTCTGTATATATGTTGCAATTGGACAAAAAGCTTCAACTGTAGCAGGAATCGCTAAAATGTTAGAAGAAAAAGGTGCAATGGCTTATACAGTTATCGTTGCAGCTAATGCTTCTGACCCGGCTCCGATGCAAGTTTATGCTCCTTTCGCGGGTGCTGCAATTGGAGAGTACTTTAGAGATTCTGGTCGTCCGGCTCTTATTGTTTATGATGATTTATCTAAACAAGCTGTTGCTTACCGTGAGGTTTCTCTTTTGTTAAGAAGACCACCGGGACGTGAGGCATATCCAGGTGACGTATTCTACTTACACTCTCGTTTATTAGAGCGTGCTTGTAAAGTAATTGCTGATGATGGTATCGCTAAAAGCATGAACGATTTACCAGATTCTATCAAGTCTATCGTAAAAGGTGGTGGTTCATTAACTGCATTGCCAATTATCGAAACTCAGGCCGGTGACGTTTCTGCATATATTCCAACAAACGTAATTTCGATTACAGATGGTCAGATTTTCCTTGATGGAGATTTGTTCAACTCTGGGGTTCGTCCTGCTATCAACGTAGGTATCTCAGTATCTCGTGTTGGAGGTAATGCCCAAATTAAATCAATGAAAAAAGTTTCTGGAACTTTAAAATTAGACCAGGCTCAATTCCGTGAATTAGAAGCTTTCGCTAAATTTGGTTCTGACTTAGATTCTGTTACTTTAAATGTAATTGAAAAAGGAAAAAGAAACGTTGAGATCTTGAAACAAGGCTTAAATGATCCTTATACTGTAGAAAATCAAGTCGCTATTATTTATGCAGGTTCTAAAAACTTATTAAGAAACGTTCCTGTAAATAAAGTAAAAGAATTTGAAGTTGATTTCTTAGCTTACTTAAACAGTAAACACAAAGATACGCTTAACGCGTTGAAAGCTGGTAAATTAGATGACAACATTACAGATGTTATTGAAAAAGCAGCAAAAGAAATTTCAGCAAAATATAACTAATTTTAGTTGATGGTTGTTGGTTGATTGTTGCTGGGATAATTCCAATAACAATCAACTAACAACTGACAACCAACAACTATAATACATGGCAAATTTAAAGGAAATCCGTAATAGAATTACTTCCGTTTCATCGACGATGCAGATTACATCGGCTATGAAAATGGTTTCTGCTGCTAAGCTTAAGAAAGCACAAGATGCAATCACTGCAATGCGCCCTTATGCCGAGAAATTAACAGAGTTGCTGCAAAACCTTTCTGCTACACTTGATGGTGAAGTTGGAGGAGATTACACGACACAGCGTGAAGTAAAAAAAGTATTGCTTGTTGCTATAACTTCAAATAGAGGTTTATGTGGTGCATTCAATACCAATGTAATTAAAGAGATTAAAAACCGTACTCAGTTTTACGCAGGAAAACAAGTTGACGTTTTTCCTATTGGAAAAAAAGGAAATGATGTTTTAGCTAAATCTCATAAAGTTCACGGTCATCATAATGCAATCTTTGATCATTTAACTTTTGAAAATGTTGCTGCAATTGCTGATAAATTAACTGAAAAATTCTTATCAGGAGAATACGATAGAATTGAATTAGTTTACAATCAGTTTAAAAATGCTGCAACTCAAATTGTTCAGGTTGAGCAATTTTTGCCATTAGCTCCAATTAAATCTGATGTAGTGGTTTCTACAGGGGATTATATTTTCGAGCCTTCAAAAGAAGAAATCGTGTTAACTTTGATTCCAAAATCATTAAAAACACAATTATATAAAGGTATTCGTGATTCATTTGCTTCTGAACACGGAGCTCGTATGACAGCAATGCACAAAGCAACTGACAACGCAACTGAATTAAGAAATCAATTGAAATTAACATATAACAAAGCTCGTCAGGCTGCTATTACAAACGAAATCCTTGAGATCGTTGGTGGTGCTGAAGCCTTGAATGGATAATTAGATTCAAATTATAAATACAAAAAAGAGCCTGCAATCAAATGCAGGCTCTTTTTTTGTGTTTTAAGAATTCCCCATAATTCTTAAATCAAATTTTAAAATGGTGATTCCTGAGAATTCTTTCCCCAAGAATCAGTTCCATTTTAAAGATTGTCAGTGGAAATACCACTTTGCTTTGTCTTTCATGGGAACAAACTAGCTTTATAAGATCCCAATGCTCTGTTTTTTTTTAAGGGTTACATATCAGCTCTATCAATCCCTTGCTTTGTTTTTGTGGGAACAATATAGCTTTAAATCCCAGTGCTCCGTTTTTTTAAGGGTTACATATCAGCTGTACTCAATCCCTTGCTTTGTTTTTGTGGGAACAATATTAGCTTTAAATCCCAGTGCTTCGTTTTTTTAAGGGTTACACTCAGCTACGCTCAATCCCTTGCTTTGTTTTTGTGGGAACAATATAGCTTTAAATCCCAATGCTCCGTTTTTTTAAGGGTTACAATGCTCTGTTTTTTAAGGGTTACAAATCAGCTACGCTCAATCCCTATGCTTTGATTTTTTATGGGAGCCAATTAGCTTTATACACCCCAAAGCTCTGTTTTTTTAAAGGGTCACATATCAGCTGTATTACTCCCTGTGTTTATTACAATTTTTTTAATAAAAAACATTTGCTTTTTATTATTACAAATATTTAATTATATTCTTAATGTCACAATACCCACATTTAGTGATTTTTAACTTTATTTTTTAAAACGCTGCATTTAATTACCTAAACCATTATTTGTTACATTTATAGCTAATTAAGGATGATAATGAAAAGATTAGAAAACGTATTATTGAACAATCATATCACATTTATAATGAATTTAGAAATAAAAGAACTTACAACAATCAAAGAAATGTTAGTTCAAATCGAAACAATCAGATTTCTTTATCCAAAACTTTCATTAGAAAAATATGAAACATTTTTATCAGAAATGATAACACATAATTATATTCAGATTGCCGTTTTTGAAGATAATGTTTGTCTTGGAATTACAGGCTGTTGGTCAGGAACGAAACTATGGACAGGTAAATATCTTGAAATAGATAATTTTGTGGTGCATCCCGAATTTAGATCTAAAGGAATAGGAAAGCTGTTAACGGATTATATTGAAAAAAAAGCAATTGGCTTAGGTTGTAGCAGTATTGTTTTGGACGCTTTTACAGGTAATTTCCCGGCACATCGTTTTTATTACAACCAAGGTTTTGCACCACGAGGATTTCATTTTGTAAAGATATTGGACGAAAAAAAACTCACCCAATAGTAAACTGGCTGTTTTTTTTAAACTATTTGGGATATGTTAATCAGAAATTGAAATTATTGATGATACAATAAAAGAAAAAAGAGCCAGTATTTAACAGCTGGCTCTTTTAATATATTTAAAATTTTATTTTTCTAATATTACTTATAAAATGGTGATTCTCAATTTCCCCAAAAAAGTGAGAATCACTACCATTTTATAAAATTACTGGACAGATTATTATCTGCAATTGCTTTGTCTTTTATGGGAACAAACTAGCTTTATTAGTCCCAGTGCTTTCTTTTTTATAAGGGTTGTATTTAGCTTTACTCAATCCCTGTTTAGCAAATTTAAGAACAGAGTATAAAAAAAAGGTTACATAATTTTTAGTTATTTTTTATATATTTCACACGTTAAGAGATTTTTTCAAAAAAGCTACAAGAAAATTAAATAATGATAAATCAGGAATGACTTATTTTTTGATATTAATAGAATTGACAATTCAGATTTTATTAAAAGTAGTTAGTTTTCAATTAGATCTGTAATTGTTTGGATTCGTTGCATGAAATTTTACCGGACAACATCTAATAGAATTGTAAATGTTCTCCTAATTTTAATTCTGTTTTAAGAATATAAAAAAGATTAAAGTAATAAATTAGTGTAAAAGTGTTTTTATTGAACCTTTAAAACCATTAATAAACCAAAGAATTGGTTATTTTTGTTTTTGCAAACCTTATTATTTTTTATTTTGGGATTATATAAAAATCTATTCAAACAAACAGCTATTTATGGATTAGCTACAGTATTGCCCCGTATGCTAAGCTTTCTATTGGTTAGGTTATATACTGGTATTTTACCAACTGCTGAATATGGTGAAGTTTCGATTGTATTATCCTGGATGGTTTTCTTTAACGTAATACTTTCTTACGGGATGGAAACCGCTTTTTTTAGATTTTACAGTGCTGAGGATGATAAAAAAAATGTAATTGCAACAGCTACAATATCAATATTTTGGACTTCAATTGGTTTTTTGTTTGCAGCTTTAATCTTTAGAAATACTTTGGCCAATTTAGCTGAAGTTGATACACAATTTGTTACCTATTCTGTTTGGATATTAGTATTGGATGCTTTGGTTATAGTACCCTTTTCTAAACTTAGAGCTAATCAGAGACCAATGATTTATGCTGCTATTAAAATTGGAAACGTTATCATAAACCTTCTACTAAATGTATTTTTCTTATTGTATTTACCAAAACTTGCAACTGAAAATCCAAATTCTGTGTGGGATAATTTATATGTTGAAAATTTTCAAATAGCTTATATATTTATCGCAAATCTTTTGGCGAGTTTGGCAACATTTATTGTGCTTTCGCCGAATTATCTTTCACTTGGAAGAAGATTTGATCCAGTACTTTGGAAAAAAATGATGCAATATGGTTTGCCAATTTTGGTTGCCGGAATTGCATTTGCTGTTAACGAACATTTTGATAAAATTTTACTGGGTTATTTATTACCAGAAAATTTAGCAAAGTCAGAAGTAGGTGCCTATTCTGCCTGTTATAAATTAGGATTGTTTATGGTTTTGTTTGCAACAGCTTTCAGACTCGGTATAGAACCTTTCTTTTTCAGTCATGCAAAAAATGAAAATGCTCCGCAAACCTATGCAGTTATTACTAAATATTTTGTGATTTTGGGATCTCTCATTTTATTGGGTGTAATCGTTTTTGCTGATCTTTTAAAACTTCTTTTGCTTGATAATAAATCCTATTGGGAAGCTATGAAAGTAGTTCCGTTAATTATTCTGGCAAATTTTTTCTTAGGAATTTACAACAATTTATCTGTTTGGTATAAGTTAACAGATAAGACGAAAATAGGAGCTTACATTTCTATTGTTGGAGCAGTTATAACATTACTTTTAAATTATTTTTTAATTCCAAAATACAGTTATTACGGATCAGCGATTGCAACAATTTCAGCTTATGGAAGTATGATGCTGATTTCTTATGTTTTAGGAAATAAATACTATCCAATACCGTATGATATGAATAAAATTGGAGCATATTTAGGAATTTCAATTGTGTTTTCAGCGATTTCTTTTTATGGATTCGATGGAAATTATTTTGTTGGAATTCCGTTATTACTTTGCTTCATGTATTTTGTTTATCATAACGAAAAAGAGACCATCAAAGGAATTATGAATAGAAAGTAATTTACTTTTTAATTTTTTAGACTAAAATGAACATACAAATTATCAATAAATCACAGCACGATTTACCTAATTACGAAACAATTGCTTCGGCAGGAATGGATTTGCGTGCTAATTTAACAGAATCAATAACGCTAAAACCATTAGCAAGAACAATAGTTAAAACAGGACTTTTTATTGAATTGCCAATAGGTTACGAAGCACAAGTTCGTCCCAGAAGTGGTTTGGCTGCAAAAAAGGGTGTTACCGTTTTAAATTCTCCAGGTACTGTTGATGCAGATTACAGAGGAGAAATAGGGGTAATTTTAGTAAATTTATCTAATGAAGATTTTGTAATCGAAAACGGTGAGCGAATTGCACAATTGATTATAGCCAAACACGAAAGAGCTGAATGGATTGAAGTTCAGCAATTATCTGAGACTTCAAGAGGTGAAGGCGGGTTTGGAAGCACAGGAGTAAAATAGAAATTTAATAATTTAAAGTTTTGATAATTTAAGGATTCAACGGCCTTTTTTTCAATCTTTAATCTCAATAAAAAAATATGAAAATAATAGTTCCAATGGCGGGTCGCGGGTCAAGGCTTCGTCCACATACTTTAACTGTTCCAAAACCATTAATTCCAGTTGCCGGAAAATCAATCGTACACCGTTTGGTCGAAGATATTGCTAAAATTTTAAAAGAACCAATCGAAGAAGTTGCCTTCATATTAGGTGATCAAGCTTTTTTTGGACAGGATTTAGTTGAAAGCCTGGAAGAACTGGCAGGAAGTTTAGGCGCCAAAGCATCTATTTATCGTCAGGATTTGCCTTTAGGAACCGGACACGCAATTATGTGTGCTAAAGATTCTTTGTCAGGACCGGCAGTAATTGCGTATGCAGACACTTTAATCAGAGCCGATTTTGAATTGGATCCGGCTGCTGATGCTGTAATTTGGGTAAAACAAGTAGATCAGCCAGAAGCATTTGGCGTTGTAAAATTAAACGCTAATAATGAAATTATTGAATTGGTAGAAAAACCAAAAGACTTCGTAAGTGATTTAGCAGTTATAGGAATTTATTATTTTAAAGAAGTTGGCGATTTGAAAAAAGAACTTCAGGGGGTTTTGGATAATAATATTCAAAATGGTGGAGAATATCAAATCAATGACGGTATTAAGGCAATGATGGCTAACGGAAAAATTTTTAAAACCGGAAGCGTTGACGAGTGGATGGATTGCGGAAACAAAGACGTAACAGTCGAAACCAATACCAGAATGTTAGGGTTTTTGCATAATGATGGAGAACATTTAGTTGATTATGATGTAACTTTAGAAAACTCAACCATTATTCCGCCTTGTTATATTGGAGAAAACGTAGTCTTGAAAAATGCAACAGTGGGGCCAAATGTATCATTAGGAAAAGGAACACGTGTTGAAAACAGTACAATCAAAAATAGTTTGATTCAGACAAATTCTCATATAAAAAATGCTGATTTGAATAATGCAATGATTGGAAACCATGTTAGTTATGATGGTAAGTTTACCAGTATCAGTATTGGTGATTATTCTGTTTTAGAATAAGATAGTAATTTTTAATGAAATTATGTAAAGGATGAAAAGAAGGGTTGTAGTATTTTTATTTATCGTTTTTCTTGGCAGTTCGGCTTTGGTTTCAGCACAGACTGAACCGGAAGATACTGCTATGGCTACAGATGAATACCAGGACTCTTTTTATGAATCATTAAAACAGAAAGGAATTGAAAATTATGACAAAGCAATTGTTTCGTTAGAAAAATGCATTAAACTAAAACCCAATGATGCGGTTGCTTATTTTGAATTAGGTAAAAATTATTTAAAGCTAAAGGATTACCAAGCGGCTCAAAATTCGTTTGAAAAAGCGACACAATTAGATCCAAAAAACAAATGGTACTGGTTGGGGATTTATGATGTAAGTTATGAAACCAAAAATTATTCTTTAGCAATTGAAACGATTCAGAAAATTATTCCTTTTGACGAAGAATATAAAGATGATCTGATTTCGTTGTACATGATTACTAATCAATTTGACAAAGCGCTTTTGACGATTAATGAAATGAACGATAAGTTCGGAAAATCTGAAGATCGCGAAAGATATAAATTGCAGATTTTATCTCAAGGAAAACATCAGAATGTTGAAATTGATAATTTAATCAATCAGATTAAACAAAATCCCAAAAAAGAATCTAATTATGTAAATCTGATTATTTTATATTCACAATCAGAAGAAACGGATAAAGCTTTGGAAGTTGCAAAACAATTGGCTAAGGAAGTCCCATCATCAGATTGGGCGCAGGTAAGTTTGTTTAAAGGATATATTGATAAAAATGAGGGAGACAGCGCAATAAAATCAATGAATTTTATTTTATCCAATCCAAAAATTGACTCGAAAATCAAGCACAGAACGCTGAATGAGTTTTTGATTTATGTGAATAAAAATCCTCAGTATGCTTCAGATTTAGAAAAAGCTATCGGTTATTTTGACAATGATCCAAATGTAGATGTTGCTAAAGAAATTGGAAAATTTTATCACAACAAAGGTCAATATGAGAATGCTATTAAATATTATGAGAAAAATTTAAGCGCCCGCTCAGATACAGATCGTGAAACTAATTTGCTTTTGCTTGAAGTATATACCCTCGCTAAACAATTTGAACCAATGACCAAAAGAGCGATGACCATGATTGAGGTATATCCAAGTCAGCCGCAATTTTATTATTATGCGGGATTAGGAAATAATCAATTGAAGCAATTTAAGAATGCAAAAACCGTTTTAGAAATGGGACTTGATTATGTAGTAGATGATAAAAAGATGGAAGCAAATTTTAATATTCAGTTAGGAGAGGCGTACAATGGATTGGGAGATGCTAAGAAAAAAGAGGAATACTTTTTGAAAGCAAATGAGTTATTAAAACAAAAAAAGTAAAATTTAGATGAAAAAATATATAGTAATAATGTTGGCAGCAATCTTTATGATTTCCTGTAAAACAAAATCGGCTGCTGTACAAAATAATAATACCGAAACGCCAACTAAAATTGATAATAAATCAATAGAGAAGCATTACGAGAACAAATTAGATTTTTCTACTTTATATATCAAGGCAAGTGCAAAATATGTTGATGAAAAGCAAAGCCAAAATGTTACTGCCGAAATTAAAATCAAGAACAATGAACAAATTTTAGTAAGTGTTCGTTTTCTGGGGATTACTATGGCAAAAGCATTGATTACACCTACTGCCGTAAGTTATTATGAGAAAATAAATGGTACTTATTATGAAGGTGATTTTACAAGTTTAAGCAAATGGCTTGGCACAGAACTGGATTATACTAAAGTGCAAAATTTATTAGTTGGAGAAGCTTTAGACGATTTAAGAAAAGGAAAATATACGCAAACCATTGTAGAAAACCTTATTCGTTTAGAAGATGAAAAAGCAACGAACCTGAAAAAGAACTTCTTTTTGGAGCCGGAAAAATATCTGCTGCAAAAAGAACAGATTTCGCAAGCTTCAGAAAATATGATGTTAGAAATTAAATATTCTGATAATAAGGTTTTTAATCAGGGGACGCTTCCAACCAGTATTGAAATTAATGCTATTCAGCCAAAAGGTAAAACAGATATTAATTTAAATTATAATAGTATTTCGTTTAATGAAGAACTTTCTTTTCCATATAGTGTTCCAAGTGGCTATAAAAAAATTATAATTAAGTAAATTTGCAAAAAGATATCAGAAAGATGCCAAAATTTCTCCTAAGCCTAATTTTTATATGCGCCACAACTTTTGTGTGGGCACAGGATTCGCAACAAGAAAAACTTGAAGAGCGAAAAGCTCAGATTCAGCAGGAAATCCGAGATAATGAAAAAATGCTCCAGTCTGTAAAGAAAAAAGAAAAATCAGCGGTTAATGTTTTTTTGATTCAGCAAAACAAAATCAAACTGAAAGAGAAGTTGATCAATACTACAGCGAAACAAGAAAGACTTTTAAGCAATGATATGTATATTAATCAATTGAAAGTAAATAAGCTTAAAAGAGAATTGGCCGTATTAAAAGAAGATTATTCTAAAATGATTCTTAAATCATACAAAAGCCGTTCTGAACAAAGCAGGGCTATGTTTATTTTATCTTCGGAGAGTTTTTTACAGGCATATAAAAGAGCACAATATTTAAAACAATACACCAATTTCAGAAAAAACCAAGGGTTAGAAATTCAATCTAAAACAGCAGAATTAGTTGATTACAATGCGAAACTGAATGGTCAACGACAGGTAAAGAAAAAGATAATTGCTGAGAATCAGAAAGAAAAACAAAGCTTAGAAGTTGAAAAGAAAGAACAACAAAAGCTAGTTAATTCGATTAAAAAAGACAAGAGTAAAATTATTGCTGATACTAAAGCAAAGCAGAAAGAATCTAAAGCAATTGATGCAAAAATTAAGCAGTTGATTCGTGCAGCTATTGCTGAAGCAAATAGAAAAGCGGAAGAAGAAAGAAGAAAGCGAATAGCAGAAGGTAAAGCCACTGAAAGCAGCGAACCAGCTCCAGCTAAAAGTTACTCATCTGATAGAATTGCATTAACACCAGAAGGCAAAATTTTAGCAGCTGACTTTAAGGCAAACAGAGGAAAATTACCATGGCCGGTAGAAAAAGGATTTATATCTCTTGGTTACGGAGATCAGCCGCATCCACTGTATTCGTCATTGACTGTTCATAATTCCGGTGTAGAAATTACTACTGAACAAGGAGCAACAGCGCGTGCCGTATTTGAAGGAGTAGTGTCAAAAGTTATAGCATTATCTCCTGTAAACAGAGCTGTTTTTATTCAGCATGGAGATTATTTCACCGTTTATCAAAACCTAAGTTCAGTATCTGTTGAACAAGGTGATAAAGTAAAAGTTAAACAAAGTATTGGAAAAGTAAGAACAAGTGGTGACACAGGAAAAACAATCATTAAGTTTTTGATTCTTCAAAACACATCAAATAATAACCCTGAAGGATGGTTACAAAACAGATAAAAAAAAGGAGCTTCATCGAGCTCCTTTTTTTATCTGTTTTGTTAATTAAGATTTTGCTATTGAAATTTGTAACTTGATATTGTCATTGCTGTTGCTGTAATTGATCCATGTAATTTAATTGCTCCTGCACCCTTGATGAAACTTCCTGTAATTGTACATCATTTATTTCTTCAAAATGCCGCCCGTCTTCATATCCAATAGAAACACATACAGACAGCGTTTGTCTGGCCAGACCTTTAAAAGTTCCTTTTATGGGTGTGCAATCGCTAAAATTTCTCCCTACCGAAAGACGAACATGATTGTCCATTGTCCAGATATTATTAGTTGGATCTAAACCCAGCCAACCCTGAGTTTTGGTATAAATTTCTACCCATGCATGCGTAGCGCCCTCACCTCGAAGCCCACTTTCATTAGGACAAATATAACCACTCACATATCGTGACGGAATACCGGCTGTACGTAAAAGATGTAATAGCACATGGGCAAAATCCTGACAAACCCCTTTTTTAAGCATTAAAATTTCATCAACAGTAGTTTCAATATTGGTAATTCCTTTGGTATAGATAAAATGTTCAAAAACATACGTATTGCACTGTTGAGCAATTTCAATTATAGATTTATTTTCTATACCTATTTTTTCTAATATGCTTTCAATTTCTGTTTGTTTTTCAATTTTATCGATGTAGCAAAGGCGTAATAATAAAATACTTTTTTCTTTTTCAGCCTGAATATCTTTCACGGAAGTGGAATCCATTTCGGGAATTTTAAGGGAATGATTTACCCTGACCAGCATTCGGGATTCAATGGTCATTTCGGTATGAGTGTCTAACACATTAAAATTGCCAACACGGTTTCCATAATAATCCTGAGAGATATCAACGTTAGGTGCATGAGTAATTAAAAGCTGATATTGCAATACTTCCTGGTTTTCAAAATGATGAGGAAACAAACGTATTTCGTTAATACTTTCTTTTATAGGATAATTATATTGGTATTTTGTAAGGTGAACTATTTTAAAAAGCGCCATATTATTAAGTGTAAGAAAAGAATAATTTTGAAAAATCGGTCGAAAACTGAATTAACTGGTTTTTGGTATTTCGCAAAACATCCTCTAATTCCTGATTGGTCAGGTGTTGATAATCTGTAAATTCAATATAACTTTTCAACCGTCCAAACTGGTTCATCAATGTTCGCGCTTCACTTAAATTCGTGTCTTTAAACAAACAATCCAAGTAAGTATTAATGAAATCCAGGGTATAGATTACAGAGTGTGCAAAATCCATATTAAAAATTACCTGATGTATCACTTTTCGATTATGAGAAATATTACTGTAACTTTTCAGATATAATTCGTATCCCGAAAGTGACAACAGTAATCTTCGCCAATACATCAGATCTTCTTCGCCCTCTAGATTGTAATTGATTGGAGCAAAGTAAGCCTGAGTCATCGATATAGTTTGCAGGCATCTTTCGATATGTTTGCCAATACTCGAAAAACACCAGCCTAAACCACGTGGCATAGTTACCTGAAGGATTCCGTTGTAGAGCAATAAGTCCTTATTCAGTTTTGTGATTACGCTTAAGGCATCAGAGGTTTCGAGTTTTTTGGGTAAATCAGGAGAGTTCATAAAATGATACATCGAATTAATGTGCTCCCACAATTCTTTGGTAATTTTATCCTGAGAACCTCTGGCATTTTCTCGTGCTTTAATGACTAAGTTTTTTACCGAATTGTCATTCTGGTTATCACAAATTATATATTTCAAAACATGAGGTGTGTCATATTGTATGGAGTGAATTTTAGCCTTTGACAAACTCGTGTAATATTCTAAGAGCGGTTTGTAGCCCTGAGAATCGTTAATTTCTTTATCGAAAGATAAAATATAGGAAGTGTTTAAGGTAAGTAACATTCCGTCTGTTCTTTCCATGTACCGGTTAAGCCAAAACATTCCATCAGCAACTCTACTAAGCATATCTTTAATTTTTTTTGAATGTTTATATTATTTAATAATCCAGGTGTCCTTGCTTCCGCCACCCTGAGAGGAGTTTACAACCAAAGAACCTTCAGTAAGTGCTACACGCGTTAGACCGCCCGGAACAATCTGAACTCCTTTTGGACCACATAAGGCATATGGCCTTAAATCGACATGACGTAATTTAAGCTCTCCGTCAATCAGACACGGAACCGTGCTGAGCTGAATAATAGGCTGTGCAATAAAATTTCGTGGATTGTTGATGATCGCAATTTTAGCTTCGTCGATTTCTTCCTGAGTTGCCTTGTTTCCCATAATCATTCCGTAACCACCACTCTGATTGGTTTCTTTGACAACCATGTTTTCCATGTTGGCAAAAACATGTTCGCGCTCATCTAAATTTTCCATTCGATACGTCGGAACATTTTTCAAAATAGGTTCTTCATTCATATAATATTTGATCATATCGGGTACATACGCATAAATGGCTTTGTCATCTGCGACTCCGTTTCCTACGGCATTAACCAAGGCTACATTTCCCTGACGATAAGCGCTGATTAATCCCGGAACACCAAGCGCACTGTCTGGTTTAAAAACCAAAGGATCCAGATATTCATCATCCAGACGTCTGTAAATCACATCAACTTGCTGTAGGCCCGAAGTGGTTTTCATGTACACTTTACTATTGTTAACTACCAAGTCCCGACCTTCAACAAGCGGAATCCCCATTTGGCGTGCCAGATAACTATGCTCATAATAGGCAGAATTATAAACTCCGGGAGTCAGCAAAACGACATTTGGATTCGAAACATTTCGGGGTGAAAGTGAAACAAGAATACTGTGAAAAATCATCGGATAATTGCTTACCATACTCACATGATTCGACGAAAGCATATCCGGAAAAATTCGTTTTGTAATTTCACGGTTTTCGAGCATATAACTTACCCCACTTGGACATCGTAAATTATCTTCCAACACATAAAATTCGCCTTTTGCTCCCCTGATCAAATCGATTCCGGCAATGTGCACATGGATATTATGAGGTACTTTTATACCCTGAACTTCCTGAATATAATGCGGACAGGAAGCAATTAATCCGGCCGGAATAACCCCGTCTTTTATAATGTTTTGCTCATTATAAATATCTTCCAAAAATAAATTTAAGGCCAATAAACGCTGTTTGATTCCTGATTCTATTTCCAACCAGTCTTCTTGTGTGATGATTCTGGGAATAATATCAAACGGAAATATCCTTTCTATTCCGTTTTCATCATCACTATAGACCGTAAAAGTAATTCCCTGATTCATGAATAAATCAGAAGCCTGTTTTTGTTTACTTGTCAGCGTTTTATGATTCAAACCTTGTAAAGTTTGAAAAACCTGACGATAAGAATCCCGCACGCCTTTATTAGAAAACATTTCATCCCAACCATTATGATTTAAACTAGGTGCTAATTTCGCCATACTTGAATTATTAAATAAATACCATTTTAAGTAATTTAATGAAAATTATTTACTTTTTTAATCCAAAATACAACTTTTTAAGATGATTAGTTTTCTTTTTTATGTGAATTTTATAATTTATGTCAGATTCGTTTTTTGAGGTTTTAATTTTGAAAATTTTCTTTTTTAAGGCTTTGTTTTTTTGAGATTTGATATTCTCTAAAAAACATTTCGGATGATTTTCATGTCTTTTAATAGAAATAAAAGATTTTAATTTTAGAATCAAATAGTAGAATTTGATGAAAGCAGCATTAATCGTATAAAAATCATTTGAATGTTGAATATGAAATTATACGATTGAAATTAAAAATAGTATTTTTGCAGTATGGAAACAAACAGACAGAAAAAAATAGGCGGTGTCATCCAAAAAGATTTGGTTGATATTTTGCAAGGTGAAGTGAGAAAAAACGGAATTAATAATTTAGTAATTTCGGTATCCAAAGTAAGTGTTACAACAGATTTATCTGTAGCGACTGTGTATTTAAGTATTTTTCCACAAGAGAAAGCACAAGAAACTTTAGAAGGAATAAAATCAAATTCAACTTTAATAAAACACGATTTATCTCAGCGTGTGCGTTTGCAATTGCGACGTGTACCAAATCTGGTATTTTTTATCGACGACTCTTTAGACTATATTGAGAAAATTGACAATGCTTTAGCCAACAGAGAAAATCCAATTGAAAACCGTGATCTTTTAGAAAAAAGAAGAAAATCATAAATTGAATTTCCCTCTCTACATAGCCAAACGTTATCTTTTTAGCATCAGTAAAAATAATGCTATAAATATCATCAATTTAATTGCCAGTCTCGGAATTATTGTTGGTACCATGGCTTTGTTTGTGGTTTTATCCGTTTTTAGCGGATTGAAAGTTTTCAGTCTTTCATTCACGAATGAAATTGATCCTGACTTAAAAATGACCAGCACCTACGGAAAGTCATTTTTGATTACGCCTGCTCAGGAAAATCAAATTAAAAAAATAGAAGGAGTTGCTTCATACACCAAAATTATCGAAGAACGCGTTTTGTTTTTATTTAAAGACAAACAGCAGGTTACTTATTTAAAAGGTGTTGACAGCCTTTATCCTGTGGTTAACAATATCAAAAAAAAACTTTTTAATGGTCAATGGCTAAAGCCGGACAGTTATCAGGTTGTAATTGGATATGGAATTTCACAGGATTTTTCGATGGGAATTCTGGACTTTGAAAATCCGTTGCAGGTATTTGCGCCAAAACCAGGAAAAGGAGCAATCGAAAATCCCGAAGAAGCTTTCAATAAAACAGATGTACTCCCTGTCGGAATTTATTCCATTAGTGAAGAACTGGATTCTAAATATATTTTTGCAGATTTAGGCTTGACGCAGGAATTATTAATGTATAAACCGAATCAGATTTCCGGTATCGAATTCAAATTGAAATTAAATGCTGATGAGAAAGCAATACGCTCTCAACTCCAGACCATTTTCAAAAATAAAATTACGCTAAAAAACAGAGCCCAGCTTAATGAGTCCTTATACAAAATGCTCAACACAGAAAATATTGTTGTCTACCTGATTTTTACGCTGGTCATAATTGTAGCACTTTTTAATTTGGTAGGGGCATTAATTATGATGATTTTAGAAAAGAAAGGAAACTTAAAAACCCTTTTTAATTTAGGTACCGAAATCAATTATCTTCGAAAAATATTTTTGCTTCAGGGAACTTTGTTAAGTGTTTTTGGAGGGATAATTGGTCTTTTTTTAGGTATGATTTTAGTACTGCTGCAGCAGCAATATGAATTGATTATGATTACGCCAACTTTGGCCTATCCCGTTGTTTTTTCTTTTGAAAATGTACTAATTGTAATGGGAACCATTGTTACTCTTGGTTTTGTAGCTTCTTTAATTGCCAGTAGCCGTGTGAGTAAAAAGCTGTTAGATTAGTATTTCTTCATCAAAAATATTACTTATATTTACTGCCTTAAAAATTCTACAGCATATGATTGTTTCTGCCTAATCCTAATTTTATTTTTAGAATAATTTAGGATACTTACGCTTTTACTTTTTTCAGTTCAGATTAATACATCTGGACCAATTTTATCATTTATCCTAAAATATCATGACAGAAACAGTTATAAAGAAAAATCTATTTTCTAAAATTTTTACCACATTAAAACAAGCGCTGAAAGGAGACGAATCATTTGATTATACATCCGGAAGCATCAAAAAAGCAGTAATTCTGTTAGCCATTCCAATGGTTTTGGAAATGATGATGGAATCCGTTTTTGCATTGGTCGATTTGTATTTCGTAGGGCATTTGGAACACAGTAGTTTTGCGATTCAGACTGTTGGTTTAACCGAATCAGTTTTGACAATTATATATTCTCTTGCCATTGGAATGAGCATGGCAGGGACAGCAGTTGTGGCCAGACGAATTGGAGAGAAAGATCCGGTCGCTGCAGCAAAAGCCGGAATGCAGGCCATTATTATTGCTTTTGCCGTTAATAGTGTATTGAGCATTTTCGGAATTATGTATGCGAAAGACATTCTAGTACTTATGGGATCGTCATTAGAATCTGCAGAACACGGTTTCAGGTTTACCCAAATCATGATTGGTTCCAGTTTATGCATTATGCTTTTGTTTTTAATAAACGGAATATTTCGCGGTGCAGGAAATGCTGCAATCGCAATGAAAAGTCTTTGGATTGCTAATATTTGCAATATTATTTTATGCCCGATTTTAATTAACGGTTTAGGACCAATTCCGGCTTTTGGATTAATTGGTGCAGCTTTGGCGACTACCATCGGAAGAAGTATTGGAGTAATATATCAATTATATCATTTATTTTCAGGGAACGGAATTTTAAAAATCAAAATTTCATACTTCGCTCCGGATTTTACACAAATAAAAGCTTTGGTAAAAATTGCAGCTCCGGGAATTTTACAATTTGTAATCGCATCCTGCAGTTGGATTTTCCTGGCAAAATTGGTAGCTACAACCGGAGGAGATCATGGGTCGGCAGGTTATCAGACCGCACTTCGGATTATGATGTTTTTTATCCTGCCTGCCTGGGGATTGAGTAATGCAGCGGCAACTTTAGTCGGACAGAATTTAGGAGCCAAACAAATCGAACGTGCTGAAAAATCGGTTTTTACAACAGCAAAATACAACGTGATTTTCATGGCTTCGATTATGATTATTACATTAGTTTTTGGCAACTATATTATCTCTTTTTTTACGAATGATGAAATGGTCAAAACAATTGCTGCTGAAGCCTTGCGTACGATGAGCATCGGATTTATTTTTTACGGAATCGGGATGGTTTTGATTAATACTTTTAATGGAGCAGGTGATACCTGGACACCAACCGGAATCAATTTCTTTGGGTTTTGGCTGTTTCAGATTCCGCTTGCTTATGTATTGGCAAAACATTTTAATATGGGACCAACTGGAGTTTTTATTGCCATTCCGGTTGCAGAAACTGCGATTACTTTAGCCGGAATCTTTTTCTATAAAAGAGGAAAGTGGAAACGAGTACAAGTATAAAAAATATAAAAGACCTTCAGCTAAGAAGGTCTTTTATATTTAAAGTTAAATATTCTGAAAATAGAGTTTTCAAATGTAAAATATTGTACATTTGAATGTACAATATAAAGTACTTAATTATGAAGGCAATTACTATCTCAACATTAAGAAAAAATATCAAAAATTATTTTGATGAAGTATCAGAATCCTCAGAAATAATCGTAGTTCCAAGAAATTCTGAAGAAGATGCGGTTGTAATAATTTCGATGAAAGAGTATAATTCAATATTAGAAACACAACATTTACTATCAACTAAGGCAAACAGAAAACGACTATCTGAATCTATTGAACAAATAGAAAATGGAAAATTGACTTCTTATAACTTAGATGAATTATAATGATCTTATATGGATATTTGTTTTACAAAAAATGGATGGGAAGATTTTGAATATTGGATTGAAAACGATAATGATACAGTTTTAAAAATAAAGGAATTAATTAAATCAGTTCGAGAGAATCCTTTTAAAGGAATTGGAAAGCCAGAGCCTTTAAGACACGATTTAAAAAGTTTTTGGTCCAGAAGAATTAATGGAGAGCATCGGTTGGTTTATAAAGTTTCGGGAACCAAAGGAATTGATCAAAAGTGTATTATATTACAATGTCGATTTCATTATGATGATAAATAAAATATAAGACCTTCAGTTGCGAAGGTCTTTTTTACGCTTTTAAACAAATTCATATCCTGCATAAACCTGTTCAATTTCTTTCATAATTTCGAATAAATTTTCAGGTTCATCAGTCGTAACTAATTTTTGTTTGTATTCTTTAAAGGAATGGATTCCTTTAAAATAATTCGTATAATGACGACGCATCTCTACAATTCCAAGACGTTCTCCCTTCCAGTCCATTGACCATTGCAAATGATTTCTGGCAGCTTCAACCCGATCAATAACCGTTGGAGCAGGCAAGTGCTCGCCTGTTTTAAAGAAATGTTTGATTTCATTAAAAATCCACGGATAGCCAATCGCTGCGCGACCTATCATGATGCCGTCAATACCGTATTCGTTTTTATATTGTAATGCTTTTTCAGGACTGTCGATATCGCCGTTTCCAAAAATAGGCATTGTAATTCTTGGGTTGTTTTTTACACGTGCAATATGCGACCAGTCGGCGTGGCCTTTGTACATCTGGGCACGTGTCCTGGCATGAATGGTTAAAGCCTGAACACCAATATCCTGCAATCTTTCGGCAACTTCGTCAATATTAATCGAACTTTCATCCCAGCCTAAACGTGTTTTTACGGTTACAGGCAAATCAGTACTTCTGATCACGGCTTTTGTCAAACGAACCATCAAATCGACATCTTTCAAAACACCGGCTCCGGCACCTTTGCAGACTACTTTTTTTACCGGACATCCAAAGTTAATATCGACTAAATCCGGTTTTACGGTAGAAACAATTTTAGACGAAAGCGCCATTGCTTCTTCATCACCGCCAAAAATCTGAATTCCCACGGGACGTTCGTAATCAAAAATATCGAGCTTCATCCGACTTTTGATAGCATCACGAATTAATCCTTCTGATGAAATAAATTCAGAATACATCATGTCAGCTCCGTGCGTTTTGCATAATCTGCGAAACGGCGGATCACTAACATCTTCCATTGGTGCGAGTAATAAAGGAAATTCGGGTAATTCTATGTTGCCAATCTTGACCATCTTCAATATTTTTTGCAAAATTACAACATTTAGTTCAATTTGTGCCAAATTGAGGTTAAAGGTTCAGATTTACAAAGGCTCAAAGGTTTTACATTCAGAATCTAAACCTTTGTTTCTCTGAGCCTTTGTAACTTTGTACCTAAAACTATCGGTAATCAAAAAAGCGAATTGGTTTTCGGCTCATCGGATTAAAAACTAAAGGATTTAAAGTTTCTTTTGAAGCGAATTCAATTTTTGGAGTTACTCTTAATTTAGCTCTGAAGTGATCTTTAATTTCCTGTAAAAATTCAGGTGTTTGATTTTTTACTGCAATTTTTATCACAATCTCATCAGTACCTAAATCGTTTGTTGAAATTTCAATAATATGATTTTCTATATTGTCAAAATCGCTTAAAACATCATTCATTGCAGGAGGATAAAGCGTTGTGCCTTTGTATTTTATCATTTGTTTTTTGCGCCCAACAACCGGGCCAACACGTACCGTATTTCTTCCGCATGTACAAGCATCACTATGTAATTGTACAATATCTCCGGTTTTAAATCGAAGCAAAGGCATCGCTTCTATACCCAAAGTTGTAAAAGTTAATTCGCCAATTTCGCCATTTTTTACAGGATTATTATTTTCATCTAAAACTTCAATAATAATCAATTCAGGATGATGATGACCGCCCAGACCATGTTCACATTCTGTAAAAGCAGTACTCATTTCGGTAGAAGCATAAGTCGAAAACAACTTTATATTCCATTTTTCAGTGATTTTTTTAGATAAAATATTCATCGAAAAATCTTGGTTTCTTAGAGGTTCTCCTATGCAGATTGCACCTTTTATACTCGAATTATGATAATCGATTCCATGAATTTCAGCATATTCAACTAACTTTAATAAAAAAGAAGGAACCGTTATTAAGTAAGAAGGTTTATATTTTAAAATTGAATCCCATTGTAATTCCGGGATTCCTGCGCCTACCCGAATAACGCCCACTTTTAGTTTTCGTAATCCTAAAAAATAAGCCAGCCCAGCCATAAATTTGCGGTCGATTGTAGTCATTAATTGTACGACATCACCTTCTGCAATTCCGGCACAGGCAAATGAAATAGCTTCATTATAGGCCAGTCGGTCCAGATCAGAATCAGTTAAACCAAAAGTTACAGGATCGCCCAAAGTTCCTGAAGTCGAAGAATAGTCAATAATTTTATGCTGTGGGACACATACAAAATCATCGTTGTATTGTTGTAAATCTTCTTTTGTAGTTACTGGTAAATAGTGTAAATCTTCAAGAGTTTTAATTTTCGAAATATCAATATTTTGTGCGGCAAAAAGCCTTTTGTAGAAAGGAGAATTTTGACTAATATAAGTTAAAAGCTCTGCTAATTTTTGCTCTTGAAAAATTTTAATTTCTTCTAAAGAATTTTTTTCTATTGCTGGAATCATTGTAATTTTCTTTTGATTTTTTTTAAATATTTTTCAATTGCTTCTTTATCAGGAACAGTTGTGATTTCTTTGGTTAATGCTTTTTTAAAGTTTTCCTGAGCAAACAGAAAGTTCTTTTTTTGGTAAAAATACAACCCTGCTTTATAATATACAACCCAATAATCAGGGTTTAAAGATTGATAATCCTGAATAAAATCTAACGGAACTTCCGTTTTATTTTTTAAATAGGAATCCATTTTCTGATCTTCGATTCTGAATTTTTTATAGTTCTTAAATGCGTTAGTTCCCAAAAATGGATCTTTGGCAATATTCAGGTTTTTTTCTTGAAATGAAATAATAGAGCCCGATTTTGGGTTTTTAAAAACGGAATCTAAATTATAACACACAAATTCGCCTAACTGATAAGGATTTGAAGAAACCCAGACTAATTTTTCTTTCGGCTTAAAAATAACTCCGTGATGTGCCATCAATTGATTCAGTGCTTTTTCATTACCATAACCCAATGCTATGTTTTGCAAACCTTCTTTGTTTCGTAAAATTTCTGAAGCAACTTTTGGATTAATTCTTGGATTCGCAACAAACAATTCCTGCATTCTTTCAAAGCGATATTTTGAATGGCTATTGATAATTTGCGATTCATTTCGTTTGTCATTTTTATAAGTTTCACTCTGAAAATGATTTGAACAAATCAATTGACTGCTGTTCGGAACATCGAAAACACCTAATTTTTCAGGTGAAACCTCAATCAAAATAGCTTTGTTATCCTGAGCACTTCCAATCATAATTGACTCAGATACAAATACTTTTCTTTTTTTTGCAATAGCAATCGCTTCATCAATATTTTTAGCATATTGTAAAATCTCACGTGTCAGAATCGAAATAGGTGTCTTGGCAGTCAATGGAATTTCAGATTTTCCGGCATTTATGGTTATCGTCAAACCTTCTTTATTCATTCCGGAAACAGCACCAACCATTCCGGGCCAGGTTACCATCATAAAGGGATGTCCTTCTTTTGGATTTATAAAAGCTACTATTTTATTTTCGGCAAAAGCCTCATTTACATAAAAATCAAAATTACGCCCCAGAATTAAATTACCATCTTCAGATTTTTCGCCCCAGGCGGCAAAAGAAGAGCAGCCTACCAAAGCCAAATCCTGTAAAGCGTGACCAATATCATGTGCAGCATGAAGGTACAAACTAAGCTGGTATTGATTGGCGATGTTATCAAAATTATGAGAAGTGTATTGTGAAACTCCGTAAATTTCTGTTTGATATTCATTTGGTACATTTTGATATAATTTTCTGTTGTACCATTTTAAAAAACTTCGAAGTAAAGCTTGTTGAAATTTTGAAGGAATGATATCTTCAATTCTGGAAAAAAAAATCTGTTGCTGTTTTTTTAGCAGTGAATCGGATAAGGCTCCGGTTGTCAGGCCAATTTCCAACGGATCACCTTCTACATATAATTCCCAAAGGCCTTGTTTGTTTTTTGAAAAAGAATTTTTTCCAGAAATAAAAACGGAATCTGATTGTTTTATTACAGAGGGTTTTTCAGTATTATAATTGGTAATATCCGGCCGATGGTGCATAGACTTGGATGTTCCGCATGCAACAAGCAGCATTAAAAAACCGACAAGAAAATAGATGTAAATTCGGTTTTTCATATCTCTATTCAGATTCCTGATTAATTTTGTTGACCAGATATTCTTTTCCAACAATTTCAGAGCAGGTGACAACTGCTCCAATAGTAACGCCCAGAACACCATGCATGTTAATTCCCTGACCGGTTAAATATAAATTATCTAATTTGGTTTTTGGAGCTATAAACGTTTTCATCGGATTGTTAGAATCTTTTACATAACCATACATATTGCCATTATGCCCGCCTATATAATCACGATAGGATAGCGGAGTAGAGGTATGTACAGATTTGATGCAATCTTTAATCCCTGGAAATTTTATTTCAATTTCTTCTAAAAAACGGGCTGCTTTTCTGGATTTAAATTCTTCATAGCTTTCGCCACGATCATTTTTTTCTGCAGTAGTATTAAAAGTATTTACCCACGGTAATAAATCATCATATTTCATGTATGTGATAAAAGTCATGCCGTCTGCATATTCTTCTTCTTTTTTTGATGCATTCATAGAAGCCATATATGCTTTTGGCCACGAATCGTCATCATACTCGTGAGCAGTCCAGACTTCTGTACTATTCTTAAAATGATAAAAATTATGATTGATATACTTAAAAGTTCCGGGTTTAAAAACAATATAGAGGCTAAAAGCAGAAATTACACCTTCAAGACTCTGGATCCTGCTATAAAAAGATTTTCTGAAATTTTCTTCCCCTACCATTTTCAAGGTAGTTTTAGGTTCAATGTTCGATATAAAATAGGTTCCGGAAACCTCAGTTCCGTCTTTCATTTTGGCAGAGGTCACTTTGTTGTCTTCTACACTAAAATTAGTAACTTCCTTGTATTTATAAAATTCGCCGCCATGTTTTTTAAGTTGCTTTAAAAGCTGTTTTGTGATTTGGCTTCCTCCGTTTATACATCGCCATGAACTTTGTATATAAGAATTTACAGAAAGAGCATGTACATAAAAAGGCGATTTATCAGCAATTCCGGCATATAAAAAATTTGATCCTGCTAAAACAGCTTTTAGCTTTTCATTTTGAGTAAACTGATCAATAGTTTCTTTGGCATTTAATGTCAGGATTTCACTATCATATTTTCCTTCCCATTGTAAGTTGTACAGTGGAAAAGAATCACAAGTTGATCTCACTTTTTCGCAATAATTGGTAATAGCTTTTTTTTCTTCAGGGAAATGTTTTACCAATTGATCAACAAAATTCTCATAGCCCTGAGCATGCGGATATTCTTTGTTTTCATCTTCAAACGAAATAACATCAAAAGCATCTTCGTCCATTTTTTTTAAATTTAAATGATCGATAATGCCAATATACTTAAAGTATTTGTACAAATTTTGTCCTTCGCTTAATCCTCCGATATAATGAATTCCGGTATCAAAAATGGTTTTATCACGTACAAAAGTCTGAAGATTTCCCCCGTATTGATTATTTTTTTCGAGTACACATACACTATAGCCTTCCTTTGCTAAAATAATAGAAGATACTAATCCGCCCAAACCACTGCCTACAATTACAACGTCATAATGCTTTTTCATCCTAATTTTTCTTTAATATGACTATTGAATTTTCTTCTAAAACACATTCAAAACCTAAGTTAATCAAAGTAGTTTTTAAACTTTGACAATTCACTAAGATTATATTGCAAGAGGTATAAACAATTTTTTCAATATCGTTATTGTAATTTTCTTCCGAAATCAAAATAACATCATATTGGTTTTGAATAGCTGTTTCCAGATTTTCCTGATAATAAATTTTTCTTTTTGTAACGAAATAATTGTTTTTTGCAACAGATGTTTTTTCTTCATCTGAATTATAAGAATATATTTTTCGTTGGGGTTGCTGTAAAGCCAATAATACATCTAATTGCCCATAATCATTAGACAAATGTAATATTTTCGCTTTAGCCGAAATATGCTTGTTTAAATGGTAATAGATTTCCAGGTGTGTTTTTAAATTGCTTTTTATACTATTTATAATTTCTGCTTCTTTGTAATCATAACTGTTTATAAGCATTTTTTTGAAATATTCCGGACCTTCTAATTCTTCACGGACTTTTTGAAATTCGATTTTAAAAAACGAACTCAATTGTTTGGTTCTTTCCGTATAATTTTTTCCGTACGAAAGATTATCAGGTGCAATTCTTTCCAAAACAGAAACAGTAAGATTGGTGTCATGAATTACAAAATCACCTTTTGGAATTGCTTCAGATGCACCGTGAATAACCAAAGGAAGAATGTCTAAATTAAACTGCTCAGCAAGATAAAAAGCACCTTTATGAAAGCGTTTAATCTCATTACTTTCTGAACGGGTTCCTTCCGGAAAAATCATTAATGAATATCCTTCGTTTATTTTTTGACGTAAATGTTCAACCCCGCCTTCAAGACCTTCTGAAACAGGATAAAATCCTGCTTTTCTAACCGTAGCGCCAAAAATAGGGGAGTTGTAAACCCAGTCATTTACTAAAAAAATAATGTTTGGGCTTAGCATTCCGCATATTAAAATGTCTAGAAATGAAGAATGATTTGCAATTATAATAGCCGGTTTTTCAAAGTTCTCATTAAAGGGATTAATGACTTTTTTATGAAGAAACGGATTTGAATATAATACCGATTTCATAAATTTTGAAATCGCATATCGAAACCCTTTCATTTTAGTTTTTTCATTAAGGGGAAGAATCGGCATAATGACTAAGCTGAAAAAAGACATTAAAACACCACCAAATCCATAATAGAAAAAAGAGATTATACCGTGAATGAAGGTTCTTAATTGAAATGGAGCATTGCCATTTTTTGGGCGGTTCGAAATGAATAATTTAAACAGAATCGGATAGAAGATAAAGGTAATGATGAGTGCGGCAAAAACACCTATTAATGAAACTGACGAAATAGATTTTAATGCCGGATGCTCTGCAAAAATCATGGCACCAATTCCTAAAATGGTAGTAATTACTGCCAAGATTATTGAGGTTCTGTAAATTGCAACTTCATTTTTCCCGGTTGTATATTCTTTTTGGAGTGCACTCGTCATGAAAATACTAAAATCGACCCCGTGACCAAAAATAAGTGTACAGACAATCATGCTGAAAATATTCATATGAATATTAAAAATACCCATGATACCGGCAGTTACAATTCCGGTTAAGGCAATAGGAATGCAGCTTACAATAACCAATTCGATTCTTCGGAAAAAGAAAAACAAAATCAGAATTACGGCAATAAATGAATAATTTACAAGCGAATTGAAATCGGTTTTTAAAGTACTGAAAAACGTTTCATTCATTTGCTGACGATCTATGGCAATCAGATTTTGTTTCGTTTCAGCCAATTTTACAAATGCGTCACGTTGTTTTGGAGCAACTTTTACTAAAGTTGAAATCGTAAAAAAACCATTCTTTTCGGTTACAAATTCATGTAGTTGCAGCGCTTGAATTTTTAGATAATCTGCTGCTGAAATAGGTTTGAAATTAAAATCTAAATGGTCAAAAAACAGAGTATATGTTGTAGGTTTAAAACCTAATTTTGAACCTTCAGAAATTAAATTAGATTTTAAAAGTTGTTTTTTATTGGCATCCCAAAAAGAATTCCATTTATTAATTTTATCTTGTTGTTCTTTTTGCGAAAGCATAATACCGCCAACCGAACTGAAATTTAATATTTTATGCTGTTGTTTTGCTGCAGATAAATCTGAAAAAAGGCGGGTGTTGTTTTGCAAAACTTCCTCCATACTTTTTCCGTATGATGCAACATATATCGTTTTTGAAGTTAAACTGGTGCTCTCTTCAAGATCTTTTTCGGAGGCTTTTATTTCTTTAGGCACAAAATTCAATTGTGATAAATCATTGTTAAAACCAACATCGTTATAAGTAAAACAGCAGATAATCGTAATCAGAACACAAAATCCAATTAGGAATTTATTATTATGAAATGAAAAATGTGCCAGCTTGTCGATTACATTTTTCTTGTGTTCAAGATTGTTTTCTTTCGGTTTGTATAAATGCGGAACAATCAAGAGGGAGAAAAATGCAGAAGCCATAACAATTACAGCAGCAAAAATTCCTAAGTCATTAAGCGCCTCCGATTTCACAAACAGCAAACATAAAAATGCAACAGCCGTGGTTGAACTACTCATAATCAAAGGCATAGTAATGTCTTTGTATAACGTTTTTACATCACTGTTGTGTTTGTAATGTGTAAGGATATGTATGGAATAATCAATCGTGATTCCTAATAGAACAGAACCAATTCCTAGTGAAATAGCGGAAATTTGTTCTTTTACAAAAAATAAAAAAGCAATGGCAAACAGAGCCCCAAAAACGGTTGGAAGAAAAATGATTAATGGGATTAATATTTTTCTGTAAAATAAAATCAGGATCAACATCAAAGTTATCATCGCGATTGTTGTCGTTAAGATAATATCGCTTTTAATTTGATTGGCATTGGCAACTGCTATCAAAGCTGAACCAAAGTAACTAATTGAAGTTTTTGTCCTGAATTTCTGATTTAGATTATCCTGAATTGATTTTAGCTTTGCAGCAAAAACCGTATTTTTTTCAGTTTCGCTTGATGGCAGATTTGATGTAATAAAAAGAAGTAACTTCTTTTTGTCTTTGGTCATCACAAAGCCATTATCAAGTGTAAAGTCATCACCAACATTTAGCTGTTGCAATTTCTTTAGCGCCATAAAAGAAATCCCAAGCGGATCCTGCAAAATAAAATCTTTGGTAACAAATCCCGAAGGAGAGATAATCGATTTATAATTTCCCTGAACGGTTCCTGCAATACTATCTTTATCGAGTTTGTTTTGAATAGCGGCATAATCTTTACTTTCAAGAAAAAGAGGGAGATTGTTGTAAACAAAATCAATTGTTTCCTGAATGTTTTCTTCGTCAACCTTTCCCTGAATACCCGTTATGTATGGCTTACATGATTTAGAAACACTATCTGAAAAAACGGTTGCCATTTCTTTTAAATCTTCACTGGTCCCGTTTTTTTCTAACTTGAAAATAACTGTAATCTTATCAGCAAAATTAAGCTGCTTAAGTACTTTTGCCGTAACATCAGATTTCTCGTTCGTTGGAATAAGTTTGGTAATATCTTCTTCAAATTTAATTTGAGAAGCAAAAAAGCCAAAGACAAAAAGCATCAAAAAAGCCAATAAAACCGACAGGGATTTTCTTCGGTTAACAAATAAATGAATGGCGTAAAAATAGTGATGCATGTTTATTTTTTGTTTTTAGTTGAACTAAAAAAGGTTAAAAGTAAATAACTCAAAAGACCTACAGTTAGCGAAGAAACAGTTGCTAAAATAAGACTTCCAACGATATATTGAGTTGCATTTTGCTGAATATCGTCAAGCGTAAGTGAACTGTCTAAAACTAAAGATGTTTCATTGGGTACAAAATAACTTCCCATTTTTAAAGACCCGTAAATAATAAATGGAATAAAAGGAGGAAAACTAACATTTGAAGACAGATAAGCGATGACTTTATTGAGCCTCAGTAAAGCAGCAAAAGTAAAAAGTAATACGGTTTGAAATCCCCAAAATGGAGACATGCCGATAAAAATACCTAATGCAATTGCAGCAGATTTTTTGAAATTAGAATCATTGCTCTCTAAAATGTCTTCAAGAAAAAACCTTTTAAAACCTTTTTTTTTTGCTTTCCGAAAAAAGTCTCTGGGCTTGATATACAAAAGCGCATTTAAAACCAGAACAGTATTTAGAATACTGATTCTGGTAAAATCTTTAAAAGGGCGAAAATGTGAAACACGTTCGGCAGGATCATATAAAATCTCAATTGGAATATTTTTTACCAAAATACCTTTCCACGCAGAACGAACAATGACTTCAATTTCAAATTCGAATTTATTGGTGTAATATTGTTTTGGAATTAATTTTAACGGATACAATCTGAAACCTGATTGCGTATCATCAAGTTTAATCCCGGTTTCAAACCAAAACCAGAAATTTGAAAATTTATTACCAAAACTACTTTTCTTAGGTACATTTTCCTGCGTCATATTCCTGCTGCCAATCAATAAAGAATCAGGTGTTTCTTGAATTTCAGCAATAAAATTTGGGATGTCAGAAGCAAAATGCTGCCCATCAGAATCAATTGTAATGGCATATTCAAAACCTGTTTCAATCGCTTTTCGAAAACCGTTTCTCAAAGCCCTTCCTTTTCCTAAGTTTTTAGGATGATGAATTTGAATCAGATGAGAATATGATTTTAAAATTTCACTCGTTTCATCAGTCGAACCGTCATTAACAATTATGATATTTGTAGTGTAATCTAAAACGGAATCCAGCACTTTTTTTAACGTTTTGTGATTGTTGTATGTTGGTACAATTACACAAAAATGCGTTAAACTTAGTAGCTCCTGCTGTAATAAAATAGGTTTCATTGATTGTATTTTCTTTGCCTACTTCAAAAATTGCCTCTCTTTTTCAGAGAAACTTTTAGATTGTAATATAAAGTTTTTAAGATATTCTTTTAAAGAGTTATTTTGCTCATCATAATGGTCAGTTATGAATTTTTTATCTTCTTTAATATTTTTTTTATAACCCGTAATAGCAGGTACATTTTCCTGAATGCTCAATCGGATCATTCTGATTTCGATATTGTTGGGGTCAATTTTTACAGTAGATTCAAGAAGTTTTGCACCTTCTTTAAAGCGTTCCATTTTTGCGCCTAATTTTTTTTCAAATTTAGAATCCAGCAAAATAGAAGCGGCTTTGTAAGCCACCAAAATTTTGTCATCATTGCCAGATATGCCGGCAAGTTTGTCTAAAAATTCTTTAGCATTGGTTTCTGATTTCGAAACGTCAGTATACATTTTGCGAATGGAAGCCAAATCAGGGTTTCCTGCAAAATTGAACCATAGTATAAATGTTAGCAGTAGTTTCATAATTACATTTTTTTATACACGTTGCTTAGTTTCAAAGCAACGGTGTCGTTAAAATAAGTAGTGTTTTTTACTTTTACCAAATCATCTTCGGTAGTTACAATATCAAGTTCTAAACGCAATTCGGGAGTCATTTGAGGATTAATAAGTGCCATGAACTTTACATTAGCAAGTGTTTGAATCACCAAATTGGCTTTTGTAATGGTTTCAGTAAGTTCTTTAATAATCTGAATCATGCAAACGCCGGGCATAATTGGATTTCCAGGAAAATGGCCTTTGAAAACTTCATGTTTTTCGTTGACCAAAATCGTAAAATTGTACTTAGAATCTCCTGTTTTTTCTTCTGAAAGTATTTTGTAAAAATTTTTTAAAACCATATTTTTTTATTTACCAAAGGCATACGAAACACCCAATTGAAAACTCACATTTGTATTATAATCTCCAAACAAATAATCGCTGTTATTATTGCTGCTGTAATAATCACTGTCTATAACATCAATTAAACCTTTTTTGATACGAGCTTCAATAGTTAATCCTGTCAAAGGCACTTTATAACCAAAACCAACAACGAGAGCTAAATCAGCATCAGACTTTTCATAGCGTAAATTATCTCTTGTTCTAAAATCCAGAGTTGGACCAGCCTGAACCTGAAAGCCATTAAAAGTGAATTTATTGATCATCGCAATCGAAACATAATCAATGTTTAAATTTTTTGATTCCACAATTTCTTCGCCATCATTAGTATAACCAACAAAAGTTTTAACGTTATTAGAACCCTGTCTGCTATATGTAATTTCAGGCTGTAAAGCATAAATCCTCGTTAATTTAATTTCGCCAAACCCTCCAATATAAAAATCACTTTTATAGGATGAACGTGTATTTGAAAACGTTGAAAAAGCAGCTCCGGCTCTTAGACCTGGTTTAAATGTTACCTGGGCATTTATTGAGTTTATGAATAAAATAAAAACGATGGCAATTAATTTTTTCATATTTCTTATCTTCCTTTAAATGTATAACTAATACCAATCTGCAGTACCTGATTTAAAATAACTTCATCATAATTTCCGTTATTATTATCATCATAAACACCATCATAACCGTAAATATCAATAAAACCTTGTTTAATTCTTGCTTCAAATGTTAATCCGTTTGGTAACGTATACCCAACGCCTCCAACTAGTGCCAGGTCAAAACCTTCAGGATTAGAATTGATGTAATTATCATCAATTTTGAAGTCTAAAGATGGCCCTGCTAATACGTGAAATCCGCTTCCGTTAAAGTTAAACTTAGCAACGGCTCCAACTGTTATATAATTTAACTCATAATTTATATCTCTATAACTGCCATTATCAAAATATTCTACTTTATCGCCTTGTCTTGAATACGATAATTCGGGCTGCAATGAAAAATACTTATTGAATTTGATGTTTACTAATCCACCAAGATAAAAATCTGTTTTGGTACTATTGTCGTCAATATTGGTTAATGTAGAAAAGTTTACACCCCCTCTTATTCCCGGACTTACTTTTATCTGTGCTTGTGCTGTTATACCTATAAATAAAACAAATGCAATTAGGATTGATTTTCTCATTTTAATTGATTTAAAGTTTATTAATGATTTTAATTTTCTGATTTAAAATAATTTAACTCGATTTTTAGCTTTATATTTTGATGAATAATCTGAATTTTTTCAGCAAAAATATTGTTTTCTGAATTAAAAAGAACAGTAAATTTTTCTTTTGTTTTAGATGAGTGAATCACTTTTTCTAACTTTTGGTCTTTCTTGGTCAGAAACAGGTAATTATCACGGTTTTTATCTGCAGATTTATAAATGTTAAAAAAATCATTTTCAAATTGTTCCTGAATTAAATATTCTTTTTTTAATAATAGACGGAAATCTTCTTTTAGAGTATTAATTAAAATTTTCCGGTCTAATTCTGATACAATCGAATTAATTTTAAAAGTTGTTTCGGAAATTTCAAAATCAAACAATTTGTTACCAAACTCTGTCGTAAAAACAATCCGGTGTGTTGTATCATTTATTTTTTTGGCGATGAAAATTCCAGACAATTCATTTCCATAAACTGTAATATTGGTTTTATATACATAATCTGTTTTTGAATCTGAAAAATAAGGAACCTCGTAAGATGTTCTGTCTAATTTTTTTGGTGTATAACTTTTTGTGAACGGGCTACAAGAAAATAGGGCCAGCATCAAAAAGCTGTTAATTAGTAAATACTGAATCGTCGATTTTTGCATTGATCACTTTATTTTTAAGTACAATTCTGGTATAATCATCTGATGACTCCAATAGTTTTACTTGCACAACGGTAGCCTCTTCTTTATCAAAAGTAAGTTCGATTTGTTTGATGTATTTTTTTAGTGTCGCATCTTTTGGAATAAATTTAGCCAGATTTTGTCCTTTCAGTTTAAAGTATGAAATCGTAAATTCTTTGTCATCAAACATATTGCCACTTACACTGCCCACAATTAATTTATTGATGCGGCCAAAGATTTTGCTGTTTCCAATATCAACTGCACTTTTCTTTCCTTCATCATTAATCAGGATTTTCCCGTTTTTGAAAACGATACTGTAATTGTATGGTTTTTTATATTGCCATTGAAGCAGATTTGGCTCTTTAAAAATCATTTTTCCGGATGTTTCAATATCTTTAGATAAAAAGTCCAAATGCTTGTACTGCATAAAATCAGTACTAAGGGTTTTTATTTTCTTTGATACAACATTTACATCTTCTTTAAATGAAGCTATTTCTGCAACAGTCATTTTTTGTTCCTGAGCTATCAAAGCTGTTTGACAAATGCTGAAAAATAGAGTAAGTAAAAATAGTTTAGTCTTCATATGGTTTAAGATTCAAAAGTTCTTCGGTCGAAATCACTTTGTAATTATTTTGTTGTAAAAATTGCAAAAACTGTTCCAATACCAAAACAGAGTGTGAAGCCGTATCGTGCAAAAGTACAATTCCGCCGGGAGAAACCCGTTTTATTATTCGGTTGAAAATTAATTTTTTATTTTTTGTACCACCATCAAGTGACCGGATATTCCAGCCAATAACTTTGTGGCCGGTTATTTTTAAAGCCCTCCGAATCGATGGGGTGGTAACTCCGTAGGGTGGCCGAAAAAAGTTAATTTTTTTTGAAGTTAATTTTTCTAAAAGTATATCTGTTTTTTGAATTTCTCCGATAATTTTTTTCGCATTATAAAAATCAAAAAAAGGAGAATGTCCGTAGGAATGATTTCCAATCAAATGACCTTCGTCTATAATTTGTTTTACAATTTCAGGATATATTTCAATGTTTTTTCCGATGCAAAAAAATGTCGCTTTTACATTATATTTTTTAAGAAGATCAAGAATTTCTAAAGTATAAATGCCAGGTCCGTCATCAAATGTAAGGGCAATTTTTTTCTCCTTTTCTAAAGCATTCCTGCAAAAAGCTTTTACATGATAGTTTGACGATATTAGAGATGAACCGACAAGATTAAATACAAACCAAATAGAAACAATAATAGCAAACCACCAAAAATTAATTGCTGTATAAAGGTTCAGAAGAAGCAATAAAAGCAATAAAAAAATAAAAAATAGTGAGATGTTTTTATGCGTTATCATTTTGAGATTAACGTAAAACTATGATTTTTTCCGTTTAATTGATTGTATAACAAAATAGTATTATAAGCAGGTTTTTCAACTGAATTGGCTTTTATAATTTCTGGAATTTCCTGTGTTTTTATAATTTTTGAGGCCATCCATAATGCAAAAGCCGAAGCCGTATCGTATTCGCCGCTTAAATGTTTATAGTATAAAACAGGTGTTTGTGCAAAAGCATTTTCGGCAAGATTTTTATAATAAATTTCAAAATCGATATTTCCATCAAAACCTAAAACTAAAGCATCAATATCAGAAATTTCCAACTGATTTGACTTTAAAAAAGAAGTAATTTCACTTTCAACTTCGTTTTCTTCCAATGTATTTATAATGGCAATATCAAGAACTTCTGCATAAGTGTTATCTTTTCGTTCATTTTCCAATACAAAAAAGCTGGCACCTTCTCCGTAAACTGACCCGCTTGTCTTGGATTCTAAAAGATTATAAGGTTGTTGATTATCTTGTTTGATACGCCCGTATAATTTAAAAAGTGCTGTTGTATACTCACCATTCTCATCGATACCACCAACTAAAACAGATTGTGCTTCTTGTTCTTCGATTTGCATTTTAGCATCTAAAAGGGCAGATTCAAACGAAACGGCTCCGTTTACGTAGGTAAAATTATAACCTTTACATTGTTGTAATAAAGCGATTTGAGCGCCAACAGTGTTATGTGTTGACTGAATAAATGAAGTTGGAGTTAAAAATTCTTCATTATTATCCAGGATATTTTTGAGGAATTTTTCTGAATCTTCTATACATCCTAATCCGGTTCCGGTTATAATAGCATCAACTTTTTCAATTTGCGCGTCTTTCATGGCAATTGCCGAAGCTACGATTCCGTTTTTTATACCTTTTGCCATCCTTCTGCTGGCTGCCGGTGAAATAAAATCTTTATAAGCCGGAGAAACTATTTTAAGAACATTCTCATCATTATTGTGTATAGCCTCTTCTAAAAAAACAGTATCAAATGTTTTTTGAGTCGAAATGCAACCTATTCCATTTATATATGTTTTCATTAGCTTTTAGAAAATATAAGAGTTGAACAATTTCCACCAAACCCAAAAGAATTTGATAAAACGTGTTCGATATTTTTGTTTTTTAAAATAGTTTGTGGTTTCAGATCAAATTCCTCCATTGGAGTTTCGAAATTCAAGTTAGGATAAATGACATTATTTTGAATCGCCAAAACACTGTAAACGGCTTCAATTGCTGCTGCCGCTGCTAAAGTATGACCCGTAAATGGTTTTGTAGAACTAAAATCCGGAACTTTTTCATTTTCATAAATTCGGAGTAATGCTCTTCCTTCAGATAAATCATTGTTTGGCGTTGCGGTTCCGTGAACGTTGATATAATCAATTTCAGAAGGTTTTAAGCCCGAAATTTCAAAGGCTTTTTTCATTGCCAAATAAGCACCGTCGCCGTTTTCTGACGAAGCTGTTTGATGAAAAGCGTCGTTTGCATTTCCGTAACCTGAAACGCGAGCCAAAACTTTTTTGTTTTGTTTAAGTACAACATCATCTGATTCTAAAACCAGATACGCTGCCGCTTCACCCAGATTCAAACCTTTACGGTTATTGTCAAAAGGTTTGTTGTAATCATCAGATAGAATCATCAAAGTTTTGAAACCATTGATGGTGAATTTTGCCAAAGCATCAGTTCCGCCAACAATAACACGATCCAGTTTTCCGGTTTTGATTAACCGGGCACCTAACATAATCGCGTTAGCTGCAGATGAGCAAGCCGTACTTATCGTTGTAACCATTCCTTTTAAACCTAATTCCTCAGCAATTTTATCTGCAACATCGCCGCCGTCGTGACAACTAATATATTTTATAAGTTCAGCATCTTTGAAATAATCGTAATAATATTTTTCAGTCATATCCATTCCGCCAACACTGGTAGCCGAAATAAGACCTGTTCTAAATTCATTTATCGATGTAATTCCGGCAGCTTTAACAGCTTGTTTGGCAGCATAAGCACCAATCATTGCTGTTCTTGAAAAATTATTATCAGGTGTAAGTTGCAATTCATTTACCAATTCATCATTGGTTTTTTTAATTTCTCCAACTTTAATAATATCGGCATGAACGGTCGGAATATTCTGAATTCGGGAAACACCAATTTTATTTTCGATTAGCGAAATATAATTTTCTTCGACTGAATTTCCAATCGAAGAGATAATTCCCATTCCGGTTATTGCGACACCTTTCATTTTAGATTGTTTGATTATTGGACTTTAAGATTGTCAGACTTCCAAATTGCTTAAATAAAATATCCAAGAATCTAAAAATCTAAACATCTAATGATCTATTTCGTTCTGTTTGTATTAATGTAAGCCGCCATTGTTTCAATTGACTGGAAAATTGATTTTCCTTCTTTCGGGTCAACTAATTTGATTCCGTAATCTTTGTCTAAAATTACGATTAATTCAAGTGCGTCAATTGAGTCTAAACCTAAACCGTCTCCAAACAAAGGATCGTTATCGGCAATATCTTCAATTGCTATATCTTCAAGATTTAAGGTTGTAATAATTTTATTTTTTAATTCTGCTTTTAATGCTTCCATGATTATTTAATGTATAAAGTATTGATCGTTTCGTTTATATATTTTGTGTTTTCTTTACTGCTTATGGTGCAAAGAAAAGCTTTGTAACTGTCATTAAAAAATTCAACCCATCCGCAAAGAACCGTATCTGCTTTATTTGAATTTAGAAGAATGTTTGAATAATTCGACATAAATTCAGGATTGAAGGCCTCAAATATAAAGAAAGAATTTTCACTTTTCAGCTGATGGCGGATACTTATTTCACCCAGACAAATATTTGGAAGCGTATAAACAAAAACCGCCGGACTGGGAAAGTAGTTTTTTTTGTCTGAAATAGATTCCTGATATTTCACATCCGTATCTAAACTTGATGATTTATTGGCCAAAACCAAAGCGATATTGTTTTCTGCTTCAGAAGAAGTTATTGGGCTCAAAAGCAACTCTGCACCTAAAAAAGCCAATTTGCTCAAAGCATCCATTTTGAAAAACTTTGGGTACTGCATTTCAAAATTACGATAAGCTTGTTTAGAGAAATCGCCAAAATCGGTTGGTTCAATTTTGAATATCGTCTCTCCGTCCAAAACAATTTCGTTGTTTTCGATTTTGATATAAGAATGTATGTAGGTGTTTTGAGTCATTTTTGAAAAAAGTATTATCAGGAATTATTTTTTTTTAAAATTCCTGTTGCAAGTGAGCCATCTGTCAAAGTAGCTCTGTAAACATAACTTCCGTCACTAAGAATATCGATAATTTCGACATAGATTTTTCTGCCAATAAAAAAATCCAGCCTTTTATTACTGCCTGTTAAATAGGTTAAAATATAATTTGTGTCATTTGGCCACTCAATTTTGAATTTAGAGGTTTGCTTTTGATTTTTTTCTATCTGAAATTCATCATTACGTATAATTGTAATTTCAGGAAAAGAACCGTCTACATATTTATAAGTGCCTTTTCTTAATTCGTAACATTTGGAAATTTTTGAAGAGTCGAGTTTGTTATTTTCATATTTTGGATTAATAAATATAAAATTATAATCATGACACTCATTTCTTTGTTCGCTATCCGGAGAGAAATAAATGTTTTTAAGATCATCTATAACCTCTTTTATTTTCTCTTTATTTTTATAAGTTGTTTTTTCAGGAATAATAGCTACGGAACTTACATTTCCAAAATTATCTACACAATAGTTAACAGACAAAATCTCAACATTTTTTGAGTCATCAACAAAATATTGTCTTTGTATTTCATCAGCGTTTTTTCTGCATCCAACAAAAGTGATAATCGAAAAAAAGAGTACTATAAAGTTTAGTGTTTTCGTCATTTACATTATTTTTTCAAAGATTACTGCTGTATTACACCCTCCAAATCCGGAAGCCGTTTTCAAAAAATAATTAATTGTTGCTGCTTCATTTCTCTCAATCACATGGATAGGTTCACTAACACCAATTTCATCAAAACCTTTCGATTCAAAAAGCATATTTTGATTTGTCGATTCAATTGCAATTACTGTTTCCAATAATCCTGAAGCACCTAATGTATGACCATAAAATCCTTTCAAACTATTTATCGGAACATTTTGTAACCCTAAACGGTTAAATGCAATCGCTTCCATTTCGTCATTAAACGGTGTTGCGGTTCCGTGTGCTGAAATATAATCTAATTTATTGCTGTCAATTTGAGCTTCTTTCAACGCATTCTGAATACTTCGAAACAAACCTTCGCCAGTTCTTGAAGGGCCAGAGATATGATTTGCATCGTTTATTGAACTGTCTCCAATCACTTTTATTTTAGCATTTCCGGCTTCCGCCGAAATTAAAACAGCCGCAACTGCTTCCCCCAAACTTACTCCGGTTCTGTTTTTAGAATAGGGCTTACAAGGCAAATCGCTCATGGCCTGAAAAGCATTAAAACCAGACAAAACAAATTCTGAAACTTCGTCGCCGGCAATGATAAATATATTGTCGTAAAGCTCTGACTGAATCATTCTTTTGGCAATCGAAACTGCCAAAATGCCCGAAACACAGGCATTTGAAACTACAATAGGCTGCGTTTTAAATCCGAAGAAATGAGCAACATTTTTTGCTAAAACATCTAAATGTGCGTTATTAAAGCTTTCTTCAGAATGATCTTGTAAAGCCGTAACATTTCCTTTTGTAGTTGAAAGGATAAAAGCTGTTTTTGAATTTAGCTCTATTTTAGAATTTTTGATAATTGGCTCTAAAGCCAAAATCATCATTTTTTCTAAACGGGAATATTTGGTTTCAGTACTGATTTTTTCAAAAGCACTTTTTATTTTTTCATCAGAAATAATAGAAGCATAAAACGGATTCGGCATCAAGGAAATATCCTGGTGCAATTGAATTCCTGAATCGCCACGCAAAATCGCTTCGATGTTAGATTCAACATCAAAACCTAGAGGTGTGATACAATTCGTTTCGTTTATATATACTTCTTTTATCATTTTGTGATTTTTGTTCTCCTTCAAGGTTTTCAAAACCTTGTAGGTCTGTCTGGAATTTACATCTACAAGTTTTCTAAAACCTTGAAGGAGCGTTTGCGTTTATTTTAATAACCCAACTTTTCGTTTCCATTCTTCATAAAAAGGAGGATTGGTCAGCATTAAATTTCCTTCTTTATCTAAAAATACCTGAACGGTTTCACCGGTGCAGGCTGTTTCTCCTTTAGCATCAATTATTTTAAAACGATAAATCATTTTAGCAGCAGGAGTATCAACAACAGTTGTTTCTATCGTTACCACATCGCCATAACGCAAAGACAATTTATGTTCGCACTTTGATTTTACAATTGGAGTGGTGTAACCCGTATTTCCAATATCCAAATAGGTAAGTCCGTGCTGGCGGCCAAATGCTTCTCTTCCATCTTCAAAATAGGTAATATAATTGCCATGCCAAACGATTCCAAGCGGATCAGTTTCGTTAAAACGAATTCTGATTTCGTGCGAAACGGTTAAGAAAGTGGCTTCGTTATACTGTTCTTTTCTTTTTGTCATAAAATAAGGCAATGGAAGTTGTGATGATAAAGAATAAAAATAACAAACTTATTTTTGGGATGATTTCAAAGAAAGATACGTTGCGCAATAACACATCATAAAAAGCTTCCAATCCCCAATTCATAGGAGATGATTTGGCGATAATCTGCATAATTTTTGGCATGGCAAAAACAGGAACCCAAACACCGCCAATTGCAGCCAAAATGATTACACTCGTCGCACCAAATGGAGCCGACTGTTCCTGTGTGCTGGCAATAGTTCCCAATAAAATTCCGAATCCAATGGCGCCAAAACCAGAAAATAAAGCAACAACACTCATTAAAAATAAATGACCTTCGACATTTAGAGAAGGCAAACCAATATGTGGAAAAAGGAAAATTGCCACAGCAACCATCATATAAAACTGAATCATACAGATTAGTAAATAGGTAATGGTTTTTCCAATAATGACAATTAAATTAGAAACAGGATTGGTCAGTAAACGAACAAATGTTCCTTGTGATTTTTCTTTTACAATATTGATGGACAATGGAATCACTATAAAAAATATCGCAAAAAGCGTCCAGGCCGGAACATTATGCTGAACCGAATTAGGTAATATTTCTTTGTTATTTACTTTTGGAATTATTTCTTTGAAGGTGATAAAACTTTTTTGTTCGAATTGGGCATTTTCTTCGCCCAATTGATTTTGAAACGTCGTATAAATTGACTTTGCTTCAATCTGAGAAATCATTTTATCGATAGCATTCATGACAGAGGTTTTGAAACTCATCTGAACTGCGGGATCAAAATATAATTTAACCTCTTTTTGCTGTAATACTTTTGCTGTTTTCGGTTTGGCAACAGAATCTGTAATACCCATTTTGCTCAAAATGTTTTGTACATTCTGATCAATTTTAGCCTGCAAGTCTATGCTTAGAGTTTTCGGAATTACAATGGCCAGTTTAAACTTTCCTTTGTAAACATTTTCTCTGGCAATTTCTTCTGTTACAGGTTCATTATCGATTTGTGTTACAACAGTGAACAAATTATTTTTTTGCAAATTATCAAAAACCGTTTTTGATACAGAACCTTTGTCATTATCAACTAATAAAATCTGGATTTTATTGTCGCTAACGGTTTTAAAAGTACTGTCCTGAATAATGGTTACCGTGATTACAAGTACCAAGGGCATAATGAATAGAATAATCAAACCGCCTAAATCCCGTTTAAGCAGTAAAAATTCTTTTATTATTGACATCCAAATTTTATATAGCATCTCTAAAGTCTTTACCTGTTAATGAAATAAAAACTTCTTCGAGATTTCTGGCTTCTTCGACAGATCCAATCAAATTTGACGGAGTGCCCTGAGCATAAATTCTTCCCCGGTCTAATATGGCAATCGTATCGCAAAAATCTTCAGCTTCAGCTAAATGATGTGAGGTGTAAATAATTGTCGTTCCGTTTTGATTGAGTGCTTTTAGATAATCCAAAATAGCATTTTTAGATTGTACATCTACACCAACAGTAGGTTCATCCAAAAACAAAACTTTTGGTTTGTGCAGAATTCCGGCAATCAAATTGACTCTTCGTTTCATTCCGCCCGAAAAGGTTTCTATGCGTTTATCAGCAAATTTCAGGAGACCCAACAGATCTAAAGCGTCAATTACCTTATCTTTTAAGTCTGAACCTTTCAATCCATACATACTTCCAAAATAATGCAGATTTTCACGGGCCGTCAATGTTGGATAAAGGGCATATTCCTGAGGAACAACTCCAATGATTTTTTTGATTTTGGACGAATGATGCGAATAATCCAGATCATCAATAGTAAAATGTCCTGAAGTGGGTTTAATCAATCCGCAAAGCATTGAAATTAAAGTGGTTTTCCCTGCGCCATTTGGGCCTAATAAACCAAAAACCTGACCTTCGTTTATCGCCAGCGAAACATTGTTCAAAGAAAACATATCTGCGTCTTTGTACTTTTTCGAAAGGGATTCTATTTTTATTATGGAATTCAAAATATAGTTAGCTGATTGCTTTTTTTAGTTTTTTGAAAAAGATTTCTTCGCGATTTGCGATGTCCAAAAGCTCATCGGCAATAACGTTATATGCGTCTTCTTTAGCGCTTCTGTTTTTGTAAATTCTGGAAGCTTCTACGGCAAAATCTCTCCAGGAATCGCCAATTTTAGTCATTTCTTTTGAAAGATTTTTCAATTCTTCATTACCCAAAACAACTGAAGCTTCTTGTAAAAAAGCGGCATAAATGAATCGGAAACCACCGCCTCCGGTGCCAATTTCTTCCTGCATGCGTACCATTTGTGCCAAATAATGATTTGCTTTTCTGACACCATGTTTTGCAGGCCATTTTCTGATTCGGCCAGAAACAAATTTAATACCACGAACACCAACAATTGGCATTGGTGCCAGCATAACGCGACATGTATCTTTAATTCCTTTGATAATAGCGCTTTTCAAATCAACTTCTTTTGGAATCTGAATTGGATAATACATCTGGCCTCTTGGGGCAAATGCTCCTTTTGCAAAACGTACTTTATCTAATTCAGCATGTGTCAATGTTGTAACAGTTTCCATTACGGGATCGCTGATCAAATAATCTGTTTCGGTTTTTCCGTAAACAACTAAATTATGTGCATTGAAATGAAAACGGTACTCATCCGGAAAATAACTCAGGTTGTAAACACCAACTTGTAATCCGGTTGGAATATTATTTTTTAAATTTTCTTCTAAAGCTTTGTTAGCATTTACAACAGATGAAAATTTTTGTCTTTTTATTTTAAGATTTAATCGGCTTGCTACTTTATTAAAAATTTGTCCTGGCAATGTTCTGTAACTGATTGCCGGTGCATGATTTACTTTTATAAAAGGCAAATACACAAATAAAAGTCCGGAGCCAATTCCAAAAATCATCGGTTCACTGATGTTCAGCCCGTTGTTTTTTAGAAGATTTGAAGCTACTCCATTTTCGCAATGAGCAGATTGATGATGTGTAAAAGTAACTTGCATTATTTTGTGATACTGTTTTTTAATTCGGCAATTGAAATATCAAAAGCGTCGGCATATTTCTGTAAAATTTTGTCGCTAAGTTTGGCAAAAACGATAGGTTTAAAATGTCTTTTTACACGCCATTTCCACATTCCAACATAACCGGCAAGAATCGTAAGATCCATTTTGTTGAGTTCCATATAATAGCAAATCGGACTTACTTCTCCAATCAGGACTTTTTGTCTGGCTTCTTCGGCGCGTTCTTTTATATCGTCGATGGCATTAGAAAGTGCAATGGCTTTTGGTTCCCAACCCGTGCTTAGAGCTGTTGTATAGTTGCCATTTTCATCAGTAGCATAAACAAGTTCTTTGAGGTTTTTTTTGCTTAAATTTCCATCGTGCTGAGGTACATTTTCTTTTTCCATGACGGTTTAATTTTCGATTAGAATTAAGTTATTACCGGAATCGTTTTTGAATAAACAAATTGATTTCGCATTCTAAAAGTATTTTGTCTTCGAGCAGGCTTTGACAGCTCATTGTGCATAAAGTATAGCCATCGCCAACAAATTTTGAAACTAATGTTGCTTTGGTGGTTATGGTATCGCCAACTTTTGGAAGCGAATGTATTTTCAGATTTTTTAAAGCGCTGATAAAACCTATAACATTTACATATTGGTCTTCTGTGCCTTCTTCATCAAAAAAGTATTTTTTACCCACAATTGACGAACAAGTCTGCGCCGTATTTTCGATTAAACCGGCCTCAAGAAAAATGTTTTTGTCGACAAAAATATTGTCTTCTTTGATTAAGAATATAGTTTCTACAAAGTTGGCGTCGATATCTAAAATCAAATCGACCATGAGCATTGGAGCTCGATGAGGCAAGTAATTTTGGATGTCAATTCCGACTTTCATATCTGGTTTTATTTAGCTAAAACGGTTTTCATTTGCCCGTTTGCAATTTCTTCATTATTTAAAAAAGTCACAATGTTAACCAGCGTGATTCCGGCAAACTCCTGTAAAATCGAAACTGTCGATTGAATCGTATCGTTGATTTGGGGTAACTTTTTAATTTCAATATCTTTAATTGAACCGATATAGCCTGTTGGTGCTATTTCATTTTTCAAAAAAAACTGATAACTGGTATGCAGTGCGACTGACTGTGCCATATGTTCAATCAGACCCGCTTCTAAAAAAGAGGTGTCTTTTAAAAATATATTGTCGTTTTGAATTTCGAAACCAGAGACCAATGATGTTTCAGAATAAGAAATCATACGATCTACCATTACAAAAGGAAACTTTTGCGGTAAAAGATTTTCGACAGATTTTTTTTCTAAAAGTAAAGTTGTTTCCATTAGCAAACCGTTAAATAAGCATAAGCAAATGAGAACCTTCCGCTTTCCGGTACTGACAATAAAATACGATCTCCTTTTTTTAATTTTCCTGAATACAATAATTCTTCAAGGGCAATATAAATTGAAGCTGAACCAACGTTTCCAACTCTTAAAAGGTTCATAAACCATTTTTCATCAGTAAGAACGATTCCTTTTTCATTCAACCCGTTTTTCAATCCTTCAACAAAAAAGTTTGAAGAAACGTGCGGTAAAAAATAATCAACCTGTTCTGCTGTAATGTTATTTTTTGTCATTGCATGGCTCATACTTTCAACACCTTTTGGTAAAATAAATTCGTCCAGCAATTTTACATCCTGCTTAACAGCAAATACAGACTCGTTTAACCATTGTTCAGGAGTAAAGTCACTCCATGGTTTTATTTCTCCATTTGCTAATTTATCACCACCAGCATACATACATGTTTCAAGTTCGTATGCATATGAATAAGATTCCATCCATTCAATTTTTAATGAAACAGCACCTTCTCTTGGTTTATTTTCTAATAAAAAAGCTCCGGCACCATCAGATAACATCCAGCGTAAAAAATCTTTTTTGAAAGCAATAATTGGCTGCTCTTCAAGGTTTTTTAAATTGATGATTTCGTGATTGTATTTTTGGGCAGCAAGCCATGTCGAAACTTTTTCAGATCCGGTGCAAATTGCATTTTTAGAATTTCCCGATTTTACAGAAAGATAACCAAACTTTAAGGCGTTCATACCAGAGCAGCAAATTCCTGACGAAGAATTCAACTCAACTGATTTATTTTTTAATAAACCGTGAACCATAGCGGCGTGCGAAGGAGCCAGAACGTCTGGTGATGAAGTACCGCAAGAAAGGACTTCCAAATCCTGAGATGTAAAATTGTCATCAAACAATTGTACAACGGCATTTCGGGTCAGTTCCGTATTGTTATGTGTACTGTTTCCATTTTTATCAACAGCATAATAACGTGTGGCAATTTTATTATTACGCAAAATAATACGTCTTGCTTTTGAAGCAGTATCATTTATGAGTCCTAAATAGTTTTCCATTTCATCATTCGAAACGGCTTCATTTGGCAAATACTTTGCAGCTTTGGTAATATATACTTCAAACATAATTTAAATTAGGATTCTAAACTCCTTGATAATATTGGGTTTGTCTTTTTATGGTTTTTAGTTTAAAGGGATAGGTAATGAGGTGCAATATATATACTATTGGCGAGATTATCCATATAGCTAAGAATAAATAAATATAAAATATTTTAAGAAGTTGCTTTCTGTTGTTTTGATTTTTAAAAATGAATTTAGACCATTTGTTAAAAATTTTATTTGCAGTTTTGTCAACCTTAATTAAATATGAACTAATTCTAACAGCGCCCAAAGCTACCAATTTTGGCTGTAAATTAACTAAATTATTTTGATTAAATTCTGAAAGTATTACTTCTCCAAATTTTGTTGATTCCTGAATATCTTTTTCAGATACTCCGGGTAACGGAAAGAAGCCTAAATATTTTTTCTTTACACCTGAAAACATCCATTCAACAATAGTAATAACACTAATTAAGTTTCCAACACGATCTACCAGAGCTATATTTCCTATCAATTGGGCATTTGCCTGTTGCAATAAAACCTTAGTTTTTTCCTGAGCCATAATCCACATGTTGCGAGACCCGTTAATGGTAACAACAGGAGTATTGTTCAGGATTTTTTTACCTTCATCACTTTTTAAAAATGAATTCATTGGAATGGATGGTGATAAATACCAAACCTGATAATGCAATAAAATTAAATCAAATTTTGTATTTAGAATTTCTTCGGAAACAGGTTTTAATGTTGTCGGAATTTGTAGAAATGTTTCAGGAAAAGCATCAAAAAAAGAAGTTTTGTCCCAAGGAAACGGAAATGGTTTTTCTAATTTTATTTCATGAAAAGTAACTTTTATTTCTTCGGAATTTAAAAATGGTTTTGCAATGTTTTGTGCAATAGATTTTAATTGTCCGGATTGTGAATAATAAATAACGAGAACATTTTTCATCTGGTTGGTTGCTTTGGTCGGTGGCAAAAGTAAGTATTTTTAAACGAATTTTCGGATTTTATCAGTTCGTTTGGTATGAACCCATTCTGGCCAGGTTGATTTGTCTTCGGCATCATAAATACGTATTTTTTGATCCGCATCTTCAATTATTAAATCATCCGAAGTACATTTTAAAATTGAGGCTGCAGCCGCAATTCCTGAATAAGTTGCTCCTGTAACACCATGAGATAAGGTGCAGGCGCCACAAAGATGCAAATTTTCTATTTCAGATTTGTTTTTAAATGAAAATGGTCCCACCTGATTTAAGGTTTTTTCAGTACCATAGACATTTCCATTGGTCGAATTAATGTAAAATTCATTTGTTTTTGGAGTTCCTAATTCAGCCTGAATGACATGTTTTTTTGCATCAGGAATAATTTTCTCCACATTATTCATAAACTTCTCAGTGACTTTTTCTTTAAACGCAATGTATTCTTCATTGTGATAATCTTCTGTGTCTGAAAAATTAGGGATATGTTCATAATTAACATACGTTACAATTTCGAAATTATGATAGCGCCCATTAAAACTTGGGGGATCTTTGAGTGTTGTGCAGCTCATAAAAAGAGCAGGGAAAGAATCTCCGTCAGCAATAGTGTCGCTCATTAAATCCTCAAAATTGGCATCGTCATTTTCATCTTTCATGACCCACATATTTCCGGAATCAATTCCGTAGCTTGTTACATCTAAGTCCAGAGTTAAAAATAAAATTAGGGAAGTAACTGAATATTTTGTTTTTTGCAGTTTTTTCAGCAGCGAATTGCTTAAGTATTCCTTGCCAATCAGCTTGAGATAGGTAATTGACGGATCAGCATTTGAAATAATATTTTTTGCAAAAATCTGATGTCCGTTTTCTAATTGTACACCAATTGCTTTATTATTTTCAATTATTATTTTTTTTACATTTTGCTCTACCCTTACTTCACCACCATGTCTTTTTATTCCATTGGTCATGGCTTTTACAATTCCGCCTCCACCGCCCATAGGGTAAAATCCGCCATCAAAATAATGACTCATTACTGAGCAATGTACAGGAAAGCAGGCTCTGTTTGGCGAAAGTCCATGATCGCCACACTGAATATTCAGCACAGCTTTTAGCATTGGATTTTTTATATGCCAGCCTATAACTTTTTTTAAGGGAAACAGGGCAAATTTTCCAAAGTGTTTGGTTCGAAAAGGAACGGTTATTTTCTGCCACCACCCTTTTAATTTTGGAATTAGCTGAAGTTCATAACTTACTCTTTCAACTAATGTAAGATATTCATTGATATTTTTTTTTTCAGAAGGAAAATGTGCCGAAAGCGTTTCTTTGAGGTTATCTATTCCTGCGGGGAAATCGAAAGTTTTATCACCTATCAGGCAATGTTCAAAAGCATTTTTGTTCATTCTGAAAAACACCATATCATTGGCAATTCCCAGACCACGATAAAGTTTGTTTGTTGATTGTCCTTCATCCAGCAGTCCAACATAATGTACTCCCGGACTAAAACGCTGCCCTTTTAGGGTAAAACTATGACTCCATCCTCCCGGTACATAATGTTGTTCGAGTACTAAAACTTTTTGTCCTGCCCTTGCCAGACAAATTGCAGTTCCTAAACCACCAACACCAGAACCAATAATAACCGAGTCAAATTCTTCCATACATTATTTTAAGTTTACAACTATAAAAAACAATAGCTGTCTGTAATTTTAATTGAGGTTTTTTATTTAATTATTTTTCCAAAAATCGAAATAATTAAACCACTGCAGCGGATATTTTTGCAGAATATTTTCTACACTTTCAACATAAGCTTTTAAGAGTCCTTTTTCATCACGATGTTTTACGGCTGCCTCTCTTGCATATAAATGATAATGTAAGTTTGGTTCTTTCATTACATAAACAAAAACTACGGGAACTTTTAATCGTGAAGCTATTAAAAAAGGACCTGCAGGGAAGTTTGCTTCCTGTCCCAAAAATTTTTCAGAAAGTGATTTTGTTCCTTCAAAATAGCGATCGCCAGTAAAACAAACCAATTCATTGTTTGCCAAAGCAGCATTTATCTCAAAAATATGAGATAAATCATCTTTGATAATTATGAATTTTACAGCTGATTTTTGAGTAACACTTTCCAGATATTTTTTAATAGCGGAATGTTCTAAATCAGTAGTGACCAGATTAATCTGAAAATCAAGATCGATTTCTCCAAAAAAATGTTCGGCAATTTCAAAATTTCCAACATGGGCACTTATAAGAACTCCACCTTTTTTCTCTGCCAATAAATTTTTTAGAATTTCAATTCCATCAAATTCATAGGTAAATTTATTTCGCATTCCTGCCGAAATGGAAATTTTATCAATGATGGTCTGACCAAAAGTGTAATAACTTTTGAAAACCATTTTTTTAGATTTGAAATTAGAATAGTGAAGTCTCTCTTTAAAATAATAAAAAATCGCTTTGTTGCTTTTCTTTAAGAATAAAAAATAATAAGAAGCAACAAAATAAAGTAATACATAGGCAGCTTTAATACCTGCCTTTTGTATTAAAAAAACGAATATTCTATAACCTAAAACTGTTCCTTTAGATTTGCCATCCCATTGACTCATTAAGCAACTTTAACTTTTAGTTTAGAGTCGATAAGGTCATAAAAATTCTCGAAAGTAGCCACTCCTACAAAATCGACTTCAACAAGTTTTACACCAAAATTTGCTTCGATAGAAACGACCAAATCTACATAATCCAAACTGTCAAGGCCAAGTGTGTCTTTTAAATTGGCATCTGGTTGAATCTCGTCGTTATCAACTTCAAATTCATCCACCAAAAAACCATTAATTCTCTTTATAATCTCTTCTTTGTTCATCTTCATTTAAACTTTTTAACTACCAACGCAGAGTTGGTTCCTCCAAACCCGAAGGAATTCGACAAAAATATATCAAATTTTTTATTTAACGTAGTTTTAACTAAATTTAATTTTAATGCATCTTCATCAGGATTTTCTAAATTGATATTAGGGGCAATAAAATCGTGCTGCATCATTATAATAGAATAGATTACCTCACTTGCTCCTGCCATCCAACATTCGTGGCCTGTCATTGATTTGGTAGAACTTATGTACGGATTTTTCTCACCAAAAACTTCAAAAATCGCTTTGGCTTCATTTTCGTCCCCTACAGGAGTTGAAGTTGCGTGAGCATTTATATAATCAATATCGCCTGGTTTTAACTGCGCATCATCAAGTGCTCTTTGCATGGCAATTGAGGGTCCTTCGACATTTGGAGTAGAAATATGACCTCCGTTTGATGAAAAGCCGTAACCTCCAATTTCTGCAATGATAGTGGCACCACGGGCTATAGCAGATTCATAGCTTTCTAATATTAAGGTTGCTCCTCCGCCACTCGGAATTAAACCATCACGGCCAGCATCAAAAGGCCTTGATGCTTTTGTAGGTTCGTTTTCTCTTGAAGCAAAAACACCTAAGCCATCAAAACTGCTCATTGCATATTTGTTAATTTCCTGTGCACCTCCACAAATAATAATATCCTGAAAACCACTTTTTATTAAAAAATATGCTAATCCAATAGAATGTGAACCGCTTGCACAAGCAGCACTTATAGTCAGATTGATTCCTCGAAGTTTAAAAATAGTAGATAAATTCATGGTTACTGTAGAATTCATCGATTTAAAAATAGCTCCTGAACCAATTAAAGCAGTGTCTTTTTTCTCCCGAATAATATCGGTAGCATCAATAATAGCTTTTGAGACACTATCATTTCCATACATAATTCCAACTTCTCGAGTATCAAAAAAAGAATCGTCAATATTAGCATTTTTTAGGGCTTCGATAGTTGCCATATATGCATATTCGGTTTCTTCACCAATGCTCATTCGTTGTCTGCGGGTCAGTGCGTTTTTTAAATCAGGTTTTGGAACCATTCCTGTTAGGGAAGATTGAAAACCAAACTCTTTTCGCTCAGGATCAAACTGAATACCTGATTTTCCATTGTATAAAGACTCCTTTACCTCTTCTAATGAGGTACCAATGCAGGAATAAATTCCCATTCCTGTAATTACAACTCTCCTGTTCATCTTCTTTTAAAGTAATTTTTTAAGAATATATTCCTCCGTTTATGTTGATAATTTCACCTGTAATATAACTTGCTTTTTTTGAGATTAAAAAACTCACTAAATCGGCTACTTCTTCAGCTTCTCCAAAACGATTTACCGGAATTAGTTTTAGTAATTCTTTTTCGTCTAACTGACTTGTCATATCGGTTCTGATAAAACCAGGTGCAACTGCATTTACAGTGATATTGCGTTTTGCAACTTCCTGTGCCAATGCTTTTGTTGCTGCAACTATAGCGCCTTTTGCAGCAGAATAATTGGTTTGGCCTGCTGTTCCTTTTACACCTGAAACCGAAACCATATTTACGATTCGACCATACTTATTACGCAACATTTTTTGCATAAAAAACTGTGTAACATTAAAAAAACCGTTTACAGTTGTATTCACAACACCATTCCAGTCTTCAGGAGTCATCCACATAAAAAGACCATCTTTTGTGATTCCGGCGTTGTTTACAATTGCTTCCACTATAGCTTCAGGATTTGATTCCTGCCATTTTGTTAGCGTATTTTGGACCTCTTCAAAATTCGAAACATCAAAACCTAAGATTTCCCCCGTTGCTCCTAATTTCTGAACTTCCTGCAGCGTTTCTTCGGCTGCGGTTTTATTGGAGTGGTAGTTAATCAGGATATGATAATCGGATTCAGTGGCCAATTTTTTACAAATAGAACTTCCAATTCCTCGTGAACCGCCCGTTACTAATACACATTTCATATATTAAAAATATTTTTTTTTGAATTCCGTTTTTTATTAATAAAACGGAATTAGATTTTTGGTTTATTATTATTTGTAAAAAGTTCTGCATTTTCAAACCATTGGTTACCTAAAACCGTGCCATCCGGTTTAAGAAAACCCCATTTGCCTTCGTTTTGTACTCTTGCAATGCCATCGATAAAGCCTTTACCCTGATCTGTAAACAATGCTGCAAAACCCTTGGCGGTAATTCCGTATTGTGTTGGGATTACCAATTTTCCTTTTTCATCAATAAAACCCCAGTTGTTTTCCTTTACCGGAGCCAGTCCGTTTTTACTGAAAATTTCAGCATCTTTATAAGTTGGCGGAATGACGAATTCTGCTTTCAAATTGATATATCCCCATTTTGATCCGACACATACCGGAGCTAAATTTTTTGAAAAAGCTTTTACTTTATCATATATAGGTAGAATTGTCCAATTTCCTTTTAAGTCAATGTAACCAATTTTTCCGCCTTTTCTTGCATACGTTATATCTTGTGACTCAAAATCCCAGATTTTATCTGCACCGTCTACAGGAATAAATTTTCCGGCGGTTACTAATCCAAAAGCCTCTCCTTTTTTTGCCCAGGTTGTGGTTTTGTAATAATTTCCGATTTCGGCATAAATTGGTTCAACGACTTCTTTTCCGGCTGTATTGATAATTCCCCATTTGTCATTATTCTTTACTCTTGCAAATCCATTTTCAAACGGTTTGATCAAATCGTATTTGGGTTCTAATATAACCGCCATTTTAGAATTGATTAACCCTACTTTGTTTTCTTGTTTTATAAAAGCTATACCACCATCAAAATCAAATAATTTTTCTGAAGCCGGTGCTTTTAGTATTTCTCCTTTTGTATTAATGTAAACCCAGTTTTTATCTTTGGACACAATACAGATTCCGCTGTTAAAATATTTGACATCATTAAAAGTGGCCGGGATTGCCCAATTTCCTTTTACATCGATAAAACCCCATTTTCCATTATCTTCTACAGCGGCAAGACCTTCTGAGAAGTTTTTGGCAACCTTATATTTAGGTTCTATTTGGAATGTTCCTGCTTTAGTAAAATAACCAAATTTGCCATTTTTCTTAACTAAAGCCAATTCCTGACTATTAACAAACTGAATAGATACTAACAATAAAAAAAGCAATGATTTTTTCATGGGTTTAAGATTCAAGATTAATAATATATGGTTTAACTGTTTATAAGGTAATCTTTTACATTTTGAACAAAAGGATACATTACCTGATCTTCTTTAAATACAGGAATTATGTTTCGAACATCATTGTACCATTTTCTGGTTACTGACGAAATTTTATCTTTTTGCTGTAAATAATCGATTGCCTGAACAATTGTAATCATTTCGATTGCTAATACTTCAAAAGAGTTTTCGATCACTTTTGATGTAATTACCGCCGAGTTTGTTCCCATACTTACGATATCCTGATTGTCATTGTTGTTAGGAATACTGTGTACATACATTGGGTTAGACAACATTTGGCTTTCTGCTGTTGTTGAAGTCGCCACAAACTGAACACCCTGCATTCCGAAATTGAAACCTAAAGTTCCTAAATTAACAAACGGAGGAAGAAGTTCGTTGATTTTTGAATTCAGTAAATAATTCAACTGGCGTTCTGCCAACATTGTTAATTTGGTAATAACAATTTTTAGTTTATCCATTTCAAGTGAAATATAATCGCCGTGGAAATTTCCTCCGTGATAAACGTGTTGATTTTTTACATCTATAATAGGATTGTCGTTGGCTGAGTTAAATTCATCTTCCAATATAGAGGCGACATTATTTATTGTTTCTAAAACGGGACCTAAAATTTGAGGCACACAACGTAGCGAGTAATATTCCTGAACTTTTTCTTTGAAGATTTCTTCTGTATTTTCACCAGAATATAAGTGGTCTTCTCTTTTACGGATCAGTGTACTGTCAGAAAGATTTTGTCTCATTCTTGCCGCTACTTCCTGCTGTCCTTTATGACGTTTGGTTTGGTTTAATTCCTGAGAGAAATGATCATCATAGGCCTGAACCAATTCGTTTATGGCACAAGAACATTTTAAAGACCAGTCTAATAATTTATTGGCGTGATGTACATTTACAACCCCAATTCCGGTCATTACTGAAGTTCCGTTAATCAATGCCAATCCTTCTCTGATTTCTACCTGAATTGGTTTTAGTCCTTCGATTTCGAAAACTTCCTGAGTTGGTCTTCGGTTTCCTTTATAAAAAACCTCACCTTCGCCAATTAAAACTAAGGCTAAATGTGACAATTGTACTAAATCGCCACTGGCACCTACACCACCGTGTTCGAAGATTAAAGGCGTAATGTCTCTGTTGATAAGCTCTGCCATTAAATGAATTACTGACGGATGTACGCCAGAATTTCCTAACGAAAGAGTGTTTAAACGTGCTAAAATTGCTGCTTTTGCACATGCAGGACTTAGTGGTTTTCCTGTTCCTGAAGAGTGGCTTCGGATTAAATTATATTGTAATTGAATCTGATCGGACTCCTTAATTCGGTATTGGGCCATTGGTCCGAAGCCTGTATTAACACCGTATATTACTTTGTTTCCTGAAAATTCTTTCAGGAAATTGAAGCTTTCATTGACTCTGTTTAAAACAATATCGCTGATAACAACTTTATTATTACCAAAGATAATGGCTTCAAATTCTGCTAAACTTAAATATTCATTAATTGTATTCATTAAACCTGTTTTGATTGTGCTAATTTAATTTTATTTATCAAAATAAATGTAGTTATTTTGATGATGGCAAATGTAAGTTAAATAAATCATAACATTTCGAAAATATGACAAAGGAGTTTGTAGATGTTTTAATCATAGGTGCGGGACCATCAGGATGTGTGTCGGCATCGTACCTATATAAGAATGGAGTTAAAATAAAAGTAGTTGAGAAAACAAAGTTTCCGAGACTTGTGGTTGGCGAGAGCCTTATTCCGCGGGTTATGGACCATTTTTCTGAAGCAGAGCTTTTTGAAAGCCTGGATGCAATGAATTTTGAAAAGAAGCTGGGAGCACGTTTTATTCGTGGCGAAGAAATTTGCGTTTTTGATTTCAGTAAAAAATTTGGTGAGGGCTGGGACTGGACCTGGCAGGTTCCAAGGGCAGATTTTGATAATACGATGGCCCAGGAAGTGATCAGAAAAGGGATTGATCTAGAATTTGAATCAGAAGTTTTGGAAGTTTCATTTGAAGGAAAAAATTCTAAAACGATTGTAAAAGATAAGGATGGAAATCTAAAAGAAATCCATGCTAAATTTATTATTGATTCCAGTGGATACGGACGTGTATTGCCAAGACTTTTAGATCTTGACACGCCATCTAAATTAGATCCGCATTCTTCAATTTTTGCACACGTAAAAGATATCAACAGACCGGAAGGCGAGGAGGGAACCATGATTTCTTTTGATATTCTGGAAACTGAGGTTTGGCTTTGGGTTATTCCATTTTCGAACGGAAACACCAGTTTAGGCGTTGTAGGACCGACAGATTTTATCAATTCGCTTTCTGAAAACAAAGACAATGCTGAGGCTCTGCGAAATGCAATTCAGCTTTCAGATTATTATATAAAAAGATTTAAGGGAACGGAATTTTTATTCACTCCTGTAAAATTGGAGAATTATTCGAGAGCCGTAAAAAAAATGTACGGAGATGGTTTTGCGTTAACAGGAAACAGTTCTGAGTTTTTAGATCCTGTTTTTTCATCAGGAGTTGCTTTTGCTACAGAATCAGGAATGCTGGCGGCAAAACTATACCTTAAAGAATCAAAAGGTATCGAAGTTGACTGGGAAGTTGAGTTTACAGAATATATGAAACGCGGTATTGGTGTTTTTACTACTTATGTAAAAGAATGGTACACCGGAAACCTGCAAACCTTATTTTTTCATCAGCCTGAAAATCCGGATGTTAAAGAAAAAATTTGTTCTGTTTTAGCAGGTTATGTCTGGAATGAAGAAAATCCGTTTGTTAAAAAACATGACAATGTGATAAAAAATATGGCCTATCTTATTGATATGGAAAAGAAATAAAAAAGAAAACCCTGGTGTGAACCAGGGTTTTTTGTTTTTTTATTTGTAAGCCTTTTTCAAAAGTAATTTAGCAAGTGATTTACCTGTTTTAGCATAACCTTCGCCAAGTCTTGATTCGTTGCTGAAGTTATTTCCCCATTGATCTCCTGGAGCCTCTTCACTTGTAATCTCTAATAATACATTTGATTTGTTAGCCGTTTCAACAAATTTTAAATTTGTGGTAACTTTTGCAGGCTGTTTCATCATTGCTACATCCCAACCCGGGTATAACCAAACTGTTTTTACTATTAAAGTGTAAGGAGTACTTAATCCTTCCTGAAAAGTAACATCTTTCTTTTCTTTACTTAATACGATATTTACAAGCTCTAAAAACTTTGGAGTCCAGATTAATTCTTTTGCAGATTCCCATTTCTTTTTCCAGATGTTTCCGTTTCCTTTTGTTTTTTCATTTAATTCTGCAGTTCTTTCTTCTACATATTGTGCCTCAGTTTTTTTGTCTTTCATCATAGTAAAATCACTATAATCAAATTCTACGTTGATTTCTTTTTGATCTTTTAAAAAATCAAAGCTTCCTTTTACAACATCTACGTCCTGAGCAAATGTAATTCCTGTAAAAAGCAATAATGCAAGTACTGTTTTTTTCATAAAAAATGTATTTAAGTTAAAATTCAAATGTAAGTTTTTTATTTAAATTAAAAGATTAAATTTTTATTCTGTTTTTTTTAATTTAATGGTATCGAAGCTTTCAAAAACTGGCTTTGCAGTAATTCAATTCTTTATGGTTTTTCTGTATATAAGTATTTTGTAATCAGATAATTATGTTTATTAATTCTGAATTTAAAAATTACGTATTGTCAGTTTTCTTGTTTTTCTGATTTTTTTAAACCCCGGAAAGGTGTTTACACTTGCATTCAATAGTATGGTAAAAACACTCTTCCTGAAAACAATTAAGCAGAAATAAGTTTAATAATTTTAATTCTAAAAAACTTAAATTATTTCAACGATAAGCGTATTGCTTAAAATAAAATTTAACGCTTCTTATCAAAAAGCATATTGCACTATTGCGTAATTTTGCAAGATGTATGCTTTAGTCGATTGTAATAATTTTTATGCTTCCTGCGAACGTGTTTTCCAGCCGGAATTCAACGGAAAACCGGTTGCGATTTTATCCAACAACGACGGCTGCGTAATTTCCAGAAGCAATGAAGCTAAAGCTGTTGGGGTTCCTATGGGTGTGCCTGCATTCAAGATTAAGGAATTGGTAAAAGAAAAAAACGTCAAATTGTTCTCTTCGAATTATCCTTTGTATGGAGATTTGAGTGATCGGGTGATGAAAATTCTGGAGCAGTTTACGCCCAATGTAGAAATTTACAGTATAGACGAAGCCTTTCTGAATTTTGATGGTGTTGGAGTTTTAGATTATCAGGATTATGGCCTTCAAATGAAATCCCGTATTCAAAAATGGGTTGGGCTTCCGGTTTGCATTGGCTTTGCCGAAACTAAGGCTTTGTCAAAATTAGCCAATAAAATTGCTAAGGAATTTCAAGATAAAACAAAAGGCGTTTATGTAATTGATACGGATGAAAAAAGAATCAAAGCCTTAAAATGGACTAAAATTGAAGATGTCTGGGGTATTGGTTACCGAACAAAAAAGAAAGTCAAATTTCGAAATATTCATACGGCTCTGGATTTTATTCAGCCACAACACGAAGCCTGGATAAAAAAAGAAATGGGGGTTATTGGTCTTCGCCTGAAATATGAACTCGAAGGAAAATCGGTTTTGGATTTAGAACCTTTGCCGGAACAAAAAAAGAGCATTGCAACTACGAGAAGTTTTCCCAAACAAATTTCCGACTTTGATTTGCTGCGTGAGCGTATTGTTACTTTTGCCTCTGTTTGTGCCGAAAAGCTTCGCAGGCAAAATTCGTGCTGTCATACTATAATTGTAATGCTGGTTATTGACAGACATACCATTAAAAGTTCTAAATATTACTTTAATATGGCTGTAACGCTCCCTTATGCCAGTAATTCGACTTTGACAATTTCAAATGCGGCTGTAGAATTACTGAAGAAATTACACAAGGGAAATGAAAGTATTAGGTTTAAAAAAGCAGGAGTTGTAGTGACAGAATTGATTGATGAAGATAAAAAGCAGTTTCAGTTATTTGAAGAAGAAAACCCAAAACATCTGGCTTTGATGAAGGTGATGGATCAGCTGAATGATAAAATTGGAAAAAGAAAAGTTAAACTGGCTTCACAGGATCTTAGTTTGACCTGGAACATGAATCAGAATTATCTCTCGCCTAAATACACTACTGATTTCAAAAAATTATTGGAAGTAAAATGTCTGTAAAAAAAGAACAAAAACTGACCTTCTTTAAGGCTGATTTCGAAAGTGAAATCAGGATTCCGTACAATACTGAAGGCGTTTCGGCAGGTTTTCCGTCGCCGGCTGCAGATTTTATGGAAACCAGTATTGATCTTAATAAGGAGTTAAGTGAGAATGCGCTGGCTACTTTTTACATTAGGGTCAAAGGAAATTCTATGATTGATGCAGGGATTAATGACAAAGATGTTTTAGTTGTCGACCGAAGCCTGGAACCACAAAATAATAAGATTGCGATTTGTTTTATTGATGGCGAATTTACCGTAAAACGCATTCAGGTCGAAAAAGATTGTTTGTATCTCATGCCTGAAAATTCAAATTACAGCCCCATAAAAGTTACGGAAGACAACCAGCTTATTATTTGGGGAATAGTTACTTATGTGATCAAAAAAGTTTGAGTGGTTTTACTAATTTGTTTTAGTAGAATGCGTTTCGCAAAATATTCTGTATTACTTCTTTTTCTTATCCTCTAATTTCTTTTCGATTAGGGCAATAATTTTATCTGTAGTGGCTTCTTTGTCAAAGTATTTTAAGAAAGCTACATATCCGGGATCTGAATTTTGATAAACTGAATTTGGATCACGCAAAATATTATCTTCTGTAATTTCCATATCGCCCATGCCGGTTAAAACCCAATTTATGTTTAAATTAGGATAAACCTGCATAATTTTCTTCAAAATATTCATTCCCAATGACCTGGAATTCGTCAAAATTGGATGTAAAGAGGTATATAATATGTCATTTTCTATACAGAACTGCCTAAGGTTAACTTCCTTGCTTTCAATGTAGTAGCGTAATCTTTCGCCTTCTGTTCGCATTTTTTTTAAATTTTTGTATTAAAAATGATACAATATATCAATAAATGATATATATTTGAAATAGTTACTTCGTAGTAAATACGTAGTAAAAATACAATAATTATATGATTCAAATAAAACTTATCTATGATTACAGCCAGACAAAGGAATAAAATGAAGAAAGTCTTTAAAACAGGCTACTCAAAAGATGTTCAAAAGCTTTTAGCAGAGAAAGCGATATGGAATAAAAAAGGGATGCCGTTTAGTAATTCTTACATTACTCATGTTTTTAATGGCAGAAATACGAATAACGATATTGAAGACGCCATCATTGAATTGTATCAAAAAAGATTATACGAAGAAACGAAGATTACATTGCGGAGAAAAGAAATTTTTGGCAAAAAACACAAGACAGACAGTATTACAAAAGATTAATATTTAATTCAAATAAAAAAATTACCGTAGTTATAAATTAAAAAATCATCAGTAATTATGAAAATAATAAAAAATGAAAGTTTAGGAAATATGGGTTACTTCTCAGACAAACATGGTTTATTAACGAATTTTATTTTTGAAATTCTGTCAGTTGAATACAGTGATAATCTGTATGGCTATTTCAGAATAAAGCTGACAAATGATAATTCAAAATTTGTGGTTATTAATAATCTTAGCATCTGTGGTTCATTTTCTGATACTTTTCCGGATCGGGTATTAGAAGAGGGTTTGTATTTATGCCATCCGGATTTAAACCATGAAATTGTGCTTGACATATTCAGCTTTGAATTTGATTTGTATAAAAGCAGATTCTTTAATTAAAACAAGAAAAAGCAGGAGTTTTGATGTTTTGCTAAATATGACAGTAACAATTATGATTTATTTTTTATTTTCAGTTAGTCTGTAACATATATCAGTTTAAGTCATACAATTCCAATTGTCCTGCTTGAAATAATCGACATACTAGTCTATTATTTTGATAGGATATTAAAAGTTTTGTGTTTTTTGCAGATAATTCAAATAATCTCTTTAAATTTGCCACAGAAATGAGAAACAACAACCAAAATACTAATTATAACGACAACATGGTAATGTGTTGTGTTGTTAGTATGCAATTAAGTGATCCGGCTTTGACATAAAAAATATAGTATTTATATCAAAAGCCTTTCATAATAATTTGAAAGGCTTTTTTATTTTAAATTTTATAAAGGACAGAATCAATTAAAGTTTCAATGCCTCAAATAAACCTGAATATAAAAAATGATTGAATTAAAAAATGTAACGAAGACTTTTCATCAGAAAAACAGAATTATTTCTGCTTTATCTGATGTGTCACTTAAAGTTCCGCAGGGAAAAATATTTGGTGTAATTGGTACTTCAGGAGCGGGGAAAAGCACATTAATTCGATGTGTAAATCTTTTGGAAAGACCAACCTCAGGAGAAATTATTGTTGATGGAAAATCTCTTATCCAATTGTCAAATGCACAACTTGCCATTGAGAGAAGACAAATCGGAATGATTTTTCAACATTTCAATTTGCTTTCATCGCGTACTGTTTTTGAGAATGTAGCATTTCCGTTAGAACTTACCGGAACTTCAAAAGCAGCTATTAAAACTCGTGTTTCAGAATTACTACAATTGGTGGGTTTAGAAGAAAAAGCAAACGATTATCCTGCAAGTCTTTCGGGGGGACAAAAGCAAAGAGTTGCGATTGCAAGAACTTTAGCAAACAACCCAAAAGTGCTTTTGTGTGATGAAGCTACGAGTGCATTAGATCCGGCAACAACACGATCTATTTTAAATTTACTAAAAGATATTAACCGCCGTTTAAACATTACTATTTTGTTGATTACGCACCAAATGGAAGTTGTTAAGTCAATTTGCGATGAGGTTGCCGTAATCAGTCACGGAGAATTGATAGAGCAGGGAAGTGTAGGTGAAATTTTTGCAGATCCGAAACATGAACTTACCAGAGAATTTATCTCTTCGTCATTGCACCTTGATATTCCATCTGTCTATCAGGAAAAATTGCAAAAGGAAAATGGCGAAAATTTAAATCCGTTATTAAGACTTGAAATGACCGGAAAATCCGTTAACGAACCTGTTATCTCTGAAGTTTCAAGATTATTTGATATCGATTTTAAAATTATCAGCGCTCAAATGGATCAGGCCGGAGAGGTTAATTTCGGAGTTATGCTAATTGAACTTTCAGGCAAAAGCGAAAATTACGAAGCTGCAATCCAATATTTTATTTCAAAACATATTAAAACAGAAATTATAGGTTATGTCTGATTCCATTATTGAATTGTTATTAAAAGGAACCTGGGAAACCATTGTTATGACATTTGTGTCTGGTTTTTTTGGTTTTGCATTAGGACTTCCAACAGGTATTTTGCTTTTCCTTACCCGAAAAAATCAAATATTAGATCAACCCGTTTTGAACCGATCTTTATCGGTTTTGGTAAATATTTTTCGTTCCATTCCATTTATTATATTAATTGTCTGGATGATTCCGTTTACGCGTGCCTTAGTGGGAACTTCTATAGGAGTTAGTGCGGCATTAGTGCCGTTAAGTATTGGTGCAGCACCATTTATTGCTCGTCTTGTTGAAAACAGTCTTTTGGGTTTGCCTTCAGGACTAATTGAAGCAGCGAGAGCTCTGGGAGCGACACCATTTCAAATTGTTTATAAAGTACTGCTTCCCGAAGCATTGCCTTCTCTAATAAACGCAGCATCAATCACTTTAATTACACTTGTTGGGTATTCTGCAATGGGCGGTGCCGTTGGTGCAGGCGGTTTAGGACAAGTGGGATATCAATACGGATACATTGGTTATGATGCCGTAACAATGAATTCAGTGCTTGCTTTGCTGGTGCTTTTGGTATTCCTGATCCAGTTTATTGGCGATACTTTATCGAAACGATTTGACCATAGATAATTGTCAATTATAAATTAAAAAACAGAGCATGATTACTAAGATGAAATTTTTAAAAACGGCTGGAATTCTAGCCTTATCACTTGTTGTTGCTAGTTGCGGAAAAAGTAAAAATAACGACCCTCATTTTATAAAAGTGGGTGTTGCAACCGGACCGGAATATAAAGTGGCAGAAGCGGCTAAAAAAGTAGCAAAAGAAAAATACGGACTTGAAGTAGAGTTGGTTTCTTTCAATGATTACGTAATTCCAAATGAAGCTTTAAGCCAGGGAGATATCGATGCAAATGCGTTTCAGCATAAACCTTATCTTGATGAGCAATCTAAACAACGTGGATACAAATTGGCGATTATCGGAAAAACATTTATTTACCCAATTGCTGCGTATTCTAAAAAGATCAAAAACCTTTCTGAATTAAAAAATGAAAGCACCATTATTATTCCAAATGATCCAACAAACGGAGGTCGTTCGTTATTGCTTTTACAAAAAAATGGTTTATTGAAACTTCGAGATGGAGTAGGCTTATTACCGAAAGTAACGGATATTATTGAGAATCCAAAAAATCTAAAAATCCTGGAATTAGAAGCGCCTCAATTGCCAAGAGCCTTAGATGATGAAAATGTATCTATTGCAATTATCAACAATACTTTTGCTTCACAAGCCGGATTAGTTCCATCGCGTGATGCTTTGTTTGTAGAAGATAAAGATTCTCCATACGTAAATCTTGTGGTGAGCAGAGAAGACAATAAAAATGAGGAAAAAGTAAAACAGTTTCTGCAAGCTTTTCAATCTGCAGAAGTGGAGCAGGCAGCGATTCGCGAATTTAAGGGCGGGGCGGTTAAGGGCTGGTAAATTTTTACCTTATACTTATAATACTAAACAAAAACGCCTCAATTGTTTGAGGCGTTTTTGTTTACTTTTGATCAAAAGGTTTATTCATTATAAATATTATTTTTTTAAATGGAACCCTTATCGGAGAAGACTATTATTTATTCAATCTGCATATATGGGCTTGTATACTCATCCTCGGGTTTGTATTTTATTCCTTTATAAACAATGGTTTCTGTTTTTAGTGTTTTGTCGAGTTTATATAAAACTCCATCTTTACGTACATAATAATAAAAATCATTAGTAGCTTTTATTGCTCCGACAATCTCGTTGTTGAAAAGAAACTTTTTTCTTTTTAAATTACCATTGTTTGAGTCATATACCGCAATACAGGAAGAAGTATTTGCAACAACTTCTTCGTCTATTATTTGTAATGATTTCAGCACTCCCACTTTATCATTCAGTATACTATGGAGATCCTGATCTTCTCGTAAGTTCTTTCTAACCTGAGCTACATCCTCTGGTGACTCCCAATTGATAATTGGTATAGTCGCTAACCATTTCATTTGTCCGGTTTTTTTATCAATACCAATAATATGTTCTGCATCTCCCAGTACGATTAGTTTTTCTCCTGCAGTAAGATTGGTTAAGGTGTTAATATTGGTATCTGTAGTCACATTAGTATTGGCGTTCTCGTCGTATTGTGTGTCGGTTATATAATTATTTACTTCAAATTGCCACTTTGTGTTTAATTCCTGATCAAGACAAAAAGCATTTCCGTTTTCATCGATAACAAAAATTTCTCCATCACTTACTACTGGCTCATGCGGTAACGGATGAACAAATTTCAGGTTGGTAATAAATTGTCCGTTTTTTGCATTTACAGCACAGAGATTATAGCCGGCGTTTACAATAATTTTATCTCCAATACTAGTTGGCGATACAAACACTTTATTTTTTACATCATATACCCAATTTGGCTGCATTGTATTAGCATTAATAGATTTTACTTTTCCATTTAAATTAGAAAAAATAAAATTACTCTCATACACAAGCGGGTATTGCGAAAACATAAAAAGTGAGGGACTTTCAGGTATAGACTCATTTTCCTGATATTTTTTTATGATAGCGCCTGTCTGTTTGTTGAACACAATTATTTCTCCGTTTTCATAGGATTTTATTATGGTATTGTTGTCAATTTTAAAATAGGAGTCACTGCGGGTATCTTCTATATTTTTTATGTTTTGCCAATTGCATTTTCCGGTTGCTAAATCTATGCTGCATAGGTTTCCGTTATTGGTTGTCAGAAATAATGTAGTGTTTTTTGAAACGTCTTTCTGTGTACAGGAAAACACAGATAGTGAAAGAATTATAAATATTGTTTTTAATAATAATTTATTCATTATGTTTTTAGGGGAATTAAAAATGATGTTTAAGTATTTTTATAAATAAAAAGGGAAGAGATGTAATTTTCAAATATGTGTACAAAAAAATGGAAAGGATTATTAAAACCGAACAGTACTGTTGACATTATTCTTCTGTACAAAATGTACAATCAGAATGTGTGGTAATCTTACTGCAGGCTCATTTAGTATCTTCATGACTCTTTTATTAGACTTGTACAATAATTACAATACGATAAAATCAAAAATTAACTAGGATCATCTTCTATTTTTTATCCTGATTTATACAATAATTTTTTATTATATCGTTAGTTACCTCTATATATTCTCCAATTCTAGCTGAGTTTTCATCAATTCCTAATCTTTTTTCATAGTTTTTAATTGCATTACTTAACATTTTATGATGTTCTTCAAAATATTCGGGAGAATAATTCCCCAGCCTTACCTCATATTTTTTATCTAATATCAATGTGCATGAATCAGAAAGAGCATAATGTGAATAGTTGAAATATTCACAAAACGAAATCTTTTTTTGATCTAAACTATCTAATAATGTATTAAAGACGACTAAAGTGTCTTTTTGTATGTGCACCTTAGAAAGTATTTCTTCTCTAAAAGAATCATTTACTTTAAATTCTTTTTTACAGCTTATTAATGCAAAAAAAGCAGCAAGTGCCAATAATTTATTTTTCATATCTATTTTAATAATTATATTACAGTTAATTTTTGTCCTTTTTCTTTTCTTTGAAAAAGAAAATCTAAATGTATATTTTCATCTGGATTGCTTTGTTTCGCATTCTAATAATTCCTTCTCCATCTGCTGAGTGTAGCAAAGTAACTAGTTTTCCGTATGCTTTGTAATGATCTAATTTTTTTGAAACCTACGGATTGCTAAAAATAAACTCAAGATGATAAACATAATAATACTTAATACCCCCCATATGGAAACCACAATTAGCTTTATATAAATAAAATACAAACAAAACATTAAAAACAATTGCAGTAAAACAAAATGGGTCTTTACCATTATAAAAAATATTGCTTTTTTATTTTTCAATGGGTATCCCAATGAATATGCTGTATATATTAATGAAGTAAAGCACAAAAATGTGGAAAATACAAATACAATAAAGAAAATTAAATAATCAGAAAATTTATGTTCTTGCGTTCTTAATCCTCCTTTTGAGTACGAAATTTTCAATATACTCCCAATAATTGGAACTGATGATGAAGTGTAGGCTGATGACTCGACTCTAATTTTCTCATTATTAACAAAGAATTCAAACATAGGAACATTATAAGTAACCTCATACCGTCTTTTCATTCGAGAATCTGATTCTTGTTTCGTATAACTGCGATAAGAAACTATAGTTGCCTCATAAACATCTCCGTTATAATAATTTTTCACTATAGAAAAAATACCGAAAGTCATGCCTAATGTGAAAAGATACAGTATGAAACGACTAATAATTAAAAATAAGAATGCAATTAGTTTAGCCAGGAAATTACTTTCTTCTTTCAGGCTCTTAAATTGCGGAATTGACACAATAAAGCTAAACAATAAAATTCCTGAAAGAAAGTATTTGTCAGTAAAATCCATCTATCTAATTATTTCCAGTTCATCACTCCCTTCAGGAATGTGATAAAATTTATCCAGCCATATTTCCGCATCTGACTTATCATCTTTCCATTTGCCTTTATAGGCAGGTCCGTAAAAATTAAGTGATTTGCCTCTCCTTCTTAAGCTTACTACTCTGCCATTTCCAAAAAAGACTAATTCATAATTGGTATAAGGATACCATTCTATTCCTTCAATGTCCTTCATGTCAGCATTAAAATTTGAGACAAGTTCATTACAATCTGCCTCTATTTCTTTTGAATTTGAATAGGAACAAGTATATTTTTCCTGAAGAAATTTTTTAGTCAGGTTTAAATGTCCTATGCCATTTTGATCTTTCATAATCTCTTCTAAATCTTTCATTTTCTCAATGACCATTTTATCTAAATCTTTAATTTCAGTTAAATCTTTAGATTTTTCCCACCCAACATTTGTATAGGGTACAACTGCTTCAAACTCTTTTTTAATTACCAGAAATGGCAAATATTTTACATCTTTATCAGGCAACTCCCAACTTAGTAATCTTTGATAGTTTGTTTTGTTTTTAGTTTTGTCTGGATAAAAATCGAGCCCGATAAGCCTGAAAGTAGCAAACTCACCCAATGTTTTTTGTCCTTCAACAGGATATATTCTGATGGTTATAATTTGCTTCCCGGAATGAAGTATATTCATATTTAACCAAAAGGAATTGTTGCTAATACTGCCATTTTTGGTATGGGACATTTCGCCTAAAAAAAGGGGCATATCATTGAGTCGGATTTCCCAACGACAATTGCTGCTGTATTGTTCTATCCTGTATTGAGGATGGGTATTGTAAATGGATGGATTGGGTGTGTTTTTTGTAAATTCTGAGATTATTTCTTCTTTACTTAAATTAGGTTTTTGAGAGCAAGACTGTAAACAAAATGCTAGACTTAGTGTTAAAATTAATTTTTTCATAATTAAGCTAATTAATTGATTTAAGATTTCCACTATCAAAGCCTAATGAGCCAATAAAATCTACCCATTCCTTATCCTTTTTTTTGTAAACAAACAAGACTCTATAAAAATCATCATTATCTTTTGTAAAATAATAATAACACATATTATTATTTACCCATAAAAAAGTATTTACAGAACCTAAACTATAAGTATTCTTGGGCTTTCCAAATAAAATTTTGAGATTATCGGCCAGCATATCAGATTCAATTTTTGTGTATAAATTAATCTGATACATTCCTAAAACATTATTTTTTTCATTGTTAAGGACTCCAATTTCCGGATCAATTTTACCGTAGTGAAATATGACATTATTAATGCCTAGATTGTTTTTGTTAGCAAGTTTAATTTTGTTGAAAATTAATAATTTGTCAGAATTGAAAACAAGTTTTGCATTGCCCATTAAAGTTACTTCATCATTTTTTATTGTATCTTTTTGAGAAAGATTCTCAGACAATAAAACATCATTTATATCTTCATTTAAAGTTAAATTAGCCAAATCAAAAGGTTTTGATATCGATGGTTTTTTACCTTCTTTTTCTTTTTTAGGGGTTTGGGAATTACAACTTTGGAAGATACAAACAGCTACCAATAATATTATTTTTTTCATATTGTTTTACGGTTTTCTATAATCATCGATATAGAAATCATTCCCTTCTTTTGTATTGTAGTCAACAAAGTTTTTATAACTAAACACGTTTTTTTGTAAATTATTTTTTTCCAGATGATATAAATAATCACCATAATATTGAAAATTACCAGCGGATAACATTTGATTTCGAACTGTTAAATCGTTTTTTTTAAAAACGATAAAATTAGCTTGATTTTGGGTAACTCCTGATAGAGTATAAAAACTAGTTTTGTCCTCCCACAAAAAAGCATCTGGTAAGGTATCGCCTTCAAAAGGGCTTGGTACATACACAGGTTTCCCTATTTTTGATTTTATCGCCTCAATTAATTTGTTTATATTTTTATTGTAAAATAATGCTATATGGTAGCAGGCTAATGTTTTATCTTTTTTTGAAAATTCAAAACTCACATAGTTAGTGCCAAATTCTCCTTTTTTATCACGGTATCCGCTTAAGTCAACTCCATTAAAGTTAAGTAGTATCTCAGATTCAGTATGATAAACATCATACAAATTATAATCTATCAGAGAACTACCTTCTCGATATTCGTTAGGAATATCGCCAAAAAAAGTATCATATTTTTCAGTAAATGTGATTTTTGATAAATCTTTTTTTTGTGAATTGCAGCCTTGTATTACGATACACAGTAATGATAATATTATTGATCTCATATAACTAAGGTTTAACATATCTTTTAATATAATGCTCATCTCCTTCGCTTTCCATAAGTTTGGCATATTGATAATAAGAAATTTGTTTACTAGTTTTGTTTTTTTCTTCTAAATAATCTAAATAATCGCCATAATATTGAAAATCCCCTGAGATCCATTTATTTCGAATTATAATATTTTTTTTATCAAAAACTATAAAATCAACTTGATTTTGAGTTGCTCCGGTTATTAAATAATAGCTAGTATTGTCAGACCATAATAGTGCATCAGGATTGTTTTTTTTTGGATTAGATTGAAGCATTCTTATATAAACAGGTTTTCCCATTTTCCCATTTATAGATTCTATTAATTGACTGATCTTATTTTTTTTATATAATTTTAAATAATAAAATTGCAAAGAATGATCTTTTTTAGAAAATTCAAACCTAACGTTATTAGTACCAAATTCTCCCTTTTTATCAAGATATCCACTTAGATCAATTCCATTAAAATAAAGTATTTTTTCTGATTCAGATTGGTACGAATTATATAATTGTGGATCAATAATTGAATAATCTTTATCTAGCTTATTTGGAATTTCACCAAAAAAAGTATCATATTTTTCAGTAAAAGTAATTTTCGATAAATCTTTTTCTTGTGAATTACAGCTTTGCATTAAAATGCAAATTATTGTCAATAACATTATTTTTTTTATCATTTTTTTTATATTAAATTTATATTAGTACTATATCCAGTTGTCTTTTCAAATTGTTTAATTACATCAAATCCATCCCAAAATGTATAAGATTTATTTACTATTACCTTATCTTCTTTAAGATCCAAACCTAATTTTTTAGCACTAAGTCCTGCTTCTACTTTTATTAAAACGGTTCCTTCTACAGTATCAAAATTCATTGCCGGTCTGTAATATAAAGATTTTTGAGTTTGGTTGTATTGTAAAGTGTGTCCAAAAGTAATGGAAGCTTTAGCCGAAGCTTTTGCAGTACCAAGGGCATAAGCTGTAACCTCAAGAAATACTGCTTTGGCTTTTAGTTTTACCTCCAGTTTTATTTCAGCAGAGAGTTTTGTTTTCAATTCTGCATTACCTTTATTATCATCTGATTCGGTATTAATAGTCATATCTGCACTACCATCAATTTGTCCGGTTAATATTAAATCAAATAAAATTGAAAAAGTAATCCCAACCTCTCTGTCTCTTGCTGCCCACTCCTGAATTATATCTAATATTAGTTTTGCAACTTCATTACCGGCTGGACCTCCGGCAAGGGTACCTGCAGTTTGTACTGCCAAGTCAAGCAAGTCTATCGTTAGGACTAAGGCAATAAGGGGTTCAGCTTTAAAATAAAATTTATATTCCATGCCCAACACTTTAGTAGGAACTCCTTTTTTGGTTCCCCGTGCTAATTGCCATACTGCACCCAAACAAAAATTAGGCGGTTTCATTTGAACATCGAAAGGTAAATTACTTTTTTTTGCAATTCCTTTTGTACCACCAGTAACTCCTTTTGAAAATTCTTTTAAAGATGAAAAGACAGAATATAACTGTTTAATTTTCGCTTCATGTTTGAAGGTAGCATCAAAATGATTGTCATATTTATCGTCGGTAATTTTATTCCAATTTGCTTCTAAGACGACTCCAAAATCTATTTCTGTTTGTTTCCATCTCTTTTCAGCACCAATTTTTCCGGCTTTTTTTCGCATTTCTGTATCTTTTCCGGGAGGTAGTTTTCCCCACTTTACACTTAGTTCATTACTAAGGTTTAAAAAGAAATGAAAATCCCACTTAATATCAGAATAAGCCATTAACTGTATAGTCGTATTAGCATCATTAGAAAAATAACGACAGGAATGCACATGAATATTATATTCGTTTGCAAAAACTTTTGGCCAGATATATTGCATTTGCAAAGGATTCAGAACGGACAAATTAGATCTCACCGGAAAGTCTAATTTATCTGCAACCTGATTCTTAGTAGTAAACTCAGTTGATTTTATTATAATATTTTTCTTGTGTACATTTTTATGACATGCCTTGTTTTGATATTCTGTAATGTCTATTGTAAAATTCTCGTTTTTACTGTAGTTTCATAAAGTATGGTTCCCTCTTAAAATTTAATACATTAAAAAAGGTGTTAAAAAATCTCAAAATGAGTACTACCTTTTATACCGCAAAAGCGAACATCTAAAACGATTTCTTCATTTGTTTTAGAATTTTCTAAATACAAAGCCGGCATCCTATTTAATCTTTTTAAAGTTGCTAATCTGTTATGTGCTGAATATTCAATATAAACATTCTGATCAATTGGCATTGCTTTAAAGCCATCTTCCAACTCACCTAATATTTTTGAAATTCTATTTTTAGATTCCTCTGAATTTAGATACATTGCGATAGCTGCATTTTTTTCTTTCTTCGCTAATTTTTCTGTAAATAACTTATAATCTTTGTTATTCAACGCATTAATTATTTCTTCGTATTCTTTAATTAAAGCTTTTTTTAAATCAAAGTCAACATCTTTTAAATCTACTCCATTTTGCCATGCATCTAGTTTATAGGATACATTAGCCATAAAAATACTTTTATGAATTATAAAAGGAATGTTTTTCTGAGCAGGAGCAGTTTGAAAATTTTCGAATTGCTGAACAAATTTAAAATCTCCAGAACTTACATCATATTCTATCACTTTGTATCTTACATAGGATTCTTTATGAAGTTCCTTGCCTCCAGATAGAGGAAAAACTCTAATTTCTATATTTTGTTCGCCTTTTTCTAAAATACCACTATTTATAGGAATATCCATTGTGGCTTGCCCATCTACGTTTAAAGAAAAAACACATACATCATTTATGTGTACTTCAAAATAACACATAAAAGCGCTGCAATCTAATTCGTAATATATTTGATTCATTTGATAGAAATAATTTATTCTTAATTTTTCTTCGCGTCCGGTCCTTTAAAGTTTTCCAAAATAGTAAGCCATTCCGGATTTTTTGAATTTAGCATTCGAGTTCCTTGTTTTACAATTGTAACCTCAGTTCTTACGTATTTTTTACGATCTCTCGTGTTTTTGGTATTTTGCTCTAATAAAACCCACTGCTTAGATTCCTTTAGTTCCCATACGAAAGTAATGCCCTTATCTAGTCCATTTGTTCTTTCTTCGGCTTTACCCAGTTTCTTTTTTAAATAATTAAGCAAAGCAATACCTTCTTGATCGTTTGCTAAAGATATGCTAAAACCTAAATAATTGTTTTGTTCAAAGTTATCTACATGTACATAAATGTCACTGTATGCATCATCATAACCGTTAGGGACAGCGTATTTAGAAAAAGAAATCTCACCAAACTTAAAATGATCGAGTTCAATAGTTCTATAAGACTTTAGTCCATAGGTTCCATTATCGTCTTTTTCAACATCTTTAATCTTTTTAATGTCTTCAGGAATTGGTTTATCAAATTTTAATGTTTCTAAATCTGTTTGCGAATTGCAAGAAATAAATGTTGTGCACATAAAGAATAGGATAAATACTTTTTTCATTTTTTTAGTTGTTTTTAATTAATGGAATATTTGCGCTTATGTCGAATAAGTCTTCTAGTTCTTTGATTACGTCAAATGCAGGTATAAATCCTATAAATTCACCCTCTGCAAATTTATGTTTTCCTTCTTTTTTCTCGTCAATTTTATAACCATCCTTCGCAATTTTTATTGCTAAGCTCGCACTTACTTGAACAATATATGTGATGTCTAAACCGTCAAAACCTAGTTTTGGTCTATAATATAAACCTTTATCATCATAATTTATTCCATGTCCAAAAGTAATAGAAGCTGCTCCTGTTCCTGCAACCTCAAAATAGGCACTTGCTTTAACAATTACTATGACAGCTTCACCTTTTATTTTTATGCCCACTTTAAGTTCAACCTTTATTTTGTTTTCAGAAGCTAATTTAAAAACTGAATCTTTGGCTTTACCAGCAGTATTAAATTTAAATTCGGAGGTCATGCCTATAGTTCCCGTAATTATTAGATCCATATAAATATCAACAGAAGTTTTAACCCCTACTTTATCATTGCCGAAATTGATACCTTTTTTTAATTGTTTTTGAATTTCTTTGTATAATTTTAACGCTTGAGGTCCTGCTGTTCCAAAACTTACAATATCACCAGCGACAAAAACTGCTGCGCCAAGCAAATCTATAGTAATTTCTAAACCAATTAAAGGTGCTGCTTTTAAGGTTAATTTAAGATCTGTTCCAATTATTAATTTATTATCTACTGGGTTGCTTAAAAACCAATCTCCTGTAAATGATAAATTAGGTGGCTTTACAACAAAACTAACAGGAAGTCCTTCAGGCGAAATAGAACGAACAGCTCCTTTGGTTTTATTTGTAATTCCATCAGATAAGGCACCTAGTGAATTAAACACATCATATAATTTTTTAAATTTAGTGTCGTATTTGTGCTTTAATTCTTCATTTCGTTTGTCATTATTCCATTTTGCTACTAAGCTAAATCCTATTGACGCTTCTTTTTGTTTCCATCTTCTTTCAGCACCAATTTTTCCTGCTTTACTTTGCAATTCTTTTAATTTGTAATCAGATTGATTTGCCCATTTTACACTTAGGTCGTTGGTTAGATTTATAAAAAACTCTAAACGCCATTTTATATCGGGATATGCTTTTATATGTATTGTGTGATTAGCATCATTTGAAAAATAACGGCACGAATGTACATCAAGAAAATAATTAGTGGCTGAATCAATACTTTTCTCTGCACTTCCAATTTTAGTTAGATTGTAACGTGGCCAAATGTATTGCAGTGGCATAGGATTATTAATATCGATACTGGAGTTTATAGGAAAATTTAATTTATCAGCTACTTTATCTATCGGCTTTGGATATTCTGGGGAATTAATTTTAATATTTTTTGTATGTTTACCTATTTCTTTATGACAAGCGGTATTTTGATATTCAGTAATATCTATTGTAACGTCTTGTTTGATACTTGGTGCTATTGTTTCAAAAAGTATAGTCTGAGCATCATGACCATAACTTTCAAACGTAATATCTACACGTCGATTTTCTTTATTTTTTTCTTCATCTTTATACTTAATATTATCGCGCCCTTTTTTGTCATCAGTAGGATTTACTTCTCCATGTCCTACTGCAATAATTCTGTCAGATGCCAAGCCACTATCAGTAAATGCTTTTTTTACGGCGTCACTACGTTCTTGAGATAATTTTTGGTTGTACTCTTCTCTACCTATAACGCAAGCGTGGCCATCAATCTTAATACGCAAGTTCTGTATTCCCAATACATATTGCAACACATTGGATATTATTGTTTTTGCTTCAGGTGTCAGTACAGATTTGTTAAAATCGAACAGTACTGTTTTTAGCATTAATTTTTTTGGGTTTGTTTCGCTGCGTAAATTTTTACCTTTATTAAAAAGCAACGTGGTTTTCGTAGGTTCCGTTATACTTATAGTTTCAAACTTGCAAGGATCAAATCGTACAGCATTTTTATCTGGTTCTCCGGTTTTTAGTGGAGACATATTGGTTGGAGGCTTTATTTCCTGAGGGACAGTTTTTTTATTAATTTTTAAAAAAGAGGCATGTTTAGTTTCATTTTTATCGTTAGGGATATATAATTTTATGGTTGGATCAAAAACTTTTACATAAAACTCTTCCGTTTCTTTTATGCCTTTAAGTTTAGTATGCCAAACAAGTGTATTTTTGATTTGCAGATTTATTTCACCATCAATTACATCAACACTTGTATATCTTTGTATAGGTTCCTTATCATCTGATTTTCTAAAAATATCCACGCTTAAATTAAGGTTTCCGTTTAGCCCTTCGGTTCTTAAATTCAAGTAAACTGTTTCTCCATAATTAAAGAAATGTTCTTTTCGAACATCTTTTCCATCGTTGGTAATACACCATTTGCTGCTTACTATTTTTGCAGGGCAATGACCGCTTATTAGCAAACCGGTCTTATTTATCGCATCTCTTTTACCTGAAAGACTTGCTTCAAGATAATATTCAAATGGTCCGCACAAGTTTTTTGGAATCTTTATCCCATATCGGTTACTTGAAGGTAATGTTTTTTGTAAAACTATCGTTTTTGTTTTCGGATCCTGAAAAATCCAGGTGATGTGCTTTTTTTTATCCGTTTCAGGCGTTGCTTCATACCATTTTTCTACTTCAAATAAAACTTGTTGGTCTGGAGCAATAACTACTTTTTTATTAGGAGTAGACAAATCTTTTTTGACAACACCTATGCCACTCCACTTTATTTTTTTAACACCTTTTACCATTTTGAAATATTTTTTAATAATTAAATATCGCTTATACCTTCATGCTTCGCTTTCTTTGCATGCATATCCCTAACATCGACCATTGGGTTTACGAGGTTATGCACCATGGGCTCTGCATTTTTAAAATTTTGTTCGCCGGGCTCTGCTGTTTGTCCGTGGTCTGTAATTTCGATACAATCCGGAGCTCCCATGGGGCAGGTTGCTTTGCTGTTTTCCAGGAGTATTTTGCCTTGGTTGCTAAGGGTTACATTTTCATAAAAACCGCTCCATTTTGTTATTACCGCCTGACAGGGCAAAAAACTATTGCCCGCAGGTTGTTTTTTGCATTTTCCAAAGGTGTTTTTTTCTAAAGTCTGCCCAATTTCTTTAGTAGTAGCAATTAGTTTTTCTGATCCTTCCTTATCATTTCCAAAATGTTTTTTGTGTGATTTAACCTTAATTTTATCTGTTTTAGATGGGTCTTCACTAAACTTGCATTTGCAGGTAGCCCCCTGGACTACAAAATGTTTTTCGCTCATAATTTAGGTTGTTTAAAATTGCCACCACTTTTTTTGAGGCTGGGTTTCTTCGATAAATAATTCCTGTTTCGGTGTTGCGCTGATTTCTTTACGCTCGTTTAAGTTAGCAATCGAAACCGAGTATTTCTGCGGGACATCGAGTTCTAAATTGCAGGATATAAAAATGCTCTCGGGAATATAATCTTCAGGGTTTAAAAAATATTTTGCCCTGTAGCTGCCAACAGCTTGTTGCTCTGAATATTCTTTTACAGGTAAATTTAATTCGTTTTCAAAATCGGTTTTGGTTCGTTCATCATGAAGTTTTCCATTAACGTCGATCACTAAAAAGTTATCAACATCCAGACGATCGTCTAATTTTTGATCGACCAGATATTTTATATTTTCAGTTTTGGCAATAAGAGGAAAATCAATTTCTTTCTGAATCGATAATGAAAGTGGGTATTCAGTATGGAGTCCGTTAAAAAAGGCATTTAAAAACCAGTCTTTTGAAAGGGAGAGATATAAGTTATCGCTGTCTTCTAAATTTCTGTCGTAAATAGACAGGTATTTTTCGACATAATCTCCTTCATAATATTTCAGGATTTGCTTTTTGGCTTCTTGCCAGCGTTCTTCAATCTGGCTAAAGTTATTAATGTAAACCCATTTTCCGTTTTGGTCTACAACAACCAATAAAGGGTATAGGGCAGCAGAAGCTTTTTCGGCAATTTCTTCGGCCATAGTGCTGGCGGCTGTATCGTTTATGTAGATATTTCCAATTCTGTCTACTTCAAAAAAATAAAAGCCATTTTCGTTTTTTGCTTTCCATTCAACGCTAATTTCCTGTTTTATAGTATGCGTTTCCGATCCGTTTTCTATGATATACAGTACACCATACGAGTTGCTGACTTGTGCATTATTCAAAGACATTTTGAAAGGAGCTTCATGAAAAACTACTTTTTTACGCTGTTTTTCTCTTTCTTCATCAGAAAGTTCTATTTCGGGAGGAGGTAAAATAAGGTATTCAAGCCGCGATGGAAAATCAGCTTCTATCAAATCCTGTAATGGGCAAAATCTATTATGATAAGCTCTAAGAGCATAAGTATCAAGGCCTAACTTATGAGCGACACTCACTAAGGTATCGCCTTTTTTAATGGTATAGGTTAAATAATCCTTATAAGAAGGCTCTGGAATATATGACATATAGTTGTTGACATTTGGGTAGCCAAATATATGTTTTTTCTCTCAAATTATTTGCATGATGTAAAAAAAAGACTGCCTTTTAAAAGCAGTCTTTTTTTGTAATTATTTAAATATAATTATTTTACCAGAACTTAACGTATAAAGCTACGATAACTAATAAAGTAATTACGATCAATACTGTAGTTTGTGGTTTTACAGAGAACATTCCAGGCTCTGTTTCGAAAGCTTTAGGGTTTACTTTTGGTCCTGCAAAACTCATTGCTACCATTACAAGGGTTGTAAAGAAGAATGATAATCCCATACAGATGTGGAACGGAATTTCGTAGATACCCTTCGCATTTTTATAAGCTGTGTACAATAAAGTTTCGTTTCCGAACAATGCAGGTGCATATTCATTAAATAAAACAGATAATACAAATCCTAAAATTACACCTACAATAGCTGCAGCTCCTGTAGTTCTTTTCCAGAACATACCTAAAACGAACATTGCAAATACTCCAGGGCTAATGAATCCTGTATATTTTTGGATGTACGTGAATCCACCAACACCACCAATTCCAAGAACATCATTCCATGTAAATAAAACAGCCAAAAGCATCGCTGCGAAAACGGCATATCTACCAATGTTTACCTGATGTCTGTCGCTGGCATTTTTTTGAATGTATTTTTTGTGAACGTCTAACGTATAAATTGTAGAAATACTATTTACTTTACCAGCTAATGAAGCTACGATAGCTGCTGTTAAAGCGGCAACAGATAATCCTTTAAGACCTGTTGGCAAGAATGTCAACATGGCTGAGTAAGCTCCGTCTTTTCCACCAACCAATTGTGGTAAATCACCATTTTGGTATAAAACATAAGCTGCAATACCCGGTAACATTACGATAACAGGCATTAATAGTTTTAAGAAACCTGCGAACAAAATACCTGTACGGGCAGTTTGCAAATCAGCACCCAATGCTCTTTGCGTGATGTACTGGTTACATCCCCAATAGTTAAGGTTGATGATCCAGATACCTGCCAAATAGGACATCATTCCAGGGAAAGTCAGGTATTTGTCAATATCGTTTTGAGTAGAAGCTGCCGTTGGCTCAGGAATAATCATTTTGAAATGCTCAGGAGCTTTTTCCATCAATAAGTTGAAACCGGCAAGAGCGTCTTTTCCGAAACCAAAACTTTCTGCTACAACAGTCAAAGCAATATAAGAAGTAACCAAACCTCCAATAATTAAAACCGCTACCTGAATAACGTCTGTATAAGCTACCACTTTCATACCTCCCAAAGAGATAATTAAAGCAAAAACAGCCAAACCAATCATAATAGCATGCAGATATTCTCCACCTGCTAAACCGTTAATAGCAACGGCTCCTAAATATAAAATAGAAGTAAGGTTTACAAAAACATATAAAAACAACCAGAAAACCGCCATAATTAAAGCAGTAGATTCGTTGTAACGAGTTTTTAAGAATTGTGGCATCGTATAGATCTTATTTTTCAGGTATACCGGGATAAACCAAACGGCAACAATAATAAGAGCAATAGCGGCAATCCACTCATAAGCAGCAACTGCAATCCCCAGGAAGAAGCCCTCACCACTCATTCCGATAAATTGTTCTGCTGAAATGTTTGAAGCAATCAAAGAAGCTCCAATCGCCCACCATGTAAGAGTTCCTTCAGCAAGGAAGTAAGCCTTGGCATCGTGTTCGTTTTTTTCGCGTTTGCGATAGATGATGTATCCATAAATGGACACAACGAGAAAATAGATAATAAATACTGCATAATCTGCAAAAGCAAGTTTTGAGCTCATTTGTTAGTAATATTTGAAATTAATATAAAGTGATTTTTGATAGTTTTAAAGTTTGTTTTTAATGTGAAATGTCAAAAATAGTTTATTATGCTTACGAAACTAATTAATTTATTCTTTTAATCCGAAAAAAATACGATATGTATTTTAATTTGGCGCTTTTTTTATAAAAATCGAAAATCAAAAGTAAAGTAAAAATAGTTACGGTCAACATAAATAAATGTGTTTTTTACATTTATAACAAAAAGATATAATATCAGTTTTTATTTAAACTTTTTATTGTCTGATTTTTTGTTCCCATTTCCAGGCGCTGGCAATGGCATCATCAAGACTCAATTGTGTTTTCCAGCCCAGAACATTATTGGCTTTGTCGGTATTGGCATACGCCTCGGTAACATCGCCTTCTCTTCTGTCTACAATTTTATAAGGCAATTTTTGACCGCTTGCTTTTTCGAATGCATGCATTACCTCAAGTACAGAACTTCCTTTTCCGGTTCCTAAATTGAAAATCTCCAGTTTATCGGTATTCGTTTTGTTTACCAATCTTTGCATTGCAATTACGTGTGCCTTTGCCAGATCGACAACATGAATATAATCACGAACACAGGTTCCGTCAGGAGTAGGGTAGTCATTTCCGTAAACCGCTAATTCTTTTCGGAGTCCAACACCGGTCTGGGTGATAAAGGGCACTAAGTTTTGCGGAACGCCAAGTGGCAGTTCGCCAATTTCGTTTGATTCATGTGCACCAACCGGATTAAAATAGCGCAATAAAATTGCATTCAGATTACTTACTTTAGTGACATCAGTAATAATTTCTTCGCCAATTTGTTTGGTGTTTCCGTAAGGAGACATTGCCGGCTGGATTGCCGTAGATTCTGCAATTGGCATCTTTTCGGCCTGACCGTAAACGGTACAGGAAGAACTGAAAATAAAGTTTGCTTCGGGTTTTTTGTTTAACTCCTGCAGAATGTAAACCAGAGAATTGATATTGTTTTCATAATACAGCAATGGATTCTGAACACTTTCGCCCACAGCTTTTGAAGCTGCAAAATGAATAACGTCTGAAACATCATTATATTTTTTGAAGAAATCCTCAACGGCTGCTTTATCTCTTACATCAATTTGTTCAAAAAGTGGTTTTTTTCCTGTAATTCTTTCAATACCATCTAAAACTTCAATCGAAGAATTAGAAAGATTGTCTATAACAATTACCTCGAAATTTTCGTTTTGTAATTCTACGACTGTGTGAGAACCAATAAAACCTAATCCGCCTGTAACAACTATTTTCATCTTATTTGTTTTTATAGTGTATATCTGATTGCTCTCTTAAAATGGCAGCACTTTTTTCAGGAGTGATATCTCGCTGAGATTCGCCTAACATTTCATATCCTACCATGAATTTTTTTACAGTCGCAGAACGCAATAATGGCGGATAAAAATGCATGTGAAATTGCCATTCTTCATGTTTTCCGCCGTCTGTAGGAGCCTGATGAATTCCTGAAGAATAAGGGAATGAAGTACTGAAAAGATTATCGTATTTTGTCGTAAGCTGTTTTAGGATAGTGGCATAAGCAGTAACTTCATCAGCTGTAAAATCAGTGATTTTGGTAATATGTCTTTTGCTGATAATCATCGTTTCGTATGGCCAGATTGCCCAAAACGGAACCAATGCTGCAAAATGATCATTTTCGATCACGATGCGTTCCTCTTTTTTTAATTCGGCCTGAAGATAATCCTGTAACAGGTTGCTGTTGTTTTTAGTAAAATAACTTTTTAAATTATTTTGTGTTTTTTCAACCTGTGTTGGCAAAGACGACTGAGCCCAGATTTGTCCGTGTGGGTGCGGGTTGCTGCATCCCATAACGCTTCCTTTATTTTCAAAAATCTGAACGTGGTTGATATAGTCAATATTGCCTAAATCAGTATATTCTTTTTGCCAGGTGCGGATAATATTTTCGATACCGGGAACTTCCATTTCAGGTAAAGTAAGGTCGTGTCTTGGTGAAAAACATACTACTCTTGAAATTCCTCTTTCCGGCTGTGCCTTAAAAAAAGTTTGTCTGATGTCGTCTTCAAACATGATTTCGTCCTGCTTCATGGCTGCGAAATCATTTTCAAAAACAAACGAACTTTCATAGTTTGGATTATTCACACCATTGGCGCGAACATTTCCAGGACATAAATAACAGGTTGGATCGTATTCCGGTAATTTTTCGGTAGAAATAGTTTCATTTTGACCCTGCCATGGTCTTTTTGCACGATGAGGTGAAACCAAAACCCATTCGTTTAGTAATGGATTGTAACGTCTGTGCGGATCTTCGTTAATATCAAAATTTCTCATTCTTAATTTGTGGTATAAAGTGATGTTCCGTTTGAGACCTTCACATCATAAATTTTTAAATCAATTCCAAATGTATCAAAATAAAGGCTTGTAAAAGCTTCTTTTACGCTGTTTTCATATCCTTTTTTGATTAAAGTAATTGCACAGCCTCCAAAACCGCCTCCCATTAATCGGGAACCAACAACTGCTTCTTCTTTTTTGGCCTGTTCTACAATAAAATCCAGTTCGGCACAACTTACTTCATAATCCTTTGATAATCCGTCATGGGTATCAAAAAGCAATTGTCCTAAAAGCTCAATATTTCCGTTATCCAAAGCCTCGCAAGCCTCAGTAACACGCAAAATTTCTTTAACTACAAAATGGACTCTTTTAAAAACCACTTCAGACATTTTATCCTTAAGGCTTAAAACCTGTTCTTCAGTACAATCCCTAAACGTTTTGATTTCGGGAAAATGGTTTTTGATGATTGAAAGTCCTTCTTCACACTCCAGTCTTCTGTTGTTGTATTCAGATGTAAAAAGCGAGTGTTTTACATTACTGTCAAATAAAACCAGTGAATAATCTTTGAAATCAGCATTGTGATATTCAAATTCCAGCGTGTTGCAGTCTAATTTTATCACCTTGTTTTCAAGTCCGTGAACGCTTGAAAACTGATCCATAATACCGCAATTAATGCCTACCCAGTGCTCTGCTTTTTGTCCTAATAAGGCAATATCTACTTTCTCAATTTTTAAACCGAAAAGTTCTTTGATTCCGAAAATCATTCCGCATTCTAAGGCAGCAGATGAGGATAATCCTGAACCAACCGGAATATTACTGCTGAAGACGCAGTTAAAACCTTCGAAAGAAAAACCATTATCCTGCAGTTGTTTGATAACGCCAAGGATATAATTGGTCCATACTACATCGCTTAACTGAATTTCCTGAGTCAGATCAACTTCAAATTCTTCATTAAGATCGATAGCGATAATTTTGGATGTTTTAGAATTGCTTTTTTCAAAAGCAAAACAGATGATTTTGTCAATTGCTGCTGGTAAAACATAACCGTCATTATAATCGATATGTTCTCCGATAATATTGATTCTTCCCGGAGAAAGTACAATTTTTTGAGGGGCTGACCCGAATGATTTCTCAAAAAAAGCAGTGGTATTCTGTATTAAAATCTCGTTCATTATTTTTAATTTTCTGAGTTGTTTTTGGTATAATTTCTATTTTATATTTTCAAATTTATAAATGGTAGTCTGCTGGTATTCGTCTCCCTTTTTTAAAACTGAATTAGGGAAATGATTGTGATTTGGAGCATCAGGGAAATTTTGGGTTTCAAAACAAATTCCGCTGACCGGAGTGTAATTTACGTTTTCTTTTCCTTTCAAAATATCAAAACAATTTCCGCCCACATAAATATGAACGCTGGGCTGATCTGTATAAACGCTCATCTTTAAATTATTTTTCGGACTCAATAACTGAGCAGCAATTGCTACATCTGAATTAATGACAAACGAATTGTCAATAGAAGCCGGACAGTTTTTTGCAGTTCTGAAATCGAAATTGTGACCGTCAAGAGCAATGAATTTTCCGGTTGGAATACTCTCATCGTTTGTTTCCAGCATTTTATCCGCGTCAATAAACATTTCCTGATCCAGTACATCCGAATCATGTCCATTCAGATTAAAATAACTGTGATGGGTAAGATTTATAATGGTGTCTTCAGAAGAACTTGCTTTATATTCAAGTTTTAACTCATTTTCTTCCGTTAAAGTATAGGTTAAAAAAACCTGTAATTCTCCCGGATAATTTTCTTCTAAATTTCCGCTGATCAGATGAAAAGTAACCGACTGGTCTGTTAAATCAGTAACATCCCATATCTTTTGACCAAAACCGGTATTTCCTCCATGTAGAGCGTTTCCGTTATTGTTTCCGGCCAGTTCAAATATTTTATCATTTAAAGTAAAACGTCCTTTATTTATACGCCCTGCATAACGTCCCACTGTTGTGCCAAAATAGGGCGCACTCGGTAAATTATACGATTCGATATAAGAATTAGCATTATCAAAACCCAAAACTACATCTGTCAGTCTTCTATCTAATGCAGGGACTTTTAGTGAAGTTACAGTTGCACCATAGTTGGTAAGCTGTACTTTCATTCCATTTTTATTGATCAGTTCAAAACAATGAATTTCTTCGTTATCGGAAGATAAACCAAATAATTTGCAATTAGAGTGATTATGGAAATGCGATATATGTTTTAATTTCATGTTATTTTTATCAAAAGTGAAAATTCAAAATTATATTTATTTTAGCTTATTGTATACCAGTACCTACCAGTTTTTTGTATTATTGCAAAAAAAATATTTTTCATGAGTATAATTTCGATTCAAAATAATCTGGGTTTACCAAAATATAAACAGATAATTCTTTCAGTTGAAAAAGCAATTGATGAAGAGAAGCTAAAAAAAGGGGACAGGCTTCCTTCTGTCAACAAGGTCTGCCTGGCTTTCTCTTTATCGCGGGATACCGTGCTGCAGGCATATGATGAACTCAAAAAAAGAGGGATAATTTACGCCATTCCGGGTAAAGGCTATTACGTTAAAAGTGTTGAAACCAGTATCAAACAGAGGGTTTTTCTACTTTTTGACGAGCTTAATATATTCAAAGAAGACATCTATAATTCGTTTTTAAAAAATATTGGAAACAACGTTCAGGTCGATATTTTTTTTCATCATTTCAATGTTCCGGTCTTCAAAAAATTAATAAATGACGGAAACGGCAATTATACCAGATATATCATTATGCCCACCAATCTGACAGGGATAGTTGAGACCATAAAAACCCTACCAGTAAACGAAGTGATTATCCTGGATCAGACCAATCCCGACTTAAAAATGTATCCTGCTATTTATCAAAATCATCAAAAAGATATTTTTGAAGGACTTTTAAAAGGAAAATTACGACTGGGCAAATACAAAAAACTGATTTTAATTTTCCCGGGTTTCCGAGAGCCGTTAGGAATGAAAACCGGATTTGAAAATTTTTGTACAGAACATCATTTTGATTACGAAATTATTACCCAGTTTACCGATCATGAAATCGCAATAGGAGATTTATATGTGATTCCAAATGATCGTGACCTGGTTGGGGTAATTGAAAATGCACGGAATCATAACCTTAAATTAGGAACTGATTTTGGAATTATTTCGTATAATGAAACTTCTTTGAAAAAAGTCGTTGCAAACGGAATTACCACCATTTCTACCCATTTTGAGGCCATGGGGAAAATACTGGCAGATATGGTTCTTAAAGGAAAAAACGAACAAATAGAAAACAAGTCTTCCCTAATTATGCGAAATTCACTTTAAGTTTTCAATCGATTTTGGATATATAGATTTTTTTAAATTATTGTAATCAATAATAGTTTAAGAAAAAGACTAAAAATTAATATTTTTTATTGAATACAGACCGTAAACAAGACTTTAGCTAAGTTCAGAAAATAATCAAATTTTGTTTTTTACTATGATTCCTTTAGTTTTGGAAAAAAAACAATGAAATTATTTGATGTAGCCATAATTGGAAGCGGTCCGGCCGGAGCTTCTGCTGCTTTTGAATTATCGAAAAGCGGAATTACGACTGTCATAATTGAGAAAGAAACGCTGCCAAGATATAAAACATGCGGTGGCGGTTTAGTTCACAGAGGAAGAAACAATATTCCTTTTGATATTTCATCTGTCATTGAAAAAGAATTCCATGAAGTCGATACTTATTTTTCAAATACAAATATCAAGCTTACAACAAAAAGAGACAAACCGATAATTAGCATGATTATGCGTGATGCTTTTGATAATCTAATAGTCGAAAAATCAAAAGAAAATGGTGTTACTCTTTTGCAGAACCATAAAGTTACCAATATTACTTTCGGAGAAATTCAAACCATTCATACTTCTGAAGCTGATGTACAGGCAAAATTTATTATTGCCGGAGACGGTGCATTAAGTCCGATAGCAAAAATGGCAGGATGGGAAGAAACCCGAACGGTTATCCCGGCTTTAGAATATGAGATTGAAGTTCCTTTGGCTGATTTTGAAAGATTATCAAAAAACGTCCGCTTTGACATAGATGCTATTCCGTATGGTTATGGATGGTGTTTTCCGAAAAAAAATCATTTATCTGTAGGGGTTTGCATTTTGACAAAAGCGAACCAGAAGATTGATTTGAAAAAATATTATGCAGACTATTTAAAAACATTAGGAATTACAGAAATTGTAAAAGAAGATGCCCACGGATTTGTCATTCCGGTTTCTCCACGAACAGATACTTTCGTTCGTAAAAATGTTTTTTTAATTGGCGATTCAGCAGGATTTGCAGACCCTGTACTTGCCGAAGGAATTTCAAACGCCATATTAAGCGGTGTTTTAGCTGCAAAATCCATTATAGAAGGTAAACTTGATCCTGTAAAGTCATCAGAACTGTATCACGAAAAATTAGAAAATGGTATTTTACCCGAAATAAAAGCCGGAGTCACTTTGGCCAAAATTTTCTATGGCAAAAAAAGATTGCGCAATTTCGTTGCCAAAAATTATGGTGCTGTTCTATCCAATGCCATGACCGATATTTTTATGGGAGCCAGAACCTACCCTAAAGATTATAAAAAGACTATTCGGGAAAAAATTAAAGGGGCTATTTTTTAAATAAATAGTTATGAGATTTAGGAAGGTTCCAGTTCTGTAAGTTCAGATTGGAACCTTTTTTTTTGAGGAATGCAGGACGTCAATTAATACGCTTTTGGTAACATTAAAATGATTGTTCACAAATCAGAATAAAGCCTTAAAAACATTGGACATTGGCATCAGTCTATTGCAATATTTTTCAAATTTAACTTTAAGGTATTCTCTCTTTCTGTTGTCTAAATGGGATTATATTTTACGTTAGATTAATAAATCCTCAAAAATTTAGTAAAAAAAATAAACAAAATATTTTTTGTTTTTGTGAAATTATTTTACATACATTTGTAAATGTAAATTTTACACTTATTATTTGATTTGTTTCTGCCCAATCATTTTTGAAATTATTTTGATTTCAAATCCGCTATTTACAAGTCGAAAACTCTATTGAAAAAACCACAAAAACTTTACAAAAATAACCAAGAATGAACAACAAAATAGACCAGTTATCGGCAGATAATATACGTGCTTTAGCGATCTCAATGGTAGAAAAAGCAAATTCAGGCCATCCCGGAGGAGCTATGGGAGGTGCAGATTTTCTTCACATTTTATATACTGAATATTTAAAATACGATCCATTAGATATGCAATGGATTTTCAGGGATCGTTTTTTTATGGATGCAGGACATCTTTCGGCTTTGATGTATGCACAGTACCATTTGCTTGGGAATTATGAAAAAACAGATTTAGAGAATTTCAGACAATGGGGATCTGTTACGCCCGGACATCCTGAAATTGATGTGAAACGTGGAATTGAAAATACTTCGGGACCTTTAGGACAGGGACATGTAATGGGAATAGGGGCAGCCATTGCAGCCAAATTTTTATCAGCACGATTTGATAATTTATTCGATCATAAAATATACGGATTCATCACTGACGGAGGTGTTCAGGAAGAAATTTCGCAAGGAGCAGGACGTATTGCAGGACATTTGGGACTGAACAATTTTATTATGTTTTATGACTCTAATGACGTACAGCTTTCGTCAATGACCGATGAGGTTACGACAGAAGATACAGCCATGAAATACGAATCATGGGGATGGAAGGTAACTACGATTGACGGACATGATCATGACCAGATTCGTAAAGCCCTGACAGATGCCACTAACGAAACTGAAAAACCAACCCTGATTATAGGAAGAACCATAATGGGTAAAGGATGTGTGACAGCAGACGGATCAATGTATGAAGGACAATGTGAACTGCACGGAAAACCTATTGGTGCAACCAAAGCTGATTTTAATAAAACATTACAGAATTTAGGTGCAAATATTGAAGATTCATTTGCGGTTTATGAAGAAGTTGCAGCACATTATGCTGGAATTCTAAACGATAAAAAAGCAGCATCAGCAGTCAGAAAGGCAAAAATTACCGAGTGGGAAAATCAAAATCCTGCTTTAGCTCAAAAAATCCAACAATTTTTCTTGGATGATTTACCAAATCTTGATTTTGGTAGTATTGCCCAAAAGGCAAATGCAGCAACTCGTGATGCTTCTGCGGCTGTTTTGGGTTATCTGGCTGAAAATGTTGAGAACATGATTGTATCTTCTGCAGATTTATCGAATAGTGACAAGACAGACGGATTTCTAAAAAAATCATCAGTTCTGCAGAAAAATAATTTTAAAGGAGGCTTTTTACAGGCAGGAGTAGCCGAATTAACAATGGCAGCAATTGCCAACGGAATCGCATTGCACGGAGGAGTAATTCCGGTTGTAGCTACATTTTTTGTGTTTTCAGATTATATGAAACCGGCAATTCGTCTGGCAGCGATTCAGGAATTACCGGTAAAATATGTCTGGACACACGATTCTTTCCGCGTGGGAGAAGACGGACCAACGCATCAGCCAATTGAGCAGGAAGCACAAATTCGATTATTGGAAAAAATTAAAAACCATTCGGGAGATCAGAGTTTACTGGCTTTGCGTCCGGCAGATGCTGTTGAAACTTCTGTAGCCTGGCAAATGGCGTTGGAGAATAAAAAAACACCAACAGGTTTGATTCTTTCGAGACAGGATATTAAGGATCTTCCAACTAATGGAAATTCAAGATTTGAAGAAGCCTCTGAAGCCAAAAAAGGAGGTTATTTAGTAAAATCAGTTCAAAATCCGGATATCACTTTAATTGCTAATGGCTCAGAAGTGGCAACTTTAATTGATGCGGCAGCTGAACTGGAAAGCACGATGCAGGTAAAAATAAATGTAGCCTCGATAATTTCTGAAGGATTATTCAGGTCACAATCAAAAGAATATCAGCAAAGCGTGATTCCAAATGGCGGATTGGTTTTCGGACTTACAGCAGGGCTTCCGGTTAATCTTGAAAATCTGGTTGGAAATAACGGAAGAGTATTTGGTCTGGATCACTTTGGGTATTCTGCTCCGGCTTCAGTTTTAGATCAGAAATTTGGATTTACCAGTAAAAATGCAGCTGAAGAAATCAGCAAATATTTAAAAGAAAACAATTTTTAATTCATTAAAATAAAAAGAAGACATGAAATTTTTTATAGATACAGCAAACCTAAAAGATATTAAAGAAGCCAATGACCTTGGGGTTTTAGATGGTGTTACCACAAATCCGTCATTAATGGCAAAAGAAGGAATTACCGGAGCACAGAATATTCTTGATCATTACATAAAAATCTGCGAACTGGTTGACGGAGATGTAAGCGCCGAAGTAATTTCAACAGATTTTGAAGGCATGATTGCCGAGGGAGAAAAACTGGCAGCATTGCACCCGCAAATCGTGGTAAAAATCCCGATGATAAAAGACGGAGTAAAAGCCATTAAATATTTTTCGAATAAAGGAATCAGAACCAATTGTACTTTGGTATTTTCATCAGGACAGGCATTATTGGCGGCAAAGGCCGGGGCGACTTATGTTTCTCCTTTCATTGGAAGACTGGATGATGTTTCAACAGACGGAATGAATCTGATTGAAGAAATCAGACTGATTTATGACAATTTTGGATTTGAAACCCAGATACTAGCAGCCTCTGTTCGAAATGTAATGCACATTATTAATTGTGCAAAAATAGGATCAGATGTTATCACAGGTCCTTTGAGTGCAATCGAAGGTTTATTGAAACATCCTTTAACCGATATTGGTTTAGCTACATTTCTGGCAGATTACCAAAAAGGAAATAGTTAAATATTAGAGAATAATTAGTTTAGTTTTAATAGTAGTTTTATTTAATGCAAAAACCCTGAAAGTTTATGGCTTTCAGGGTTTTATTTTTTTGATACTTGTAGTTTATCTAAAATTTCTGGTTCGCTTTTATAAATTTAAGACAAAATCGTTAAGTAATTTTTCTTCATATTTTTCTTTATTGAAAGTATACAGATAAGATCCTTTTCTGGAAGACTGCATGTCTTTTTCATCCAGTTTATTCAAAATTTCCAAAGAATTGATTTTACTTATAAAATTACGTTTGTCGAGCTCTTTGCTTAAAATTGCTTCGTATAATTCTAATAATTGTCGCATGGTGAATTTTTCCGGTAATAATTCAAAGCCAATTGGTTTTATTGAAGTTCTGTAACGTAATCTTCTAATGGCGTGTTGTACCATTTCATTGTGGTCAAAAATAAGATTTGGCGCATCAGCTATGCTAAACCATTCTGCATGATAATTTTTAATCAATTCCTCATTATGGTTTTCAATATTAATCAGGGCATAATAAGATACAGAAATAGTTCTGTCTACAGGGTCACGATCTATTTCACTATACGCGTGCAGCTGTTCCATATAAATATCGTGTAGTCCGGTATAGGTATTCAGAATTCTAATGGCTGCATTGTCTAGTATCTCATCACGTTTTAAAAATCCTCCCATCAAGGACCACTTCCCCTTTTCAGGTTCAAAGTCTCTTTTAATCAAAAGTATTTTTAAACCCTGGTGGTCAAATCCAAAAATGATGCAATCTACTGCTAATAAAACCTTATCCGCAGAGCTATAACTGTTTAGCATATTTTATATTTTATCGGTAAATATATAAACTTCTCAATATGTTTCATAATTTATTAATGTCGATTTTACACTTAATAAAGTCATTTAGAAAATTTCTTGAAATTTTATGTTTAATTCAGATTAAAAATGTGTAAAAGTACAATTAAATCTATTTTGTACTAAAAAGAGATTGTTTTATTCCTTATAAAACACATTTTAAGTAAAAATTAACGCTACTAATTAAGTTTTTTATTACAAATATACTCGCTTAATTAATTTTTATTCTTTCAAAACACATTATTTATAACTTTTTCTTAACATCTGTTTTTTTGATTAAATGTTTGCTTTTTGATAAAAAGTGTAGTTTTTACACAAATAAAACGATTAAAAGACATTTTTTTTAAAAAACCATCAAATTTTAAATGTTGATTTAACACTTAAATTGCAATATGTATTTTTTTTATTCACTTTTTTTATTAGATTAATTTGTTTTTGCACTTTTTTTTTATTTAAATTTACAAATGTAAAATTAACACTTATAATTATACACTAACTAACTTAAAAACACCAGTATGATAACAAACAAAAAAATGTTTCTCTATTGCAATTTTTTATTGCCAAAAAGAGAATGGCTCGTAGCATTATTTATGCTAGTATTTTCTGTTAATCTTATGTCGGCTCAGGGCAAAGAGATTAGCGGAATTGTTACTTCAGGACAAGACAAATTGCCTTTGCCGGGAGTGAACATTATGATAAAAGGAACTCAAACATCAACCACAACCGGATTTGATGGGCAGTATTCTATTAAAGCATCGCCAACTGATGTATTGGTTTTTTCATTTATTGGATATCAAAATCAGGAAGTAACAGTTGGTAATCAATCAAAAGTAGATGTTGTATTAGGTGAGGATACCAATAAGTTAAATGAAGTAGTTGTAGTAGGATATGGTACTCAAAAGAAAGGAGACATTACAGGAGCCATTGGTGTGGTAAATATGGAAAGCGCTAAAAAGGTAATAGCATATGATGTTGCAAAAGTTTTGCAAGGTCAGGTTGCGGGTGTTACAGTGCAGTCTTCTGGAGAACCTGGTAGTTTTGTAAATATAAAAATTAGAGGAATTGGTTCATTTACTAATAACAATCCTCTTTGGGTTATTGATGGAGTTATTGTAGACAGTCCTTATGATTTTGCAACAGGTGATATAGAGTCTATGCAAGTGCTTAAAGATGCCTCAACAGCTGCAATTTATGGAGTTCGAGGTGCAAATGGTGTAGTTATTATTACTACCAAAAAAGGAAAATCAGGAGCAATGAGCATCAAATACAAATCTATCCTGAGCATACAGGATATAACTAAAAGATGGTCGTTAACAGATAGGGTTGGATATCAGACTATTGCAAATGAAGCAGAAAAAAACAGAGATCTTCAAAATGGGGTGGCAATAAATATTGCACCTGGTAATGATCCAACTAGTCCATATTATATAAATAATGTAGATACTAACTGGCAGGATGAAGCTTTTGATACAGGTGTAATTCAAAATCATTCATTAGCAGTTTCAGGTGGAGCAGAGTCACTTTCATATAATCTGAATTTGGATTATTTTAAAAACGACAGCTATCTTAAATCTCCTCAGCAATACGAAAGATATGCTTATAATTTGAATTTGAGCGGAACTAAAGGGAAATTCAAATATGGTTCAAAAATTAGCTATACACAGTCTGATAAGGAAAACTTCAACACTTATTTTGGTACAGCAGTATCCGGATTAGTAACAGCAATTCCAACTATTCCGGTCTATGATGCCAATAGACTTGGAGGTTACGGAGGTGCAGACTCAAACACGCAGAGGGCAATTTCTTTAAACGTAATAGGATTTAATAATCTGTTGCAAAACGAAACCAGAAGAAATCGTTTTGTTGGAAATATTTGGGCACAATTAGAAATTCTTAAAGGTTTAAAATATAAAGTAAATGTAAGTGCAGACCGATTAGACTTCAAAAACAGATATTTTAATCCCCCAAGTGATTTAGGCTGGTATTTTGTTGTAAATGAGGAAAAAGCAATACTTGATGCCAGTAACGGTAGCGAAACCAGAACATTTTTGGATAACACACTTACATATGATTTAAACATAGATAAACATAAGATTGAGCTTTTAGCAGGTATAACACAGGAAAATTTTAATCATTACAATCATATCTCAAGTGGATTAGGATTTGCAACAGGAGAGATTGTACATTTAGAAAATGCAGATGAGGTAACGACTCGTGAATATGAATCTAAAATAACAGCAAAATCATACATAAGTAGAGTAAACTACAGTTATGATGATCGTTATTTTATTCAGGGTAATTTCAGACAGGATAAATCTTCTCTCTTTGCTGAAAAAAATAATACAGCAAATGCATATTCTTTTTCTGCTGGTTGGAAGTTAAGCAGTGAGAAATTTATAAAACTTCCTATTTGGGTAAATTTAGTTAAATTAAGAGGAGGTTATGGTATTTTAGGTAATAATACCCTTGGACCATATAGTTATGCTGAAACGGTTAATCCTTTCGTCCCTTATTCTTTTACTAGCAGTGCAGGTGTTTCTACAATGGTACCAGGAACAACTGTTGTTTCGGCAAAGGATCCAAATATTAAATGGGAAACATCAAAATCCAGCTCTGTGGCTTTAGAATTAGGACTGTTTCAAAACAAATTACAATTCACAGGAGAATTTTATGAAAAAATAACATCTGATCTTTTAGCAGAAGGACCAACACCTTTATCTTCAGGAACTTTCCCTGCATCTATTACAACAAACGTTGCGAAAGTAAAAAATTCAGGACTGGAGTTCTCTTTATCCTATGCTAATAATGATAATGCTTTCAAGTATAGTGTTGGAGCTAATTTTTCTACACTTAAAAATGAAGTACTGGAACTAAACAAAAACAATGATCCAATTTATGGCGCCGCTTCAAAGACAGTAGTAGGAAGATCAATAGGAGAATTATATGCTTTTGAAGCTATTGGTATCTTTCAGAGTGATGCAGAAGTTGCATCTTCTCCAACGCAAAATAATGCAAAAGCCGGCGATATTAAATTTAGAGATGTAGATGGAAACAACTTAATTACGAATGAAGACAGAACTTTTCAGGGATCTGCTATTCCAAAATATACTTATGGTTTAAATTTTAGCTGCTCTTACAAAAATTTCGATTTTTCTATGTTTTGGCAAGGTAACGCTGGAAATAAAATATTTAATTCAACATACCGTGACTTAATGGCTGGACAATATTCTAATGCTCATACCGATATGTTAAATTTTTGGACACCAACAAACACAGATACAAATGTACCAAGACCTATTATTGGTGATCCTAATTCTAACGGTAGAGATTCTAACCGATTTATCGAAAGCGGTGATTACATAAAACTGCAAAATTCTCAAATAGGATATAACATTTCTTTAGCAAATACTAAATTTATTAACAAAGCCAGAGTTTATCTTAGTGGTCAAAATTTATTAACTCTGACAAAATACAGAGGTTATGATCCGGATTTCATTAGTGACGGATTATTTTCCAGAGCCTACGAAGGAGGGTCATTTCCAAACCCAAGAACAATTTCGATGGGTGTAGAGATTGAATTTTAATTTAGTTAATAAACAAAAATATAACAAGATGAAATATAAAATATTAAGTTACGCTACATTGTCACTTTCACTTTTTGTGTTGGCAACGAGTTGTGTAAACGACGAAGATTTAGTTCAGGCAGATCCTAATTTAGAAACAACAGGTTCATTTTGGAAAACAGATGCCGATGCAATGCAAGGTTTAAATGCAACTTATGCAGCTTTAGTTACAGATGGTGCGTATCAGCGAAGTACTCCATTATGTTTAGATCTTAAAGCAGATGATTCACGAAGTGAAAGTCCTTGGGGGGCAATGCTAAATGTAGGACGTTTTAATAGTGATGTTTATAATTTTGACATTTATGGATGGGCTTATGAAACTTATTATATAGGTATTAATCGTGCAAATCAAGTGCTCTCAAAAGTGCCTGGAATTGCAATGGAAGATGCTGAACTTAAAAAAAGAATACTGGGACAAGCTTATTTTTTGAGAGGATTATATTTGTTTCATGCAGTAAATATGTTTAAAAATGTACCTGTTCCAACAGAACCGGCCGCTTTTTATCCTCAAAAAACACAAGCAGAAGGCTGGGCACAAGTAATTGCCGATTTTAAAATGGCAGCTGATTTGTTGCCAACATCATACAATAATGTAACTGGATTGGATGCAGGAGTAAAGGGTCGTGCTACAAAAGGAGCTGCTTTAGGATATTTAGGAAAAGCGTATTTATTTACTAAGGATTTTGAAAATGCTAAAACAACTTTCAAACAAGTAATTGATTTAGGTGTATATTCTTTAGTAGCAAACTATCGTGATAATTTTACCGAGGCAAACGAAAACAATTCTGAATCGTTATTTGAGGTTCAATTTGATTCTTCTTTAGGAGGGACAAATATTTTTCCTCATGGAGGTATACCAGGACCAACATGGAATCTTGCAAGCGCAAGAGCTGTTACTTATGGAGCAAGAGGTTTTGGCTGGAGAGATGTTCAGCCTACCCGAACATTATTCAATGATTTTCAAATTGAAAAAACAGTTGCAAATGAGGTAGATCCCCGTTTAATTGCTACAATAATGTACAACAAACCTGGAGGTGTTACATTGTACGGTGTTGATTTCGCTACTCATTATGCAAATAGCCCTGGGGATTTAAATGATCTTTTTTGTAATAAATACGAAAATTCAGAAACCAAAACAGATGAGTTTGGCTGGAAATCCGGAATCAACGAAAGAATATTACGCTATGCAGATATTTTACTTATGTATGCAGAATGTTTAAACGAAACAGGCGATACACCTGGAGCCTATACTTATATTCAAAAAGTAAGAGATCGCGTTAATTTGCCAAATTTAGCAACTGCAAAACCAGGATTGACACAGACAACGATGAGAGAACAAATAGCTCATGAGCGTTTCTTGGAATTTGCTCTTGAAGGACACAGATTTGATGATATTCGTCGCTGGGGATGGTTAGAAGACCTTACAAAATTAGCATGGTTAAAATCCAGAGATGACGAATTCAATTCTTATGTAAAAGGAAGAGAATATTTTCCGATACCACAAAAAGAAAAAGATTACAATCCAGGGACTATCCAAAATGATGGTTATTAAATATTTATTGAATTAGTGAGATTACATAGTATCATATGGCAGCTTAAACTGCTATGTGATATTATGTTTTTTAAAAGAATAGAATACCAGAGAAGTTAAATTTATACAGTAACTAAAATTATTATCACAATGAAAACAATTATAAGTTTGGTTTTATTAGCAATATTATTAGGAAGTTGTCAAAATGAAGATGTTGTTTCTCCAAATGAAGAAGCAGCTTCTGTGACTCAGGATTCTCAGATTACAAATTTAACAGCAAAAACAGTAGTAGGAAATGTGCCTTCACACGACCCAAGCACAATAGTAAAAAGCGGGGTCAATTATTATGTTTTTACTACAGGAGATAATATTCCGATGACATATTCAAGAGATTTAGCAAACTGGACATGGGGAACCTCTGTATTTACATCAACTCCAGGCTGGATAACAGGATATGTACCTGGTTTTACTAAAACATTTTGGGCACCGGATGTTGCCTGGTTCAATAACAGATGGAACATGTATTATTCATGTTCTACTTTCGGATCGGCAACTTCTGCTATTGGGTTAGTAACTGCTCCTTCAATTTCACAAAGTGCAGGGACAACCTGGACAGACAGAGGCGTTGTGGTTTCTTCTAATTCTTCATCAGATGTAAATGCAATTGATGCTTCTATTTTAGTTGATGGTAGTAATGTTTATATGGCCTATGGTTCCTGGCATGCCGGAATTGGGGTAGTTCAGATTAATCCTTCTACAGGAAAACCAACCGGAACAAGAACAGTTGTAGCCGGAGGAAACAGTGCTTCATGGGAAGCTCCTTGCCTTGTTAAAGAAGGCAGTTATTACTATATGTTCGTAAACCGCGGAACCTGCTGCAATGGTGTAAACAGTACTTATTACATAGTGGTTGGCCGTTCAACTAGTCCCTTCGGGCCTTTTGTAGACAAAAATGGGGTGTCTTTAAAAAGTGGTGGCGGAACAACTGTTTTAGCTTCACAAGGGGATTATATCGGACCGGGACATTTATCCAGAATTACAGGAACGCAAAAAGGGGCTGTTCATTATTACAATAAAGCAGACAATGGAAATCCAAAAATGGAAATTGTTTACTTCACATGGTCATCAGGATGGCCAACACTTTCTTATTAAAAATTAATATAAAGAGGAAAATTGATTAATTTTCCTCTTTATAACTATCTATACCATAACATGAAAAAAGCATTTTTAATTCTATTTGTATTTACATTTTGTAATCAAATTACTTTCGCACAAAAAGAAACTACGATTGTCACATTAAAAAATGATGACAAGGCTCCAACTATCAACAAAAATATCTACGGGCATTTTGCAGAACATTTAGGGCGCTGCATTTACGGAGGTTTTTTTGTGGGTGACACTTCAAAAATACCAAATACTAAAGGAGTTCGAAATGATATTATTGCGGCTTTAAAAGATTTAAAAATTCCAAACCTAAGATGGCCTGGAGGCTGTTTTGCAGATACGTATCACTGGAAAGACGGAATCGGACCTCAGGAACAACGACCAACTATCGTAAACAAATGGTGGGGTGGAGTAACAGAAGATAATAGTTTTGGAACACATGATTTTTTGAATATGTGTGAGCTTCTTGAAACTGAGCCTTATTTATCAGGAAATGTTGGAAGCGGAACCGTTCAGGAATTGGCTGACTGGGTTCAGTATACCAATTTTAGCGGTAAAAGTCCGATGAGTGATTTGCGTAAAAAGAATGGCAGAACAGAACCATGGAAAGTTAAATTCTGGGGAATAGGTAATGAAGCATGGGGCTGCGGAGGAAATATGACTGCGGAATATTATGCAGGAGAATATAGAAAATTTGCCACTTTCATGTCGGATTGGGAAAATACCGGAGGCATTACCCGTATTGCATCAGGATCAAACAGTGCCGATTATAACTGGACAGAAGTTTTAATGAAAAACATTCCACTTAATATGTTAGGAGGAGTTGGTGTACATCATTACGCTGTAATCAACTGGAATAAAAAAGGAGACGGAGTTGATTTTACCGAAGAACAATATTTCAAAACCATGCAATCTGCTCTAAAAATGGAAGAATTGGTTACCAAACACGGTGCTATAATGGATAAATATGATCCTGAGAAAAAAGTAGCCATGCTGGTTGACGAATGGGGTGGATGGTACGAAGTTGAAAAAGGAACAAATCCCGGATTTTTATATCAGCAGAATACCATGAGAGATGCAGTTTTAGCAGGAGCAACCCTTAATATTTTTAACAACCACGCTGACAGGGTTCGTATGGCGAATTTAGCACAATGTGTTAACGTTTTACAGGCAGTTATCTTAACTGATAAAGCCAAAATGATTACTACACCTACTTATCATGTAATGAAAATATATGCTGTTCATCAGGATGCAAAACTATTACCTGTAAGTTTTCAGTCGCCATTATATACGGTGAATGGAGAAACACTTCCTGCAGTATCGGCTTCGGCTTCAAAAGATAAAAATGGAGCAATTCATATTTCTTTAGTAAATGTGGATGCAAAAAATAAAAATAAAATAGAGATTGATGTGAAAGACCTGGGAGTTAAAAACTTTACAGGAACCATAATTACATCAGCAAAATTACAGGATTACAATTCATTCGATACACCAAATAAAATTGTTCCAACAGCTTTTAAAGGTTTCGAAAACAAAAAAGGGAAATTAGAAATCACTATTCCTCCTTATTCAGTTGTTGTTCTAGAAGGAAAATAAAAGATAAAAAAGATGAAAAAATCAAGTTCCATTTTAAAAATTGCTTCTTGTCTGGGATTTTTCTTATTGACGCTTGCTACAGTAAGCTGCTCAAGTGATGATCCTGCAAAGGAAGATACAGATCCACCGGTAGTAGTACCTCCGGTTGTTACACCGCCTGCATTCCCGGGACCAACGTATTCAGATAATTATAGCCCTATTTCTTCGTGGAACAGCAGGGCACAATGGAATTTGGCTAACGTTCATGATCCTACAGTCGAAAAATGTGGAGAATACTATTATATGTACCAGACGGATGCTTCTTATGGAAATGCTCATGTGGGTCATGGAAATTTTCCTTACAGACGTTCTAAAGATCTTGTAACCTGGGAATATATGGGATCGGCTATGGCTACAGTTCCGGCTTGGGTAAAAGATTCGTTAAATAATAAAAGGGCCAGAATGGTTCCTGCTTTGCCGCCAATAGCAAATCCAAGATATGGTTGTTGGGCACCTTATATCAAAAAAGTAGGCAGCAAATACCGACTGTATTATAGTATTGTTGTTGACGAACCAATTACCGGAACCAGTTTCGAAACTTCATGGTCAGAAAGAGCTTTTATCGGATTGGCAGAATCAGATGATTTAGCAACAAATGTATGGGTAGATAAGGGGATGGTGGTATGCTCTGAACCTGATGGTGTAAAACCATACTCTTATACAGGAGCCAGAAATTGGGAAAATGCCTATTTCAAATTCAATGCAATCGACCCAACTTTTGTAGAGACACCTCAGGGAGATCAGTACCTGATTTACGGTTCCTGGCATTCGGGTATTGCATCATTAAAATTGAATCCGGCAACCGGAAAACCGGATCAGTTGAAAACCTTAAGTGATTATGGAACCCGCATAGCATCCCGAAGCTCAACAAGTCGTTGGCAGGGTTCAGAAGGACCGGAAATTATATACAATCCGGAGACTCAATACTATTATCTTTTCCTTGCTTATGATGGTTTGGAAGTCCCTTACAATACCAGAGTTTGTCGTTCCAAAAGCATTACAGGCCCTTTCTTAGGAATCAACGGTGCTAATGTAACGAACGGAGCAGATTGCTGGCCAATGCTTACGCATCCTTATAGTTTTAATAATCATACCGGATGGGTTGGATTTGCTCACTGTTCTGTTTTTCAAAATCCGGATACCAAACAATGGTATTATGCTTCGCAGGCACGTTTACCTGTAGGTGTTTCAGGGATTAATGTATCAAATGCAATCATGATGGGACATGTAAGAGCTATTAAATGGACAGAAGACGGCTGGCCCGTAGTTGATGCCGAAAGATATGCTGCTGTACCTGAAACTACTATAACAGAGGCTTCTTTTATTGGAACATGGGAACAAATTACAATGAATTACCAATATGAGGTTATTCAAAAATCAGTTACTATTTATTTAACTGCTGATAAAAAAGTGAGCGGGGCTATTACAGGTACCTGGTCCTATGACAGCACAGCTAAAACATTAACCATAAATGGTGTAAAATGTAAAGTAAGTGACGCCTGGGATTGGGAATCAGCTAGCAGAAAAGTGACTATAACTTATTCAGGATTAACAACAGCCGGATTACCGGTTTGGGGTAAAAAAAAATAATTAAAAATCCAATTGCCCTTTCATAGCCGGAAGGGCTTTTGCAAAAAAATAATGTTGCAAATTAACTATAATGAAAAACCTAATTACAAGCCTGTCGTTTTTAGTTTTAATTGTTTCCTGCACAACAGTAGTGGCACAAATAGATCCGGCAAAATTTAATAACCCGATTATAAAAGATCAATATACAGGCGATCCTGCTGCATTGGTTTACAAAGACAAAGTCTATTTGTATGCAGGTCATGACGAAGCTCCAAAAGATTTTCATTTTTATAAAATGAATGAATGGGTAGTTTATTCTTCTTCGGATATGAAAAAATGGGAATCACATCCCGTACCGTTAAAAGTAACCGATTTTCCATGGGCAAAAGGAGATGCATGGGCATCACAGGTAATCGAAAGAAACGGAAAATTTTATTGGTATGTAACCGTTACTCACGGAACAATTAATGGAAAAGCAATTGGAGTTGCAGTTTCTGACAGCCCAACAGGACCTTTTAAAGATGCCCTTGGAAAAGCTTTAATTACAAACGATATGACAACGCACACCAAAATAAGCTGGGACGATATTGATCCGACAGTTTATATTGATGATAATGGTCAGGCGTATTTATTTTGGGGAAATACCATTTGTCATTATGCCAAATTAAAAGAAAATATGCTGGAATTAGACGGCTCAATCCAAACAATTGATTTACCCAATTTCACCGAAGCACCGTGGATTCACAAACATAAAAACTGGTATTATTTGTCGTATGCGTATCAGTTTCCGGAGAAAATTGCCTACGCCATGAGCAAATCCATTACAGGGCCATGGGAATTTAAGGGAATTTTGAATGAACTGGCCGGAAACAGCAATACAAATCATCAGTCGATAATCGATTTTAAAGGACAGTCGTATTTTATTTATCATAATGGAGCTTCACAGCCAGACGGCGGAAGTTTTAGAAGATCAGTCTGCGTTGATAAATTATTTTATAACAAAGACGGAACAATAAAACGAGTGGTGATGACATCTGAAGGTATTCAATAGTTTAGTGTTTAGTTTTCAGTTAACCAAAACTTAAATTTACTTATATCACTTATATGGTTAACAAAAGAAGCATTTTTAACAATTATATTTTAAACACATGGTTTTCTCCAATATTAAAGTGAGTTTGAAAAAAATAACGACTAAATTATTTTGTTTAGTCGCAGCTCTCTTAATTACTCTCCCTTCAATCGCACAGATGCAGGAATTTAAATTGCAAGAGATAAAACTAACGAGTGGTCCTTTCAAAAATGCACAAAACGTTGATCTTAAATATTTATTAGACCTAAATCCAGACCGACTATTAGCACCTTATTTAATAGCTGCCGGCTTACCTGTAAAAGCTGATCGATATGGCAACTGGGAAAACATAGGCCTTGACGGACATATCGGAGGTCATTATGTAGCCGCACTAGCAATGATGTATGCTTCTACCGGAAATAAAGAAATTAAAAGCCGTTTGGATTATATGATTTCTGAATTAGCTCGTTGTCAGGAAAAGGATGGAACTGGTTATGTTGGAGGTATTCCTGAAGGAAAAGTCTTTTGGAATAGAATTCACAAAGGAGATATAGACGGTAGTGGTTTTGGTTTAAACAATACCTGGGTGCCAATATATAACATTCATAAACTTTTTGCAGGTTTAATTGATGCCTACAATTATACTGGTAATGAAAAGGCAAAAGAAATTGTAATAAAATTAGGCGATTGGTTTATCGAATTAATCCGACCTCTTTCTGATGAACAAATCCAAAAAATTTTAAAAACAGAACATGGTGGTATAAATGAATCTTTTGCGGATTTGTATAGCATCACAAAAAACAAAAAATATCTTGAAACGGCTGAAAAACTTTCGCAAAAAGCAATTCTTGATCCCTTAATTAAAAAGGAAGATAAACTAACGGGCTTACATGCGAATACACAAATACCAAAGGTTATTGGTTTTGAGAAAATTGGAAAGTTATCGGATAATAAACAATGGTCCGATGCCGCGCAGTTTTTTTGGAAAAATGTAACCGAAAAAAGAACTGTCGCTTTTGGAGGAAATAGCGTTGCAGAACATTTCAATCCTATAGATGATTTTAGCGGAATGTTAAAATCAAATCAAGGTCCGGAAACTTGTAATTCCTACAATATGGAACGTTTAAGTAAAGCGTTGTTTTTAGACAAAAACGATTTGAGTTACCTTGATTTTTATGAGCGTACACTTTACAATCACATTCTTTCCAGCCAGGAGCCTAACAGAGGTGGCTTTGTATATTTTACTCCAATTCGGCCAAATCATTATCGCGTGTACTCGCAGCCAGAAACCAGCATGTGGTGTTGCGTTGGGACGGGTCTTGAAAATCATTCTAAATATGGAGAATTAATTTATAGCCATTCAGAGCATGATATTTTTGTAAATCTTTTTATTCCATCCACTTTAAACTGGAAAGAAAAAGGAATAGAATTAGAGCAAACCACAAAATTTCCTTATGAAAATAACAGCGAGATTGTTTTAAAACTTAAGAATCCTAAATCTTTTGTTTTGAACATTCGTTATCCAAAATGGGCAACGAATTTCGAAATTTTAGTCAACGGAAAATTGCAAAAAATACAAGCCAAACCAGCTAATTATGTTAGTCTGGCAAGAAAATGGAAATCAGGAGATAAAATAACCATTACATTTAAGACTTCAACGCATTTAGAAAAGTTGCCAGATGGCTCCAATTGGGCAGCATTTGTAAATGGTCCTATTGTATTGGCCGCTAAAACTTCTACTGAAAATTTAGATGGTTTGTTTGCCGATGATAGCCGAATGGGACATGTTGCTCAGGGAAAATACGTTTCGTTAGACAAAGCTTATGCATTGGTAGGAGACGAGGGAACTTATGTTTCAAAACTTAAAGATTTAGGTAATATGCGCTTTAAGTTAGATTCATTAGAATTACAACCCTTCTTTGAAATACACGATGCCCGTTATCAGATGTATTTTCAAACCTATAAACAAGAAGAATACAAAGAAAAGCAGGCATTGTTAAAGCAACAGGAAATTGAAGCTATGGCTATTGAAGCTAACACGGTCGATAAAATAAATTGTGGAGAACAACAGCCTGAGGTAGATCATCATTACAAAGGAGAAAAGAGTGACTCTGGCTATGAGGAAGATGGTTTTTGGAGAAATACCAGCTCGTATATTTCCTATCAAATGGTAAATAAAAATCTAGAAGGCAAATTTATTGAAATTAGTTTTTTAGGAGATTTTAAAACGGATAACCTTGATGTTTTTATTAATGAAAAACCTGCGGAGATTATCGCAAAAAAAGACAAAATAATTCAATTCAAATTAGACAATACTCAAATTATTAATTTAAAAATTAAGTCTAAAGACGGCAAAAAAACGTCTAAAATTTCTCAAATAAGAATTGTAAAATAAAAAAAAACATGCAATTGTATACCAAAATAAAATCAGTATTCACGCTCCTGTTTATTCTAATAGGATCCGCAGCAATAGCGCAAGACATTGTTGTTCACGATCCGGTTGTCATCAAACAAAAAGACACTTATTATTTATATTGTACCGGAAACGGAATCAGTGTTTTTAGTTCAAAAGATTTAAAAAAATGGGATAAACAGCCACAGGTTTTCAAAGAAAAACCAGTTTGGGCAGACGGTGTTGCAGCCGATTTTAAAAACCATATCTGGGCACCGGACATTTCGTTTCATAACAATATGTATTATCTGTATTATTCGGTTTCTGCTTTCGCCAAAAATACTTCGGCGATTGGTGTGACGACCAATACAACATTAGATCCGTCTGATAAAAACTACAAATGGGTCGATCAGGGAATTGTAATTCAGTCACAACCCAATCGTGATATGTGGAATGCCATTGACCCGAATTTGATTTTTGATGAAAACAATACGCCATGGCTTTCATTTGGTTCTTTTTGGGAAGGACTAAAACTGGTAAAATTAAATCCGGATTTAAAATCGATTGCACAGCCTCAGGAATGGCACACGATTTCGAAACGTAAAAGAAGCTTTGAATTAGCAGATGCTGATCCCGGCGACGGCGCACTTGAAGCTCCTTTTATTTTTAAGAAAAATGGTTATTACTACCAATTCCTTTCCTGGGATTTATGTTGTCGTGGCGAAAAAAGCACTTATAAAGTAGTCGTAGGAAGATCTAAAAATGTCACAGGACCTTATGTTGATAAAGAGGGAAAACCTTTAAACCAGGGTGGAGGAAGTCTAATGGTTCAGGGCGACGAAAATTATTTTGGCGCAGGCCATAACAGTGCCTATACGTTTGATGGAAAAGATTATATCTTTTATCATGCTTACGAAAAGAAAACGAACGGAACACCAAGATTAGTAGTCAAAGAAATGCAATGGGATAGTGACTTATGGCCTGTTTTAAAATAAGAATAAAATATTGAAAGTCTGAGTTCCTTACAAATAAATTAATTCAAACAAAAAAGTATAACATGCAAACAAACATATTAAAAAATCTGGCACTTTCAGCCGTTGTTTTGGTAAGTGTCGCTTCCTGTACAGATAAAAAAGCAGAAAAAGAGCTGTCTAAAGAACAAGTGACTACTACAAAAACAACCTTAACGAACAAACCTATTGTATTGCAAAGAGCAGATCCTTTTATCTACAAGCATACAGATGGATATTACTATTTTACAGGATCGGTACCAACCTACGACGCTATAGAGTTAAGACGTGCAAAGTCTATTGATGAACTTCAAAAAGCTGAAACTTTCAGAGTATGGGAAAAACATAAAAGTGGCCCCATGAGCCGTCATGTCTGGGCTCCGGAACTTCATTATTTAGATGGAAAATGGTACGTATATTTTGCAGCAAGCCAAGAAGACGATATTTGGAAATTAAGACCTTATGTTTTGGAGTGTACAGGTCAGGATCCTTTACATGACAAGTGGATTGAACTTGGGCAAATGCAGGCAGCTGACGCAGATCCAAAAAGCTTTACCGATTTTTCTCTGGACGGAACTGTATTTGAGCATAAAAATAAACGCTATTTCTGTTGGGCAGAAAAAACCGGCGGGCAGTTCGCAGCTTCTAATTTGTATTTAGCCGAAATGGAATCACCCGTAAAACTAAAAACAGTTCAATTCATGTTAACGACTCCGGATTATGACTGGGAACGCATAGGTTTTTGGGTAAATGAAGGTCCTGCAGTTATTAAAAACAAAGGGAAAATTTACATTACTTTTTCGGCAAGTGCTACTGGTGCCTGTTACAGTATGGGAATGATGGAAGCAGATGAAAATACTGATTTACTAGATAGAAATTCCTGGAAAAAATCCAGATATCCGGTATTAAAAACCAGTGAAGCAAAACATATTTATGGGCCAGGGCATAACTCCTTCACAGTAGATGAAAACGGAGAACCATTAGTGATTTATCATGCAAGGGATTACGAAAAAGCTGTTGGTGATCCAAAAGTTGTGCCTGCGACAGATAAAAGACCGTTGAAAGAAATTATTGCAGATCCGTTATATGATCCTAATCGTCATGCGAGAATGATGAAATTAAAATTTGATAAAAATGGTACACCAATATTCGAATTTAACTAAAAACTCCGAATAGGAATGTTGAGGAATCTTTGGCAGCGCCAACCAAAAGTAGCCCTAAAGAAAGTGAGTTTAAGCTGAAAGGAAACCAAATTCAATACAATTTCCGGCATACTCAGCTACTGTTCTTAAAATAAAGATGAAATAATCGCAACAGAATAAATGTATAATTAACGTTTGTTTTTTGTTTTTAGCTTAAATCATTGTTTTGATGCATTATCTGTAAAAAACAATAAGCTTATTTTTATTAAGTGTTTTTTGTACACTTATAAATTAATTATATTATATTTGTCTCATTAAAATGATTTCGAAGATGAAAAATTACGTTATAGGATTAGATTACGGAACAGATTCTGTTCGTGCGGTGCTGATAGATACTGAAAATGGGCAGGAATTGGCATCTAATGTTTCTCATTACAAAAGATGGAAGATTAAGCAATATTGTGATGCATCGATCAATCAGTTTCGCCAGCATCCTCTGGATCATATTGAAGGACTGGAAATTACGATTCAGACAGTTGTAAAAGAAAGCGGTGTCGATTCATCTTTGATAAAAGGAATCTGTATTGATACTACAGGATCTTCTCCGGTGCCGGTTACAAAAGACGGAACTCCATTGGCTTTGACAAAAGGTTTTGAAGAAAACCCAAATGCAATGATGGTGTTGTGGAAAGATCATACGGCTATCAGTGAAGCAAACGAAATCAACGAACTGGCCGTAAGTTGGGGAGGAGAAGACGTAACAAAATATGTAGGCGGAATTTATTCATCAGAATGGTTTTGGGCAAAAATCCTGCATATTGCAAGAGAAGATGAAGCCGTTCGAAATGCAGCGCACACCTGGATGGAACACTGCGATTTAATGACGTATTTGTTAATTGAAGACAAAGATTTAAAAACTTTCAAAAGAAGCCGTTGTGCAGCTGGTCACAAAGCCATGTGGCACGAAGACTGGAACGGATTGCCGCCAGCTGAATTCTTAGAAAAATTACATCCGTATTTAGCACAGCTTCGCGGAAATTTATACGATGAAACCTATACATCTGATTTAGTTGCCGGAAAATTAAGCAAAGAATGGGCAGACCGCTTAGGACTTTCTACAGATACCGTTGTAGCTGTTGGAACTTTCGACGCACACTCAGGAGCGGTAGGAGCTAAAATTGGCGAAAATACTTTGGTTCGCGTAATGGGAACTTCAACCTGTGATATTTTGGTTGGTTCTTATGAAGAAGTAGGGACTAAAACCGTTCGCGGAATCTGCGGACAGGTTGACGGATCTGTGATTCCAGGATTTGTTGGTCTTGAAGCAGGACAATCTGCTTTTGGAGATTTACTGGCCTGGTACAAAGAATTACTGATGTGGCCAACAGAACAATTATTAGGTGCTTCAACTCTTTTAAATGACGCTCAAAAAGAACAGTTAAGAGAAGAATTCAGTGATAAATTAATCGTAGAATTGACGAAAGAAGCTGAAAAGATTCCGTTGTCTGAAAGTGTACCAACCGCTTTAGACTGGATCAACGGACGCAGAACTCCGGATGCTAATCAGGAAGTAAAAAGCGCCATTTCAAACTTATCTTTAGGATCAAAAGCGCCTCATATTTTTAAAGCTTTAGTAAACGCAATCTGTTTTGGATCTAAAAAAATCGTAGATCGTTTTGAAGAAGAAGGTGTAAAAATTGACAGCGTGATCGGTATCGGTGGTGTTGCGCGTAAATCGCCTTTCATCATGCAGACTTTGGCAAACGTTTTAAACAAGCCAATTAAAGTAGCCTTGTCAGATCAGGCTCCGGCTTTGGGAGCTGCAATTTATGCCGCTGTTGCTTCCGGAATTTATCCAAATGTAATTGAAGCCAGTCAAAAAATGGGAAGTCCTTTTGAAAGTGAATATACACCAGAACTAGACAAAGTGGCTGCTTACAACAAATTACTTCTGGCATACGACCAATTGAGCACTTTCGCAGATCCATCTATTAAAATTACAGAAAATGAGTTCTCTTTATAAAGATTTAAAACAGGAATGTTACGAAGCCAACATGCAGTTAAATGCATTGAATCTGGTGGTATATACTTTTGGAAACGTAAGCGCGGTCGATAGAGAAAATGGTGTTTTTGCCATTAAGCCAAGCGGTGTACCTTACGAAGATTTAAAACCTGAAGATATCGTGATTGTTGATTTTGACAATAATATTATCGAAGGAACTATGCGTCCGTCATCAGACACAAAAACGCATGCTTATTTATACAAAAATTGGCCGAATATTGGAGGTGTTGCGCATACACATGCGACCTATTCGGTGGCTTGGGCGCAGTCGCAACGTGATATTCCAATTTTTGGAACGACACATGCAGATCACTTAACAGCTGATATTCCGTGCGCGCCGCCAATGGCAGATTCGCTTATCGAAGGTAACTACGAACACAATACCGGAATTCAGATTTTGGATTGTTTCAAAGAAAAAAATCTTTCATACGAAGAAGTTGAAATGGTTTTAATTGGAAACCACGGTCCGTTTGCCTGGGGAAAAAATGCAGCAAAAGCGGTTTACAACAGTAAAGTTTTGGAAGTAGTAGCCGAAATGGCCTATTTGACTTTACAAATAAACCCGAATGCACCTAGACTCAAAGATTCATTGATAAAGAAACATTACAACCGTAAACACGGAAAAGATTCGTATTACGGACAGTAAAAAAATTTAGTTTCAGGTTTCATGTTTTTTTAGTTTCAAGTTTTTGGAACGTAACTTGAAACCTGAAACAGACAGAACAAAAATAATAAACATAACAATTCAAGTTTTAAGGCGAAGCAAACGTGAAACCTGAAACGTGAAACAAAATTAAACAAAAACAATGATTGACATTTCTCAAAAAGAAGTATGGTTTGTAGTAGGAAGCCAGGAATTATACGGTGAAGAAACATTAAGAAAAGTAGCAGAACATTCTCAGATAATTGCAAAAGGGTTAGGAGAATCGTCTCAAATTCCTGTAAAAGTAGTTTATAAGGATGTGGTAAAATCTCCGGCTCAGATTTTAGATGTATGTTTGGCAGCAAACACTACTAAAAACTGTATCGGACTTATCACCTGGATGCATACTTTCTCACCTGCAAAAATGTGGATTGGCGGATTAAGCATCTTGAAAAAACCATTATGCCACTTGCATACCCAATACAATGCTGAAATTCCGTGGGGATCTATCGACATGGATTTCATGAACCTGAATCAATCAGCTCACGGAGATCGTGAATTTGGTTTTATCATGTCCAGAATGCGTAAAAAACGCAAAGTGGTTGTAGGACACTGGGAAGACGAAAGAGTTCAGAAAAAATTAGGAATCTGGACAAGAGTAGCTTTAGGATGGGATGAACTTCAAAATCTGAAAGTAGCCCGTATTGGAGACAATATGCGTGAAGTTGCCGTTACGGAAGGTGATAAAGTTGAAGCTCAAATCCGTTTCGGAATGTCGGTGAACGGTTTTGATTCTTCTGATGTGACCAAACATATTGAGAAAGTTACAGAGCAGCAATTAAATGATTTATTGGCAGTTTATGCCTCTTCTTATAACTTAACCGATTCTTTAAAAGAAGGAGGAGCACAAAGAAGTTCATTAGTAGAAGCAGCAAAAATTGAATTAGGTTTAAGAGCTTTCCTTGAAGAAGGAGGTTTTGGAGCTTTTACAGATACGTTTGAAAATCTGGGAGCATGGAAACAATTGCCAGGAATTGCAACTCAAAGATTAATGGCTGATGGTTATGGTTTTGGTGGAGAAGGAGACTGGAAAACCGCTGCTATGGTTAGAGCATTAAAAGTAATGAACGTTGGTCTTGAAGGCGGAACTTCTTTCATGGAAGATTACACATACCACTTTACACCACAAAAATCATACGTTTTAGGATCACATATGTTGGAAATCTGTCCATCTATCGCTGACGGAAAAGCTTCCTGCGAAGTTCACCCGTTAGGAATTGGCGGAAAAGAAGATCCAGTCCGTTTGGTATTCAACTCACCTGCAGGAGAAGCAATCAACGTTTCATTAGTAGATATGGGGAACCGTTTCCGTTTAATTGTAAACGAAGTGGTAGCCGTAAAACCAATGGCTGAATTACCAAAATTACCGGTTGCAAGAGTTTTATGGGATTGTAAACCAAACCTTGATATTGCAGCAACAGCATGGATTTTAGCAGGCGGAGCACACCACACTGTGTACAGCCAGTCGGTAACAACGGAATTCATGGAAGATTTTGCAGATATCGCCGGAATTGAGTTATTGGTGATTGATGAAAAAACAACTATAAGAGATTTCAAAGATAAAATTAATGCCAACGAAGCGTACTACCATACGTTTCAACACGGATTGTAATATAAACTAAGTCAAAAGTCTAATGTCGAAAGTCTAAAAGTGCCAATGTAACGAATGAAACCTTGGTAAATTTTGTAACTTCGACCTTAGATTTTTGACTTTAAGACTTTTGACTTTACAACTTTAAACCAAAAAAATTATGAATGTATTAAAACGTTGTGCTTTCGGAATTACAATAATCGGTTTGACAACACTTTCTCTTCAATGTAAAAGCGATAAAAAAATGGATGCAACCACAACTCAAGACACAAAAGATTCTGTAACAATTGTAAAATCTGATTACGGAACAACTCCAAAAGGAGAAAAAATTGAAAGCTATAAGCTGAAAAACCAAAATGGGATGGAAGTAGATATCATCACTTTTGGAGGTATTATTACAGATTTGAAAGTGCCAAATAAAGACGGTGTTTCTGAAAATGTAGTAACCGGATTTAATTCTCTGGAACAATACATGAAACCAAACCCGTTCTTTGGTGCATTGATCGGACGTTTCGGAAACCGAATTGCAAAAGGTAAATTTACATTAGACGGTAAAGAATATACACTGGCTACAAACAATGGACCTAATGCGCTGCACGGAGGACCGGAAGGTTTTTTTAGAGCAGTATGGAAAGCAGAAGAAGCGAAATCCGGGGAAGCTGCTGTTTTGAAATTATCTTACTTAAGCAAAGATATGGAAGAAGGCTATCCTGGAAATCTAAAAGTTGTAGTGACTTATACGTTAACTAAAAACAACGAACTTGAGGTACTTTACGAAGCTACCACTGATAAAAAGACCGTTGTCAACTTAACACAGCATACGTATTTTAACTTATCGGGGGATTTCTCTAAAACGATTTTAGATCACGAGATTACTTTAAATGCCGATAAAATTGTTCCGGTAGATGCGACTTTAATTCCAACGGGAGAATTACAGGATGTAGCCAATACGCCATTCGATTTCAGAAAACCAAAATTAATCGGAAAAGAAATCGATGCTAAAGATGAACAATTGATAAGAGGAAAAGGTTACGATCACTGCTGGGTACTAAATAATACAGAAAAAGGCAAAACAGTTATCGCAACAGCTTACCACCCTGCAAGCGGAAGAGTTTTAGAAATGACCACAGACGAACCTGGAATTCAGTTCTATTCCGGAAATTTCCTTGACGGAACTTTACCAATGCGTAACGGCGGAACTTATGCACAAAGAACAGGTTTCTGTTTAGAAACAGAACATTATCCGGATTCTCCAAACCAGAAAAACTTTCCAACGACAGTTTTAAACCCTGGCGAAAATTATAAAACGAAAACAACGTTTAAGTTTTCAGTTAAAAAATAAGTTTAATCAGTTTTGTTAGTTCAATTCAAAAAACCTCGAAAGTTGTGATTTCGAGGTTTTTTTATGTCTTGTTTTTTGGGTATTTATACTGGATTAATTTGCGTAATTGTTTTTTACATTTGAAGGATTCAGAAAAATTACTTTTAATATTCAACCATTTTTCAGGTATAGATGTTATTTTGTATACAAGCATAATCTTACCTGTTATGTTTCACCGTCAGAGATAAAATTATAATAATAAAATAAATATTTACAATGAAAGACAACACTATAGACAACCCTTTCTATTTACAAATCCAAAGAGAAATAAATAGAATTGAAAAAAAGGCAGATTTACATACTTATCTATTCTATTTGATTAGAGTCATTCAGATTTTATTTGCCGGAACAATAACAGTTATTTCCGGACTGAATAACAACTTTAGTGAGGATACGACAATTGTTCTAATTTTAGGCGCCATTACAACAGCAGTAACGGCAATTGATACTCTGTTTCAGGTAGATGCTAAAAAGAATACATACAAACTTGTCTTGTTTGAATTGAGAACCATTAGGGCAGAATTAGTTTATAAATATATTCAGTCAAAGTTAGTAGTTGATGGAAAAAAACAAATTGAAGAAAAAGTTATTGAGGAACTTTTTGAGAAATATCGCAAGGCTAATTCGTATGCGAGAGACTTGATAGGAACTGATAATGAAAAAGAGCCATTAAAAACGGAAACAGTTGAAACAAATCAAAATGCACCTACATAAAGTTTAAAAAACAATTAAGTGCTTAAATAAATTCATGTATAGTTCCAGATAGTGCGAATTTGTAATCCGTGCCCGCAAACTTGGTAGTGGAATAGTTTTTGCCAAATGAAATTGAATCGTTTTTTTAAAATAATATGGAGAATAAAATAAGTATACCAAAACCTTGTAATGAAAATTGGAATTCAATGTCGCCAGATAAAAACGGTAGATTTTGTAGTTCTTGCAATAAAACAGTAATTGATTTTACAAAAATGAACAACCCGGAAATTCAGAAATATTTCACTGAAAATTCAGGCGAAGAAAGAATTTGTGGGCATTTTAAATTGAATCAAATCGAAACTGCAGAAAGCATTAAATATGATAAATTAAGAAGCAGATTTAGCCGAATTAAAATAAAACCAATTAAAAAAATCGCACTATTTTCATTGAGTTTAGTTTTTACTTTAACAAGTTGCATGGGAAAAGCAGCTGTAGATGGAGAACCAGCAGTAATAAGCAACGATACAATAAACGAAAGTGAGATTAATAATAAAATGGAGAGTACTGAAATACAGAATGATTCTATAAAAAATGATATTCAGTCAAAGAAAAAATAAAAATTGCCTATAAATTGTACCTAATCCAGGCAATTAAACTTCTCAGTTCTGAAGATGGAACATTTAGATTTTGGAGCAGAAACATTTCTGGATCATTTCTCTATGGATTGAATACAACTATATTTGTAATATTATTCATCTAAAAGGGTAAAGTTCAAGTAAATTATCTATTTTTACTTAAATTAAAACATTTAGCGTTAGCTATTTATCTCTGTATTCAAAAGCAGACAAGTTCTGTGTGTACACGACTTATAGCAAAAATATGCTCATGTTATGAATGTAGCTTATCTTTTTGCACAAGTTTTTTGTCAGAACCTTGGAAGAAGAAGTGAATATACAAATCTACGCTTGTTATTTTAATGAATTTTGGGTCAATTATATCAAATCAAAAACTATGAAAAAACTATTTTTTCTTTTTTACTCAATTTTATTATTTTCCTGCTCATCAAACTCCGATGACACGACAAAAACGAATTCGTCTAATTCGGATTTTAATCCACCCTCCTGGATTGAAGGTGCATGGAAAGGTGACGTAACTTATAAATTCTTTCAAAAGGATGTATACCAAAATCAAATCAGCTTTAAAGGTGTGGTTGATGGCTGCAACTTAGCGATTCCAAATTCTTCTTTTGTAAGCGAGCCTGTAAAAAACAACACAGAATACAAATTCTCTTATACAACAGGGGACATAACACATGAATATCATTTTATAAAAGTATCATCAACAGAAATTAAACTTCTTAATCTAAATAACGCAGCACTTAGCCTTTTATACACAAAACAATGATAATGTATTGAAGTCAAAGTCAGGAATCTGTTAAGTCAAGATCATTTTAATTAGTGTAAATTCGTTGAGAATATTTTTAATAATAGGCAAAATGAAACACATTTTCAAAGCTGAGGCAAAATGGTCTTTAAATCAAAATAGAGAAGATTCAACTAAGAGATTCTACAGCAAAACCCATCAAATTAAAATCGAAGGAAAACCAATTTTAGGCGTTTCAGCCGCAAAAGCTTTCAAAGGCGATCCCGAATTATACAATCCTGAGGATTTGCTCTTAAGCAGTTTGGTTTCCTGCCACATGATGTCTTATTTATATGTGTGTTCCCAAAACGGAATTGAAGTTTTAGAATATACCGATAATGCCGAAGCAACACTCGAAGTTACTGCCGATGGAAGTGGTCGCTTTACAGAAGTTCGTTTACATCCGAAAGTGAAGATTGCAAATGCAGATAAAATGCAGGAAGCTTTAGATCTGCATATAAAAGCGAATCAATTGTGTTTTATAGCCAATTCATGTAATTTTCCGGTTCTGCACAATGCTACTTGCGAAACGGCATAAAAAAAGAGACTGTATGAACAGTCTCTTCGTATATTGTCTTTTTTTTATTTTTTTTTTGATTGGGGTTTTGGCAAAAGAAATTAATTTTTTAAGTCTTTGATTACTTTAAAAGCAACATCAACTTGTTCTTCTCCTACCAGAATTGTAAATTCGTTTGAAGTAGAAATTACTTCATTAATAATGATTCCTTCCCAGGCTAAACGCTGAAAAATGAAATAATAAATCCCGGGAACTACAATATTTTCTTTTGGTAATTTCACGGTAATTGAAGCCAGGTTATCCAATTTTTGAATCAGTTTTTCGCGGATAAAATGTTTTTCAACTAAATGGTTGATACTGCTGCTTACTACGATATTAGTTTCGTTTACGCCACGTGATGAGGTATAAAAAATATCAGACAGCACATTAATATCAGAAATCAAATCAGCTTGTTTGTTTAAAACAGTGTCAGAAGCTGCAAAAGTGTAATCTGTCAATTCAGAACGAACTGTAATTTCTCCAATGTTTTTAATGACCTTGTTGATTTTGTGGTTCAGTTTAAAATCTAACTCTTCTGTCAGTCTTTTTAAGGACATTACTACAGCACCTTGTTTTACTTCTTTACCAAATTCGCTTTCCAGTTCGGTCATGATGTTGCGCGACAAAGAAGTCAGATTAATAATTCCAAGAGAAAGAGCATTGAGTAAAAATGGCTTGGTCTTGATGTAATTTTCTACAATAGAAGAAACGGTTTTCATAATCTTTAATTGTTTTTTGAACGTAATTGTGTTAGTTTGGTTGTTTTTGATGTTATAAATCTCCGCAAAGATAAATAAAAAAACAATTTGTTACAAATATAACAATAAAAAAATATGTTAAAAATGATAAAATGCGTCAGTAAGATGCTCAATAGCAAATGTTTCCTGGGTTTTATGGATGGCAATAATGTCAAAACGAATTTCTAAATCATCATCAAAATCCTTTTCCCTATCGTTTATGTAGGCATTTACTGCTTTTATGAGAAGCTGAATCTTTTTTGGTTTCACAAAATCCTGAGGAGAACCATAATCTAAACTCGATCTTGTCTTTACTTCTATGACGGCCAAAAAATGATCTTTTTTAGCAATAATATCAATTTCGGCTTTTTGAAAAATCCAGTTTCGTTCTAAAATTTTATAATCATTTTGAAGCAGATATTCTACGGCAAGATCTTCACCTTTTTTTCCTAGTTCGTTGTGTTCAGCCATTTTTTTGAGTTAAGAGATACCATTTTAGCGCTTTGCCGTGTTTAAGAATTTTGAAAACGAGTATAAAACAAAATACAAATTATAATGGTAATTTCACTAAAAACCAGCAGTCGTTACAAAAAACGTTTTTATCAGATGGCACTTTGTCTTGCAGTTATATATTAAATCTGAAATTTATTATTCCTTCTTTATCAAAAGTAGGGATAAGGATTTTTGTCTCTTCTCCGTTTAAATCAACTAATTTCCAATCATTTGAGTCTATTAGATTTTTATACAACTTCTCTTTTTCCAAAAGAATACCTTCAGTTTTTTGATCAATATCGGATGTGTTTAAATAAAATTCAAGTAATTCAGATGAGAATTTAATGTATTCAGTTATTTGTGAAGAAATTATATCTATTGGTTTTAATAACAAATTAAAATGACCACAAAGATTTGGAAAATCACTTTTTGTATTAGTGATACTTCCAATTAAAATATTTCCATAATATAATTCCGACCTCATTTTTAGATATAGTTTGGTAAACTTGCTACTAACATATAGATTTATATACTATTTCAATTGTCAGTTCGAGATTAAGATTTAAGGCTTAGTCATTAAATAGAGTTACAACTCATAATCCATAACCTTACTTAAAAACAACAGTACTTCCTGAGGCATTCACTTCAATAGAAATCGTACTTCCCATAACAAGCGCACGATTATCCTGAATATGTCCGGCCGGAAAATTAAAAATCACCGGAATATTGTATTTTTTGGTCACATCATCAATAATTTCCAGTGCATTTTTCCCCCAAGGAACTTCATTGTCTTTCATTTTGGTCATACCGCCAATAATGATTCCTTTTAGGTTTTCGATACAGCCATTTCGACGTAAATTCATCATCATACGATCAATATGATAGAGGTATTCGTCTAAATCTTCAATAAAAAGAATCTTGTCCTTGCAGTCAATTGCCGATGGTGATCCTAATAAACTGTATAAGATAGAAAGATTTCCACCCACCAATTCACCTGTTCCCTGACCAAAACGGTTCATAGCATGAGGCGCAACCGAATAAGACAAAGGCTCACCAAACAAAGCCGATTTCATCGAACTGATGGCTGCAGGAGTCGCACGCGGAATTGTAACCGGCATTACGCCGTGAATCGATTTGTATCCCATCGTATTCAAATGATTGTGTAAAACTGTTACATCGCTAAAACCAACAACCCATTTTGGATGTTGTTTAAATTTGGTAAAATCCAGTAAATCCAGCATTCTGACAGTTCCATAACCGCCTCGCACACACCAAATCGCCTTAATATTGGGATTATCCAGCTGTTTTTGAAAATCGGCAGCACGCTGTTCATCTGTTCCTGCCAGTTGATGGTAATCCAGACCAATTGAACTTCCAATTACGGCTTCTAATCCCCAGCTTTTTAGTAAATCTATGGTAGGTTTTAAATTATCGTCGATGTTTTTTCGGGCTGTTGCCAAAAGAGCTACAGTATCTCCTTTTTGCAAATAAGGTGGTGTTATCATATTTTGTTGTGATTGACAGGTAAAAGATTGTAAAGCAAAAATAAGGAATACGAATTTACAAAAAGCAAAAGGGCTGTTTATAGGAAGGAATCTGCTTGTATTCATTTTCTTTTTGGCTTTTGATTTATTGATAACAAAGATAGAGATTTAAAAAAATAAAATTAATTGAAATTTCTTACAAATGTAAAATTTGATTAATTTCAGCGATTAAAAAAAACATTTTTATGCAAATAATAGTACTTAGATTTTTTTTGATTTTCTTTTTTTCAATTACGTCTTTTGGTCAGGCTAAAAAATATGTTATACACACGGCAGCTTTTTACAATTTCGAAAATCTTTTTGACACTATTGATGATATTTATACCAATGATGATGAGTGGACACCAAACGGAGCACAAAACTGGACAACAGAAAAATACAATCAGAAACTCCAGAACCTTTCTAAAGTAATATCAGAAATTGGTACACCGGAAAACCCAAACGCGCCTGTTTTTATTGGAGGTTCTGAAATTGAGAACAGAGGAGTTTTGGAAGATTTAGTCAAGCAGCCCGGATTATTGTCTTTTGATTACGGAATCATCCATTTTGATTCGCCCGACAAACGCGGAATAGATGTGGCTTTATTGTATCAGAAGAAATTTTTTAAACCGACTACTTTCTCGAACATACCTTTATATATATTGAAAAATAAAAATGTAGAAGAAGAGAAAAAAGAAGAATCAACTGATGAAGAGGCAATAATAAAAAAGGAAAACAACCGTGTTTTTACCCGAGACCAGCTTTTGATAACCGGTTTTTTAGAAGGAGAAGAAATCAGCATTATCGTCAATCACTGGCCGTCGCGTTCCGGTGGAGAAAAAGCGACAAGTGAATATCGTGAAGCAGCCGGGAAATTAAACCGAAAAATAATCGATTCGCTGCAACAAATTAATCCAAACGCAAAAGTAATTACGATGGGCGATTTAAACGATGGTCCTTATAATAAAAGTATAAAAACTGCCTTTGGAGCAAAAGCCAAAAAGTCTGAAGTTCCCGAATTTGGGACTTACAATCCCTTTGAAGAAATGGCAAAACGCGGTATGGGAACAACAGCTTTTCGGGATTCCTGGGATATTTTCGACCAGATCATTATTACGCAATCACTTATAAAACCTGATTTTTCATCGTTTAAATTCTGGAAAGCCGGAATTTTCAATAAACCGTATCTTATCCAGAATTCAGGAAAATACAAAGGATATCCGCTGCGGCACAGTACAAATGAAGTAGGTTTCAGTGACCATTTTCCGGTTTATATTTATCTGATAAAAGAAATGTAGATCCATAAACACATTGCAGTGCGTCTCTACAAATTTTCCTTAACTTAGCCTGTTAGAAACTTAGCAACTCAGAATCTTAAAAAAAATGGCCATATCAAAACCTTTCAACCTGACTAAATGGATAGACGAAAACCGTCATTTACTAAAACCGCCTGTTGGAAATAAAAATTTATATGTTGACTCAGGCGATTATATTGTGATGATTGTCGCAGGCCCAAATGCCAGAAAAGATTATCATTATAACGAAACCGAAGAGCTTTTTTACCAGCTGGAAGGAAATATAAAAGTAGTGATTCAGGAAGATGGCGAACGCAAGGAAATGATTCTGAATGCAGGCGATATGTATCTGAATCCCGCTAAAGTGCCGCATTCTCCAGTTCGTTCAGAGGGATCTATTGGTTTGGTAATTGAGCGAAAACGTGCAGGATTGGGCTACACAGACGGATTGCTTTGGCATTGCGACAACTGTAACCATAAATTATATGAAGTGTTTTTTGAACTGCACAATATCGAAAAAGATTTTCTCCCTCATTTTGAACATTTCTACAATTCAGAAGAACTAAGAACCTGTGATAATTGCGGAACCGTTATGGAATCTGATCCGAGGTTTGTGGCTAAAAAATAATTTTTAAAAGATTTATAAAATCCAAAAACCGATAAACTTTAAAAAAGTCTATCGGTTTTTGGATTTTATTTTTTCTTTTTTGAATCATCTTCCTTTAGCATTTTTCGATGCCCTTGTTTTAGTTCTTTCTTGACATCCGAAAGTTCTTTTCCTAAAGGTAAATTTTCAGGAGCTTTTCCAACGTTCTTCACAATAATTTCTCGAACTTCTTTTCCAACTTGAAAGTGAGTTTGTTCTAAATTTACTTGCCCTTTAATTCCTTTGTTTTTTATTCGTTCTTCAGTTTGCGTAGTTCTAAATAGATTTGCTGCCAATTCAGTTCTACCCATGTGATCCATTAATTTTCCCTTTTTAACCCCTCTTTTTTGTTCTAACTTCCAGGACGGCATATTATACATACCAATATAACCTGCATTTTGAAATTTTGCGAAATCAGTTACTCCAGATTGTTTAGCAATAGAAGCTAACGATTTATTTCCCTCAGTTAATTCTTCACGAATTAAAATTCGCTCGATTTCTTGATTATTTTCTAAATGAAGTTCAAATTTTCTAGTTTGTTGAGCAAAATAAACTTGTGCTTCTGCCACTTCTACTTTCTTTGGATCACCATTCATTACTGTTAAATAACAAGCAAATCTAGAAAGTTTAAAATCTTGAATATCAGAACTGTTTATGTTTCTCATTTGGGCTATAATATTCTCATAATGAGGAATATTCAAAGAAACAAAAGCTTTTGTCGCTCTATCTAATACTTTCTGAAAAGATTTCATATTAGGATAGCCTAACATCTTCATCAAATCAGAAGCCCACCAATAAGTAATTCCATTCTCATTTTTGAAGTCTTCAAATGAAAGTGAATTACCATTTGTTTCTTGAATATCTTCTTCCATAATTGTAGTCATTTTTTATGTTTACAAAAGTACAAAATTAAATTACAAAGAGAATATAAATTACTTTTTCACACTCTCAATAATCCCTTTCAAAAACCCATTAAAATCAAAAGCAGGATCTTCCTTCAGTCCCATTCTCACAATCACCATATCTTTTGATGGAATAATCGCAACCATTTGACCCTGATAACCGTTGCAGTAAAACATGTCGCGTGGAGCGTCCGGGAATTTTCCGCCAGCATTCAGCCAGAATTGTGCTCCATATTTTCCTTCAGAAGTATTGGTGGGTGTTGCGGTATATTTTACCCAGCTTTCATCCAGGATTTGTTCGCCGTTCCAATTGCCTTTATTCAGATATAACAATCCAAATTTTGACCAGTCGCGAGGTGTTGCCCATGCGTATGAGGAACCTACAAAAGTTCCGCTCATATCCTGTTCCACAATCATAGAGTTCATTCCGATTTTATCGATTACGGCACTGTACCAAAAATCAAGATATTCCTGTTGGGTTTTAAATTGTCTTTTTAAAATCAGTGATAATAAATTGGTCGTTCCCGAAGAGTAGTTCCAATGTGTGTTAGGTTTAAATTCAGCGGGTTTGTCCAGTTGGACTTTCCCCATATCTTCTGCCTGAAAAAGCATTTTGGTAGCATCGCAAATGGTGTTGTAATTTTCTTCCCACTCCAAACCGGAATTCATGTGAAGCAGATCATTGATAGTGATGTTTTTTCGTTCGTCATTTTGCCATTCTGCGACAGGAGCAGGTTTATAAATATCTATTTTTCCTTGTTTCGCCAAAACTCCAAAAGCCGAACTTGTAATGCTTTTTGTCATTGACCAGCCTAATATTTTACTGTCTTTCGTAAAACCGGTATCGTATTTTTCGGCAATCAGTTTGTTTTTGTACAAGACAACTACGGCACGGGTTCGTTTTAACTTTCCACCCGATTTGTCAAAAGCGTTGTCGATTGTTTTTTTTAATTGGTTATAATCAATATTCGAAAAAATAGTGTCTTTTGGCTCGATGTTTCCGTAAGGGAAAGGCAAAGTTTTAGATTTTAATCTTCTGGGAAGCAAATAGGGTTTTGAAACATCAAAATCATCATTTATTAAAGTTGCTCCCAAACCTTCACGGTAAATGGCTTTTCGTTCCTTTAATCCGTAGACATTGGAAGTAGCAAATTTTCCGGCATCATCAATTGTGTTTGTTGCCAGGTCGATGAGGTTAATATCATTGTCGGTTTTTTCGATTAACTCTTTCGAACGGTTATCCAAAAAATGTCCCGAAGCAATACTTTTGGCTGAAAAGCCTGAAATCAGATCCAGTTTTGGGTAAGTGGTAAAACCAAAATAAAGAATTATTAAAAGAAGAAGAATGCCAAGTAAACGAAAGACTTTTTTCATAATTTTTTGCAGTTGTTTTGAATGCAATATAAATAATTTATAGACAGGATTTTATCAGGCTGGTTTTTAAATTATTGGAAAGAAACTCTGAAAAAAAGAATTAATTTTTGAGGAATCTGCATTACAATTTTGAATTTGATAGTACTATAAAAGGAAATGATAGAATTGGCAGATAAAACAATTTAGATTTAGTACTTTTGTAAATAGAATTTTTCTAAATAAATTATGCTGGATATTCAAAAAATAAGAGCTGATTTTCCGATACTTTCTGAAAAAGTAAACGGAAAACCATTAATATATTTCGACAATGGGGCAACCTCGCAAAAACCACAAATCGTGATTGATGCTGAAGCGAAATATTATCAGGAAATAAACGCCAATATTCACCGTGGAGTTCATACTTTAAGCCAGTTAGCGACTGACGCTTATGAAATTTCACGGGTAAAATTGCAACATCATATCAATGCCAAATTTTCTCACGAGGTTTTATTTACTTCGGGGACAACACACGGAATCAATTTAGTAGCTAATGGTTTTGCTTCTATTTTAAAACCGGGAGACGAAGTTTTGGTTTCTTCTCTGGAACATCACAGTAATATTGTGCCCTGGCAAATGTTATGCGAAAAAACAGGAGCTGTACTAAAAGTGATTCCTATAAACGAAGAAGGCGAACTGATCATCAGCGAATATGAATCTTTATTATCTGAGAAAACTAAAATCGTTACGGTAAATCATATTTCGAATGCACTTGGTGTAATCAATCCTGTGAAGGAGATGATTGCTAAAGCACATGCCGTTGGAGCTGCTGTTTTAATTGACGGAGCACAGGCTGTTCCGCATTTAAAACCGGACGTTCAGGATTTGGATTGTGACTTTTACGCTTTTTCAGGGCATAAAATGTGCGGGCCAACCGGAACCGGAATTTTATTCGGAAAAGAAGAATGGCTAAACAAACTGCCTCCATATCAAGGTGGTGGTGAAATGATCAAAGAAGTTACTTTCGAAAAAACAACATATGCTGATCTGCCTCATAAATTTGAAGCCGGTACCCCAAATATCGCTGGCGGAATAGTTCTAGGAACGGCTGTTGATTATTTAAACAATATTGGTTTTGGAAATATTCAGCTTCAGGAAAACAAATTGTTAGAACATGCGACAAAACGTTTGTTAGAAATCGAAGGTTTGAGAATTTACGGAAACGGAAAAAATAAAGCTTCGGTAGTTTCGTTTAATATAGACGGGATTCATCCTTATGACATTGGTTCTATTATCGATAAATTAGGAATTGCAGTTCGTACCGGACACCATTGTGCGCAGCCAATTATGAATTTCTTTTGTATCCCGGGAACGATTCGTGCTTCGTTTTCTTTTTACAATACGAAAGAAGAAATTGATATAATGGTTGAGGCCGTTAAAAAAGCAAAAACCATGTTAAGCTAAAATTCATCTTATGAGAATTGTATCATTATTGCTCCTCGTTATTTTTATCGGAACGGGATGTTCCAGCCAAAAAAAAACAGACATGACGTCAACAGTTATTGAATATTCGGCTATGTCAAGAGGCTATTTTAAAAAGATAGTGGTCCAAAATCAGTCCGTTTCAGTTATCAATGGCAGAGATGTACAAGCAGTAGAAAATAAAATCGATGATGCAAAATGGAAACAGATTGTAGCGGAATTCGAAAAAATAAATTTAGAAAGTATCCCAACTTTAAAAGCACCAACTGAAAAACGTTTTTATGACGGTGCCGCAATTGGGAATCTAAAAATAACCCAAAATCAGAAAACCTACGAGACACCGGGTTTTGACAATGGTTTTCCACCAAAGGAAATTGAAAAACTGGTAAATTTGCTGACTGATTTTGTTAAAGAATAATTATGACAATTAAAGAAATACAAAACGAAATAATAGATGAATTTTCGATGTTTGACGATTGGATGCAGCGTTACGAATACATCATCGAATTAGGAAAAAGTCTTCCGTTAATCAAAGAAGAATATAAAACAGAGGAAAATTTAATCAAAGGCTGCCAGTCGAAAGTGTGGCTTCAGGGAGAACAAAATGATGATAAAATTGTTTTCACAGCAGACAGTGATGCGATTTTAACCAAAGGAATTATTGCAATTCTGATTCGTGCTTTCTCCAATCAAAAAGCAGAAGATATTATAAAAGCAGATACGGAGTTTATAGACGAAATTGGTTTAAAGGAACACCTATCTGCAACACGTGCAAACGGTTTAGTTTCAATGATAAAAAACATCAAAATGTACGCTTTGGCTTTTGATTCAAAAAACAAAAACTAAATATTTTTAAACCATATAAGTTCATAGAAGAGATTATAAGCTTAGTCACTTATCAAATCATAATAAGCAAAAAAGTTTAACACTCCCAAATTAAATGAACTTATATCACTTATATGGTGAAAAAGAAAAAACAAATAAAATGGAACAAGAAATAGACACAAACGAATTAGGAGAATCAATTGTAAAAGTTTTAAAAACGATTTACGATCCTGAGATTCCTGTAGATATTTACGAATTAGGATTGATTTATGATGTAATGGTGAATACGGATTACGAAGTGAAAATCCTTATGACTTTAACATCTCCAAACTGCCCGGTTGCAGAAAGCTTACCAAGAGAGGTAGAGGAAAAAGTAAAAACAATCGAACACATAAAAGATGTTGAGGTAGAAATTACTTTTGATCCGCCATGGAGTAAAGATTTAATGAGCGAAGAAGCAAAATTAGAATTAGGAATGCTTTAAAAAATAGTCGTAAAGTTGAAAGTCATAAAGTCTGAAAGTACAAAGACTTTATGACTTTCGACCTTAGACTTTCAGACTAAAAAAATGGAAGAAATTATCAATAAAGTTGCCAGCAGCGCCTTAGAAGTTTTTGATCTGGAAGATTATTATCCCAAAGGAATGCGAGTACAGATTGACATTTCGCAATGGCTTCTGGAAGGGTTTTTACTTAAAGAAAAAGACTTTAGGGAACATCTAAAAAATCATGACTGGACACAATATCAGGATCAGTATGTGGCTGTCCATTGCAGTACAGATGCTATAATACCTGCCTGGGCTCTAATTTTAGTAGCAGTACAATTAGCTCCTTTTGCCAAAAAAACAGTCAATGGAACTATAGAAGATCTGGACGGAAGTTTGTACGAAGAAATTTTATTAACAATTGATTATTCGGCATACAAAAACAAACCTGTTATTGTAAAGGGCTGTTCCAAAAAACCGGTACCTATGCGCGCTTATATTTTGGCAACAACATATTTACAGCCTTTTGCCAGAAGCATTATGTATGGAGAGGCATGTTCTGCGGTACCCTTATATAAAGAATCTAAGAAATAACTTTCTTTATAACCCAATAAACTCTCGGGCTTTAGCGTTTTTAGTACTATATTTGTTAATACACTTAAACTAAACAACCATGAGAAAGATACTTGTATTACTCTTCGTTTTAGCAAATTTAGCTTTAGTTCAGGCACAAAACACCGAAAAAGAATTAATTCAGAATACCGAAAAAGCAGTTAAAATTATAAACGATACTGTTGTAGATGAAGGCTGGAAAACCAAAGGAACCGTATCACTGTTGTTAAATCAATCGAGTTTCAACAACTGGATTGCAGGAGGAGAAGACAGTTTTTCAGGGACTCTTGGAATTAATTACGACTTCAATTACAAAAAAGACGATATAACCTGGGATAACAAAATCCTGGCTTCTTACGGACTTTTACAGACTAAAACGGCTGATTTCGCAAAAAAGACAGATGACCGTTTGGAATTTAACTCTATTGTAGGGAAAAAAGCTTTTGGAGAATGGTATTACTCCTATTTTTTGAATTTTAGGACACAGTTCACAACAGGATATATTTATGGTCAGGATAGTAACGGAAAAGAAATCAGAACCGAAAGTACTAAGTTTTTGTCTCCGGGTTATCTGACTACTGGTCCTGGTATTTACTGGTCAAAAGATGCCAATCTAAAAATAAACTTTGCACCATTAACCTCAAAATTCACTTTTGTAGATAATGCTTACACTTCAGGAACTGGTTACGTAGATGGAACTTATTTTGGTGTTGATGCTAATAAAAGTGTACGTTACGAATTAGGTTTTTATTCCTCGATTTATTACAAACTGGCTATTATGACCAACGTAACTGCAGAAAATACGCTGAATGTTTACTCAAACTATTTAGAAGATCCACAGAATGTTGATATGGATTACTCTTTAAATATCATTATGAAAGTTAATAAATATCTATCAGCCAATTTTTCTTTCCAGGCCATTTACGATGACAATGCTTTCAGGGGGTTTCAAACCAGACAAGTTTTTGGACTAGGGATTAGTTTCGGATTTTAAAAGTTTTAAAAGCAATAATAAAAAGGCTGCTGAAAATTTTTCAGCAGCCTTTTGTTTTTATATATTGTATCTGGTTTATACTTTAATAAAAATATAAATTATTTTTTTGCACTATAATATCAGGAATTTATTATAAGGGAATCTGGTAATATGAATCCATCTCGTGCTCGTTTGCAAACAGTACCAGCTTATTGCTGTGAACTAAATAAAGCGTTTGTAACGCGGATAATTAAAATGTGGGCTTTTTTCAAATATATTGATTTTAAAACAACTGTAATTTTTCATTTATATTACATAGTTTATCATTCGGATTGTTTATTTCTTAAATTAAAAAGAGAAGGCCGTCTAAAATGATAAACGGCTTCTTTTTTTCTAAAATCAGCCTATTTCTTTTTATAATTTTCAAGATTATAGTTTGTTCTCACTACATTACCTACAATTTGCTGTTTAAAATACGCTTCTTTTTCAGGAGTCCATTCAGCTCGTTTGGTTCTATCTATTATTAATTTATCTACTTCATCAGCATTAAGTGGTGTCTGCCAGGTTATTATGATGTTTACAGGAATCTCCCCTTTCTCTAATTTTCTACTGGTTTCAAAACCATCATAAATTTCAAAAATGGTATTACTGACTTTTTTTATGTTATTAAAATTGGGAGTGTACATGAATCTTTCAATAGGTATGTTTAAATCATTTAATAGAACTTCAAATTTTTTACCGATGTAATATTCTTTTCTGTCTAAAATTTTAGTCTGTACGTATTTTAAAGTATCTCCCTGAAATTCTTTCAGTTCTTTATGATTTGGATTTTTACACTTTGACGCAATTGTGACATCTTGTTTTGTTAGGGCTTCTTGTTTTGATTTACAGGAAACCAAAACAATTAGTACTATAAAAAATATTTTTTTCATTTTCATTTTTTGGTTTATTTGCAATCGTTTATTATAATGATAGTATTTCCGTTAGGGTCATCACCAACTAATTTGATGTCGATTTTTTTTAGTTAAAGACATTAGGATCATAAAATTCAGCTATAACAACCCATTTATCCTTTGCTTTTTTAACTAAACATATTTTTTTATCGATGCTCGCCATTGGTACAAAACTATAATAATATAGAAGGGCATACATTTTATTTTCAGAAATAATAGGTTTTGAAATAACATTTCCTGATGTATTTAAAGAAAAACTTTGATTCGCAATTTTAGAATCGAATTCTTTTCTTTTTATTATTGGAATGTCTAGAGAATTGAAGTTTTTTAACTTCCAATGATATCCTAAAGTATCGTTTTTATAAATTGATTTTAATTCTTCTATTTCAGCGATATTTATTGGCCATACTTTTAAATTACGAGGAGAAGAATCAATTCTTCTGTTGTGAAATATTGAATCCCGATCTAAATATGCTATTTTGTAATATTCTAAAACATTTTCATTCGAACCTGCTTCTTCAATTAAGTAGGAGGCATCTGTGTTTTGTGTGCGGTTTAAATTCTTTTCTTTAATAAAGTCCTGAACTATTTGCTCTTCAATTTTAATTGTAGAACAAGAGACAAAGAATATGCTAAGTATTATTAAATATTTTTTCATTTTTTTAATTATTACAAGGGGTTCCAACTACTGGGTATATGCCTCTAGGTTTGTTATATGTTTCAACTGCTCTTTGGGAGCCTATTCTATCTTTAGCTTCTTCAGTCAAGTTTGAATTGTTATAAGCAGGAGTACCTTGTAAAGAACTCCATGCCATATCTATATAAAATTGGTCTGCAGCTCCAACGGCAACTGGCATGTTAGTGTTATATTCTTGTATCGTAGCGGCCATCAAATTTATAAAACTACTTGCTATAGCATCGTGGTGAGCATCTTTTGAATATGGACTCGAATAAGTTCCGTCAATATAAAAAGCCTTTAACGGAGGATATTCATCGTAGGCGTGTATATTCCCATTGTTCTTCCAATCATCATAAAGTGTATTAAAATAAGCATGTATATACTCATGAATTAAAGAAGTTGCCTTAGATAAAGAAGTTGCGTTTGGGTAATTTTCATTAAAAACTATATTATATGTTCGAGGTATTCCACTATTTGATGTTCTTGCTAAATCTGCATCTCCACCTAATGAACCAATACTTATGTTTATTTTATATTTGGCATTTGGTCCATTAAATTTGCCAAGTATTTCTGCCAACTTTCCTTGTTGAGTTAATCCATTAAATGCTTGTCTTATTGATTCCGCACAAGGATCCAGATCAGGTGGCGGAGGTGTATTAATTTTAACACATTCACAGTTTACCAATCTATATCCTGTAGGACATGTTCTGGTACATACACAGTTGCAGGTTGTGTAATTTAACTGATAACCACTATCACAGCTTACCTGACTTCCACAGGGGTTGCCAGGTCCAGGGTCAGGGTCAGGATCAGAATTACAAGATTCAATACCTGTTGATCCCCCTATACAACCACAACTAGCCCAATAGGCGGACCCTCCGATTTCTCCGGTGCAGTCTGGTTCATCATTACCACCAGATCCATCATCGGGTTTGTCAGCAACAACTGTTGAGCAATTCCACTCACAATCGTTGGTATCTATACCATCTATATTACCATGTACGCAAGTTTCTGTTATAGTATAACTGCCATAATCATTAACTGTAATATCGTCTGGTTCGTTGCAAATAATGACGTCTTCCAGTTCTTCACCAGTTGTATTTTCATTGACACGATGATTAGACTCAATAAATCCTTCATTGTTATTGACAAAAGAGGCTGTCCTTGTTTTTTGGACAGCCTCATTAAATAGACTTTTCAGTGTAAGTCTAATGAATAGGGATTAAATAAATATTATATATATTTTCACTTTTGTTGATATAGAGATTACTAGCATTTACAAAGTATCCACCATGTTCGTTTGTGCCTAAATTAAAAGTTACAAAAGCACCTTTGTTAAAACTAACTGTATAATTTCCATTATGATCAGTCTCAACATGTTTTTTTTCATGCTCTGCATAGCTTTCGTCTGGACTATTTGCATATTTCCAACATTCTATCTCAATTACGATGTTTTCATTTTTTATAGGCTTTTGAGTATGTTTATTAAAAACAGTTCCTTTAATTGTGATGTTCTCAACATCTTTTCCCGTACAGGAAATTAAAAACATGCTCAGTAATAGTATATACTTTTGCTGAACTTTATTTATTGCATAGTTTATCATTCGGATTTTTTTACTTTTGAAATTAAAAAGAGAAGACCGTCTAACAATGTAGACGGCTTCTTTTATGAAGAACGCAAGGAAATCATTTCCGCACGATCGGATAATCTTTAGATTTTATCTAAAATTATTATAACTATTTCAAATACAAAAATAATTAATCCAAGTAATACGACCCAATTAGTAAAAATATATTTTATTTTTTCGGTTTTAACAATATTAACTATTTCAAAAATAATAAATATCAAACTAAAAACTAGATGCAGAAAATTAAATATATATGCAAGTGCAAATAATTCACTAAACGACATAAACAATTTAAATAAAACGAAAATAAATACGTTGTAAACACGTACTTTATTTAAGATATTTAATTCTTCGAAATTATCATCTGTAGTTTCACTCATGATTTATTGATTTTGTATCGGTTGATGACCATTAGCGACCAAAATATTATTTATTTGATTTAGCACTACAATGTCAAATTCTAGTCCAGCTAATTGTAATTCTTCTCTAAGTTTTAAAGTAAGAATAGGTATATATGGTTTGTCTTGATACTTAGTTATTGTTTGTTGCATTTGAGTACTTGTAAAATTATTATTAAGCACTTGTATTGCTGAAATTTTAAATGATGTATAATCTAAGTTGTCTTTTATTGTTTGCCAAACAGTGACTGGTACGTCGGGTCTTTCATTTGCTTTACGATCAATAAATCTATTAGTAAAATAAGGCAATCTGGTAGAAACTTCAAGTCTATTGTAATAAACTTCAGCAATCGTTGGTTGTGGTTGTATTATGTCTTTAAAATTATTTTTCGTTTCTATTGATTTTGAAAACACATTAATTGTAATAAAAAGAAATAAAATGATATTTTTCATATATAAATATTTTTTAATTAATTATTCAGGACAGTCATTTTCATTATATTCAAATCTTTCAGCATAAACCTTGTTTTTATCAAAAGGCTTAATTATTGCTCCTGTTTTAGATTTAATAAATTTTTCGAGATTTGACATTAAATTTTTCCAGGTAGCATCGGCGGCATTATTAAATAAAAAATCATGTCCAGAATCGAATCCATTCAAAGAATAGTCTATTAGTTGACCTAAACGATCGGCTCCTCTCAAATAAAAAGAGTAACTGCCATCACTATTAGTTTCTATACCAAACTGTCTATGTCCACTAACAAAGTGCCCTTGATGATCTAAACTGTGTACTGTTGTAAACGTCCAATACATTTCATCGTAGTTGTATTCTGTACATATTACAGTAGAGGTATCCATAAAATTATTAAAATTCATTACAGCACCTATTGGATTAGATGATTCCCATTTATTGCCGTCTGCGATAGAATAAGGTTCCAATTTAACTGAAGTTCCGACTATACTACCGCCAGTTACAAAATCAGAAAAATCTCTTCTAATTTCGTCAAACAACATTTGTGGTTGGTAACCATTTGGCAAATTTGTTATATTTAATGCGTATTTATCAAGATTAATATCTCCCCAACCATCTTCAATTTCCTGTATTTCAAATAACTTTACATCAACATAGGAACCATTCATAAAAACCGTTTTTTCTCTTTGATCTATTAAGTTTTTAACATCTGTAGAAATTTCTTTATGCCTTAAATCAGAATTCAAACAAGGGTTAACTCTACATTGGCAATCTATAAGATCAAAACCAACAGGACAGGTTGTTGTGCAGGGTGTTTCTTTTTCACAATTACATGAAAGTAAGTTTAGCCTATAACCTGGTGGACATGTTCTAGTACATTCGCAGTTGCAGGTTGTGTAATTCAGCTGTTGACCATTAGGACAGACGATTTGATTTCCGCAAGGGTTACCAGAGCTTCCTGAACCAGGGTCAGGATCAGGATCAGAATTACAAGATTCTCTTCCTGTTGATCCCCCTATACAACCACAATTAGCTAAATAGGCAGACCCGCCTGGATCTCCATTACAGTCTGGTTCATCATTACCACCAGAGCCATCATCGGGTTTATCAGCAACAACTGTTGAGCAATTCCACTCACAATCGTTGGTAGCTATGCCATCTATATTGCTCCATACGCAGGTTTCTGTTATAGTGTAACTGCCATAATCATCAACTGTAATATCGTCTGGTTCGTTGCAAATAATGACGTCTTCCAGTTCTTCACCCCAGGGATCTTCCTGTGCATACGATTGATAGCAAACCAAATTTAGGCTATTATTTTTGAAAACAGGCGTTATGCCCGTCAAAAATAGTATTAAAAACAGTATTTTTTTCATTTTACAATTTAGATTTAATTACTATTGTCGATTTACTTTTATTACTGTAGTTTACTTTCAAAACATAGGATCCATCAGCAACATTTATTGCAATGGTATGGGTGTGATTGCCGGCAGGCAGGGATAGTTTTTCAGTATATAAAACAGTTCCTGCCATAGAGTACAAAGCAATATCAACGGTACTTTTTTCGTTCAAACTGAGGTTAAAAGAAAAGCTGTCGTTAAAGGGATTAGGATAGATTACTAACGGATCATTTTTTAATGATGGGGCACCAGTATCCTGTTTATTTTTGGCCAAACTGATATATATCGGTTTTTCAGGTTCGTTTTGTCTTACAGACCACAATTGTAAATTTCCTGACAAATAATGGGTATCCTGATAGTTTGTAGTTTTTAAACGGGCATCTTTAAATAAAAATGTAGTCGGTTTTTTGGCACTATAATGATCAATTTTACTGTAAGCTGTGTTATCAAACATTACTTCGGTATCGGTAATTTTACCATGTAGCTCCACACTGTTCTTGTTGTTTTCTGTCCAGGTACCGCTAAAAGTTCCATCCCTTTGCGATTTCAAATCGACAGTTAAGGGTTCTTTAGCAATAATGTGCTGGCCGCTCCAGTCGTAGGTAACAATGTATCCGGTATAACTTCCGTTTAGGGTTTCAGCATTATTTATTTGATGTTGAACAGTCTCAAAATGATTTTTAGCTTCCGGATGTGTTTCTTTTTTCTTTGAATATGAGGTTAGCGTTTGTTTATAATCGGCAAACTCAGGTTCAGCTTCCATCATCTCGTTTTCTGCAGGGTTATAACCATAATTGGCTGCTTTGGTAAGCCATTGTTTTGCGGTTGCCAAATCTTTTGGTGTTCCGTAGCCATTCCGATAGCATATTCCCAAAAGGTACATAGAACCCAGACTGCCGTATTGGCTTGATTCTTTAAACAATTCAAACGCCTGGTTATAATCCTGCTGGCAGCCTAAACCTTTGTAAAGCATATAGCCTTTGCCAAACATACTTGTGGTAGCTTTTATCGCTGCACCTTTAGAATAGTATTCAAAAGCTTTTTTAAAATCCTGAGGAGTTCCCAGTCCCTCTCTGTGCATGGTACCTACATTAAACCAGGCTTTTGCATAGCCGGCTTCTGCAGCTTTAAGAAACCAGCTCAATGCTGTTTCCTGGTTTTGTGCTGTTCCCACTCCTTCACTGTAAAGAATAGCCAGCATGTTCATTGCCTTAGGAATAGCTTCTTCTTCAGCAGCTTTTTTACAGGTAAAAAATCCTTTTTCAGGATTGTAAAATGTATGGTTTTCATTGAGCTGCATTTTGGCCATATCCAGTGAGGTGATGACAGCTTTATTTTTAGTCTGTGCCCAGGGCTGTAGTGATAACAGGAGCACTATTATTTGGATAATTTTTTTCATGTATCATTTTTTTAATGATTGTTAAGAAATCCATATATTTTGTATGTAACTTTTTCTAAAAGAAAGTCGTTAGATTTACCAAGCAAATTTGGTTTTAGTCTCTTCTGATTTTTTGGAAGTATTACGGGTTTCATCAGACTGTAATCTTCTAAGGGATTCCGGAAGAGTTGTATTCATTTTGCGCATGCTTTCGCTTGTTTTTGGTACATCCTTGCCAAAACGTTCTTTTTTTACCAGTTTGGCCAAATTGTAATTGAAAAGTTCACTTTGTACTTTGGTACTGTCAAGTCCTTCGTCAATTCCGCGTTCTTTCATTTTTTGCCAGGAACCTTTTGCCCAGGCATTGGCGGTTTTTTTGTTCAGATCGATTAACAATTGTGTGTATTGTTCATCCGTAAGAATGGTTGGCAATATTTTTCTTTCGTAATCTTTTAAATCCAAATATTCGTTTTCTGCTTTTTTTTCAGCCATGAGCTTACTTTGATAGATTAGATTTTCAATTTGTGTTTTGTCCAGTTTTAGCTTTTCCCTGCTTCTGACAGCACTGGCAAATTTTGAATTGTCATCAGCGCGTAGTACTTTATCTCCAATAAGGCTTTTATTTTTTAACGCCTGTAAATAATAATTAGAGATCGAATCGTATTTTGAAATGACATGGGTAAGATTGTTTTGTGATTTTTTGGATTTCTCCGAAGACATCATAGCTTTTTCCAGTTCAATTCTACGATTATAATACGTCTCGTAAAGTGTTTTATAGGTTTCAGGATCTAATTTGTACTTATGGGTAATTAAGGCCAACTGGGCTTTTGCTTCTGCTTCTGCATTCTTTTCGGCTTGTTGCAAATACTGATCTTTAAATGGTTGTTTTTGGTTGTTTTGTGCATTCATTGAATGCGAAAAAAAAGCAAGACTAATGATTAGTCCAAAAATTGTTTTTTTCATGGTTTGATGGTTAAATAGTTAATGATTATTTGAATTAGAACCAGATTCTTTCCTGGTTATCAGTTATAATAAAAGGTCTTTCTTTACCTTGCGAATATTCGGGAATTAGAAGTAATAATGCATTTTTAGGAACTTTTTCAAAAACTAAGGAAGAATTTCCTTCTACAAATGTTTTTTCTCCCATCGCAATCCAGTTATTATTCCAGTAATACAGGGTATATTTTTTGTCTAATCGAAATTTGAGGTATTTGTCCTGTTCTTCAATAGTTACATTTCGGGTATTTACCAAATCAGGTTTTAGTGTTAGCTGATGCTGGTATCCGGAAGCAATTGGATATGCTGCGGCTTGTATTTTTCCGTTTACGAAATAAGCAGGTAAAAAAACGGCTCCTTTACATAAATTATCAAATTTTGCTTTGCCCTTATTTATTTTCCCCCACCAGGTAGGTTTCCACTTCATACCGTTAAATACACATACGTATGCTATAGATGGTTGAGACGGAATGGTAAAAAGAGATGTTTCCAGACTGCCGGTCTGCCAGTAGTTTGCCGTGACGTCCATGTAATTTTTGTTTCGCATAAATCCGGGAGGTATTTGTTCACGATCTATAATATTAGCCAATACATCCGGCTGTTTTGCATAGGTAATGCGTATGACTTTTGAAGGTTCTCTTGAAAAATTATCGATTTTTATATTAGCGGTAGAAACATCAAAAGGAACTAATTCGCCCTCTGAAGAAAAAGTACTATTGAAAAAATGAGTGCCTGTGGATGTTGCCCAATAGGGAACGCTTTCGAGTGAAGCACAATATCCTTGAGAACGAAGCGTGTAAGTCATTAAGTTACCAATATCATCACAATTTCCTTTCTTGCGGTTTAGTAATTGAATAGGACCCAGATGAGGTAAGGGTTCTTTGCGCTGCTCCTGATCCCACGTATTGACAAACCATGTTCTCATATCTTTTGCAAAATAATTTAGTGCATCTTCGGTGCTTTGTGTTTTTAAACTATCCCGGATCCATCCAAATTTTTCATGATAAACAGATCGCCAGTCCTGCAGAGGTTCTGAGCCAACCCTGTAAGGTAATATGTAATTGCAGAAATCAGTGAACGATATATTTTTGGATTGAGGCTGTTTCCAGACAGCAAAAGCATTTTCGATATTCCTGATTAAGAAATCAGTTTTTATAGTATCAATGTCTTTATAAGTATAGGGTACTGGCTTTATATTTTCATATTTGGGTTTAATTTCTTCAAAGGCTTTGACAGCACTTACAAAATCAGGATAATCCATTTCGTTATAAGGTATTCGTTTTCCCTTTCCATCTGTCCAGTAATAATCGACAGAAGAGTGAATGTCCATATTCGAAATCAAAAAATAAGTGGCTTTTAGCTTCAGGCTGTCTGCTTTATTTTGATTGTACCGTTGTATTACTTTTTCCAGTTCTCCGCGGTTTTTGCCGGCTTTTTCTAAAACTGCTGTTACATTTTTTGGTAAGTTATTTTGGCTGCGAACATACAGGCTCGAAAGAAGCAATAACATCATTATAATTTTACCCATAATTTGAGATTGGATTTAAAGTTTAAATTGAATTTGCGGTATTATTTTGGCAGCTTTTCAAAAATAGATTTGCCTCTTTTTGATATTTTTCAGTTAACTCATTGCGTTGAACAGGTTGCATATTCACAATCTGCCGCGCTATCATACAGGCTAATTTTATTTGTTTGTCGGTTCTCAAAACTTGCATCAGATTGAATTTATATTTCATTGTTTTTGGAGAAAGTGTTGTAAGCTGATATAAATTTGATATTGCTCCTGTTCTATCCTTTAATTTAAGCAGACATCGGGCAGACATATCATAAAGCTTAGGATTAGCACTGAATTTTTTGGCACAATTAAATTGGTATAAAGCTTCTCCATATTTATGCTGCGCATACAGAAGATTGCCATAAATTATACAAAAACTCACAGAGTTTTGCTGAGTTTCTCTCAGCGGTAAAAGCAAATTTTCAGCTTTCTCAAAATTTCCTGCCATTAGAAACTCTTGTGCTTTTTTATTCTGACGATGTGCTTTAGCCTGGTTTAATTGGCTGTAAGTGATATAAACAGTAATGCAGATAAGTATGAGAAGTACTGTTTTGAATCTGCTTGGTGCAATGTTTAATTCAACTAATTTTTTTTGATTGGTGCTAGTACATAAAATTCCTGCGTAACAACAAAACAGCAGCATAACGGGAATAGCTTCGATTGTAAAATTAAAAATTGCCATTAACGTAAAGGAAGCAAAACCGGCATAAGCAGCATAATGTATTTTTAGATTTTCATTAGCACCACTTTCTAAGACTATGTCGTTGTTTTTTTTCGATGGATATAAAAAGGAAATTAGCATTGTAATAAACAATACTATGGCAGGAATACCGCCTTCTATGCCTTGTTCTAAATAATCATTGTAAGCCATTAATACAAACGAAGCATTTTTTAACTCTTTTTGATTTAGTTTTCCTTCCTGTATGGCTTTAGCTTGTTTAAGATTGTATTCTTTTTCAAACATTCCTGTTCCATATCCTCTTACAGGAGAATCCAATATCATTTGTGAAGTAATAGTCCAGATAAGTTTACGGCCGTCTGCTGAATCCTTTTTATCAAAGTATAATTGTCTTGCTATAGGGATACATAAAATTCCTATAGCAAGAATTCCAAATAAAACGTATTTAATTTTATAGCGTTTGAGTATATCAAAATAGAATATCAGAAACAGTCCGGAGGAAAATGCACCACCTAATAATGCTGTACGGCATTCTAAAAGAAATAATCCAATGCATACGGTTAAAAGCATCAGATAATGAATGTTTTTTAGAAACAAAACAGACGTTTTGAAGCATAAATAGAGTAATGCCGGAAGAGACAATGCCATATACATGGCTACCACATTCGGATTCGCAAAACTTCCTGTAACTTCAAAGCTGGCATTTTCACTGGGAATTTTGCCTAAATATTGCAGGATACACCAGATGCCTTGTAATGCAGCAATAAAGGCAACAGCTCTATAAAAAACGATTGTCTGGTTTTTTCTTAAAATTATAAAAGAAATAAGAAACACAAATAGTATTGCAATACGATAATTCTTAGACTGGACTGCTATTCCTGTTTGCACAAAGACAAATAGTGCCCAAGCTAAAAAAAGAACAAATGGCAGTGTTATTTTAATTCCGGTACTATTCTTTATAGTTCGATATTTCCAAATAAGAACTATTGTAAAAATTACTCCGCTTCCTATTGCAAATGAAAAATAATTAAAGAAACTACTGTATATAAATATTTTGAAATTGATTAAACAGCTTAAAAACAATAAAGAGGATAATAAAAAGCAGACTTTAGAGAGGATATTAGATTGGGAGAGATGATTCACGTTGAATATTTTTAACCATTTATAGATTGTTAAAATGTAAATATTTGTAATATATACACTTGTAAAAATATACTTATGATGTCAGTAGAGCAATACCCACTTTTAGTGATATTTATATAAAAAAAGATATATATTTTTTGTTCTGTAAGCAGAAATCGAACAAATGAAATCTTTAATATAAACTGCTTTAGCGAAGTAAATGTGGGTTCTGCAAAATTATTATGAGTTTGATTTGTATCATTTAGAATTATAAAAAAAGCAGTCTTATGGTTTCCTGATTTTTTGATAATTTTTATGAAAAAATGGGTGTACGTCTAAATGGTGTTAGAAGACAATGGATAAAATAGGGGATAGTATTAAACAAAAAATCCCTTTTGATTTTTTCAAAAGGGATAATCTTGCTTTTAATTGAAGGAATTTTTATTCTTCGTCCTTCTCAATTGCATCCTTGTAATCCGGATACAGGAATTTATTATAAGGAAATCTCGTAATATGAATCTGTCGGACAGCTTCGTAAACCCTTTCCCTGAATTCTTCGAAATTCTCTTTATTGGCAGCCGAAATAAACAGAGCATTATCTTCGCCTAAACGATGCATCCACGTTGTTTTCCACTCCTCAAGTGTAAAATGTCTTGGCGTCTTTTCAGTCATTAAATCATCTTCATCAATCGTCAGATGTTTGTAAGCATCAATTTTATTGAAAACCATAATAACCGGTTTTTCATGTGCTTTAATATCCTGCAAAGTCTGATTTACAGAGGCAATATGATCTTCAAATTCAGGATGTGATATGTCTACAATGTGTAGCAATAAATCGGCTTCACGAACTTCATCAAGTGTGCTTTTAAAAGAATCTACCAATTGAGTTGGCAATTTTCTAATAAAACCTACCGTGTCCGAAAGTAAAAATGGCAGGTTTTTAATCACCACTTTTCGAACCGTAGTATCTAAGGTTGCGAACAATTTATTCTCAACAAAAACATCGCTTTTACCAATAGCATTCATCAAGGTAGATTTTCCAACATTGGTATAGCCCACAAGAGCAACTCTGACCATCGCACCACGATTGCTTCGCTGAACACCCATTTGTTTGTCAATGGTTTTGATTTTATCTTTCAAAAGCGAAATTCGGTCACGCACGATACGTCTGTCTGTTTCAATCTCAGTTTCACCCGGACCACGCATACCAATACCCCCTTTTTGACGCTCAAGGTGTGTCCATAGACCAGAAAGTCTTGGTAGTAAATATTGACATTGTGCCAGTTCTACTTGCGTCCTTGCATACGATGTTTCGGCTCTTTGAGCAAATATATCCAGGATAAGATTGGTTCTGTCCAGAATTTTACAATCTATAATTTTAGAAATATTTTTTTGCTGCGATGGCGTTAATTCATCATCAAAAATTAAAGTTGATATACTGTTTTCTTTTACAAAAAGATTGATTTCATCTATTTTTCCCGTACCAACAAAAGTTTTAGGATTCGGGCGTTCCATTTTTTGCGAAAAGCGTTTAATCACTTCACCACCGGCGGTAAAAGTCAAAAACTCTAATTCATCCAGATATTCGTTAAGTTTTTCTTCACTTTGATTTTGAGTTACAATACCAACAATAGCTGTTTTCTCAAAATTTATAACTTCTTTTTCTAACATAGCTTTGAATAAGTTGCAAATTTAATGATTTGTAAACTACTAACACTTATAGAATATTGTTTTTAAGTTCTATTTAAGAAATTGTTGCAGACCTTGTATAAAAACAAAACCATTTAGAAAATTAATTCTCTAAATGGTTTAAAGTAAACTGAAATACAGTGTTTATTCGTAAATAAATGTTTTTTCTGTTTTTACAATTCCGTTTTCTTCAATTTGAGAGCACGAAATAGGGAAATTTAATTTATTGTATTTGTACTTTCTGCTTACGGCAACTAAAGCAGTAGAAGTAGGGCTGAAATTTACTTCATTATTATAAGATATTGTTTCAAAGCTAAACTCATTTTCATGATATGAAATCATTGGAACAATAATTTTATAATTATCGCCAAATAAATTCTGAACGATTAACTGATCTACAGACTTTTTATCATCAAAAGTATACGTTTTAGAGATCTTATCTCCAACAAGCCCCTTATGTTTTGATACGTTGTCATTTACATAGACATATTCAATTTTACCAATAATGGCCTTATTTCTGTCACGTGAGGTGCGTCTTACAATAATGCCGTTTTCTACAATATATTCAATATCTTCAAGGATATTCTGGTGATTTGTACTTTTCTTTGTTATAGCTTTTATTCTTGCTCCATCGTATGAAAAGGTCACGGTTTTAGTTATGTAGTCATTACCTTCGTGATACTTGTTTACAAATTTTGTAATATTGTTATCTGCGTTATAAGTGTAATTAATAACTTCTTTCCAGTCGCTCCCAATTTTATCCTTCACGGTCATATCCAATAATCCATTTTTATTGTAAAAGAATTTCTGAATAACATCTGAAGTTGTGATGCTTTCAATTTTTCCGTCTTTAAAAAGAACTGTTTTGTTTACAATTTCACCGTCTTTAGAATTTTGGTAATTTGTTTTTACAATGTTAATTTGTTTTAAGCGAACTGGGCTGTCCTGACTGTGTAATAAACTGGTAGAAACCATTGCAATGATGGCAAACAAGTAGATTTTTTTCATATGTATTTCAATTGATTTGGGACGACCAAAATACAAAATTCTATAAAAAATTAACAATTTATGATTAAAATAATTTTTAAAATTAATTCATAAACCATTTGTACTTTGTAATCTATTATATTTTCTAAATTTTAACTGGTTTATTATTGATTTTAAGGGTGTTTATTATTTTGGTTGCTTCTTTAAAATACAGATTAAAAAATTTATTAACTAACTTTATTTGTTTTTGGATTACAATTAAACAAAGCTATTAACTACCAACTTGAATTAATTATTATTTGATGTTTAGTTATTAGCTAATTTTTTTCTCCAAACATTTTCACATCGTCCACCATAAATGCTCCGTTAAGAGTTTTATCTTTTCCTGATCCTGTATATTTAAATGCAATATTTACATTTCCTGAATAAGCAGATAAATCAATTCCACCGGAACTCATAAACTGGCGTGTTGGTGTAGAAAGTGATGCTACTTTTGCGTCTAGTTTTATCCAGGTGGCTTTGGTTACATTTGATCCGTCAAAATTGGTTGAGATGTAAACTTCTAAAGTGTTCAAAGCCGAATCGACTTTTAAGTCATGTTGTGCACTTCTAAAAGACAATACCGTATTTTTATATTGAGTTAAATTAATTTTTGGCGTTACCAGCCAGGCAATATTTTGTGCAGCTGTTGTGCTTGTAGTGTTAAATTCTGCATAACCGTTTCCGGCGGTAACCATAGTTCTCCATAATTTTGAAGCTTTTTCTACGATATTGCTCCAATCTGGTAATGCAAAATTGACATTATTGGTAACCGTTTGAAAATCTTCGGTAAAAAAAGGAATATTGCTTTTTCCATCCATAACAACATCTTTTTCTGAACGGATCATTAATTGATAATCGGAAGCATATTTGGTTAAAATTCCGCGTACTTTTCCGCTGCCTTCAGGAACTAAATGGTCTGAAAAATCAGCAAAACTACTGGTTCTGAAAATGATCTGATTTCCGGATTTATCTCTTAGTCCCCAGTTGGTAGATCCTCCAACATTATTCGCCTCTTCAAAATAATGACGGCCAATAGCTGCTTCCAAAAACTGAACATCAGACAACTCAATAAGTGTGTTTAGTTTACTGTCGTTTAAAGCTTCTTCAATAGAAATTGAATTGACTAATTGATCTTCATCGAGCATCGTACAAGAAGCATGTACTACTTTTTTATAATCATTTTGAGAAATTCTTCCTACCGAAGCGGCTCCTGAATTGCCTTCATATAGACTTCCAATTCGCATTCCTCCATAAAATAAATCGGTAAACTGGTCTTTTAATTTGATGTACACTTTATTTCCAACACGATAATCTATAAAAGTGTTTGTCGCATCTATAGCAACGCTGAATCCAACAGCTGGCTTGGTGTCTGTCGCCAGAGTCTGAAGATACAGGATTTTAAAAAAGTTTCCGTTTTCATCACTTGAAATTACATAAGCTTCAATTATATCATCGTAAACATATTTTGTAGCAGTAATGGTTGCCGTTTTCAGCACATTTTCAACGGTTCTGTTTACGATTAAATCAGGCTGCGTGCATTCTAATTTTGGAATGTTGACATCATCATTGCAATTACAAAAAAGGAATAGGAATAATATTGATATGAAACTTTTATTGCTGTTTTTCATTTGAAAAAAGGATTTTTAAATTATAAATTAATAGTCATATTGACAAAATAAGTTCTTCCGTAGCCATAAAAATATTTGGGTCCAAAAGAAGGAGTTCCGCTGGAAACATCCTGATTCAATTCTCTGAAGTTTGAATTTCTTGCCTGCTCAAACCCGCCTGTTTTATATCTAAAATCAAGTATATTGTTAACACTGGCAAAAAGTCCGATTGTTTTATTGTAAATGCGCCAGGATTTTCCACCGGTTATATTTAAGAGGGATACCGGATTTAATTTTTCTTGTTTTAACAGCATTTTTGCCCGTTCTTCTGAAGCCTCTGGAAAATTAAAACCACTGGCAGGATTGGTATAAAACCGGGAGGTTCTTGAAATTGGAGAAACATCGACATAACTGTTTGTAATGTAATTGAGATTAGCAGAAATCCACCAGAATTTAGGATCACGATATTCTATTCCACATGAAAAAGCCTGTTGCGGCATACCGGATTGTTTGTAATTTTTGAGTAAGGATTTACCAAAATCAAATGTGTTTTCTGTATCTGCAACCGCTGCATTGGCATCATTGGTAATCAAAACATTTGGATTGCTGCTATAGGTGTAACTTCCGTAAGCCGCTGAGAAAATACTTTTAAGAGTAGATGAAACCTGATATTCAAGGCTTAACTCGGCACCGATGTTTTTCTTGTCTAAATTGGTCAGTGTCTGACTCACAAAAGCATCTGTATTGTCATAGCCGGCTCCGTCATCAAAAATTCCTTCGGCATAAAAGAAGGATGTTTTTGTGGTATTTTTTATCAATGCATAATAACCCGAAATACGCATTTTTAGTTTTGGGGAATGGTAAACATAATTGAGATCAGCACTACTTATAGTTTCGTTTTCGATTCCGTTTACAATTGAATTGTTTAGTCTCGAATTAGAAAAAGTATTTCGGAGAGAAGGCGCTTTGGTTTGATGCATTCCACTAAAAAACAACCATTGTTTTCCTGAAATTTTATAGTTAAGTCCGCCTTTGAATCCGAAATTTTCAAAATTTGCTTTTTCGCTTTTGCCGAATGAATTGTCCGGATAAATGCCGTTTTGGTATAAACCTTCTCTCTGGTATTTTGAAGTTGAAAAAGAATTTCCTAAGTAAAAATCGACTTTTCTGTACACAAATCGAAACTGCGTAAAAGCTTCTGCCGTTGTAGCATAAAAATTAAAATTATAGCCATAAGTATCACCGGTTTTTACCTCACGATCCGGGTTTTTTAGATCCGATTGAGATTGGTCTCCTATATAAAATAAATCAATATCCTCAAAATATTCACCACCTAATAAATCCAGAAGATTCTGAAAATTATGTGATTTTAGATTCTTAAAAAGTATTCCTCCGCTAAAAAAAATGTTTTCTGTAAGCTGGGTATTAAGGTTTGAATTAAATGCTAAAGTCTTGTCGTCGGTTCTGTCTTCATAAAGAACATAATGGCTTTTTGAAGGTTCATATCCAGTAATGATTCCTTCCTCATTAACGACAGCTTTTTGATTGGCTTTGTACATTGCATCCCAGTTAATCTGCGAATTTTCTAAAAACAAGGTTTTACTTATTGCCGCATTTTCGTAATCAGGAGTAAATTCTCCCGAAAATTCTCCATTGTCGGCAGCATAAAGTGAACTAAAATAACTGGGCAATTTCCTGTAATAAGTTGGGTCAGGACTGTCTGCATTTTGATAATCAATATTGCTGTTACCGATTTTTCCGAATTGGTACATAACAGCCGAAGTGAGGTTGGTGTGGTCATTTATTTTAAAATAATGATTAAGCATTAATAGTGGCTCTTCTACATTTTTTACTCTTGCATTTCTTTTTTCACCATTTTGATAGCCCCAATAAGAATTGTATTTCTCAGATTTTAGATTGATTACTTCGTTAGTATTAGGAGCATTTTTTCCTCGGACATTTGGGGTGTAAAAACCGGTAAAATTTAAAGAATGTTGCGGGTTTAATTTTTTCTCGACACTTATAAAAAAAGAGTTCGCATTATAATTTGTTCCTTCAAAATAGCCTTCGCCGGCCCAGCGTTTTCCAACAGAAAAGACATACGCCCAACCGGAGGTTTTCATTCCTGAAGCATAGGTAAGCATGGTTCTCCAGTTATAATTTGTATTGGTTCCCGAGAAAGATATCCGGGTTCCTTTTCTATAAGCAGATGCCTGTGTGAAAATTTGCTGAGTACCTAAAATACCACCAAAAGTATAGTCGGAAGGAGCTGCACCTATTGAAAAGTCCTGATTTCTGAGTACATCATTCAATCCACCCCAGTTATTCCATTGTGGTCTGCCGTCAAAAATTTTATTCATTTTCATCCCATTAAGCATCATGGTTGCGTTTTCACTGTCTAATCCACGAACACTGAATCTTGCCTGACCCCAGTTGAATGCTGCTGCCTGTAAAAATGCATCTCTCGAAGATTGTAAAAGTCCGGAGGTAGTTTCAGAAGAGGTATTATTTTCTTCTAAATCGCTTTCTAAAAGCGAAATAATAGTTGTTTGTAAATTTTCTGTTTGATCTTCTTCTAATACTAAGATTCCGAGATTTACTTTTTGCCCAAAATTGGAATTAACTTTTAGTAGTAAATCTTTATAACCCTGAGTGTGTACTAAAAGTAATTGCTCACCAGGAAGAACTGAATGCAGTTCAAATGTTCCGTCTTTTTTGGTGAGTTGCATCAATGTTGAATTTTGAACACTGACTACGGTGTTTTCTAATGGACTTTGAGTTTTAGAATCGATAACCAGCCCTGAAAAAATAGTTTTTTCCTGAGCAGAAGCAATTTTGAAAGTTATAAATAAAGTAAGAACCAATAATTTTTTATGCATGAAACCAAATTTGTTAAAAAAAACCCTTTTCCTGTAAAAGGAAAAGGGTGTAAATAGTTTTTTGACTGAAACTTTGAATTTTCAGAAATTTTAGTCAAAAAAATCAAATTGAGTTTGGAAATATAAATGATTGAAAATAAGAGAATTAGTGGTATTAAAATTTTTCAAACATTAATAACTTTAAAGTTAAGTGTGAATTATATTACAAAGATACTACAAAAATACTTTTTATTTGTTTTTTCCTGTTAAAAATTACTTGTATGCAGAATTATCGTCCTATAAAATTTGAGAAATGATTTGGATTATGCTGATACTTTTATTTTAGAAACCATAAAAGCAATCAAAACACCAAAGATTCCAATAAAGGCAAAAGAAAATTTAAGCCCTAAGGTTTCTGCAACATACCCAATAACAGGAGGACCCATAAGAAATCCAAGGAAACTGACACTCGAAACTATCGTTAAGGCTTCGCCTGCTGACACAGTCGGATTTTTACCTGCAAGGCTGTAAACGGTAGGGACTATAGTAGAAACACCCAGACCAACAATCATAAAAGCAATTGTACAAGGTATAATGTAAGGAAAGAAGACAGCCGTAAAAAGACCCAAAGAAATCATGCAGCCACTAATTTGCATGACGCGTTTTCGGCCAAATTTATTATTCATGGCATCTCCGATAAAGCGTCCGCTGGCCATCATAATCATAAATGAAGTGTAACCTAAAATTACCAAAGCACCCGGAGCTTTTACGATATCTTTAAAATAAATTCCGCTCCAGTCAAACATAACGCCTTCACTTGCCATGCTGCAAAAACCAATTATTCCGAGCCATAATAAGGAGCTGTCTGGTTTGGTAAATAATTTTTTACCTTCTTTCTTGGGTTTAATTTTTTCTTTTGCTTTAACCAAAAATTTAAAATTGAAAGCAACCATCAACAAAACAACAATTCCTACAATTATAAAATGATGGTAAGGAGTTAAATGAAGTGACAGCATACCCAGCCCTACCAAAGCGCCTGTAAATCCGGCAAAACTCCACATACCGTGAAAGGATGACATGATGTTTTTTTTGAAAAGTGTTTCAGTATAAACGCCCTGAGTGTTCACGGCAATATTAGCCAAGTTTCCAAATATACCAAAGGTGAATAATCCCAAGGAAAGCTGAAGCGCACTTGCTGCCAGACCTAAATTGGTCAGACTGAAAACATACATGATTAAAGAGAAAATCAAAATGCGGTGACTACCAAATTTAGTTACCATTTTGCCCGAAAAAGGCATGATAATCAATTGTCCGACCGGAAGTGCAAAAAGAACAGAACCTAATTCTCCCTCGCTTAAATGCAAAGCCGTTTTAATATCCGGAATTCTGCTTGCCCAGGTGGCAAAACTCAAACCCATTCCAAAATAAAACATTCCAACAGCAAAACGAATTCTATTCAAATAGGAAGCTTTTGCCTCACGATAGACTTTTTTGATTTTTCCTTTGGTTTGGAATAAGGCTAATGGATTGAAATCTATCACAGAAATACATTTTAAATTTGTATATACAAAGGTACGGAATTCCTATTTTAAAGTTAAAGAACAACGAATTGTTTATTAAATATACAACGTTATTGTTTATAAATTGTGAATTTAAACCCTTAGTGCTCCCCGAAAACCTCTTGCAGCATAATACGATTCAGCTCCGTTGTGATACACAAAAATAGTTTCATAACGATAATCGCAAAAAAGCGCACCGCCAAGTTTTCTAATTTCAGGAGGCGTTTTTATCCAGCTGGAACTTTTTTGGTCAAATTTTCCAAGCTTTTGTAATTCCCTGTATTGTTCTTCGGATAAAAGTTCAATGCTCATAGCGGCAGCCATGTCAATAACATTGTTTTTTGGTTTGAATTCTTTTCTTGATTCTTGTGCTTCACTGTCAAAACAAACACTTCTGCGTCCTTTTGGGCTTTCTGCAGAACAGTCAAAAAAAATGTATTCGTATGTTTTTTCGTCAAAGCTTACAACATCCGGTTCGCCTCCGGTTTTCTCCATTTCATTAAGAGACCACAATTTTTCAGGATTAGATTCCAGTTTTATCTGCACTTTGTCCCAATCCATATTTTGGTGACGGTTTATGTTTTTCTCAAAACGGGTTTTTAGAGTTTTAAGCAGCTGATCACGTTCTTCCGGTAACAATTCTTTTTTGTTTTTCATGACAAAAAGGTCTTTTAGCAAGTTAGTTTTAATTGAAATTCAGTTGTCAGGCTGAGCGGAGTCGAAGCCCTTTTAAGATCAAAACCTTCAATTCTATTAAGTACGGTAATAATTTCTATATAACATTTATTGTAGATCAATAATTTTTTTCTGCACATTACTCTCAATCGCGGCTTCAATAACCTGCATTACTTTTACACCGTCCTGAGCGGTAACAGGTTCCGGTTTATTATTTACAATCGCATTATAGACACCATCAAAATATTCAAAATAATTGCCCTGAAGTGTTTTGATTTTTTCACGGATTGGTTTTCCATCAATTTCGGTGTGCAAGAGTCCTTCAAAACCGTCTAATTCCGTTCCCCAGGAGTCACGGTTTGGTTTTTTACCTATTTTGAGTTCGTCTTCCTGAACATCGCCACGCTGTTTTAAAAAAGAACCTTTTTTACCGTGAATGGTATAAGCAGGATGTGCTTCTCTCACAAAAAAACCAGCTTTTAAACGTACCCTGAAATCTTCATAAATCAATAACAAATCGATCCAGTCATCTACTACCGAGTTTTCTCTGGTATAACGAATATCTGAAAAAACAGATTTTGGAGAACCAAACAGACAAACGGCCTGATCAATTAAATGAGGCCCTAAATCTTTGAGGATTCCGGCTCCGTCATTGACAGTTTCTTTGTGAGCTTTTGGACTTAATATCGGATTGTATCTGTCAAAATGAAATTCGGCTTCAACCAGATCTCCCAAAACGCCATCGTTAATTACTTTCTGGATCGTTTTAAAATCGCTGTCCCATCTTCTGTTTTGAAAAACGGCCAGTTTTAACCCTTTCTCTTTGGCAATTTGAGCCAGTTCTTCAGCCTCAGCTACGGTTGTGGTAAATGCTTTTTCGACAACAGCATGTTTTCCTGCCAAAAGCACTTTTTTAGCATATTCAAAATGAGTTCCAACAGGTGTATTTACGATAACCAAATCTACATCGTCTGCCAATAATTCATCAATTGAAGGATAACTTTTTACAGTTGGATAATCTTCCTGAATCAGTTTTTTGCTTCTTTCCCATGAACCTAATAATTCAAAACCGGGATGAAGATCTAAAAAAGGAGCGTGAAAAACTTTTCCCGACATTCCGTATGATAATAGTGCTGTTTTTATTTTTTGCATTGTTATATGTTTTTTCTGCTACGTATCCACGAATTTATTTTAAAAACTATAATTCGTAAAGCGTGGCTAATAAATTTATAGTTTAGCTCTTTCGTATTGTTTTGGCCATTGAATATTGTCGTTTAATGCTGCGGCGAAATCTAATGGCAGGTTTGGATTTCTTAGTGATTCTCTGGCAAACAAAATTAAATCGGCCTGACTGTTATTTAAAATTTCTTCAGCTTGTTTGGCTTCGGTAATCAAACCAACTGCTCCGGTTAAAATATCGGCTTCTTTTTTTACTTTTTCTGCAAAAGAAACCTGATAACCCGGGCCAATAGCAATTTTTTGATGTGAAACCAATCCGCCGGATGAAACATCGATTAAATCTACTCCTTTTTCTTTTAATAGTTGCGAAAGCTGTACAGATTCTTCAGGATTCCAGCCTCCTTCCGCCCAGTCTGTAGCTGAAATTCTGACAAACAAAGGCAAATCTGAAGGCCATTCTGACTGAACGGCTTCAACGATTTCAAGAGTAAAACGGCTTCTGTTTTTGAAATTTCCGCCATATTCATCTGTTCTCACATTCGTTAAAGGCGATAAAAACTGATGTAATAAATAACCATGTGCGGCATGGATTTCGATAACCTGATATCCGGCTTCAACGGCTCTTTTAGCAGCGTTTTTAAAATCAGAAATCACTTTTTGAATTCCGGTTTTATCTAAAGCTTCCGGAAGAAATGGTTCATTTTCGTGATAGGGTATTGCGCTTGGAGCGACAGTTTGCCAACCTATATTTGATTCCTCTAACTTTTTATTTCCCAGCCATGGAGCCGAAACACTGGCTTTTCGTCCTGCATGAGCGAGTTGAATTCCGGGGATCGAATTTTGAGAAACTATAAAATCATTTATTTCTTTTAGTTTTTCGATGTGCCCGTCTTTCCAGATTCCCAAATCTGCAGGAGAAATCCTGGCTTCGGGAGAAACGGCTGTGGCTTCCTGAATAATCAAACCTGCGCCACCGCTGGCCCGGCTTCCTAAGTGAACCAAATGCCAATTATTTGCAAATCCGTCTACTGCAGAATATTGGCACATTGGCGAAATAACGATTCGGTTTTTGAACGTAATATTTTTTATAGTAAGTGGTGAGAATAATAATGAAGCCATATCTGTAACTTTTAATGGTTTTAAGCTACCAATTGAATACGATAGCGATTAAAAAGTAAAGTTAAAGCATCTTTGTAAAAGTAGAAATTCAAATGTTTATTAATTAACAAACATTTAAAACCTTATGTATTATATTGCGCTCTCAAATTAAAATAGAAACGTTACTTTTGTGCGTTAAATTAAGAACTAAAAATACAAAATGGATATAGTTATCAAGCTCTCTCAATTTCTATTGAGTTTATCATTACTTATTATTCTTCACGAATTAGGGCATTTTATTCCTGCAAAATTATTTAAAACCAGAGTCGAAAAATTTTATTTGTTTTTTGATGTAAAATTTTCTTTGTTTAAAAAACAAATAGGCGAAACCGTTTACGGAATTGGATGGCTTCCGCTTGGTGGGTATGTAAAAATCTCCGGAATGATTGACGAAAGTATGGACAAAGAGCAAATGGCCCTGCCTCCCCAACCTTGGGAATTTCGTTCGAAACCGGCTTGGCAGCGTTTGATTATTATGTTAGGAGGGGTTACAGTAAACTTTATTCTTGCTTTTATTATATATATAGGTATGGCATTTGTATATGGTGATACCTATATTGCTAATGCTGATTTAAAAGATGGTGTATGGATTGAAAATCCGGCATTGAAAAAAGTTGGATTTAAGACAGGGGACAAAATAATTTCTATCGATGGACAAAAGGTTGAAAATCTTGACAATGATACCAACATGAAAGTGATCATGTCTAAAGAAGTCTTAATTGAAAGAAACGGACAACAACAAACAATTAAAATGCCGACTGATTTTGTTGATCAGCTATCCAAACATGAGAAAGGGTTTTTAATCGCTGCGCGTATTCCTTTTGTTGTTGCAGAAATAGCAGAGGATTCACCTAATAAAAATTTAAAAGCAAAAGACATAATTCTTTCTCTAAATGGAGAAAAGATAAAATATTTTGATCAGAGAACAAGCATTTTATATAAAAATAAAGGGAAAAAGATTTCGGCAGTTATTTTACGTGACTTAAAAGAAATACCAATCACTCTTACAGTATCAAATACAGGGCTATTAGGAGTAAAACCTGGTGAATTAGATATTAAAACATTAGAGAAATTAGGATACTATAAAGTTAGTACAAAAGAATACAGTTTTGCCGAATCTATTCCGGTTGGACTTGAAAAAGGTAAAAACAAGTTAATTGATTACGGAAAACAATTGAAAATGATCTTTAATCCGGCAACAAAAGCGTATAAACAAGTTGGTGGCTTTGCATCAATTTTTGGTATTTTTCCTCCTACTTGGAGCTGGGAAGCTTTCTGGTCAATCACTGCTTTATTGTCGATTATGCTTGGCGTAATGAATTTATTGCCAATTCCGGCCCTTGACGGAGGTCATGTGATGTTTTTATTGTACGAAATTATTAGTGGCAAAAAACCAAGTGATAAATTCCTTGAAAATGCCCAAATGGTTGGTTTCGTAATACTTATAGCACTGCTTTTGTTTGCCAACGGGAACGATATTTACAAGGCAATTGTCAAGTAGAAAAAATATTTTTTAAAAAGAGTTAAAATATTTTTGAGAAACTAAAAAATCAATTATATTTGCACTCGCTAAAAAGAGCAACAACTTCCTCCTTAGCTCAGTTGGTTAGAGCATCTGACTGTTAATCAGAGGGTCCTTGGTTCGAGCCCAAGAGGGGGAGCAAACTTTTTTTAGCAAACATATTTACCTTTAAGGTGATTCCTCCTTAGCTCAGTTGGTTAGAGCATCTGACTGTTAATCAGAGGGTCCTTGGTTCGAGCCCAAGAGGGGGAGCTTATTAAAAGACTATCATGAAAATGATAGTCTTTTTTTTTAAATTAAAAATATGAATTACGTTTATATTCTTCATTCTGCTAAATTAAGTCGATTTTATACTGGCTTTACAGCAAATTTTGATACAAGATTAGATTTTCACTTGAATTCAGAGCAAGAACGAAAATTCACGTATAAAGCAGATGACTGGATTGTTTTTCTGAGAATAGAATGCGAATCAAAGTCGCAAGCTTTGGCGATTGAAAAGCACATCAAAAATATGAAAAGCAAAATCTACATTGAAAACCTATTGCGATATCCTGAAATCATAAATAAATTACTCGAAAAATACAAAGACTGTTAATCAGAGCCCCGAAAGCTTTCGGGGTTGGTTCGAGCCCAAGAGGGGGAGCTTATTAAAAGACTATCATGAAAATGATAGTCTTTTTTTGTTTCGAACCGATTCTATTTTTTAGACATTGCAAGAGCTGTATTTTTACTTTCAAACAATTTAATCATCTCCTCAGCTTTTTCCGGTTGATTGATTGCTTTCAGGGATTTTGCACATCGTAAATAATACACAGGTTCTGAATTTTCTTCAAGACTAAATAGTTCTGAATAGTATTTAGCCGCTGCTTCAAAATCATTTTCAAAATAAAATTTATCGGCAACCTTTTTAAGCATGTCTGCTGATTTGTATCCTTTGTCTACAACATTAGTGTATATGTTTAAAACATTAATGCTTATGGAGTCTTTACTGTATGCAGGAACGGTTGTCTTAATGTTTATCGGCTGAATGGTTTTGTCGGTTTTGACAGTTATTATTTTTGAGGATGCAACAGGTTCGGTAGCTTTAACATGTGCTTTTCGGTATATAGCTGTTACGGTTCTGGTGTTATTGGGGCCTAAATCGTAGGTGTTGACCATGTCGAGTTTTGAGACTTCGTATGTCGTGATTCTTTTTTTTCCGACAGCGAGATTGATTACTTCTTCGACACAATACGATTCTATAACAAGATCTTCGTCGGATTTGTCGTCAAACTTTAAGGGTGCTTTTCGAATATCTGCATTGGTAATTACCTCATTTACCTGACCAAAACTATTCAAAGAAAAAACACCTGCAATTGCTATAAGATGTATCGCATAAGCTTTCATGATAATTAAATAAAAGTTGAGAACAGCAGTGAAATTACGTATAAAGATACTGATTATGTGTTGTTTGTCTTTTGTATTGGCGTTGAAGTACTATTAAAGTCGTTGAAGTGCTGAATTTTAGTTTAAGAGTAATGGTTTTTGAAGTTTTAATCGAAAGAAAAAAAGAGATTATGGTTTTCCATATTAAGAGTATATTTTAAATCAAGTTATTTGTTATAAATATTAATTTAAAAAATTATTATGGAAAAAGTTCAAGCAATTAAGCCAGGTCCAAAACCAAAAACACCTGACGGAACACCCGATGAAAGAAGGCGGGTAACGCCACCAAATCAACCAAAGCATCCAATTTTAAAGCCTCATATTCATAAACCAAAGGATTAAATACGGTAAGTTAGAAGTTGATTAAAACCAAAAAAACCTCTTCCGTTAAGAAGAGGTTTTTGTACCCGGAGCCGGAGTCGAACCGGCACGGTTTCCCACAGGTGTTTGAGACCAGCGCGTCTACCAATTCCGCCATCCGGGCTTAGCAGACGAAAAAACAACTAATAAATCAGTTATTTTAACGCAATAGAATAAGTAATTATGAAGTCATAACTGTGCTTATTCCTTTAACACGGTGCAAATGTAAAAAATAAAATTAAAAGTGCTACTAAAAATACTTAAATTTTTCCTTTCAGTGTCCAATAAATTTTCTAAATTTGCACCTCGTTAAAACGAAGCACACACAACTAACTACACCCGAGGCAATTATATGTATTTTGCTTTACCGAAAATGGTGAAGCCGAATTGTACAAAGAGCAGCGGAGCAAAAACAACAAATTATAATGTCGCACCTAGAACCAGAAGCTAAAATTTTTGCTTGTTCACAAAGTGTTTATCTTGCAGAAAAAATTGCAGAACAATACGGAATTCCGTTAGGAAAAGTAACGATGTCAACGTACAGTGATGGAGAATTTCAGCCGTCTTACGAAGAGTCAATCAGAGGATTACGCGTTTTTATCGTGTGTTCGACTTTTCCAACCGCCGATAATTTGATGGAATTGTTACTAATGATTGATGCAGCAAAACGTGCATCAGCAAGACACATTACAGCTGTTATGCCTTATTTTGGTTGGGCAAGACAGGACAGAAAAGACAAACCAAGAGTTCCGATTGGAGCAAAATTAGTAGCTAATCTATTAGATGCTGCCGGAGCAACAAGAGTAATGACAATGGATTTGCACGCAGATCAAATTCAGGGGTTTTTCGAAAAACCGGTAGATCATTTATTTGCGTCAACCATCTTTTTACCTTATGTAGAAAGTTTAGGATTAGAAAATTTAACTATTGCATCTCCGGATATGGGAGGTTCAAAAAGAGCATATGCTTACTCTAAGTTTTTAGAATCAGATGTAGTAATCTGTTACAAACAAAGAAAAGCAGCCAACGTTATCGATACTATGGAACTGATTGGTGAAGTAAAAGGGCGTAACGTAATATTAGTAGACGACATGATCGATACGGGTGGAACATTAGCGAAAGCCGCAGATTTAATGATCGAAAAAGGAGCATTAAGCGTTAGAGCAATTTGTACACACGCTATTCTTTCAGGAGGAGCCTACGAAAAAATTGAGAATTCTAAGTTAAGCGAATTAATCGTAACAGATTCTATTCCTTTAAAGAGACATTCAGATAAAATAAGAGTGGTGAGTTGTGCACCTCTTTTTGCCGAAGTTATGCACATGGTGCACCACAACAATTCCATTAGTGGGAAATTTATAATGTAGTCATTGCGACACATACATTATAGGAAACAGAATATTTATTAATAACTATATTTTTTTTACAATGAAATCGATTACAATTAAAGGATCAGAAAGAGAAAGCGTGGGCAAAGTGTCAACTAAAGCCTTACGTAATGCTGGAGCGGTTCCTTGCGTGTTATACGGAGGAAATCAGGCAGTACACTTCTCAGCAGACGCTGCAGCGTTCAAAAACTTGGTTTACACTCCAAATGCACACACAGTTGTGATTGAGCTTGGAAAAGGAAAATCATTCAATGCAATTTTGCAGGATATTCAGGTTCACCCGGTATCTGACAAAATTTTACACATCGACTTCTTCCAATTATTTGATGATAAAGAAATCACAATGGAAGTTCCTGTGAAAATCGTTGGTACATCTAAAGGTGTTCTTGCAGGTGGTGTTTTACGTTTAAACACTCGTAAATTAAAAGTTAAAGCTTTGCCTAAAAATCTTCCTGATTTTGTTGAAGCTGACATTACACCACTTGAAATGGGTAACAAATTATATGTTACTAAAGTTGGTTCTCCGGAATACAAAGTAATGCACCCGGATAACACAGTTGTAGCTCAGGTAAGAATTTCTCGTGCTGCTATGAAAGCTGCTCAGGAAGCTGCAAAAGCTGCAAAAGCTCCTGCAAAAGGAAAGAAAAAATAATTTTTTTCAAATCAATACAAAAGCATCAATCGAAAGGTTGGTGCTTTTTTTTAGCTTATAAGTTTCTAAGATACTGAGATACTAAGATTTTTTCCCAGGGTTGTTTTAGAAGCAGAAAATATTCGTTTTTATAAGACGTGACGTTCCTGCCATCCGCTAAATCTTTTCCCGGCTAAAGGAGCCGGAAAAAGGATACCGCTCCTGTCAGGGCTAGCAAGACAGTATCTTTTTCATAATTTTCTAAGATGATGAGATTCCAGGAAAAACTTTTTTTGTCAAGACCTTATAGAATTTTTAGAATTCAATAAATCTGCTCCATCTGCAAAATCTTCGAGAAACCTTTTAAGCTGACTCTGTGATTAAAACACAACCAGCAGAAATTATCTAATTGACACATTTTCTAATTCCCTAATTAACCTTACTTTTGCAAACATGATAAAATGGATAAACAACCTGTTTTCATCAACATCGAAAGAAGAGAACACAGAAGAGAATATGAAACCGGAGGTTCACGAACACCAAAAAAACAATATAAAAAGCGTGAGTAAAAAATATTTAATTGTCGGATTAGGAAATATTGGTGCCGAATACGTAAACACAAGACATAATATCGGATTTAAAGTCCTGGATTTTTTAGCCAGAAAAGAAAGTCTTTCATTCGAAACTGTAAAATTGGGTTCGTTGGCTGAATATAAATTTAAAGGAAGAACCTTTTTTCTGCTTAAGCCAAATACCTACATGAACCTGAGCGGAAAAGCAGTAAAATACTGGATCGACAAAGAAAATATTCCGTTAGAAAATGTTCTGATAATTACAGATGATTTAAACTTGTCTTTCGGAACTATCCGCATCAAGCCGAAAGGAAGCGATGGAGGTCACAACGGACTTAAAAACATTAATTTAGTTTTAAATACACAACAATACACACGCTTTAGATTCGGAATTAGCGATCAGTTCAAAAAAGGACAACAGGTTGACTACGTTTTAGGAGACTGGGATGAAGAGGAAAAAGCAAAATTACCTGAAAGGCTCGAAGTCGCTTCAGAAATTATCAAATCTTTTGGTACAGCAGGATTAGAAAATACAATGACAACTTTTAACGGGAAGTAAAGGCTTTTACATCGATTTTAGTGTAAAAACAACAATTATCACTTAACTAAATTCAATTATAACGAAATAGAATTTTCTATTCCAAAGTTAAATGTATAAATTTGAATAAATTATTATAAATCATAAAATCATATATCATGGCTTTTGAATTACCACAATTACCTTATGCATATGACGCATTAGAACCACATATTGATGCACGCACAATGGAGATCCACCATTCTAAACATCATAATGCTTACACAACAAATCTTAACGCTGCAATTGCAGGTACAGATTTAGAAGGAAAAACAATAGAAAATATCTTAATCAATTTAGATAAATCTAACGCAGCAGTGCGTAATAACGGTGGAGGTTTTTACAACCACAATTTATTCTGGACAGTTATGTCTCCAAACGGTGGCGGATTACCAACAGGTGATTTGTTAGCTGCAATTGAGGCTTCTTTTGGAACTTTCGAAGAGTTTAAAGCGAAATTTGCTAAAGCTGGTGCAACGCAATTCGGTTCAGGATGGGCCTGGTTAACAGTTCAAAAAGGAGGAAAATTAGAAGTTGTAGGTACTCCAAATCAAGATAATCCATTAATGCCGGAAGTTGCTGGTAACGGTGGAACTCCAATCTTAGGAATGGACGTTTGGGAACATGCTTACTACTTAAACTACCAAAACAGAAGACCAGATTATATTGAAGCTTTCTTTAGTGTAATTAATTGGACAGAAGTTGCAAGAAGATTTGCTTTAGATAAATAAGAAAATAAAGTAAAGAATAAAAAAAGACGAGTGCCGAAAGGTACTCGTCTTTTTTTTATTTATAAGTCTAGTCTTTATTCTATAATCTTTATTCTTTTTATCTAAAAAAGAAAATAAAAAAGGCGGAATCTCTTCCGCCTTTTTTGCCCCAAATTTACCATATACTTAACCTACTTAATTTTATGGTAGATCAAATGTATGGTACTATATTATTTATTTCAAATATTTCTGATTAAATGCAATAATATCCGATTAACTGATTGGTTTCTAAAAATTTAAATTTATCCCAATAAAAAAGGTGAGATTGCTCCCACCTTTTTTGCCCCAAATCTACCATAAACTTAACCTACTAATGTTATGGTTCTCCAAAGATATATTAGCATTGCAGTTTTCCCAAAAATATAGGATGAAATGCATAAAAATCCGATGAAATGCATTTTTTAACTTTTTATTTAGTATGCTCTTGCGTTTTTTCCTTCATAAAAGTTAATAAACGCTCTATTTACAACACGATTTCCGCCTGGAGTTGGATACTCTCCGGTGAAATACCAGTCGCCAAGATTTTTCGGACAGGCAATGTGTAAGTCTTCTACTTTTTGGAAGATAATTTTTACTTCGGCATTGATTTCAGGAGAGCTTAACATCTCGGCAATTCTGTCTGAAACTTCTTCAGGAGTAAATTGATCATAAATCGCTGTTACATAATTTACAACATCTGTATCTGCGTAATTTTCCTGTGCTTTACATTTTGCATATACTTCATCAACGATATGATATAAATTTCTTTCTTTCAATAAATCCAAAGCCGCTCTAAAAGCAACAAGGCCTTCCAGTTTTGCCATATCAATTCCGTAACAATCAGGGTAACGAATTTGTGGTGCCGAAGAAACAATTACGATACGTTTTGGTTTCAAGCGATCCATCATTTTAATGATGCTCATTTTTAATGTTGTACCACGAACAATACTATCGTCAATAATGACCAAATTATCTTCTGGCTTAATCACTCCGTATGTAACATCATATACGTGAGCTACTAAATCGTCACGGCTGCTGTCTTCTGTAATAAAGGTTCTAAGTTTCGCATCTTTAATGGCAACTTTCTCTGTACGTATTTTTACAGCTAAAAGTTCCTGAAGTGTCTCAGCGGTTAATGTATTTCTGTTTTCTAAGATATAATTGTTCTTTCTTTGGTTTAAGAAATCCTGGGCTGCTTCAACCAATCCATAAAAAGAGGTTTCAGCTGTATTTGGAATATAAGAGAAAACGGTGTTATCTGTATCGCTGTCAATTGCTTTAAGAACTGCAGGCAAAATTAATTTTCCTAAATTTTTACGTTCCTGGTAAATTTCAGCATCACTTCCTCTTGAAAAGTAGATTCTTTCAAAAGAACAAGCCTTTTTAACGGTTGGTTCCAGAATTTGATTCATGGTAACTTTTCCGCTTTTCTTTATAATTAAGGCATTTCCAGGTTCAATTTCCTTAACGCTTTCAAACGGAACATTAAATACAGTTTGAATAACAGGTCTTTCTGAAGCTACAACAACAACTTCGTCATCCTGATAGAAATAGGCCGGACGAATACCCGCCGGATCTCTAAAAACAAATGCGTCTCCGTGCCCTAATAAACCAGCCATTGCGTAACCACCATCTAAATTTTTAGCTGAGCGTGTTAGTATTTTTGCAAGATCCAGGCGTTCTGCAATTACCGGAGAGGCTTCTCTTTTTGAATATCCTTCTGCTTTACAGTCCTGATACAATTGCATTACTTCTTTATCTAAAAAGTGACCAATTTTTTCCATCACAGTAACGGTATCAGCCATTTCTTTTGGATGTTGTCCAAGTTCAACCAGATTTTGAAAGAGTTCTTTAACATTTGTCATATTAAAGTTTCCTGCCAAAATCAGATTACGGTGCATCCAGTTACTCTGACGTAAAAAAGGGTGTACGCTTTCGATGCTGTTTTTGCCGAAAGTTCCGTAGCGCACATGTCCTAAAAACAATTCTCCTATATAAGGTATGTTCGCTTTTAATTCTTTTATATTGTCATTCAGTTCAGGATTTGCTTTTAGTTCCTCACTAATACGTTCATTGATTTGTTTGAAAACATCCTGGATTGGCTGTGAGTGGTTTGAACGAACCCTGCTGATATAACGTTCACCAGGTTCTACATCTAATTTGATACTTGCAAAACCGGCACCATCCTGACCACGGTTGTGCTGTTTTTCCATCATCAGGTACATTTTCTGAATTCCGTAAAAAGCAGTTCCGTATTTTTCTTTGTAATACTCAAGCGGTTTAAGAAGTCTGACTAAGGCTATACCACATTCGTGTTTTAAAGCGTCGCTCATTGTTTTTGTATTTGTGTTGTTGTAAGTTGTGTGTATTAACGTAATAAAAAAGCCCCGTTTTACCGAGGCTCGTAAGCATTATATTTCTATGTCAAACTGAGTTAACGACTTAAATTGTTGTAATCGAATCGCTACTTCGGCTTTACTTAATGTTTCCATCCTCTCGGTTCCAAATTTCTCTACGCAGAACGAAGCTAAATTTGAGCCGTAAATAATTGCGTTTTTCATGTTTCCAAATGAAATGTTTTCACTTTGCGCAATAAATCCTGAAAATCCACCTGCGAAAGTATCTCCCGCTCCGGTTGGATCAAAAACTTCTTCAAGCGGTAAAGCCGGCGCAAAGAACACTTCTCTGTTGTGGAATAAAAGCGCACCGTGTTCTCCTTTTTTGATCACTACGTATTTTGGTCCCATTTCCTGAATTTTAGCAGCCGCTTTTACTAATGAATATTCACCCGAAAGCTGTCTTGCTTCTTCGTCATTGATTGTAATAACGTCAACACGTTTGATAACCTCCAGTAATTCCGGAAGAGCACAGTCCATCCAAAAGTTCATGGTGTCTAAAACCACTAATTTTGGTTTTTTGTCCATTTGATCCAAAACACTGCTTTGTACCAACGGGTGTAAGTTTCCTAACATTACAACATCAGCATCTTTAAAGTTTTGAGGAACTTTTGGCTGAAAATCAGCTAAAACATTTAACTCTGTTACCAAAGTGTCTCTTGAATTAAGATCGTTGTGGTATAAACCGCTCCAGAAAAAGGTTTTTCCGCCTTTTACAATTTCGATACCCGAGATATCGATATTTTTTGAAGTCAGTAAATCTAAATGTTCCTGAGGAAAATCGTCGCCAACTACAGAAACTATGGCTGATTGCAGGTTGAAAAATGAGGCTGATAAACCAATGTATGTTGCAGCACCACCTAATATTTTATCTGTTTTTCCGAAAGGAGTTTCAATCGCGTCGAAAGCAACTGTTCCAACAATCAATAATTTATTCATTTTATGAATTTCGAATTAAGGTGCAAAGATACTTCATAAGTTACAATATTGCAACGGTTTGTAATCTCAAAATTTTCATAAAAAAACGACAACGATTTCGAGGTAAAACTCTTGTAAATGAATTGTTTAAAATTGTTTTTTCAGAAAGCTTAAAATATGTTTTCCTGATTTAAAATGCAACTTATATTTTGTAAATGTTTTTAGTTAGATTTGTTTATATATGAATCCTAACGATGAAGAAAATTTTATTTTTATTGCTGTTTTGCTTTTTGTTTTCTTGTGAAAAAAAAGAACCTAATTTTTCTGAAGATATGATTGAAAAATTATCAGTTATGCAGGAATATAAAGATGGGAAATTATTACCATCCATATATTTGGGCTTGGATTTATATGGTTTTACAAAAACAATGAAGTTTATGAAACCAACAATCATGAATTATTCTTTTTTTATAAAGAGTACTATTTTAAAAAATTTAAATCCTTTGAAGATTTTTTAAGCGCAGTTCTAAACAAAAATTTTGTTTTGGATAAAGAATTGTTTAAAAAGCGAATTTATCTGGTAAGTTTTAAACTCAACCCAGTTATAGAAAAAGAATATTCAGATTTAGGATTTGATAAATTTTTAAAAAAATATTCGAAACCATCAATTAGAAAAGATGAACTAGAACTGAATAAATCAGTTATAAAGACTGGTGGATATTCGACAATAAAATATTTGTTATTTTTAAATAGATATGATGTTAGCGTGGATTGCTATATCGGAAAAGATTACATAAGGAAAAGGGGAGATGCTTTTAAATAATTCACACCTGATATTTCTTATTAAAATAATTCTTTAAAACCCCAACCTGAACCAAAATCATAAAAGGAACAATTAAGATTGCATACAATGTAGTTTTAGAAATATGAATCCCGGAAACAGTTGCCGAAATTTTATCGGTATACGATTTTCCAATTTCTATATTATTTTCTGCTCCGGCAAAAAAGATATTATAAAGGACCAAAACAGCCAAAGCAATTCCGATAAAAATCCATGTTGAAATGGAAATCAAAGGTTTATAAGGCTTAATTTTTGCTTTTTCAGCCACAAGAATATGTGACATTAAATTGGACGTAAAGTCGGCAGATGGCGATTCCAAAGTGTTTTCGGCCATCATTTTCTCAATTAGATTTTCTATTTCTTTATCATTTTCTTTCATAACATTCTATTATTTCTGGTTCTAATTGCTGTTTCAAAATTACAGCTAATTTTTGTCGGCTTCTAAATAATTTTACCTTGACATTATTAGCATTAATATTCATGATTTTACCTATTTCTTCTAAATTCTGATCTTCAAAATAAAATAAAGTTAGGAGAAAATTCTCGTCACTTGGTAATAAATTTAGACAATTCTGAATCGTCTGCTTTCGTTCTTTCTCTTCCAAAGCACTTAAAGCATTGTCCATCGTTTTAATTAAGTGTGCCGAAAATTCATCTATCGAAATATTGTTTTCATCCTTTTTGCTTTTCTTCAGACGATCTAAACAGGTGTTATATGCTATTTTGTAAATCCAGGTCGAAAATTTAGAAACGCCTTTAAATTTACTCAGTGAATTATATATTTTGATAAATGTGTCCTGAGCAACTTCTTCTGCTTCTTCTCTGTTTTTGACCATTTTCAGGGCCAATGTAAAAATCATATCCTTATAACGGTCAATCAGCACGGCAAAAGAACTTGTTTCGCCCTGAAGGATTTTATCGATATAATGTTGATCAGGTATTGTACTCATATTATATAGGACGACAATTTGTTCTTTGAGGTTACAAGAATTTTAAAAATAAATTCCAGTTTTTTAAATTTCCAAAATTTCAACTTCGATATTTTACATATATAATTAAGGATTGAACTTTGACAAAAACTTACATTTATAAAATGGTTCATGCGTTTTGTCATTTCGACTCGTATTTTGAAATTAAATGCTTTTAATGATGTTTAAAATTAGCTGAAAATCAGTAGGTTTTCGAGTTTTTAATTTAAAAATTGAAATTTTTCACCAAAACCTGTAACCTCAATTTAAAAGATATCGTCATATGAAGTATCAATCAATTAAAACAATATAAATTATGGGACCGGAAATATTAGTACCATTTAGTTTTTGTGCAACAATCTTTGGGATTGTCTATCTTATTTACTCAACAAGAAACAGAGAACGTCTGGCTCTTATCGAAAAAGGTGTTGATGCCAGTATATTTTTAAAAGGAAGAGGGAAAGGCGGTTCTGCCTGGAAAATTTTTGTTGTAAATCTTGCTTTCTTGTTAATAGGCAGTGGTGTCGGAATTTTTATTGCTTTGTTAATTACAACCTACACTTCATTAAATGATGGAGCGGTTTACCCTTCAATTATTTTTGTAATGGCCGGTATTGGACTTTTGGTTGGCTTTAAAACAGCAAAAGATATTGATAAAGAAGGATAAAAAAATGAAGTAAGTAACGAAAAAACGCATCAAAAATTATTTGATGCGTTTTTTTATTCTTTAGATCCAATGGTTTCGTAATATGTGTCTACAGAAAGTTTAGGCTGCATCGATGCCATTACAGCCAATTGATCACAGCGTTCGTTTTGAGGATGATTATTATGGCCTTTAATCCATTTGAAATCAACCTGATGTTTGCGATAAACAACTAAAAACCGTTTCCATAAATCTGGATTCTTTCTGCCTGCAAATTTCTTTTTTTCCCAGCCTAAAATCCATTTCTTCTCAACGGAATCGACAACATATTTTGAGTCTGAAATCACAAGGACTTTCATATTTGGCTTTTTCAGTTTTTCTAAACCAACAATTACAGCCAAAAGTTCCATTCGGTTATTTGTTGTTAAACGAAAACCTTCATAAAACTCTTTTTTATGGGGTGTTCCAACTAATTCCATAACGACTCCATAGCCGCCATTACCGGGATTTCCTTTTGCAGCGCCGTCTGTATATATGTGTACTTCGTGAGTCATTGTTTTGTATTTCAGATTTCAGATTGATTAAACTAATCTAAAATTGATTTTTTGTATTGTAATTATTTTGGATTGGTATTCATTCGCTTAATAACCTTTGAATAATCTCAGGGAAATGTTTTTGTTCTAATTCATGGATTTTCTCTGCGACTGTTTCGGGAGTATCCTGGTCGGTTAGGGCAACATTTGCCTGAAAAATAATGGCACCTTCGTCATAATGTTCGTTTACATAATGGATAGAAATCCCTGTTTCTTTTTCCTTATTATTGACTATAGCCCTGTGTATGTGTATTCCGTACATACCTTTCCCTCCATAATTAGGTAAAAGTGCAGGGTGAATATTGATAATTTTATTTGGATACAGTTCAATTATGTTTTCAGGGAATTTCAATAAAAATCCAGCCAGAACGATCAGATCCGGGTTGATTTCCTGTATTTTTTGTAATACATTTCGTTCTAAAAGTTCGTTTTTTGAGAAGATTTCGACAGGAATTTGATGATTTTTTGCTCTTTCAATGACTTTTGCATTTGGATTATTTGTAAAGACAGAAACGACCTTTGCAATTTTGGTTTCTTTAAAGTGTTTGATAATATTTTCTGCATTACTTCCTGAACCTGAGGCAAAAACAACAATTTTTTTCATAATCAAATTTATTTTGAGAATGCAAAAAACGGAATAAAAAATCAAAATAAATAGTATTAAAAGACCTTTCTTGAAATTAATTTTATAAATTAGTAACACATTTATTAACTAAATAGTTGTTTTAAAATAAAGTTTTTTATTTTTGCCAACAAATTAAATTCTAAAATTAAAGATTATGTCAGACATTGCATCAAGAGTAAAAGCGATTATCGTAGACAAATTAGGTGTTGACGAAAACGAAGTTGTAACAGAAGCAAGCTTCACTAATGATTTAGGAGCTGACTCATTAGACACTGTTGAGCTTATTATGGAATTCGAAAAAGAATTTGATATTCAAATTCCGGACGATCAAGCAGAAAACATTGCTACTGTTGGTCAAGCTATTTCTTATATCGAGGAAGCTAAAAAATAATAAATATACACCCGGTTTATATGGTATAAACCGGGTGTTATTATTTTTTTTAAAATTTAAATTTAGATTGGTATACAATCAAAAGATATATTTATATTGTAATGCCCATGGCTCTTAAGTAAATACTATAGTTAAGAAAGCATGGGTTTTATTTGTTAAAGACACAAAATACATTTTTATGGCATTAAAGCGAGTTGTTGTTACAGGACTAGGTGCTCTTACTCCTATTGGAAATAATATCCAGGAATATTGGGATGCACTTATTAATGGAGTTAGCGGTGCTGCCCCTATTACGTATTATGATACAGAGAAACATAAAACTAAGTTTGCCTGCGAAGTAAAAAACTTCAATATTGAAGATTATATGGACCGCAAGGAATCGCGCAGATTAGATAAATTTGCTCAATATGCAGTTGCGGCCAGTGATGAAGCTATTAAAGATGCTGGATTAACAGACGAAAATATCGACAAACAAAGAGTTGGAGTTATTTGGGGAGCCGGAATTGGAGGTTTGGAAACTTTTCAGGATGAAGTAATGTATTATGCAAAAGGGGATGGAACTCCAAAATTCAATCCTTTCTTTATTCCTAAAATGATTGCCGATATTGCACCAGCACATATTTCTATGCGTAATGGCTATATGGGGCCTAATTATACAACTGTTTCAGCTTGTGCTTCTTCTGCAAATGCTTTAATTGACGCTTTCAACTATATTCGTTTAGGAATGTGTGATGTTATTGTGTCTGGAGGTTCAGAAGCAGCAGTTACTATTGCAGGTATGGGAGGTTTTAGTTCCATGCACGCTTTATCTACAAGAAACGAAAGCCCGGAAACAGCTTCCAGACCTTTTGATGCTACCAGAGATGGTTTTGTTTTAGGGGAAGGAGCAGGAGCATTGGTACTTGAAGAATACGAACATGCTAAAGCAAGAGGCGCAAAAATTTACTGCGAAATAGGCGGCGGTGGAATGTCATCTGATGCTTATCACTTAACTGCACCGCATCCTGAAGGAATTGGAGTTATTGCAGTAATGAAAAACACTTTAAGAGATGCAGGAATGAACCCGGAAGATGTTGATCATATCAACACACACGGAACTTCTACTCCTCTTGGAGATGTAGCTGAGTTAAAAGCGATCAGTGCTGTGTTTGGAAGCCATGCAAAAAACATCAATATAAATTCAACAAAATCAATGACTGGTCACTTACTTGGTGCAGCTGGTGCTATTGAGGCAATTGCTTCGATTTTAGCTATGCAGCACAGTATTGTTCCCCCAACGATTAATCATACTGTCGTAGACGAAAATATTGATCCTTCATTGAATCTTACCTTAAACAAACCTCAAAAAAGAGAAGTTAATGTTGCAATGAGTAACACTTTTGGTTTTGGTGGACACAATGCTTGTGTGTTGTTTAAAAAATTAGTTGACTAGTCTTGTCTATGAATATTATCAAAAAAATATTTTCAAAATCCCGTTCTCAAGAAGACGGGATTTTTTTTGACACTATTCAGAAAATTCTTGGTTTTCAGCCAATTACTATGGAATTTTACAAGAAAGCATTTACACATCGCTCTTCTAATAAATTAGATGAATTAGGTAATCCAATTAATTACGAGAGACTTGAATTTTTAGGTGATGCTATGTTAAGTTCTGTTATTGCTGCACATTTGTTTAATAAAGCACCAAACGGTGATGAGGGTTATTTGACTAAAATGCGCTCTAAGATTGTAAGCAGGGAACACTTGAACGAACTGGGAAAAGATTTAAATTTAGTAAGGTTTGTTGAGAGTAAAGTGCCTATTCAGCATTTTGGTGAAAATATTCACGGAAATATTTTTGAAGCACTTATAGGTGCTATTTATTTAGATAGGGGGTACTCTTTTTGTGAAAAATTTATTCAAAAAAGAGTCATTATACCCTATGTTGATATAGCACGACTTGAAGGAAAAGTAATTAGTTATAAAAGTCTGGTTATCGAATGGTGTCAAAAAGAAAAGAGAATCTTTCATTATGATATTTTTGAAGATAACGGAATTGATGGGCAGCGTTTGTTTGGCGTTAAATTAAGTATAGACGATAAAATAATTGCAAGAGCAAGAGCAACTTCAAAAAAGAAAGCAGAAGAGAAAGCTTCGCAACGTGCATATTTTGCATTTCAGGAAAAAATGGATAAGAAATAACACGAAAAGTAGTGTAATATTCCTAATGCTATAACGTTTTCGTTTATAAATTAACAAAAACATGCTGTTCTTAACTATTGATGCTACGATAGAAATAGTATATTTACAGCTTGATATTTTATGAAATGGCTATTCATAGATTAGATTTAGACGAATTTGACGAAATTGATTATTATTTAATGGCGATCCATACTTCTTTAGAAGATTATAGATTGGCTTATTTTATTAATAAAAAGCTTCCGATAAACTTAAGTAAGAGCAAAAACGAGATTCATGCTCAGACTAAGGAGGGCGAGACAAATTTTTCCAGATTCTATTATTATGACACCGACAAAGCCCTTTCATGGAATTTGATTCAGAATAAAAATGAAATCATTTCAGTGAGTACGAATGATTTTCAGAATTTGTTTTCCAATGAAAATAGTGAGGTTTCAACAACAATTCATTTACTTCCTGAATTCAAAAAAGTAGATTTTTTCCTGAAAATAGATAATAGCGGTGAGGCTATAAACTTTTCAGAAATACAGCAAAAGCTAAATACAATTGAGAGTATCGCAGCTATTTATGCTGTAGATATCAATAAAATAAAATCAAAAAACAATTTAATTTTTTAAAAAAAATGCTTACAAACAAAAAAACCAAAATTGTAGCCACACTTGGACCTGCATGTGGAACGAAAGAGATCATTAAAGATATGATCGACGCAGGTGTAAATGTATTTAGAGTTAACTTTTCGCATGCTGATTATGAAGGTGTAAAAGAGAAAATTAATATTATTAGAGGCTTAAATGAAGAGTTTGGTTATACTACTGCAATATTAGGAGATTTGCAGGGGCCTAAACTTAGAGTAGGAGTAATGGAAGAAGGAACTACAGTTAACGATGGTGATTTAATCACTTTTACAACTGCAGAAGATATTGTAGGAAATGCTCAAAGAGTATTTATGAAGTATCAAAACTTTCCAAATGATGTGAATGAAGGAGAGCGTATTTTACTTGATGATGGTAAACTTATTTTTGAGATCGTTTCAACGGATAAAAAAACAGAAGTTGTTGCTAAAGTTATTCAGGGTGGAGAATTAAAATCTAAAAAAGGAGTTAATCTTCCAAATACAAAGATTTCTTTACCGGCATTAACAGAAAAAGATATTGCAGATGCTATTTTTGCTATTGAGCAAAAAGTAGACTGGATTGCGCTTTCGTTTGTAAAAACGCCTCGTGATTTACAAGACTTACAGGAATTAATTGCTAAACATTCAGATGTTAAAATTCCGATCGTTGCTAAAATTGAAATGCCGGAAGCTTTAGAGAACATGGATAGAATTGTAGCATATTGTGATGCTTTAATGGTGGCTCGTGGAGATTTAGGAGTTGAACTTCCTGCGCATGAAGTACCATTAGTTCAAAAAGACTTAATCCGAAGAGCTAAAACTGCCAGAATTCCTGTTATCGTTGCTACTCAAATGATGGAAACAATGATTACAAGCTTAACACCAACAAGAGCAGAGGTAAATGACGTTGCAAACTCTGTAATGGATGGAGCTGATGCGGTGATGCTGTCAGGAGAAACTGCTACAGGAAACTATCCTGTACAGGTAATTCAAAAAATGACTCAAATTTGTGAAGCTGTTGAAAACTCTCCGCTTATTCATGTTCCACAAAACACACCACAAATAAAAACAAAACGTTTTATTACTAAAACAATTTGCCAACAAGCGGCTTTAATGGCTAATACAATTCAGGCAAAAGCAATTTGTACATTGACAAATAGTGGTTACACTGCTTTTCAAATTTCGGCCTGGAGACCATCATCGGCACATATTTTAGTGTTTACTTCAAACAGAAGAATTCTAACACAATTGAATTTATTATGGGGAGTTAAATCATTTTTCTATGATAATGAAAATAGTACTGATGATACAGTAACTGATGTAAATCAAATTGCTGTAGAAAAAGGTTATGCTGTAAAGGGAGATTATTTAATTAATCTTGCTGCTATGCCAATCAAAGATAAAGGAATGGTAAATACCATGAGAGTTTCTGAAATAGAATAATTTTTTTCAAAATAGATATTTAAAATCCATCCGGTTATCGGGTGGATTTTTTTGTTAGGAAAAAAAATTAGACATGATGAAATAAAAACTCCCAGATAATTTTTAATTATCTGGGGTTCATAGGTAATTTGTGAGATATGAATTATAAGTGCTATCTTTTCCAGGAGGGTTTAATAATTTTATTTTCTTTATGAATTAAAATTAAAAATACTATTGTTGCAACCACACAGAAGGCAATAGCCTGAATTGATCCTTCAGGACCAAATTCCCCACCTGTAATATATTCAGCACCTTGTATTTTGGATTCAAGTAAGCTATTTGTTTTTTCGTTTCCTGATGTAATGGCGCCAAATATTCCCGACTGTGTAAAGTTCCAGGCAAAGTGTAAAGCAATTGGCAGCCATAAACTACGACTGTAAATATAAGCAGCTCCAAATAAAAAACCTGCGGTGGTTATGCATATTCCCGAAAGCAAAGTTCCGTGAGGATTTGCCAGATGAAAAACACCAAACAGAACTGATGAAATGGTAAGCGAAATATAGCTTCCCAGTTTTTCTTCTAAAATTCTAAATATAATTCCGCGAACCAATATTTCTTCTATAATAGCCACTGTAAACATAATGGCAAAAGGAATCAGGATAAATGAAACCGGGTTTACAGCCGTAACACTATAACTTCCGTTTAGGTAAATTACTAAAATAGTTAACGATTGCAGTATAAAGCCAACCGAAATTCCAATGATAAGATTTTTTGCAATTCCTTTTGAAGCAAATTCTGTTACAGTTCTTTTTTCGTATTTTTTAAAGAAAAGAATATAGCTTAACACACATGATGTCGAAACAAAAAGTCCCTTTAAAAGGTTTCTATAGTCTTTGTCTAGTGGAGTCAGGGCAAGTAATTTTGAAGCAATCTGCTGTCCGATAATAACAACTGTCATAAAAACAAGTAATGCAAGAATCATCTTGGTTACAGGTGATTTAAATATTTTTTGTTTTGTAGTAAGGGTTTCCATTTCGATTTGGTTTAAGTATTAATTTGAAGCAAATGTAGATCGATGCTTAACCAAAAAATAGAATGAAATTTGCCTGCCTTATAGTTTTTGGAATTGCTTTGGTAAAAATCCGGTTAGGTTTTTGAAGGTTCTGATAAAATGGCTTTGATCAGCAAACCCACATTCTAAGCTAATTTCAGTTAAATTGCTTTGGTTTAACTGTATAAGTGAAAGTGAACGGTTTATTTTGATTCGTCGCATATATTCACCCAGCGTGCACCCAAAATATTTTGGAAAATGTTTGGATATCGTAATCGGATTTAGTTGTAAAACCTGTGCCAGATCATGAAGGTTTGGATTCTCATTCCAGCAATCGTTTAATAATTCATTTAGGCTTTTTACCCAATACGGACTTTTTTCATATCTGTCTAAATGCTTATGAGTATTCGATAATTGAGAAAATAACATCGTAATACTATCGCTGGAAAATGCATCCGCAGTGATTGTTTCCTTAAAAATTTTTAAAATTAAAAATTTTGTAAGTACAGAATTCTGAATTGCTTTTTCGAGAATGTTTTCAGTTAATTGAAGGTTTTTAAGAAAATTTTCTTCAATTTCGATATTAATATTCCTGGACGGAAAAAGAGTATTTTGATTTAGATGTAGTTCATCACTGTGATAAAATAATAATGAGCCCGAACCTACTGTTTCACTAAAATTTTTTCGTTTTTCGGTTGTTCCGCCTTTCAGAAAAAGTGTAATATGTGCATTATTATGTGAATGCCAACCTTCGTAAACTTTATTTTGATACTCAGTTTCGACCACTGAAATACCTTGTGTGGTGTTGAAAATGTTTTTCGTATTGCCTAAATATTTCTCCTTTTCGAGCTCGTACATTCGTGGACTTTTGATGGTATTTAAAAACTAAAAATACTATTTATTAAGAAATTAAAATATTAAAAAAGGACTTTTTTGATTAATGGTTGCTTTTTGAAGAATTTGTAAGGTTTGGCTGCTTAATAAAAACATTGTATAAATATTAACTGAAAAATAATAGTTTTTTTACTTAATATTTAATTGATTTGTAACAAAAATAAAATAAGGGCTACTAATGAGTCAACTATTTAAATCATTTGATTATGTATAAAATTACGATGAAATCAGTTTTTGCTGCGTCTGTTTTTTTGGCAGGTGTCAGTGGCGGTTTCGCACAAGACATTTTAGTAAATTCACTAAAGCTTAATGCAAGTGATAAAAGCAAAGAAAATTTTAAGTTCACTGAAGTGATTAATTTAGGAACGACTTCGGTAAAATTACAAGGTTCTTCAGGGACTTGCTGGAGTTATTCTACAAATTCTTTTCTGGAATCTGAAATGATTCGTTTAGGAAAACAGCCGGTTGAATTGTCTCAGATTTTTTCTGCAAGAAATGTATATGTTGAAAAAGGAAAAAATTATGTACGCATGCATGGAGCTGTTACTTTGGGTGACGGAGGATCTTTGCATGATGTAATTAACATGTATAAAAAATACGGAACAGTTCCAAGAGAAGTTTACACAGGGCTAAACTATGGAACTGATAAAAATAAATTTGGAGAAATGGCAGCTCTTATTGAAGGAGTCTTGACGGCTGTTGTTAAAAATCCAAATGGTCAGCTGACGCCAAGCTGGGAAAAAGCGTATGCCGCTGTTATTGATTCTTACTTAGGAAAAGTTCCGGATAATTTTGCATACAAAGGAAAAAACTATACACCCCAAAGTTTTGCAAAAGAAGTGGTAGGAATTAATCCAGATGAATATGTTGAGATGTCATCATTTACTACAGCTCCTTATTATCAAAAAACACTTTTGGCTGTACCGGACAACTGGTCTTTTGATCAGGTTTACAATATTAAAGTAAATGATATGACTGATGTTATTGACAATGCTTTAAAGAAGGGTTATACAGTAGCGTGGGCAACTGATGTGAGTGAAAAAAGTTTTAGCTGGAAAAACGGTGTTGCTTATGTTTCTGCTAAAAAATTTGATGACATGACGGCAGATGAAAAAGCTGATATGTTCAATGGCCCAAAAGCAGAACCGGAAATTACACCTGAAATGCGTCAGGAAGCTTTTGATAATTACCAGACTACAGATGATCATGGTATGCATATTATTGGTCTGGCAAAAGATCAAACCGGAAAGGAATACTATATTGTGAAAAATTCATGGGGGGAAACAAACGACTATAGAGGTTTCCTTTTCGTAACTAAAAATTTTGTAAAATATAAAACAACAGCCTTAATGGTAAATAAAGGAGGAATTCCAATAGAAATTGCAAAAAAACTTGGCGTTTAATTTTTTTATAAAATTCTAAATTATCCCGGGAACCTAAAACAAATTTATAAGGTTCTCGGGATTTACGTTTATATTAGCAATATAAATTAGATTGACGAGTTAATGTTTAAAGCAGATCATTTTCTATATTTTTGTATTCCGGATTAAATAATTAAAAATGAGAACATTTGTTATTGGCGACGTTCATGGTGGTTTACTTGCCCTTGAACAAGTGATGAAAAAAGCTGAAGTTACTGAAAAAGACACCTTAATATTTCTTGGAGATTATGTTGATGGCTGGAGTCAGTCTCCACAGGTAATTGATTATTTGATTCATCTTCAAAGTAAACAAAACTGTATTTGTATTAGAGGTAATCATGATGAGTTATTATTAGAATGGCTTAAAAATGCTAAAAACAATGAACTATGGTATCAGCATGGAGGAGAAGCCACAGTTTTGGCTTATGCAAAATTAAATGAAAAACAAAAAGAGGTGCATATAAAATTTTTAGAATCACTGCAGGATTATCATCTCGATGAAGAAAATCGATTATTCGTACATGCAGGTTTTACGAATTTAAATGGTGTTGCTTATGAATATTTCCCTAAATTATTTTATTGGGACAGAACTTTATGGGAAACAGCTCTTTCGGTAGATCCAAATATGAATAAAGAAGATTTATATTATCCCAAAAGATTTACCTTATATAAGGAAATTTTTATAGGTCATACTCCGGTTAGCCGTATTGGAGAAACAGTTCCGGTTAATAAAGCATGCGTTTGGAATATAGATACCGGGGCGGCTTTCAAAGGACCTTTGACAATAATGAATGTGGATACAAAAGAATTTTGGCAAAGTGAGCCTTTAAACGAATTGTATTCTAATGAAAGAGGAAGAAATTAAGTTGTAAAATTCTATTTTTGCTAATAAAAAATATTTAAGGTTTATGAAAAAAGTTATCACATTATTATTTCTGACATTATTCGGAATTACACAAGCGCAACAAGCTTTTAAAGGAAAAGGAGATATAAAAGTTAATGTAGGTGCGAATATTCAGGATGGAGGTTCAGGAATTCAGGGCTCAGTTGATTTTGGTTTGGCTGAAAATTTTTCTTATGGTTTTGTTGGTTCTTATTTATTGGGAGTAAACGAATTTTCAGGATTTTATAATGGTAGTGAAACTCCATATAATAATGTAAAACCAGATTTTAAAGATCGTTTCGATGCAAAATTCAGAATAAATGCTAATATTGGAAATGTTTTTAATGTCGATGAAAAATTAGACATTTATCCCGGACTAAGTTTAGGGCTTAAAAATTTTGGAGGTCACGTAGGAGGCCGTTACCTTTTTACTGAAGGATTTGGTGTTTTTACTGAACTTGGGTTTCCAATTGCAAAATATAGTGATGATAATGATATGTTTGATCACTTAAATAATCAGTTTACTTTTAGTTTGGGAGCATCCTTTAATTTATAAGGAATAATATAAAAGCAGCTTTCTTATAAAAAGGCGACAATTTGAAATTTCAAATTGTCGCCTTTTTTAATTCCAAAAACTTAGACAGGTTAGATTTAGAATTAAATAATAAAACGATGATTTAATTGATTTGCTTTAAGACGAAATTATAAATAGGAATATTCTGTTGTTTGAATTTTTTCATTTTCCAAATGGATTTTTAAAATAAAATTCAGTTTTTATTAGGGATGACTTTATTTACGGGCTTTTTCATTTAGTTTTGACTATAACGTTATAGATATGGTATTTATATTTATTAATTGTATTTTTTTAATTATATACATTTTTATTATAATTTTTTTTTGAATTAGAGAATTTTATTTATTTTCGTGTAATCGATTACATTTAATAGTGTTTTTTGATCTCTTAAACTACTTAAATTATCTATCTAACTAAACCACAATTATGAAAAGAATTTTACTTTACATGGCTTTACTTTTTATCTCGGTAAAAATTGAGGCGCAAACTATTACAAAATCATCAGGATGGCTGGAGTCTGCTTTTGTTGAATGGTCTGCTGTTGCAGGAGCAGACAGTTATAATGTTTATTATACAGGTGGCGGAGAAACAAACAAAAAGATTGATGGGCCTCTTATTCGGAGTTATGGTAGTTATTTTCGTGCAGATATCCCTGGTATTGCAGCTGGTACGTACACCTTGACGGTAAAACCTGTTACGGCTAATGTTGAAGGAACGGGCACAACAACATCCTCTTTAACTGTTTTGGCTCATGATCGCAATGGTTTTGCTTTTGATGGTGGTCGTATTCCGGGAGGATATAATTCAGATGGAACGCCTAAAGCTGGAGCTCAGATTCTTTATATTACTCAAAACACAAAAAATACAATTTCGATGAATATTACAGGAGCAAGTGCAAATCCTTGTGTTGGCTTACAAAATATTTTATACGGGATTAAAAAAGGAAAAGATACACGTCCTTTTATTATTCGTTTAATTGGAAACATTACAGATATGACTGTAATGGAAGGTGGTGATATTACAATAGAAAATAACAACAATGCCAGTAGTTTCCTTACATTGGAAGGTGTAGGAAATGATGCTGTAGTAAACGGAATGGGAGTTCGTCTTAAATCGGCTTCTAACATTGAAGTTCGTAATCTTGGCTTTATGAACTGTAATAGCACTGCGGGAGATAATATTGGAATGCAACAGGACAATGATCATATTTGGGTTCATAATAATGATTTGTTTTATGGAAATGCCGGTAGTGATGCCGATCAGATTAAAGGGGATGGTGCATTAGATAATAAAAATTCAACTTATATCACATTATCATACAATCATTTTTGGGATAGTGGGAAAGCAAGTCTTTTAGGTTTAAGTGAAGGAACTACAACCGGATATTATATTACTTATCATCACAATTGGTTTGATCATTCTGATTCCCGACACCCTCGTGTTCGTTACTATTCTGCACACATCTATAATAACTATTTTGATGGAAATTCTAAATATGGTTCGGGTTCAACGTTAGGATCTTCTTTGTTTATTGAAGGGAATTATTATCGTAATAGTAAGAATCCCATGATGACATCGCTTCAGGGTACTGATGTTTGGGATTCTGCGAATCAGGTAAATAACGCAGGTACAATGGGAACATTTTCAGGAGAAGCAGGAGGTAGTATAAAAGCATTTAATAATACATTTGATATTGATTTAGGAACTAATAGCATGCGTTTTGTGGCTTATGCAGATCCAAATCCTTTATATAATATTGCTGGTAAAATTAGTTCTACAACTGATTTTGATGCTTATTTGGCAACAACAAGAGGAGAAGTTGTTCCTGCTACAGTTACATCAAAATCAGGCGCTAATACGTATAATAATTTTGATACAAATGCATCATTATATGTAAAAAACCTGGTAATTGAATCGCCTGCTGATGCAAAAACAAAAGTGATGCAATATGCCGGACGTGTATCTGGCGGTGATTTAAAATGGACATTTGATAATTCGGTTGATGATAAATCCTCACTTGTAATTACAGCGTTAAAAACGGCTCTTACTAATTATACTTCGGCAATGGTGGCAGTTCAGGGTGAAGTTGCAGTTCCGGGAAATCAAACCTTAGTTGCTACTACTAACAACAACAATCAAACAGTATCAAGTGGCACTGCAATAACTAATATTGTATTTACGTGGGGTGGTGACGCTACGGATGCAGCTGCAACGGGATTGCCTAATGGAATCACAGCAACAAAAAATACTACTGCAAAAACATTAACTCTTTCAGGAATCCCTACTGAAACTATGGAATATACAGTTAGTACTATCGGAAGTACCGGAACTTCTGCTTCAGATTCAGGAACAATCACAATGTTGCCTCCAAGCAGCCAAGTGCTTACTTCTACAAGTAACAATAACCAAACAATAACAGTTGGTTCTGCTATAGCTCCTATAGTGCTAACCTGGAGTGGAGATGCTACTGATTCTGATGTTAGCGGATTGAATGGTGGTCTTACAGCGACAAAAGATGTTGCTGCTAAAACCATTACAATATCTGGAACACCAACCGCTACTGGTTCTGCTACTTTTACTGCAATTACTTCGGGTAGTGTGGGAACTCCTGTTGCGGTATCTGGGACTATTACGGTGAATGCAGTTGTTTCTGGGAATCAAATACATAATTTTACAAAAACAGGAAAAACTAGCTCATTTTATACTTTTGGATCAACAGCTAACATGAATAGTACTGCTGGATCTACGTCTTATGATGGTGAAAATTTAACAGCACGTTTGAAAATTGAATCCGCAACAAGCATCACTTATACAACGACTGCTGTATCCACTTTAATCTTAATATTTGACCCAACCTATAATGGAAATATTAAACTTGACTCAAATAATTACAATATAGTAAATGGAATTGCGACTATACCATCAATTCCTGCAGGTACGCACACAATTGTCAAAGGGTCTACTTCAAATCCAAATTTATATTACATCAAAACATCTTATGCAACATTGGGTTTAGGTGATAGTGTTGAAGCTTCTAAATTATTCTTGTATCCAAATCCTGTTTCAGGGCAATTGTATATTTCTTCAGAGAATCAAAAAGTGAGCAGCGTTGTTATTTATAGTTTATCAGGAACTGTGGTAAAAAGTATTATCAGTGAAGTTGATTCTGTAGATGTAAGTAATTTAGCTACGGGCAATTATTTGGTAAAAGTATTTACAGATGAAGGAGTTGTTGTTAAAAAAATCATCAAAAAATAATTGAAAATTAAATTTCAGTAAAGGCTTCCAATTGGAAGCCTTTTTTGTTTATAACTTAATATATTTTTAGAATGAGTCTGAGCATAGTTTAAGAATAGATTTTTAGCTTCTGAAATTATAAATAATAATATTTTTCTTATACAAATTTAAATGTTTAACAGATTTAAATTTATAAAACAAAAAGCATTATTTGAGTTATTATTTGTTAAAAAGAAAATTTGCATGGTTTGTTAAGTATTGTAAAATAAGGATTTTTTAATGTATGTAATTTATTACATTTTATGCAACAAATTACATTTAATTTATTTAACTGTAATAATTTTTATTTAATATGTTTTTTTATTACAAAAATATTATGAATAATTAGATTTTATATACTTTTGAGTAATCGATTACATTTTTTGAAATGGTATGTCGATAAAAATAAAAAACACTTTATAACTATCAATTAACCAAAACCACATGAGAAAAAAATTATTTTTATTGACCATTTTGTTTGTTTCTCTACAAACACGGTCACAGCAAATTAATGAAGCGGTTGGCTGGCTTGAATCGGCTTTTGTAAAATGGCAACCCGTAAGTAATGCACAAACCTATAATGTTTATTATACCGGAAACGGTTTTATAGACCAAAAAATTGATAATCAATTAATTCGTAGCTATGGGGCTTATTATCGTGCCGATATTCCAGGGCTAAAAGCAGGAACTTATACGGTAAAAGTAAAACCGGTTATTTCCGGAGTTGAAGGAACAGGGACTACAACGGGTTCTTTGACGGTATTAGCTCAGGATCGCAATGGTTTTGCTTTTGATGGCGGCCGCGTTCCCGGAGGATATAAAGTCGATGGTACTCCTAAAGATGGAGCGGTGATTCTATACATTTCACAAAATACAAAGAATACAATTTCAATTGATATTACCGGAGCAAGTGCAAATCCGTGTGTAGGTCTGCAAAATATTTTGTATGCCATTAAAAAAGGGAAAGATACTCGTCCGTTTATCATTCGCTTATTAGGAAATATTACTGATATGTCGGTCATGGAAGGCGGAGATGTCGTTATCGAAAATGCCAATAATGTATCAAGTTATGTGACTTTAGAAGGTATTGGTAATGATGCAGTTGCCAATGGCTGGGGAGTACGCCTTAAGTCTGCCTCCAATATTGAAGTTAGTAATATTGGATTTATGAATTGTAATAGTACAGCAGGAGATAATGTTGGAATGCAACAGGACAATGATCACATCTGGGTTCATAACTGCGATTTATTCTATGGAGATGCAGGTAGTGATGCTGACCAGATAAAAGGTGATGGCGCATTAGATAATAAGTCATCAACATACATTACATTGTCCTATAATCATTTTTGGGATAGTGGAAAAGCGAGTCTTTTAGGTTTGAGTGAAGGAACCACAACAGGTTTATATATTACGTATCACCATAACTGGTTTGATCATTCTGATTCTCGACATCCAAGAGTTCGTTATTATTCTGCACATATTTATAACAATTATTATGATGGAAATTCAAAATATGGAGCCGGATCAACATTGGGTTCTTCTTTATTCATGGAAGGAAATGTTTTCCGAAATTGTAAATATCCTATGCTTACGTCTAAACAAGGAACAGATATCTTTTATGATACTGCGGGGACTTTTTCTGGCGAAGCCGGTGGGACAATTAAAGCATTCAACAATACTATGACTGGTCAGACACGTTACGTTCCGTATAATGCCACTAATTATCCTGTAGAGTTTGATGCTATAGAAACCGCAACCAGAGGCGAAGTTATTAGCAGCAGTATAAAATCAAAACTGGGAGGGAATAGTTATAATAACTTTGATACCAATGCCGCATTATACATTAAAAATCTGGTAATAGACCAGCCTGCGGTAGCACAAACTAAAATAACACAGTATTCAGGCCGTGTTTCCGGAGGAGATTTAAAATGGACTTTTGATAATTCGGTTGATGATGTATCTTCTACAGTAATTACAGCATTAAAATCGGCTCTTACAAATTATGCAGGAACATTAGTTTCAGTACAGGGTGAAACAAGTGTTGTCAGCAATCAGACGCTTACGTCAACGACTAATAACAACCAAACTGTGACAAGCGGTACAGCAATTAGTTCAATAGTTTTTACCTGGGGAGGAAGTGCAACAGATGCCACTGTAACGGGATTGCCTGCATCAGGTATTACTTTTGTAAAAAACAGTACAGCAAAAACAATCACCATAACGGGAACACCAACAGGAACTTTGTCTTATTCAATTGTTACGACCGGAACAGGTACAGCGGCAAACGGATCAGGTACTATTACTGTTACAGGTACTGCTTCAGGAAATCAAATACATAATTTTACAGTTTCCGGAAAAACAAGTTCGTTTTACACGATTACCGGAAATATGAATTCTACCTCGGGCTCAGTAAGTTATGCTGGATTAACATTAACAGCTCGTTTAAAAATTGAGTCCAGTACAGCTATAACTTATACAACGACTGCTGCTTCAACATTAACATTGGTATTCGATTCTAACTTTACAGGAACAATAAAAGTTAATAATGTCTCTTATACGGCAACATCAGGAGTGGTTACAGTTTCTCTTCCTGCAGGAGCAAATACGATAACAAAGGGTTCTGTAGCAAATCTGTATTACATTAGTGCGACATATAACACTACGGCGCGTATGTCATCTCATGGTTCAGTAGAAGAAGAAGTTGCTTCTGCTAAACTAACTTTATATCCAAATCCGGTTTCAAACGAGTTGAATATCGATTCAGATAAAGCGATTCAAAAAGTAGAAGTGTATAATTTGACGGGGGCACTGGTAAATTCACAAGCAGGAAATAATAACACAATTGACATGAGTCATCTTGCCAATGGCAGTTATTTGGTAAAAGTTTATACCGAAAACAGTTTGACGACAAAAATTATAATTAAGAAATAATAACTAACTAACCATTATTTTTTAAAAGTAAAAGGCTTCCGAAATTTGGAAGCCTTTTATGATTTAATTAAATACTATAAATCAAATTTAATGCCCTGTGCCAATGGCAGGCTTGTGGTATAATTAATTGTATTTGTCTGGCGTCTCATATAGATTTTCCAGGCATCAGAACCGGATTCTCTTCCGCCTCCCGTTTCTTTTTCTCCTCCAAAAGCACCTCCAATTTCGGCACCGGAGGTTCCTATGTTTACATTTGCAATTCCGCAATCAGAGCCTGTAACAGATAAAAATCGTTCTGCTTCGCGTAAGTTGTTTGTCATAATTGCAGAGGATAGTCCCTGAGCTACGCCATTTTGTTTTTCGATAGCATTATCAACTTCACCCGAATATTTTATGAGGTATAAAACTGGAGCAAAGGTTTCATGTTGTACTATTTCAAAGGAGTTTTCTGCCTCGGCAATTGCGGGTTTTACATAACAGCCGCTTTCATAACCCTCGCCGGAAAGCACACCGCCTTCAACTAAAATTGTTCCGCCTTCTGCAACAACTCTGTTCAGGGCTTTAGCATACATTTCGACAGCATGAATATCAATTAATGGTCCTACATGATTGTTTTCGTCAAGCGGATTTCCGATACGTAATTGTTTATAGGCAGCAATAAGGGCTTCTTTTACTTTGTCATAAATACTTTCGTGAATAATTAATCTTCTGGTTGAGGTACAACGCTGTCCGGCAGTTCCAACAGCACCAAAAACAGCTCCGATTACGGTCATCTTGATATCTGCATCGGGAGTAACAATAATAGCATTGTTTCCTCCTAATTCTAATAATGATTTACCTAAACGTCCGGCAACAGCCTGAGCTACTATTTTTCCCATTCGGGTTGATCCGGTTGCAGAAATTAACGGAATTCTATTATCAGCTGTCATTAATTCTCCAATAGTATAATCACCGTTTATGAGACATGAAATGCCTTCCGGTAAATTATTTTCTTTGATAACCTGAGCAATTATATTTTGGCAGGCAATTCCGCAAAGAGGTGTTTTTTCAGAAGGTTTCCACACACAAACATCTCCGGAAATCCATGCCAGGGCAGTATTCCAGGACCAAACAGCCACCGGAAAATTAAATGCTGAAATGATTCCTACAATTCCTAATGAATGATATTGTTCGTACATACGGTGGCCGGGTCTTTCGGAATGCATCGTTAATCCGTGTAATTGGCGTGATAAACCTACAGCAAAGTCACAAATATCAATCATTTCCTGTACCTCGCCATAACCTTCCTGTAATGATTTACCCATTTCATACGAAACTAATTTTCCAAGAGCTTCTTTGTTTTGGCGTAATTTTTCTCCAAATTGGCGCACAATTTCTCCGCGTTGTGGTGCCGGAATCAAACGAAATGTTTTGAAAGCTTCAGTTGCTGATTGCATAACTTTTTCATAATCTTCAGCTGTGGACATTTTTACAGATGCAATTAATTTTCCGTCAACTGGAGAATAGCTGTCTAAAATTTCTCCGGATGAAAAATTTTCCAGACCCGTTGAGGTTCCTTCATTTATAAATTTGATGCCCAATTTTTCTAGAGCTTCATTTATTCCAAATTGAGACGCTATCGTTGTCATTGTAACTTTTTTAGTTTAAAATGTTATATTTTTACGTAAAGATATTGTTTTAAGATTGAATTTTATCATTGGAGTGCAAAGTAAATTTAGCGTTATTTTACAGGATTTTCGAAAATACAAGCAACTAAATTCATCTTAATTGATGAAATTTGTAATCATAAAAATATGGGTATGAAAATTATAAAAATGCTTTTGGGTTGTTTGATTTTACTATCAGTTAATTCATTTTCCCAAAAAGTTCAAAAGTCATCTTTTCAGGTTGTTCCTTTGGGAGTTAAGGGCGGAATTGATGAAAAAAACCTTTCTGCCTATTTATTGGCACCTTCTAATACGAAAGATTACATTTGTCTGGATGCCGGAACTATTAATTCAGGAATAGAAAAAGCTATTGAGAATAAGATATTCAAGGTTTCAGCAAGTGAAGTTTTACGAAAATATATTAAAGGATATTTAATTTCTCATGCTCATTTAGACCATGTTTCGGGTTTGATAATTAACTCCCCGGCAGATTCTTCAAAAACAGTTTATGCTACAAAAAAATGTATGGAGATGATGGAAAACCATTATTTTAATGATCAGACCTGGGCTAATTTTGGCGATGAGGGACCTGGTTTTCACATCAAACGCTATCATTTTCAGACTTTAAATATAGGAGAAGAAATTCCAATTACCAATACGGCGATGACGGTAAAGTCTTTTCCGTTAAGCCATGTAAACCCCTACGAAAGCACTGCTTTTTTAATTAGAAACAATAATAATTACATTTTATATCTTGGTGATACAGGTCCGGATGCAGTAGAAAAAAACAATAATTTAAAAGAGTTATGGACAGCGGTTGCTCCATTAATCCGAAGTAAAGAATTAAAAGGCATTTTTATAGAAGTCTCTTTCCCGAATGAGCAGCCTGATCAGTTTTTATTTGGGCATCTTACACCAAAATATCTGACGGATGAGCTTCATAAATTAGAGGAATTAACTGGGGAAAATTCTTTAAACGGATTTAAAATAATAATTACACATTTAAAACCACCTGCAAAAAATATTATAAAAATTAAGGAACAGTTGAAAACTCAGAATGATTTAGGATTGAAATTTATTTTTCCTGAACAAGGGAAAAGTTTTGAATTGTAAATAATTTAAGGATTTGTTTTGAAGTAATTGGTGTAAAAAAAACCGACAAATTTTAACTTGTCGGTTTTGTATTTTATAGAATCAGAATTTTTACAAATCAAATCCTAAATTCACGCCTAATTTCGTAGCAATGATTTTAGTGATTCTTTGCTTTAATTCAGGTATTTTAATGCTTTCAATAACAGCATTTGAGAATGCGTACATTAATAAAGCTTTAGCTTCTTTTTGTGGAATTCCGCGAGACTGCATGTAGAACATTGCGGTTTCGTCAAGCTGTCCAATCGTACATCCGTGAGAGCATTTTACATCATCAGCAAAAATCTCTAACTGAGGTTTTGCATTGATTGTTGCTTTGTCGCTCAATAAAATATTATTGCTCTTTTGGAAAGCATTTGTTTTTTGAGCTATTTGGTTAACTAAAATTTTTCCGTTGAAAACTCCTGTCGAACGATCAGAGAAAATTCCTTTATAATCCTGGAAACTTTCGCAGTTTGGCTGTGCGTGGTTTACCAAAGTATAATGATCTACGTGTTGTTTGTCATTAAGGATAGAAATTCCGTTAAGCGTACTCGTTAATCTTTCTCCGAAATGGTAAAAGTTTAAGTTGTTACGAGTTAAGTTTCCTCCAAATGAAAACGTATGAACATAAGCATGACTTTCTTGTTGCTGAGAAACATAAGTATTGTCTACTAAGTTTGCTTCGCTATTATCGTTTTGAATTTTATAATAATCGACAATGGCACGTTTTTGAGCGAAAATCTCTGTAACCGAATTGGTTAAAACCGGATTTTCATTCAGACTTTGGTGACGCTCGATAATTTGAACATGTGAATTTTCACCCACAATAATCAAATTTCTTGGCTGAACCATTAAAGCAGCTTCATTTCCTGTTGAGAAATACATGATCTCAATTGGCTTATCTGCTACTTTTTTCTTTGGAATATTGATAAAGGCACCTTCAATTGCAAAAGCAGTATTCAATGAAGTCAAACTGTCATCTTTGCTTGCAATTTGATTGAAGTAGGTATCAATTACCATTTTATATTTTGGTTTGGTCAATGCCGATGACATCAGACAAACATCAATTCCGTCGTGTGTTGTAGAAGACAAATGCGAACTGAAAACACCATCTATAAAAACTAATTTATAAGTGTCAATTTCGTGTAAAAAGTATTTTTTTACCTGATTGAATTCGATTGCATTTTCCTGCTTTGGAAAAACCGTAAAGTCATTTTTTAAGATGGCATTTAGCGATGTGTATTTCCAGGCTTCTTCTTTTTTGGTTGGGAAACCTTTATTTTCGAAGTTTTTTAAGGCATTTGTACGTATGTCATGTAAATCTGAATGTACATCGACACGCTCTTCAAAAGCCATAAAAGACGATACTAATTTTTCTTTTAAATCCATTGTTCTTTTTTAGTCTTAAAGTCGAAAGTCGAAAGTCGAAAGACTTTAGATTGTCGACTATTTTGTGATAACTCATAAAGAAAGCTGAATGTGTAAAATTTTTCAACTTTTGACTTTATAATTTTTGACTTAAATATTTAATAAAACCACTTATTAGTTTCGAAATTTCGGTTATCGATTCTAAAAGCATTTCAAATTCTTCTTTTATAATGTATTCTAAATCAAAAGCTAAATATAATTGAGATCTAACTTCTCCTGCAGATGCTTTGGCTACATATAAAAAGTAAATAAACTCTTTGTCTGTATTTCTCTCAAAACCTTCTGCAATATTTGATGATATAGAAAGTGATGCACGTCTTATTTGTCTAACAAAATCAAAGTCTTTTTTGAAATTACAATTTTCAGTAATCAAATATATTTTCTTATTGAAGATTCGAGATTTTTGCCAGGAATTTATTTCTTCAAAAGATCGGAACTTACTCATTTAGTTTTTGGACTTTATGACTTTAGACTTTAAAACTTTACGACTCAGAATTAATTTTCTGCTTTAATCCAGTCGTATCCTTTTTCTTCTAATTCGTATGCTAGTTCTTTTCCGCCAGATTTTACGATTCTTCCGTTGTAAAGAACGTGAACGAAATCCGGAACGATATAATCTAACAAACGTTGGTAGTGTGTGATAACAATAATAGCGTTTTTGTCGCTTTTTAATTTGTTCACCCCGTTAGCTACAATTCTTAAAGCGTCGATATCAAGACCAGAATCTGTTTCGTCAAGGATTGCTAATTTTGGCTCTAACATTGCCATTTGAAAAATCTCGTTTCTTTTTTTCTCTCCTCCGGAAAAACCTTCATTTAAAGAACGAGATAAAAATTTACGGTCAATTTCTAACAATTCAGATTTCTCACGAATAACTTTCAGCATTTCGTTAGCCGGCATTTCTTCCTGTCCGTTTGCTTTACGAGTTTCGTTGATAGCCGTTTTCATGAAGTTAGTTACACTAACTCCAGGAATTTCTACCGGATATTGAAACGAAAGAAAAACACCTTTATGTGCTCTTTCTTCAGGAGCTAAATCTGCAAGATCTTCTCCGTCCAGAATAACTTCTCCGTCTGTAACTTCGTAGTTTTCGTTTCCTGCAATAACTGCAGAAAGTGTACTTTTTCCAGAACCGTTTGGTCCCATGATGGCGTGTACTTCACCAGCTTTTACTTCTATGTTGATTCCTTTCAGGATTTCTTTATCACCAATCGCGGCGTGAAGGTTTTTTATTGATAACATTGTTTTTTATTTTATATAAATGTCAATTCTATTTTTGTTTGTTGGTTTAGGATATTGGCATTAAAATGCGCGTGTCCTAAATATTCCATGCCTAAATAATCGGCTGATTTTTGAAACGGAATGTAAAAACTATCTTCAATTACATTATCGTGTGAATTTGTAATCACTCCAATTTTTTTTCCTCTTAGCTTTCTTCCGGTTTCTTTTTCAATTCGGATTAAATCTGAAATCCTGTCGAAAAAGACCTTCATAATGCCGCTCATATTATACCAATAAATGGGCGTTGCAAAAATTAAAGTGTCGTACTGTTCGAGAATTCTTCTTAATTAAAGGAAGAAAATCATCCCCTATATTTTTGCTTTCGTAATCATAATAGGATATAGTATAATCACTTAAATTCACTACATCAAGGTTATTTTCTTTAGAAATTTCATCCACAATTTTTGTTGTGTTTCCGTTTTTTCTTGACGAACCTAATATGATGACTTTTTTATTTTCCATCTTCAAATTATCCAACAGATCCTTCTAAAGAAATCTCTAATAGTTTTTGAGCTTCAACCGCAAATTCCATAGGAAGTTTGTTCAAAACATCTTTACTGAAACCGTTTACAATTAAGGCAATCGCTTTTTCAGTCGGAATACCTCTTTGGTTGCAATAAAAAACCTGATCTTCTCCAATTTTACTTGTCGTTGCTTCGTGCTCAATTTTTGCCGATGGATTTTTACTTTCGATATAAGGGAAAGTATGTGCTCCGCAATTGTTCCCCATTAAAAGAGAATCACATTGTGAAAAGTTACGTGCATTCTCAGCTCTTGGGCTGATTTGTACTAAACCACGGTAGCTATTTTGTGATTTCCCTGCCGAAATACCTTTAGAAATAATAGTCGATTTAGTGTTTTTTCCTAAATGGATCATTTTTGTTCCGGTATCTGCTTGTTGGTAGTTATTGGTAACAGCGATAGAATAAAATTCTCCTACCGAATTATCTCCTTTTAATACACAAGAAGGGTATTTCCAGGTTACGGCAGAACCCGTTTCAACCTGAGTCCATGAAATTTTAGCGTTTGTTTCGCATAAACCTCTTTTGGTTACGAAGTTGTAAACTCCACCTTTTCCTTCTTTATTTCCTGGGAACCAGTTTTGAACTGTAGAATATTTAATTTCAGCATCATCCAAAGCGATTAATTCAACTACAGCAGCGTGTAATTGGTTTTCATCACGGCTCGGTGCTGTACAGCCTTCAAGATACGAAACATAGCTTCCTTCATCAGCAATAACCAAAGTTCTTTCGAATTGTCCGGTTCCGGCCTGATTGATTCTAAAATAAGTTGAAAGTTCCATTGGGCAGCGAACGCCTTTTGGAATATAACAGAAACTTCCGTCAGAGAAAACCGCTGAGTTTAATGCTGCGTAGAAGTTGTCTTTTTGAGGTACAACAGTTCCTAAATATTTTTTTACTAATTCAGGATGTTCTTTGATAGCTTCAGAAATTGGACAGAAGATAATTCCTTTTTCTCCTAATGTTTTCTTGAAAGTTGTAGCTACAGAAACAGAATCGACTACAATGTCCATTGCGACATTGTTCATCATTTTTTGTTCATCTACAGAAATTCCTAACTTTTTGTACATTTCAAGAAGTTCCGGATCAACATCATCCAAAGTTTTGTTAGGATCTACTTGTTTTGGAGCTGAATAATAAGAAATGGCTTGAAAATCAGGTTTTTCATAACGGACATTAGCCCATTCCGGTTCAATCATTTCTTTCCAGGCACGAAAAGCCTCAATGCGCCATTCGGTCATCCATTCTGGCTCTTCTTTTTTAAGAGAAATAGCCCTTACAATATCTTCATTTAAGCCAATAGGAAAAGTCTCTGACTCTATATTAGTATAAAATCCGTATTCGTATTCTTTAGTTTCGAGTTCGATTTTTAAATCGTCTTCTGTGTATTTACTCATTTTTGATGTAAAGATTTAAAGATATAATTTTTAAAAAAATCAAATAATTATTCTTTATTAGTCTTGTTATTCTTTATTAATTATAGTGAGAATGATTCCCCGCACCCGCATGTTCTACTTGCATTTGGATTATTGAAAACAAAACCTTTTCCGTTTAATCCACCAGAAAATTCAAGAATTGTCCCGGCGAGATAGAGAAATGATTTTTTTTCAACAGCAATTTGTATGTCATTGTCTACGAAAACTTTATCGTCATCTCCTTTGGTTTTGTCAAATTTTAAATCATATGACAAACCAGAGCATCCACCGCTTTTTACACCTACACGTACATAGTCATGTGAAGCATCAAAACCATCGTCATTCATCAAATCGATGATTTTCTTTTTGGCTGTATCAGAAACTTTTATCATTGTTTTTATGTTTGTTATCTTTTCATTTTTCAATCAGAGTTTTTTTAAAAAAATTACCCTTTTTAAAATACTGAATTTCAATGTCGAAATGAAATTATTTGCAAAGATACGACTTAAAAACCTTTTTCCATAACGCTTCACATTATTATAACAAATGTTAAAATAGATATAAATTATTTTGATAGGATGTTAGTGAGTTTCATTATGATATACAAGATGTTTTTTTAATAGGTTATAATTTTTTATAACCTGTTGGGTGAAATTGATTAAAAAGATTGATTTGATTATAAAAAGTATAAAATCGGGAGTAAAACATCATTTATAACTTAAGGAATTGATGTCATCCAGAGCGGAGTCGAAGGCTTTTGAACACGAAAGGGCTTCGACTCCGCTCAGCCTGACACTTAATTTTTAATTTCACCCAACGGGTTGTTTGTATTAATTATATAAAAAGCGTACTTGTACTTACTTTTAGTAGTAAAATATCGCTATTTTTGCAGAAAATTAAAATAGCTTTATGAATAAATACAATAAGAGTGGGGCAATAAAAGCGATTATTGCAGTATTATTTGTCTTTGGATTTGGAATCACATTTTATATTTTTAGTAATACTTCAACGAATACTTTTAGCTTATTTAATTCTGCTGAGAATAAAAATATGACTGAAATTGATCAAAAATCATTTGCCCAAAAAAGCATATTAGACTCCTTAAATACTTTAAAGATAGCTTATGATGAGGCTTTAATAGAAAAAACAGCTCTGTCACAAGAATTAGAACTTGAAAAGAAAAATGTTGAAAATTTAATGGAAATTATAAAGGCTTCAAAAAATCCTTCCTCTTCACAACTGCAAGTTTACCGAAAACAACTTTCTACTTTGAATATTTCGTTACAGTCAAAAGTTTCTGAAATCAAAAACCTCAAAGCCCAAAATAAAAACCTGTTGACAGAGATTGAAAATCAAAATTCAGCTATGTATCAGCAAAGAATCAAAAATGATACATTGGCATTACAGCGAAAAAAACTGGAATCAACTTTAAAATCAGCTTCAAAATTAGAATTAAATAACTTTAAAGTTATAGCGCTTCACGAAAAAAAATCTGGAGAAGAACTGGAAACTGACAAAGCAAAAAGCACCAGTAAACTAAAGGCTAGTTTCTCCATTTCGGGAAATCCTGTAGCCAAGACAGGTAAAAGAGCTTATTATGTTCAGGTTTTAGATCAGAAAAATGCTGTTTTAGGCGCCGATAAGCTAATTGAATTTAGTAATGGCAAAGCTTTGGTTTATAGCTTTATAGTTGCAATAGATTTCCAGGGACAACCAGTAAATGTTTATGGAGTCTTAAATTCAGACGGAAATGGATTTACAAAAGGCACTTATTTTATTAATTTCTTTGATAAAAATGAAATCATTGCCAGTACTTCTATTACATTAAAATAATTATTTGTTTAAGTTTCGAATTGATCTTTAGTAATAAAAATTGGATTTCTTAGCTTTGTCTAAATCTTAGAATTCAAATTCATGAAACTTTATCCAATAGAATCAGGAAATTTTAAATTAGACGGTGGTGCAATGTTTGGCGTTGTACCTAAAACAATCTGGAATAAAACCAACCCTGCCGATGCTAATAATTTAATTGATATTGCGGCTCGTTGTCTGCTTATCGAAGATGAAAAACGTCTGATTTTAATTGATACCGGAATGGGAGACAAACAATCAGACAAATTTTTTGGTTATTATTCGCTTTGGGGAACTCACTCTCTGGATAGTTCTCTTTTAAAATATGGTTTTCATAGGGACGATATTACCGATGTTTTCATGACACACCTGCATTTTGATCATTGTGGAGGAAGTATACAATGGAATTCTGATAAAAACGGTTACGAACCTGCTTTTAAAAATGCCAAATTCTGGACAAATGAAAATCATTGGGAATGGGCAACAAAACCGAATGCCCGTGAAAAAGCTTCTTTTTTGGCAGAGAATATTTTGCCGATGCAGGAAAGCGGGCAATTAAATTTTGTTGAAAGACCTCAAAGTGATTTTGGTTTCTCAAAAGAATTAGGCTTTGATATTTACTACGTTGATGGTCACACCGAAAAACAAATGATTCCATATATTCAATATAAGGATAAAACGATAGTATTTTGCGCCGATTTGTTAGCGACTGCCGGACATATTCCGTTGCCTTACGTTATGGGATATGATACAAGGCCCTTATTGACAATGCCGGAGAAATCAAAATTGCTAAATGCTGCTGCTGATAAAAATTATTATTTGTTTTTAGAACATGATGCACATAATCAAATTATTACGGTAGAACATACTGAAAAAGGAGTGAGATTAAAAGACGTTTTTACCTGCGAGGATGTCTTATAAAACATAAAAACCATATTTTCAAACTACTGAAAATATGGTTTTAATTTTAAAATGACTTTTGGTTTTATTCTACTATAATTTTTTTAACTATAGTTGCTCCTTCGTTTTCCAAATAAAGATAATAAAGACCACTTCGGAATCCTGCTAAATTAATAGTGTTATTATTTGAACCATTAGTAAACTTAGTTGTTGTTATTAGTTTTCCCAGTGTATCATATACAGTTGCTTTTTCAACAGTACTATTGTCAATATGCAACTCTCCTTTGACAGGATTAGGGTAAACAGCTATTTTGTCAAAAACTGTTTCTGCTATTCCTAACGACGGACAACTTAAGCTATAAGTTGTTGTAGAATTTTTATTTAAAGACCAGCTAGTATTTGAATACGATACATCATCTACCTGAATACAACTTAAATTAGGATTTGAGGAGCAATCCATATAGTTTAAAATAGTGTTGTTGCCGTTTTTTAAATTTAAGTTGATTAATTGATTTTGTTCACATTGTATTTCCTTAATATTAATATTCATAGAAAGATCTAATGTTGTCAATTGGTTAACCGAACAAGATAAAAATTCCAAAGCGGTGTTTTTTGATACATCTAGTGATGTTAATTGGTTAATCGAACAAGATAAATGTTTCAAAGCGGTGTTTTTTGATACATCTAATGATGTTAATTGATTACTCCAACAAGATAAATATCCTAAAGCGGTATTTTTAGAAACATTTAATGATGTTAATTGATTGGAAGTACAAGTTAAACTTTCTAAAGCAATATTTTTAGAAACATCTAATGATGTTAATTGATTGGAAATACAAGTTAAACTTTCTAAAGTAATATTTTTAGAGATATCTAATGATGTTAAATTGCTATGGGAGAAAGATAAATATTTCAAAACTGTATTAGCAGCTGTATCTAATGAGGTAAGAGGGTTTGAATTGCACTCAAGATTTTCCAAGGCTACATTCATGGAAGTATTCAAAGATGTTAATTGGTTAGAAGAACAGACTAATTTTTGCAAAGCAATGTTTTTAGATACATCTAATGATGTTAATTGATTATTGTGGCAGTTTAAACTTGTTAATGAGACAAAATTCTGAATACCTGTCAAATCAGTAATTGCGCTATTTGAAATATCAAGATCAGTTAATTTATCAATATTGTCAGTCAGTACCTGATGATCGGGGCTACCGGAATCAATACCAAGGGCAATTAGTTTATAATGGTAAGTAATTAAGGAATTGGTTCATTTAAAGAAGTTTTTTTAATTTAATTTCCAACCAAAAAATGGTTTGAAAAGCGTAATCGTTTTTGATGATCCGTTCTTTGAATTTGTTGTCATAATGGTAAACAAATGAAAGTTTGATAAACAATAAAACTATGAATGTTATTTACAGAAAAAACAGATGCATAAAAAAATCCCGTTGTCAGGTTATGAAACGGGATTTTTAGTTTATTTATTTTATAACTATTCCACTATTACTTTTTTAACAGTAGCAGCATTTTTATTTGTTAAATATACAAAGTATATTCCTGATGGTAAACCCGATAAGCTAATTGTATTATTAGTGTTGTCAGGGTTTAGTGTAAATGATTTTACTAATTGTCCTGATACATTATAAACAGTTGCTTTTTCTAATGCTATATTTGTGATATTGACTTGATCTTTGGTAGGGTTTGGATAGAGTGCTGCTTTATCAAAAACAGAATCTTCAAGACCTAAACTTCCTTCAACATACACTTGAACATCATCAATTAAAACGTCAAATCCTTCACTGTCAAATGTAGTTACAGAAATACTCAAATCATAAGATATGTTTTGGTCTGGTGTAAAAGTAGTTTCTTTTTGTGTCCAGTCATTGTTTGAGGCAAAAGAATTACTGGAAAGATACGATGCACTTCCGGCTTTCTCCATTTTTAAGCTTATAGGATGTAATCCGTTATAGTTGGAACTAAGATATTTGTATTTATATTTTACGGTATACGTTGTACCAGCTAACATAGGGACCTGAGCCAAAATTTTTGGCCTGGTACTGCTGTTTGCAATAGTTAATTTTGCACTTTTTGTTCCCTCTGAATAATATTGAGTGTTTTGAGAAACATTGTTTTCTGTTGACCAGTTTGACAAAGTCGTGCTGTTGGTCCAGGTTTCAAAACCTCCATTTGGTACTAAATTAGTTTGGGCGAATAAATTAAATGTGCATAAAACACATACAAGGAGTAATTTTGTTTTCATATAAAATTTTTAAAATTAAAGTGGTGCAATAGTATAAAATTTATCTCACAATTTTATTGATTTTATATAAAATATCTTACTTATTCACACCTCCCGTTTTTATTGCAATTATTAAAATCATTTAGAAATTTTTTGTGCTCAAATCGAACAATAAAATGAATCGAAATCGTCGAATATTTTATGGAATATTATTCATTTGTAATTTTATTAGTACGTAAAATATATTTTGAGGTATAAATTTCATAACACAGTGTTAACGGTTTGTTTTTTTGTAACAAAAAAGTATAATTTAGTCCCATCTTTAACTTTACATTAAATTAAATACATGAGTCCTATAAAACCTCTTAATTTATCTGCTTGGGCAGTACTTGTTTTAGCAAGTTGCGGGGCCACTTTACAAGCGCAAGTCTCAACTCAAAAAGAATTTATTACCGCTCCTTTAGTTATTGTTAAAAAAGCACCGGTTACTGAAAATGAATTAAAAAGATGGAGTCATCTTGATTTAATCAAAGATTCTATTCCTGGAATGAGTGTAGACAAGGCATATGCTGAATTACTACAAGGAAAAACAGGTAAAAAAGTAATTGTTGGGGTCGTAGATTCAGGAGTTGATATCGAGCATGAAGATTTGCAGGGAATGATCTGGACAAATCCAAAGGAAATTCCGGGCAACGGAATCGATGATGATAAAAATGGGTATATTGATGATATTCACGGATGGAATTTTCTGGGAGATGTTGTGAAGGAAAACCTTGAAATGACACGTATTGTTAAAAAAGGAGACGACGGTTCTCAACAATATAAAGATGCTTTGGCACAGTATACTGAAAAGTATGAGAAAGCTTTAAAAGATAAGGAACAGGTTGACTTTTTATTAGATGTTCACAATACAATTAAGAAAGAGCTAAATAAAACAACTTACAAGGTTGAGGATTTAGCAACTATTACTTCAACAGATCCAAAAGTGACGAGAAGTAAAATGGTAATGACTCAGATTTTTACAAATGCAGGACCAACTTTTGATCCTGAAGCAGAATTAGAAGATTACAGAGAGCATGTTTATAACGAACTGAATTTTAATTTAAATAAAGATTTTGACGGAAGAAAACCTTTAGGGGATAATGCAGAAGATATAAAAAGCACTAAATACGGAAATAATATTGTGTTTGGACCAGATAAGGAAGAGGCATTACACGGAACTCACGTTGCAGGTATTATTGCGCAGGTTCGTGGTAATAATTTAGGTGGAGATGGTGTTGCCAATAACGTTGAAATTCTGACCGTAAGAGCGGTTCCGGATGGAGATGAATATGACAAAGATATTGCTTTGGCAATTCGTTATGCTGTAGACAATGGAGCAAAAGTAATTAACGGAAGTTTCGGAAAAAGCTTTTCTCCACATAAAAAATGGGTATACGATGCAATAAAATATGCAAAGAAAAAAGACGTTTTAATTGTTCATGCTGCGGGTAATGACGGTTATAATATCGATGAAAAGCAAAACATTAATTATCCTAATGATTCTGAAGATAATATCAAAGAATTTGCAGATAATCTAATAACAATTGGAGCGATTAATAAGGCTTATGGACAAAATGTAGTTGCTAATTTCTCTAACTTCGGAAAATTAAATGTTGATGTTTTTGCACCGGGTGAAGAAATTTACGCTACAGTTCCAAACAATAAATATAAGTATTTGCAGGGGACTTCAATGGCATCTCCAAATGCTGCAGGAGTTGCGACTTTAATTCGTTCTTATTATCCTAAATTAAAAGCTTCACAGGTAAAACAAATTTTGATGGATTCCGGAGTTGCTCTTCCTGTTAAGGTTGTATTAGGTGAAAATTCAGATCCAAATCAGGAGCCTGTTGCAGTTTCATCTGCTGAATCATCAAAAACGGCTAAAATGGTCAATGCTTATAATGCTTTACTATTGGCCGAAAAAATGTCTAAAAAATAAAAGCTAAAATTTTAAAAACTTAAATTACAAGTTTACAGAAAATCTTTTTTTGTAAACTTGTAATTTTTTAAATACCACAGCAATTCAAATGAAAAAAATTATTTTACTATATTTTTTAAGTTTAAGTTTCCATACTTCTTTTGCTCAAAGTACTTCTTACTGGCAGCAACATGCCGATTATAAAATGGAAGTAACGATGGATGTTAAAAACTATCAATATAAAGGAAAACAAGAATTGGTTTACTCCAATAATTCTTCGGATACTTTAAAAAAAGTATACTATCATTTATTTTTTAATGCTTTTCAGCCTGGAAGCGAAATGGATGCCCGTTTGCATTTTATAAAAGATCCGGACGGAAGAATGGTAACTAAAATAAAAGGAGCTGACGGAAAAGAGGTAAAACAAAGCCGTATTGAATCTTTGAAACCAAACGAAATCGGATTCTTAAAAATTACCAACTTCAAACAAGATGGTGCTGTTGCTCAGACAAGAGTTTCAGGAACCATTTTAGAAGTAACTTTGGCTAAGCCAATTTTACCAAGTTCTAAATCCACTTTTACATTAGATTTTGACGGACAAGTTCCGGTTCAGGTTCGCCGTTCAGGAAGAAATAATTCTGAAGGAGTTGAACTTTCAATGTCGCAATGGTATCCAAAATTAGCCGAATTTGATTTTGAAGGCTGGCATGCAGATCCTTACATTGCAAGAGAATTTCACGGCGTTTGGGGTAATTTTGATGTAAAAATCACTATTGACAAAGACTACACGATTGGAGGGTCAGGATATTTACAGGATAAAAACTCAATTGGTCACGGTTACGAAGATGAAGGCGTAAAAGTGGTTTATCCAAAAAAAACTAAGACTCTAACATGGCATTTTATCGCACCAAACGTTCACGATTTTACCTGGGCAGCTGACAAAGAATATACGCATGATATTGTAAAAGGACCAAATGATGTCGATTTGCATTTCTTCTACAAAAACAATCCAAAAACGACAGAAAACTGGAAACAGTTAGAGCCTTTAATGGTAAAAGTGATGGATTATTACAACCACAGAGTGGGTCAATATCCTTACAAACAATATTCATTCATTCAGGGCGGAGATGGCGGAATGGAGTATGCTATGTGTACTTTGATGTTAGGAAACGGAACTCTTGAAGGTATTCTTGGAACAGCTACGCACGAATTGGGTCATTCCTGGTTTCAGCACATCTTAGCTTCAAACGAATCAAAACACCCGTGGATGGACGAAGGTTTTACAACTTACATCGAAGACAGTGCTTTGAATGAATTAGCCGGAGATAAAAAAGTAGAAAATCCGTTTAAAGGAAATTATGCGGCATACTATCAATTGGTGAATTCCGGTAAAGAACAGCCTCAAACTACACACGGTGATCGTTATGATGAAAATCGTCCTTACAGCATTTCATCGTATGTTAAAGGAAGTATCTTTTTATCACAATTAGAATATGTAATTGGAAAAGAGAATGTAGATGCAACTTTAAAAAGATATTTCAACGATTTTAAATTCAAACACCCAACTCCAAATGATATCAAAAGATCTGCTGAAAGAGTTTCCGGGGCAGAATTAGACTGGTATTTGACAGATTGGGCACAAACAACCAATACGATTGATTACGGAATAAAAGAAGTTGCTGATAATTCAGGAAAAACAACGGTTACTTTGGAAAGAATCGGAAGAATGCCAATGCCAATTGATTTAAAAGTGGATTATACAGATGGTACTTCTGAAACGTTCTATATTCCGTTACGAATGATGAATTTCATTAAACCGAATCCAAATCCAAACGAAAAAAGAACCGTTTTGGACGACTGGGCCTGGGCACAATCAAATTACAGTTTTACAATTGATAAAAACAAAACGGCAATCAAAAAAATCACAATAGATCCAAGCGGATTAATGGCTGATATAAAGCCTGCCAATAATGTTTTTGAAGTGAAATAATCTTCAAATTAGAAAATAAAAAAGTCCCGTTTAAATTAATAAGCGGGACTTTTTTATTTTAGGGCAATGAAGATTTAACTCAAATTTTCAATCATAGTCAACGATTTCGAATCAAAAGAATGTTTCCATTCCCAGTCTTTTCTCCCGTGAGATTCATCAATATTTGCCAGGCAGTTGTCTGCGATTTTCTGATGGTAATTATGATTGTAACCTAAGAGATTATCTTTTGATCTAATTATTTAACATAAAGAGTAGCCCAAATGTTTTTACAGATAGTAATGGTGTTGAAATCGAAAAATCAGGTGTACAATAGTATTTTTATCAATGTAATTTAACAATTAAATTACTACCTTCGGACCGTAAAAAACGGCAAATATCAATAATTTTGTCAATTGACACTCTAGAAAAATATTAATAAAAATCACCTGTTTACAAATGAAAATTAGAAAAATCGGAACCAACAATGATTTACATGACGGCAATAATAAAAAAAGAAATCTTTACAAAATTATTTTCGCTTCGATAATCATTCTCTCAACAGCAACTTTTCTTGGTTTTAAATATTTTAAAAAGCCACCTGCCACTATTTGTTTAGACTCAGATACAAAAATCTACGACGAATATAAAGGAGCAGTTGTTCTGATAAAACACAGTTATGGTTATTTTGCAAAAATTAAAGGAAAAGAAATTCAGCTTACTACTGAGGATGCAAAAGAAGAAACGGTTTTCGGAACAGGTTTTTTCGTAGACAGAGATGGAAAAATACTGACTAACAGCCATGTTTTACAGCCATGGAATTCATCAAATGAAGAGCAGGAAAAAACAAATACTACTATAAGAAATCTAGGATTGAAAATTGCTTCAATTCTTACTACTGATGTTTCAGAAGAGGAGTATCAAAGTTTTATAGAAACAAACTGGAAAGTTGCATCTGCTTATGACGAAAGTGAAAGCGAAGGTGATTATGAAGGTGAAGGCGAAAGTGAAGAAACAAGCCAAGAGCCAGCGGGTGAAGAATTTGTTAGTTCAAATGATACACAAGAAGATACAACAACAGTAACAACAGATATTGCAGCTGCTATTCCGGTTAAAGAATATGTATCGAAAGAAGATATTGAGGTATATGTAAAAACGGTAGATATTGCGGTAGCACTTCATGATTCGGATGACCAATGGCTTAGTTGCGAGATCGAAAAAATTTCAGAAGACACCAATATTGATTTAGGCATTGTACGACTAACAGATCATAAAACCCCGGAAAGTGTTGTAAACATCATCAATCTTGACAATGCAGTCGATGATGACGCTTCTTTAAATCCGGGACAAAAAGCAATAATGGTGGGCTATCCTTTAGGGATGGATTTGGCAAAGACAAATTCAGGTATAAAAGTGCAGCTTTATGATGGTAAAATAAGTAAAGAATCAGACGGGAATAAAATTCAATACAGCATCACTTCGACACATGGTGCCAGCGGCGCACCGGTATTTAATGAATGTGGTCAGTTGATTGCGGTCAATTTCAGCGGAGTAGATGAGGTACAGGGTTTTAATTTTGGAATTGTTGCTAAACATATTCGAACTTTCTAATTAGAACCTCTTAAGAATTTATTAGTTTTTCTCCTTTGTAATCAAATAAAAAATCACTTTTTTTAATATGAATAAACTTTTTACTATATGTGCATTAATGGTATTTAGTGCAGTTTTTTCTCAAATCCCAACTCTGGATGTAGAAAATCTAAAAAAACATCCGGTCATTCTGCAGGAAGCAAAAATTGAAACCAAAATTTTGGGGAATCTTGCCACAACAACAGCCATTTACACATTTTACAATCCGGGGGACAGAATTTTAGAAGGCAAACTTACGATTCCGTTACCTGAAGGAGTGAGCATAAGCGGCTACGCTTTAGATATCAACGGAAAATTAAGAGATGCAGTTCCTGTTCCTAAAGAACGGGCTAAGGAGGTATTTGAAAGTATTGAAAAAAGAAATATAGATCCCGGGATTATTGAAAAAGTAGGAGGAAATAATTTCCGTACAAGAATTTATCCGATTCCTGCGCAAGGCAGCAGAACCATTAAGATTACCTATCATCAGGAACTAAAAAATTCTGCTTCAGATTATCACTATTTTTTAAGTTTTGCCAATGCAGTTAGCATTCCAAAATTTAATCTGAAAGTGTTGGTTAATGAAAGTCTCATAACTCCCAAAATCACGGAGAAACCGGATGGAAGTTTTGCTTTTCAGAAACAAGGAAATCAATGGGTTGCTGAGATTAGTAAAGAAAACTTTACCCCAAATGAAAGTCTTAAAGTAGCCATTCCAAAAGCAAATCAATCTTTCAGTGTTTTGCTGCAGAAAGCTTCTGATGACAAATCTTATTTTGCAGCCAGTGTTTCTATGGATTTCCCTGTGAAGGAAAAGCCGAAATCTAATAAAATTGCCATTATTTGGGATAATTCATTCAGTGGATCAAAGAGAGACCATCAAAAAGAACTGGACTTTCTGACTGCCTTTTTTTTCAGTAATAAAGATGTTTCAGTATCATTAGTTCTATTGAATAATATTCTGGAAAAGACAGAAGAATTTACAATTTCCGGAGGAAACTGGAGTGCATTAAAAAATAGAATTGTTGACCTGAAATACGATGGTGGAACTGACTTTGGTGCATTAAAAGAAATTCCAGGAGTAGAAGAATACCTTTTATTTTCTGACGGAATTTCAAATTTTGGTGATTTGACTTTAAAATTCAAGAAACCGCTTAACAGTATTGTAAGTACGCCTACTTCCGACTTTAACCTGCTTAAACTTTTAGCATCGCAATCAGGAGGAAATTTTATTAATCTTAATGAATTAGACACTCAATCGGCGCTGAAAACCTACAAAAAACTTCCGGTTAAATTTTTAGGATTTAAAGAAAATGCTAATATTCAGGAGTTATATCCAAATATTGGAACGGCAGTAAATGAGCCAGTCAATATATTTGGAATCTCGTCTTTAAATTTGGGTAAGCTGACCGCTCTTTTTTCTGTAGGAAATAAAAACTTTGAAATACCTGTAGATTTTAATACAGCTGTTCGGGTAGAAAACTGGCCAATTGCACAATTTTGGGCGCAAAGAAAAATCAATGATCTTGAACTCAATTCGACTCAAAACCGTGATGAAATCAGAAATCTGAGCGAACAGTTTGGGGTGGTAAGTAAGAACACCAGTCTTATTGTATTGGATGATGTCAATGATTATGTGCGATACAGCATCACACCCCCTCAGGAATTATTATCTGAATACAACAAAATCGTTTCAAGAAATAAAAAAGAGATTTTAGAAAGAAGAAAAAACCTTCTGTCTAAATCTTTTGATATAACCCGCGAACTAACGGCCTGGTGGAATACGGAGTTTAAACCTGTCGAAAAAAAGCAGTATCCTAAGATTTCTAAACAAATGGTAAGTGAATCTGCTAACAAAAATCAATCATCTGTACCTGTTTCTGCGGGTTATAATGCTGAAAGCATTGTTGAAGATAGAGCTGTTGCGCAAGCGGAAGTTAAAGCAAAAGGCAAAATAACTTTGGTAGATGTAGAAAGCAAAGAAGAGTATATGAAAGATTTTCAAAATCTGGAGTCCTCTGAGCTGATTTACCAAAAATATCTTGAAAACCGTTCAAAATATGAAAAGCAGGTAACCTATTATTTTGACATCTCTAAATTGTTGTTCAAAAAAGGAGATAAAGCGCTTTCTTTAAAAGTTTTAAGTACATTAGCAGAGCTTGATCTGGAGAATGAAGAATTATACAAAACGATATATTATCTGCTAAAACAGAGAGGCAATTATGAAAAAGAATTGTGGATTACCCAGAAAATTCTGGAATGGAGGCCGTTCGATTCTCAAAGTCACAGAGATTATGCATTGGCCCTGATTGATAATAAAAAACCTCAGGAGGCTCTTAATGTATATAAATCCATGCTGTATCAGGAATATACCGATGAAATTTCAGTAAGAGACAATGGTATAGAGGAGATTTTGATTATGGAAATTAATAATATCCTGAGCCAGAATAAAAATGTTGATGCCAGTAAAATAGATAATCGTTTAAAAGCAAATCTACCTATAGACATTCGTGTTGTAATCAACTGGAATAAAGACAATACAGATATAGACCTATGGATTACAGATCCGAGGGGGGAAGATTGTTCCTATTCTCATAAATCTACAGAAATTGGAGGCAGATTAAGTAATGATTTCACTCAGGGTTTTGGTCCTGAACAGTTTTTACTAAAAAAAGCCATAAAAGGTAAATATAAAATTAAAACCAATTTTTTCGGAGAGAGACAAAATATTCTTTCCGGTCCGGCAACTGTGATGGCAGAAGTATATTTGTACTATTCTGATGGAAGGCAAGAACGAAAAATTGCTGTTTTCCAGAGTCAGAAAGAAAATAAGCGCGAAAGCGACAGTAAAATTCTGATTGGAGAATTTGAGTTTTAGAAAAAAACATATAAAAATACCGAAGCGTTTTTAACTTCGGTATTTTTTTGTTTTAATTTTGAAATTAGCCCAAATGCTCGAGCATATCTTTGGTCATAGATTCCAGATCAAATTTGTGATTCCAGCCCCAGTCTTTTCTGGCATCAGCATCATCGATACTAGCAGGCCAGCTGTCCGCAATTTTTTGACGGAAATCCGGATTGTAAGTAATTTCAAATTCCGGAATGTGTTTTTTGATTTCAGCAGCAATTTCAGTTGGTGTGAAACTCATCGCTGCTAAATTATAAGACGAATGTATTTTGATTTCTTCAGCAGGAGCTTTCATGATGTTGATCGTAGCATCAATTGCATCATCCATATACATCATCGGCATTTTGGTTTCTGATGACAAAAAGCACTCGTATTTTTTATCAGCAATAGCTTTGTAAAAAATATCTACGGCGTAATCTGTAGTTCCTCCACCCGGAGGTGTTGACCAGCTGATTAAACCAGGATAACGAATACTTCTAACATCAACTCCGTAAATGTTATGGTAATATTCGCACCATCTTTCGCCGGCTTGTTTACTAATTCCGTAAACTGTTGAAGGTTCCATAATGGTATATTGAGGTGTATTTTCTTTAGGGGTTGTAGGTCCAAAAACAGCAATGCTGGATGGCCAGAATATCTTTTTTATTTTTTTTGCTTTCGCCAGATTCAAAACATGAAATAAGGAATTCATATTCAAATCCCAGGCAAAAGCAGGATTTTTTTCAGCGGTAGCCGATAAAAGGGCTGCCATTAAATAAATATCAGTAATCTGATGAATTTCTACAAGATGCTCAATCTGGTTAAAATCCAAAGCATTAATTACTTCAAATGGGCCTGAATTAACCACATCTGTATTTAATTTTCGGATATCAGAAGCAATTACATTGTCGGTTCCGTACAATTTACGAAGTTTCTGAGTCAGCTCTGTTCCAATTTGACCACAAGCACCAATAATTAATATTTTTGGATTCATTTGAATAGATTTTAAAGAACAAATATAGTTTATTCGTAAATTATAGTGCTTTTTAGAATGTTAAATTATGAATTTAATAACAAATAATATTTATTTTTATATAATTCGTTCTGATGTGCTTTTCTTAAACTTAACAAAATGCTTGTAATTCAAAATTCATAATTGTAAAATTTACTTGTAACTTTGTAGCTTAATGTTTTATAAAATGAAATACAAAATATCTCTTCTTCTGCTTTTTGCTTTCATATTGAATTCATGTCAGGATGAAAATGAAAGACGTATAGCTGAAAATAAAAAGGAAGCCAAAAAAAAGGAAATCATTTTTAATAATATAGATAAAGGCTGGTCGTTTATTGACGAACCTATTAACGAAGTTTCAGAAAAAAATGTAAATGATTGGAAAGAATGGGGTGAATTTTTAAAAGAATTAGACGGAAAGCCAAAGAAAACTATTGGAGCATTTCAAAAAAAATCTGCTGCGATTGCCAAAAAAGCAATGGCATTAAACAATAATATTCCGGCACAATTCAATCAGCCTCAAATCAGAAGTCGAATTTCTATTTTGATTACAAAAGTGAAGATGATGGATTTGTTTATTCATTTAGATAAAATTCCGGATGAAAAAGTTACTTTTTTAATTGGCGAAATCAATAAAGAGTTAATTTCATTAGAAAGACAAATGGATAAAATTGTTGAAAAAAGCAAAATTCCACAAGAAGAAGGAGAGTCAGATTTCTTGAGAATGTTAGATACTACACGAGCAATCCCGAATTCGATGCCACCAATAGATAAAAATTTACCTAAAGTTGAGTAAAAACGCCTTATATACAACCTACGATAATCTGCCAAAAGCTGAGCAGATCGCAACAAGTTTACTGGAAGGGAATCAAATAAAAATGAATCTTTCAGGATTACTTGGTTCTGCGGTTTCATTTATAATCCGTTCTGTTTTTAAGAAAACCGAACTGCCTTTTTTGATTGTTTTAGACAATAAAGAAGAAGCTGCGTATTACCTGAATGATCTGGAACAAATGATCGGAGAGCAGGATGTTTTGTTTTATCCGGCTTCATTTAGACGTCCGTACCAGGTTGATGAAACCGATAATGCAAATGTCTTGCTTCGCGCTGAGGTTTTAAACCGAATCAATTCCAGAAAAAAACCAGCTGTAATTGTTACCTATCCGGAAGCGCTTTTTGAAAAAGTGGTTACGAGAAGGGAACTTGATAAAAACACTTTAAAAGTAGCCTTGAACGATAAAATTTCGATTGATTTTATCAACGAAGTTTTATTTGAATATGAATTTAAAAGGGTTGATTTCATTACAGAACCCGGAGAATTTTCGGTTCGTGGGGGAATTGTCGATGTATTCTCTTTCTCAAACGATCATCCGTACCGAATTGAGTTTTTTGGCAACGAAGTAGACAGTATCAGAAGCTTTGATGTAGAAACACAATTATCGGTAGAAACACATAAAAAAATTACGATTATCCCGAATGTCGAAAACAAACTTTTTCAGGAAAATCGCGAAAGCTTTTTAGATTATATTGCGGAAAGTACTGTTATTTTTATTCAAAATACAGAAGGGCTTTTTAGTCAATTAGACAAACAATTCGCAAGGGCTGAAGAAGCTTTTGAGAAATTGTCCAAAGAAATAAAACACGCAGCGCCGGAACAATTGTTTTTAAATCAGGCTTCATTTATAAAGCGTTCTTTGGGTTTTTCTGTTGTAGAATTGTCAAAACCGGTTTATAAAACAGCTAAGAAATTCGAATTTCATATTCAGCCACAGCCCTCGTTCAATAAGCAATTTGATTTGCTGCTGAACAATCTGAGCGACAATCATTTTAACGGATACAAAAATTATTTGTTCTGTTCAAATGAAACGCAGGCAAAACGTTTCCATGATATTTTTGAAAGCTTAGACGAAGCCAATTCAGAGAACATCCGAAAACAATATCATACTATTGTACTGCCTTTGTACCAGGGTTTTATTGATGAAGAAAATCAGATTACGGCGTATACCGATCATCAGATTTTTGAGCGTTATCATAAATTCAACATCAAAAACGGTTATTCGAAAAAGCAGAATATCACTTTAAAAGAATTAACGGCACTTTCAGTTGGTGATTATGTAACGCATATCGATCACGGAATTGGGAAGTTTGGCGGATTGCAGAAAATTCAGGTTGAGGGAAAAACGCAGGAAGCTATAAAACTGGTTTATGCCGATAATGATATTGTATATGTGAGTATCCACTCGCTTCATAAAATCTCGAAATACAACGGAAAAGACGGAACGCCTCCAAAAATTTACAAACTTGGATCGAACGCCTGGAAAGTTTTAAAACAGAAAACCAAAGCACGCGTTAAACATATTGCCTTCAACTTGATTCAGCTCTATGCAAAACGCCGTTTGGAGAAAGGTTTTCAGTTTGCGCCGGACAGTTATCTTCAAAACGAATTAGAAAGCTCGTTTATTTATGAAGACACTCCGGACCAGACCAAATCGACAGCAGAAGTAAAAGCCGACATGGAAAGTGATCGTCCTATGGACCGCTTAGTCTGTGGAGACGTAGGTTTTGGTAAAACAGAGGTTGCGATTCGTGCTGCTTTTAAGGCAGTTGACAACAGCAAGCAGGTAGCCGTTTTGGTTCCGACCACAATTTTGGCCTATCAGCACTACAGAACTTTTTCAGAACGATTAAAAGATATGCCGGTCACAATTGGTTACTTAAATCGATTTAGAACTGCCAAACAAAAATCGCAGACTTTAAAAGATTTGGCCGAAGGGAAACTCGATATCGTCATCGGAACACATCAATTAGTCAACAAAAATGTGGTTTTTAAAGATCTGGGTTTATTAATTGTCGATGAGGAACAAAAGTTTGGTGTAAACGTAAAAGATAAACTCAAAACTATTGCTGCAAATGTCGATACGCTGACGTTAACAGCAACACCAATTCCGAGGACGCTTCAGTTTTCGTTAATGGCAGCACGTGATTTATCAGTAATTACAACGCCTCCTCCAAATCGTTATCCAATTGAAACGAATGTAGTTGGTTTTAACGAAGAAACAATTCGTGATGCAATTTCATATGAAATTCAGCGCAACGGACAGGTTTTCTTTATCAATAACCGAATCGAAAATATCAAAGAAGTGGCAGGGATGATTCAGCGTTTGGTGCCAAATGCAAGAGTTGGAATTGGTCACGGACAAATGGAGGGAGCAAAACTCGAAGAATTGATGTTAGGTTTCATGAACGGAGATTTTGATGTTTTGGTAGCAACCACAATTATCGAAAGCGGATTGGACGTTCCAAATGCCAACACAATTTTCATCAACAATGCCAACAATTTCGGATTATCAGATTTGCATCAAATGCGTGGTCGTGTAGGTCGAAGCAACAAAAAAGCGTTCTGTTATTTCATCTGTCCGCCGTATTCATCCATGACTGAAGATGCTAGAAAACGTATTCAGGCCTTGGAGCAATTCAGTGAATTAGGAAGTGGTTTCAACATTGCGATGAAAGATCTGGAGATTCGTGGTGCAGGAGATTTGTTGGGTGGAGAACAAAGCGGTTTCATTAATGAAATTGGTTTTGACACGTACCAAAAAATAATGAACGAAGCCATCGAAGAATTGAAGGAAAACGAATTCAAAGATTTATATCCGGAAGAAAATGATATCGATACAAAAGAATATGTAAAAGACATTCAAATCGATGCCGATTTCGAATTATTATTCCCGGATGAATATATCAACAACGTTTCAGAGCGTTTGGTTTTATACAACGAATTGGGCGCTATAAAAGACGAAGCCGGATTAAAAGAATACGAAAGAAAACTAATAGATCGTTTCGGACCATTGCCAAAACCTGCAGTTGCTTTATTAAACAGTATTCGAATAAAATGGATTGCCACAAAAGTCGGAATTGAGAAATTAGTTCTAAAACAGGGCAAAATGATTGGCTACTTTGTATCTGATCAGCAATCCGATTATTATCAGTCTTCTAAGTTCAGAAACGTTTTAACTTTTGTACAAAAACAAAGTTCACTCTGTAAAATGAAAGAAAAACAAACCGTAAACGGATTACGTTTGTTATTGACTTTTGATAATGTAAAATCAATAAAACGGGCTTTGGAATTGATGGAGTTGTTTGAAGAGTAAGTGATTATAATCTCTCTGCAATGGTAACAATTATCCAGGCCAATGGGATGTAAAGAAGCTGACCCAATATGGTTCCAAGAATTCTTGCAATTATAATGTAGGTTAAATGCCTTCTAAAGTATGCTTCTTTAACGGTGCCATCAATTACTTTATCTGTAAGCGTGCCATGATAAGGTTCTATAAAAAGTAACATGCCAACAGATCCCAGGCCAACTGCAATTCCACTCAGTGATAATGAAGTTGTTCGAAGATTAGGATTAAGATAGCCCGCATAGAGGCAGGATAACACACTAACAGTGATAAAACTATAAACCAATATATTCATAAAAATTAGTTTTAAGTATAAATCTTTATATTGTTTTAATCGGGTAAAATTTTCTTTTTGGGGTAGAGATACACTTTCTTTAAAATGATAAAATGTCTTTTTTTGGAAAGATTTCATTAATACTCCTATAATTGAATTGTTTTCATAAAGTGCCTGAACTCCCTTTGCCATAAATCGATGTGTGGTGGGAATAGCAAATGCACCCAAAGCGCATCCTAAAGTGGCACAAAAAATAATGCTCCTAAACAAAAATTCATTGGGTTCCAAGCCTGATATAATTGTGTTTTCTATAGATTTTGTTAACAAAGGTGCTTGTATACTGCCTGAAAATTGGGCTGTAAGGGCAATAATATTAAAAATAGAAGAAGAAGATGCGACTCTGCGTGTTCTTGTACCTACTATTTTTGATGATAAACTAATAATACTTATAAAATGGATAACAGTAGTGAGAATACAAACGAGTACAAGGTTATTATTCATTTCTTATTTTAAATTATGTAGTACTTTTTTAATGAAGGCATAGCTTTTTGGAAAATGATAATTTAATCGAATTTTCATCACCAATATAAAAGTAATTTTTCTAATGGTTAGATAATTATAATAACTGGTTTTATATTTTCCTCTTTTTTTATTATCATACTCTTTAATTACCTTTAAATAGGTGTTTTCTAATTGGGAGACTATTGACATAAAATCAGCTTCTTCTCTGATAAAGTTAGAGACTTTTAATATATTTTCAGGATTATATTTCCTGATTTCACGAACAATCAAATCGGTTTGTATAGTATTAGTCATAAGTTTCATCCCAAAATTATATTTTCTGTAATGAAACATGTTTTCGGGTGTTACAAACTCTGCCAATCCTCTAAAATCACATACAATTACGGCTGCACCTGTAGCCATGGCTTCTATTACTGCCTTTGCTTTCCCAAATACAATGTCATATTGTTCAAGGATTTTTTCCGGACTTGTAGTAGCATTTCCATTGCCACTACCTACTAGGTCAATTTCGATACCTTCAGATAAACAGGCTTCTTTTATAAAAGGAAAAATATGTGTTTGTGACATATAATTAGAAAATGCCAAAGCTTTTTTGGGAGTTTCTGAAATAGTTTTGCGTTGTTTAAAGCGGGATAAATTTGCCCAATTATAAATTATTTCAATATCATTATCTTCAAATCCATTTTCTAAATAACGGTCTTTACAATTATAATCGACTGCAACATATTTTAAAATATTAGGATGTCTAAATGGATAATCATGAAAATGTGTTCTGTCATGGATAAAATATACAATTGGAGTCTTTTTAAAAAAGCCCGCAGTTTTGAGAGTTGTTATATTATGATGGGCATGTATACAATCGGGCTTCTTTTTTATTTTTTTTAAATCTGTAGAAACATGTATTCCATAATCTATTAGAGATTTTGCTAAATCACCCTTTAATAAAGTAAATATTTCAACATGATGTCCGCGATTGTGTAATTCTATGGCTAATTCGTACACGTAGGTTTCTGTACCCGATGGTGTATTTAAAATAAAATTTATGATTAAAATATTCATTTAATTAAATACGGTTGTTGCTAAACAAATTTCAGCAATAGGTTTAATGTGTTTCTCAAATTCAATACAGTTTTTATATGCACCTGAAACTACCCTCTTTCTTCCAATTTCTTCATAATAAGGAAAAGGGTTTTTCCAGTTGATTATTTGATTCAAATCTGTAATTCTGCTGTACAATTCCCATGAAAAAGATGAAACTCCAAAACGCTCAATAGCCATTTCAACCTCTGCTTTTAATTCGGGATAATCTAGGGCAGCCTTTATTTTCATTTCTAATTCCGTTGGCGAAAGCTCAAAAGACAAATTGTTTTCTTTTTGTGATAACATATCCGGTATTTTGTCAAGTAGGAAATCATAATTTAGAATCGGTTTTTTGGGATTGTCTTTTTCCATTTCAGCAACAATTCCATTAATAATATATCTGCAAATATCATGAGTAGGATTAAAGCCCTCTAGTGCATCACCATATATTTCACTGTAGTTATTTTCTTTTACTGAAATTAAAAGCTGTTTTTTAATTTGTTTAATTTTATCAAGGTCGCCCGAAAGAATAATATTATATATTTCTTTATCAGAAAAAGGAATGAAGGAATATTTGTAAGTGGCACCCAAAGATTCTATTAGTTTTATAGACTGATGTAATCTGGAGTCATTGTTTTGCCCGGAACCATCTGTTAGAATATATACGTCAGGTTTTAAGTCTTTTAATATTTTGAAAGCTCGTAATTCATGTCCCGGATGCCCAATAATCAACGCCGAATTAGTTTTCATAGTCTGTAAATTTTTGTAAGAATTTAGGAACAATATAATCAATTTTAGGATATAAATCGAGTAATATTTAATTTATTAAATATACAAAACCACCCTATTTTTTTTTAAAACTCTTTGGTAATGAGGTTGTAAAAATAAAACATCTAATGTTTTTTTAAGTATAATCGATTAGGATTATATGTCGTTTGGATATTTGAAATTTCACTTCGGGAGAATAATCCAAATCTAATTTTAGAAAAAGCAACAATTATTTATTAGCTTTTTAGTACAGTAAATATTTTAGAATTTATAGTAGCATATATAATCTAACGGCTAAAAGGTAATTAATTTTTTTCTGATAAAACAATTTTCCCATTTCAGATTAGAAGCCGTAATCGAGGCTACCTCTCCTGTTTCGAATTCAGGTAATGATGCATTATTCTTAGTTTCAAGATTATTGAATTGTGTAAATCACATAAAATAAATCTCAAAAAAAGTCAAAAAAAAATCACCGGGGGAAGGTGATTTAATTTGGTCAATTGGTTTTTTGGTTTAGATAGTTCATCATGAACCCAAAATACTTGCATCTATTATATGCGAGCTTTTTGTTTTCTGATAGTATTTATAGATATGCCGAGTCCATTATGATTTATTTCTTATGAACTCATGCCTTTCTTTCATGATATTTAATTTTTTTTCTGCTTGTGATTTTCAATTCACTTTACCGAAATGTCAGGTGTAATTCATTTCTGTACAGCAAATATATAAAAATATTTTTCGCAATTATAGATATATAAAAAAACTTATTTTATTTTTTTTATCGTTATTTTTTTAAATAATTAAAATTAATACTTAATTTATTAAGATATTTTAAATATGGTTATTTGTTCTTTTGATGCTGAAAAAATGTTTTTATCAGGAATTAAATAAAAATTTCAATTTCCTAAAAAACATTTGATCAGTTTTGATAGCTCAGATTACCTGTTCTTCTTTAAATTTGTATTATGTCTGAAACTCCAATTCATCGAAAAATAATCCACATCGATATGGATGCTTTTTATGCTTCGGTAGAGCAAATGGATGATCCTGCTTTGCGTGGAAAACCCATTGCTGTTGGTGGCTCAGAGAATAGGGGAGTAGTTTCTGCAGCAAGCTATGAAGCCAGAAAATTTGGTGTCAGAAGTGCTATAAGTGGTGTTTTGGCCAAAAAATATTGTCCCGAAATTATATTTGTCCGGCCTCGTTTTGATCGTTACAAAGAAATCTCTTCCAAGATTCATAAAATCTTTCATGAATACACAGATATGGTGGAGCCGCTTTCGCTTGATGAAGCCTATCTTGATGTAACTCAGAATAAAAAAGGAAATCCAAGCGCATCCTTATTGGCTCAGGAAATCAGATTACGAATTTTGAATGAAGTTGGAATCACTGCTTCTGCAGGAATTTCTATAAATAAATTCGTAGCTAAAATTGCGAGTGATTACAATAAACCTAATGGTCAAAAAACGGTAAACCCTGATGAAGTAATTCCTTTTTTAGAAGAATTACCCATTCGGAAATTTTATGGGGTCGGGAAAGTGACGACAGAAAAAATGTACCAACTGGGGATTTTTACAGGATTAGATTTGAAAAGCAAATCACTTGAGTTTTTAGAAAAGCACTTTGGAAAATCAGGAAAATTTTATTTTTACGTTGTTAGGGGAATTCATAACAGCGAAGTAAAACCTTCACGGAATACCAAATCTGTTGCCTCAGAACATACTTTTGATGTCAATCTTACATCGGAAATTTTTATGCTGGAACAACTCGAAAAAATAGCTGTTTCGTTGGAAAAGCGATTAAAAAGGCACAATGTTTCAGGAAAAACGGTCACACTTAAAATTAAATACAGCGATTTCACACAGCAAACCAGAAGTAAAACACTGCCTTATTTTATTTCTGATAAAAGCTTAATTCTTGAAACGGTTGAAGAGTTATTGTATCAGGAACGAATGAAAGATTCTGTCAGATTATTGGGGATTTCTTTGAGTAATCTAAATACAGAACAAAAAAAATCGGTAGTTGTTCAGTTAAAATTTGCTTTTTAATTAGATTAAAAAATCATTAAGTGAATAAAAAGCTAAGCAGTACAATTTTTTTAGCTAATTTTAGATATAATTTTTTTTTATGAATTCTGTTAATCATTATAGAGCGTTTTTTACTGAATCTGAAGCAAATTTAAATTGCAATTCAGTTCCGATACTTTGTTGGGATTTTCATTATGAATCTTTAAATGAACTGAAAACTTTCTCTTCGGATGTAAAAAAAATACAACGTATTTCCAGCCAATTTAAATGGAATATAACTGATTTAGGAATAAATGAACGAATGAAAGATGAGGTTGTTTTAATTACCGATTTAGAACAAAAAATAATTTTTGCTTCAGAGGGAATTTGTAAAATGACAGGTTATACAGAAAAGGAAGTGATTGGAAAATTACCAAAGATGTTTCAGGGACCGGAAACTTCAAGTGTAATATTAGGGGAAATCAGAACAGCAATAAAAAAACAAATTCCTTTTGAAAAGACAATTTTGAATTATAAAAAAAACGGAAAAACTTATGACTGTACAATTCATGGTTTCCCTGTTTTTAATTTGAAAGGCGAATTGTCACATTTTATAGCATTTGAAAAAGCAGCATAAAAAAGGGCCTTTTGAATTTCAAAAGGCCCTTTTTTTATTGAGAAAAAAGTTAATCTCTGCTTGCAAATTTTGACAATAATCTAAGGAACTCTATGTATAGCCAAACTAATGTAATTACTAATCCCATAGCGCCATACCATTCCATGAATTTTGGCATTCTTTGCTGAACACCCTTTTCGATTTGGTCAAAATCTAAAAATAAGTTTAAGGCAGCAACAATGATTACAAAAACACTAATTCCGATACTCATCAATGAATTTCCATGATGAACAGGAGTAAAGCTGGTAAACATTGAAACTATCCAGGAAATTAAATAATAAGTTGCAATCGCCAATGTTGCAGCAATAACTATTGATCTAAATTGCTCATTTACTTTTACGATTTTAAATTTATATAGACCCAGACAAACTAAAAAAGTGACTAAGGTCGCTCCTACAGCATTTAATACAATTCCTGGAAATTTTGCTTCAAAAATAGCGGAGATTCCTCCAATAAACAACCCTTCAAATATAGCGTAACCTGGAGCTAAATAAGGAGAGGCCTGAGGTTTGAATGCTGAAATTATTACCAAAATAAGGGCTATAATGGCGCCTCCAATAGTTGGTAACATTGCATTCATTCCATTAAATGCCATCCACCATGTTAAAATTGCTCCGGCACATAACAGTAAGAATAAAATGGCTGTTTTATTTATAGTACCGGATATAGTCATTTCCTGATTGTAATCGATAATCTGTGCTCCGTGTACTTGCTCAGAAGACTTAGAAACAGCATTTGATGAAAAACGCTTGTTACTTAAAAATGGATTTTTCGAATTGAAGTTCATATTTTAATACATTTAATTGTAATCAAATATAGGTAGTTTTTTTGAAGTCTGCAGGTTTGGATAAAATTTTTAACATCATTTTTTATCACAAATTATTGATTAAAATAAAAAATCCATCAGAAATTTTTCTGATGGATTTGTAATTATAAGAATTGAAATTTTTAATTCAATAAATCTAAAACTAATGAAGGGAACAAACCTAACGCAATATTTAAACCAATTGAAATGATGGCAACAGCATAAATAAGGAATGGTTTTCCGCTACGCTCCTGATTAGGCTCTTTTGAATACATAGCTAATATCAATTTAAAATAATAACCAACGCTAATAATAGAATTAATAACGGCTACAATAACTAAAGTAATATGACCAGCCTGAATGGTTTGATTGAATAAAAATAGTTTTGCAAAAAAACCTGAAAAAATTGGAATACCTGCCATTGAGAGTAAAGAAGCAGTAAGGATTGCAGCCAACAACGGATTTGTTTTTCCTAAACCGTGAAAGTTGGTAATATCTTCATTGTCCTGATTTTTGCATACGTATAAAATTACACTAAAAGCTGCGATACCAGCCAAAGCATAAGCTGCAGTATAGTACAATAAAACTCCTGCAGAAGTTGCAACAGTTAAGAAAGTCATTAACATAAAACCTGCATGAGAAATTCCTGAGAAAGCCAACATACGTTTTACATTAACCTGACGTAATGCCATTATATTTCCGACAGTCATAGAAGCAATTGAAATGATAACAATTATAGTTTCAAAAGTTCCTAAAAGCTCCTGATTTTCAAGAGATGAAATTAAATTTAGCCCAGCTATTAATTTATAAAGTGTTGCAATAGCTACTACTTTTGCCAATGTACTCATTAAGGCAGTTGTTAAAGCCGGTGAGCCTTCGTACACATCAGGTGCCCAGAAGTGAAAAGGAACTGCGGCAACTTTAAACAACATACCTACAGTTAGTAAAATCATTCCGATAGGGAACCAGATTGGCAATTCTGCAGATAAAGAATATTCACTTATTTCCACTACATCAAAACTTCCCATTGCCCCGTAAATCAGACAAATTCCAAAAAGGATAATTCCTGAAGCAAATGAACCCATCAAAAAGTATTTCATTCCTGCTTCGTTGCTTTTTAAATTTAAGCGCTCACTTGCTGCCAGAATGTATAAAGAAATAGAAAGTATTTCGATACCTAAGAAGAACATGGCTAAATTTCCAAAAGAAACCATTGCTACTGCTCCAGCCAATAAAAAAACTTTTATAGCAACAAAATCTGAAATTTTATTTTGATGATTTTCGTAAAAATTATGGCTTAAGGCAACAAGAAAAATAGTCAATACAATAAATAATGATGAAAAAGCAGTAGAAAACTTACTCACTGTAATCATATTGTTGTAGTAACTTTCTGTTGATCCAAATTCTGAAAAATTAAGTGCCAGAACAGCCAATAATCCAACAATTGTTATCGGAACAATGGCTTTCCTTAAATTAAGAATTTCAAATAATAGGCAGAAAATACCCAATCCTGTAATTGCTATTAATGTATTCATTTTTGCTTTTTTGATTTAGGAAATCTAAAACTGGCGATGCCCTAATTTATTTTTATTTAAAATATTAATTTTTATTGATAACGTTTAAAATCGTTTCTAAACTTGGTGTTATTAAGTCAGTAATTGGTTTTGGATACAATCCAAAGAACAATAAAATGCCAATAATTACAACCAGTGAAATTCCTTCGTTAAGAGTAACATCAGAAAAAGTTTTAGCATTAGCTTCACCCAACATTACATTTTGAAACATTTTAAGCATATAATAAGCTCCTAAAATAATCGTGGTTCCACCCAAAACTGCAAACCACACATTAATTTGAGAAAGACTGTATAAAACGGTAAACTCACCTACGAAGTTAAAAGTTCCCGGTAACGCAACTGAAGCCAATACCAGAATTAAAAACATCGAAGTGAATTTAGGGGACTGAATACGTATTCCGCCTAATTCAGTAATATCTCTTGTAGCAAATCTTCTAAAAATGATTTCGGCAGCAAAGAATAATCCAACCACCACAAAACCGTGAGCGATCATTTGTAAAACTGCCCCGCGTAAGCCATCAAGGGTTAAAGTGTAAGATCCTGCCGCAATTAATCCCACGTGAGCAAGAGAGGAGTATGCTAATAATTTCTTTACATCTTTTTGTCTTAAAGCTACAATTGATCCATAGATGACACCCGCAATTCCCAAACCGATAATAATATTCATTAATTCTTTAGCAGCAAAAGGTGCAATTGGCAATTGCCAGCGGATAACGCTGTACAATCCCATTTTAAGCATGATACCTGATAAAAGCATAGTTCCAACAGTTGGTGCTTTTTGGTAAACATTTGCCTGCCAGGTGTGGAAAGGAATAATTGGAATTTTAATAGCATAAGCTAAAAAGAAAGCCAGGAAAATCCAAAGCTGTTCGCAAACGGATAATTCTACTTTGTATAAATCTTCAATTAAGAAACTTCCGTTTGCTTTTTGAGATAAATAAATAAAAGCCACTAACATGAATAAGGATCCGGCAAGAGTGTAAATAAAGAATTTAACCACTGCTTTTCTGCGTTCTTCAGCATCGCCATTCCCCCAAATGAGAGCAATAAAGTAAATTGGAATTAATGCTAACTCCCAGAAAATATAGTATAAAAGACCATCTGCAGCAAGGAAAGTTCCTGTCATTGCAAAAGCCATAAATAAAATCAAAGCATAAAAACCTTTTGCATTTTTATATTCATTTCCAAAAGAGGAGAATATAATAATTGGAGTTAGTGCTACCGTTAATAAAACCATTGCGATTGCTAAACCATCAGCATTTAAAGCAAATGAAATTTTAGGCTTAGTAATCCAGGCGTTGATTAAACTGATGTTTTCTCCTGCCAAAAAATGATTCAACAAGACAACAGAACAGCCCAATGCTGTCAAACTAAAGAACAAAGCTACTTTTGATGCCAGTTTATCACCAGCAAAATAAGTGACAAATGCACCAATTAAAAGAATAATTAATATAAGAGAAACGTTCATAGTTATAAAATTATTGAGCTAAAAATACATAGGAAACAATGGCGCAAAGACCCAAAACAAAAGCAAAAAGATACAATCCGACACTTCCGTTTTGTAATTTTTTACCCTGAAAACCAATCTCATTGGTTGCTTTGCCTAATCCAAAAACAAGTGCAGATAAACCTGTTTCAATATAATCCCTAAAGAATTTTGATAAAAAGTTTACCGGAGCAACAAACAGTGCATCATAAGCTTCATCAACATAATATTTGTTATATAAAACTTTGCTCAAGCCTGTAATATTTTCATCAGATTCAGGAACATTATCTTGTTTGAAATATTTGATGTAAGCAATTAAAATCCCTAGTAACCCGCCTAAAACAGCAACTCCCATAAGAGTATATTCAGTTGCGCCTAAATGATGTTCTTCGCCGGCTACTTTCGTGAAAAGCGGAGCAAGATATTCATTTAACCAACTGTGTCCAGGTAAACTGATTAATCCTCCAAAAGCTGCTAAAATAGCTAAGATGATAAGCGGAATAGTAATTAAGGAACCGCTTTCGTGTAAATGATGTTTTTGCTCTTCAGTTCCTCTAAATTCTTTAAAGAAAGTTAAGAACATTAATCTAAACATATAGAAAGCCGTCATAATTGAAGCAACTGAGCCAACAACATATAATGGAATACTGTGATGGAAAGCTGTCAATAAAATTTCATCTTTAGAAAAGAAACCTGAAAAGAATGGAACTCCTGAAATTGCCAATGAAGAAATTAACATGGTCCAGAACGTGATTGGCATTGCTTTACGCAATCCACCCATTTTACGCATATCCTGTTCTCCGTGCAATCCGTGAATAACAGATCCTGAACCTAAGAATAAACAAGCTTTAAAGAAAGCGTGAGTAATTACGTGAAAAACAGCTACTTCATAAGCTCCAAATCCTAATGCCAAAAACATTAAACCTAATTGAGAAACTGTAGAGTAAGCCAATACTTTTTTGATGTCTGTCTGAACTAAACCAATAGTTGCAGCAACTAATGAAGTTACAGCTCCAACTATTGCAATTACAGTCTGGACGTCATGAGCTAAATCAAAAACAAAGTTTAATCTCGTTACCATAAAAATCCCTGCAGTTACCATCGTAGCTGCGTGAATCAATGCAGAAACGGGAGTTGGTCCCGCCATCGCATCCGGTAACCAGGTATATAAAGGAATTTGTGCAGATTTACCACAAGCTCCTATAAATAAACATAATGCTGCAATTGATACATTCCATGCAATTTGCGGCTCATAATGAATCGTTAGAATAGTTTGTTTTAATTCGGTATAGTCTAATGTTTTAAAAGTATATCCTAAAATAAACATTCCAATCAAAAGACCTAAATCCCCAATTCTGTTCATGATGAAAGCTTTTTTCGCAGCATCGTTGTAATCCTGGTTTTTATACCAAAATCCAATTAATAAGTACGAACAAAGTCCAACACCTTCCCAACCGATAAATAATACCAATAAGTTACTTCCAATTACAAGGGTAATCATAAAGAAAATGAATAAGTTCAGGTACGAAAAGAACTTGTGCACATTTTCATCATCATGCATGTAACTGATAGAATATATATGAATCAAAGAACCAATACCGGTTACAAAAAGCAGCCAAAGTAAGGATAACTGATCTAATAAAAATCCAAGATTAATGTTAATATTACTAATCTGAATCCAGTCAAATAAAGTGACCTGAATGGCTTTTCCAGTTGAAGTAATTTGATTAAAAAGTAAAAGAGTAACCACAAAAGAAACTGCTACGGCAACGGTTCCGATAATTCCGGAAACTGTTTTTCCTAAATTTTTCCCAAAGAAAACATTGATTAAAAATCCTAAAAAAGGAGCTAAAACTAAAACTAAAGCTAAATTGGTATCCATTTCCATTTATCCTTTTAAATTTTTTAAATTATCGATACTAATCGAACCTAAATTTCTAAAGATCGAAACTAAAATAGCTAATCCAACCGCAACTTCGGCTGCAGCAACAGCCATCGAAAAGAATACAAAAACCTGTCCTTGTGCATCCTGATGATAAGTCGAAAAAGCAACAAATAAAAGGTTTACCGCATTTAGCATGATTTCGATAGACATGAAAACAATAATTGCATTTCGTCTGTACAATACACCAAAAATACCAATACAGAAAAGTACAACACTTAAAAAGATGTAGTTTTCAATACCTATTTGATTTAATATATTACCCATTATTTATTTAATTTTTCTTTTTTAGACAATAATACAGTTCCAATCATCGCTACCAAAAGCAGTATCGAAGCAAATTCAAACGGAACCATATATTCGTTCAGTAATATTTTACCCAAAACTTTAATAGATTGAAAATCTTCTCCGCTTGAATCATATTCGCCAACAATTGGTTTTGAGTTAATGAAAATTGTAATCAGTACAATAACAATCAAACAAAAAGAAACAATCGCACCCAAACGTGTAATCCTCGGTCTGTGAACCTGATGACGTTCGTTTAGGTTCATCAGCATGATCGTAAACAGGAAAAGAATCATAATAGCACCCGAGTACACTATAATATGTACGATAGCCAAAAATTGGGCATTTAGCAATAAATAATGACCTGCAATCGAGAAAAAACAAATCACTAAATAAATAGCGCTATGAATTGGGTTTCGGCTAAAAATGGTCAAAAAAGCAGTAATTACCGTGATAAACGCTAAGAAACAAAATATAACTTGAACAGTAGTTGCATGTGCAAAATCAGGAATATGTATCATTTAGTTAGCATTATTAAGTTGAGCATTTTTGATAGCCACATCAAGAGGCATCACTAATCTGTCTTTTCCAAAAATAAAATCTTCTCTTTCATAACTGGAAGGAACCAATACTTTTGAAGTTGTCAAATAGATGGCATCTTTCGGACAAGCTTCTTCACAAAGACCACAGAAAATACATCTTAACATGTTAATTTCATAAATCTCAGCATATTTTTCTTCTCTGTACAAGTGTTTTTCATCTGCTTTACGCTCAGCAGCCTTCATTGTAATCGCTTCTGCAGGGCATGACAAAGCACATAATCCACAGGCAGTACAATTTTCACGACCTTGTTCATCACGTTTCAACTGGTGCTGACCACGATAAACCGGACTCATTTCACGTACTTGTTCCGGATAATGAATAGTAGCTTTTTTTCTAAAAAAGTGTTTGATCGTAATCAATAAACCTTTTACAATCGCCACAAGATACAATCGCTCCCAAAAAGTCATCTCTTTGTTAGAGACCAACTTTTTTCTACCCGATAATGATATAGTTTCTATTGACATTTAAAGTATAATTTGTGATTCAATTTGATGATTAGACCAAATCCAATCTATTTCGTTTTTTATTTAGTAGCTAATCCTGCTATCCGCTGTATCTTTTATGGTGAACCCCACCATAAAAGGATGCCGCTGCTATCAGGGCTAGGGCATTACGGTTTTTAGAATCCTAAAGCGGCTGCGATATCGTGTCTTAAAATAACAGCACCCGTAATCATGATATTAATTATAGAAAGCGGAATCAAAATTCGCCATCCCAAATTCATCAACTGGTCATATCTAAATCTCGGAATCGTCCAGCGTACCCACATATAGAAAAAGATCCAGAAACATATTTTGGCAAATAAAACTGCTATTCCTAATATGTTAGCGGTATTTACTCCAACATTTTCTACCATCCACTGCATTCCCGGATAATTGTATCCTCCAAAAAACAATACCGAGATAATAGTTGCAGAGATAAACATATTGGCATATTCAGCAAATAAATAGAATCCCATTTTCATAGATGAATATTCAGTATGGTAACCACCAATTAACTCCGATTCACATTCTGCCAAATCAAAAGGTGTTCTGTTGGTTTCTGCGAAAGCACAAATAAGGAAAATAAGGAAAGATAAAGGTTGGCTGAAAACGTTCCAAGTAAACCATCCGTCATTCCAAAAACCTGCTTGTTGCTCAGAGATTTCTTTTAAACTTAAAGTTCCGGTCATCATCAACAAAGCAATCATTGATAACCCCATCGCAACTTCATAAGAAACCATTTGCGAAGCGGCACGAACAGCTCCCATCAAAGAGAATTTATTGTTAGAGGCCCATCCACCAATCATGATTCCGTAAACTCCGACTGAAACAACGCCAAAGAAGTATAATAATGCAATGTTAATATCAGTTGCCTGTAATAAAATATCCCTTCCAAATAAATGCAATCTGTCTCCCCACGGAATAACAGCACTGGTCATCAAAGCGGTACTCATGGCAATTGCAGGCCCTACAACGAATAAAAATCTATTTGGTGTATTCGGGAAAAATTCTTCTTTCGAAAATAATTTCAAACCATCTGCAAGAGGCTGTAATAATCCTCCCCATCCGGCACGGTTTGGTCCTACACGATCCTGTAAAAAAGCAGCAACTTTACGCTCTGCCCAGGTAGAATACATGGCCATAATCATAGTTACGGCAAAAACCACTACAATAACAACGCTTTTCTCTATAATAAATGCACTATCTACCATGTTTAAGAATTTTTGTTGTTAGTGTTCAACGGAATTTCAGCCATACTAATTTTTTTACGGTCAACATCTCTACCCAAAAGAATATTCTTTTCGGTGTCAATTTGTACTTTCTCTAGTTTTTGAGTGTAGTTGTTTTGGTTGATAACAGAATCTTTTTCAAATTCTCTTGGTCCTTCAATAACCCAGTCACTAACATTTTTGTGGTCAAAACGGCAAGAATTACAGATAAATTCTTCTACTTCATGGTACTCGTCTTTACGACCTGTAACACGCTGAATTTCTCCTCCAAACATCCAAACAGTAGTTTTTCCGCAACATCCAGGAGTCGTACATTCTCTGTGTGCGTTATAAGGTTTGTTGAACCAAACTCTTGATTTAAAACGGAAAGTTTTATCAGTTAATGCCCCAACAGGACAAACGTCAATCATGTTTCCAGAGAATTCATTGTCGATTGCTTTAGAAATTCCGGTGGAAATATTAGCATGATCACCACGGTCTAATACGCCGTGTACTCTGTTGTCTGTCAATTGATCTGCAACTTGTACACATCTTTGACATAAAATACAACGGTTCATATGAAGTTGAATATTCGGACCGATATCTTCTGGCTCGAACGTTCTTTTTTCTTCAATATAACGTGATTTTGGATTCCCGTGTTCGAAACTTAAATTCTGCAAATCACATTCTCCGGCCTGATCACAAATAGGACAGTCCAGTGGGTGATTGATCAATAAAAATTCCGTTACAGATTTACGGGCTTCTGTTACGCGGTCAGAAGATTTACTGTTTACTTCCATTCCGTCCATACAGCCTGTTACACAAGATGCCATTAGTTTTGGCATTGGTCTTGGGTCGGCTTCACTTCCTTTCGAAACTTCAACTAAACAGCAACGGCATTTTCCGCCGCTCCCTTTTAATTTTGAATAATAACACATGGCTGGCGGAACTAGATCTCCTCCAATCATACGTGCAGCCTGCAGGATGGTAGTTCCTGGTTCTACGTCAATACTTTGACCGTCTATGGTTACTTTCATCTCTCTTAATGATTTGAATCTCGAAAGCTTAGATATTCAAAAGATTTGCTGTCCTTTAATACTATATAACTTCGTAATTCTTTTATATTTTTATTATACGATTATCTTACCGCCTACCAAATGTTTTACTTGCGAAAATGGTTCAGCAACAAAATGATCTCTGTGTTTTATTTTTTCAGGGAAACGAACATGGTACTCAAATTCATCTTTAAAATGACGAATAGCAGCTGCGACAGGCCATGAAGCCGCATCACCAAGCGGACAAATCGTGTTTCCTTCGATTTTGCTTTGAATACTCCATAATAATTCGATATCCTCTTCACGGCCGTGACCGTTTTCAATACGATGTAATATTTTTTCTAACCAGCCGGTTCCTTCACGGCATGGTGTACATTGGCCACAGGATTCATGGTGGTAAAAACGAGCAAAATTCCATGTATTTCTCACTATACATGATGTGTCGTTGTACACAATAAACCCTCCTGAACCTAACATTGATCCGGTAGCAAAACCACCATCACTCAAAGATTCGTAAGACATTAATCGGTCTTCACCGTTTGCTGTTTTAAAAATTAATTCAGCCGGTAAAATTGGCACAGAAGATCCTCCCGGTACTAAAGCTTTCAAGGGTCTGTTTGAAGACATTCCTCCTAAATACTCATCAGAATTCATGAACTCATCAACAGATAATCCTAATTCAATTTCATAAACCCCAGGATTTTTGATGTGTCCTGAAGCTGAGATTAATTTAGTTCCTGTAGAACGGCCAATTCCAATTTTAGCATATTCATCACCTGAATTATTGATAATCCACGGCACTGCTGCAATAGTTTCAACATTGTTTACCACAGTTGGATTTGCCCAAAGTCCTGAAACAGCTGGGAATGGTGGTTTAATACGAGGATTGCCTCTTTTTCCTTCCAGTGATTCAATAAGCGCAGTTTCTTCTCCACAAATATAAGCTCCTGCTCCGCAGTGAACATATAAATCTAAATCGTAACCTGTACCTAATATATTTTTTCCTAACCAACCTGCAGCTCTTGCTTCGTTGATTGCTTTTTCCAAAATTTTAAAAACCCACATGTATTCTCCACGAATGTAGATGTAGGATAGGTTTGCGCCAAGAGCAAAACTCGAAGTAATCATTCCTTCGATCAATAAGTGAGGAATAAATTCCATCAAATAACGGTCTTTGAAAGTTCCCGGTTCAGATTCGTCAGCGTTGCAAACTAAATGTCTTGGTTTTCCTGATTTCTTGTCAATAAAACTCCATTTCATTCCGGCCGGGAAACCAGCTCCACCACGACCTCTGATTCCTGATTTTTTTACTTCTTCAACAACTTCGTCAGGCGTAAGTGTTTTTAAAGCTTTTTCTACAGAAGCATAACCACCGTTTTGGCGATACACTTCGTAAGTCTTAATACCCGGAATATTGATTTTGTCTAATAATATTTTTTTTGACATCTTATTTATCGTGTAATATTATTTTATCATCTCTGCAATCAGCGATTAACTGATCGATTTTGTCTTCTGTCAATTTTTCTTTGTAGAAATCGCCTAACTGCATCATCGGAGCATATCCGCAGGCACCTAAACATTCTACGCCGGCAATGGTAAACATTCCGTCCGGAGTTGTTTCGCCCATTTTGATCCCTAATTTTTCAGAAGTATAATCCATTAAATTTTCGGCACCGTTTAAACAACAACAAGAAGTCTGGCAAAATTCGAACATGTATTTTCCAATTGGTTTTTGGTTGTACATGGTATAAAAAGTAACCACTTCGTAAACCTCAATTGGTTTGATGTGCAAAATTTCGGCAACTTTATCCTGCAACTCAATGCTCAGCCAGTTATCATGCGCATCCTGCACTTCGTGCAAAACAGGCAACAGAGCTGATTTTCTTTTGTCTTCAGGATAATGACTAATCAGTTCATTGATGCGGGACATCAATGCTTCAGTCATGTTTATTTCTTGTTTGTAATGTTTACGTTCCATTTTTTATTATTTTGAATTTTAAATTTTAAATTCTAAATGTTTTTGGCATTTATAATTTATAACTCAAAATTTATAATTCATTTATGCGTCTAATTCTCCGGCAATTACATTTAAACTTGATAAAATAACAATTGCATCTGATAGTAATGCGCCTTTGATCATTTCCGGATAAGCCTGATAATAAATAAAGCAAGGTCGTCTGAAATGTAATCTGTAAGGCGTTCTGCTTCCGTCTGTCACTAAGTAAAATCCGATTTCTCCATTTCCTCCTTCAACCGGGTGATAAATTTCTGCAACCGGTACAGGAACTTCACCCATTACAATTTTAAAGTGGTAAATCAAGGATTCCATTGAAGTATACACATCTTCTTTCGGAGGCAAATAATAATCCGGTACTTCTGCATGATATTCGTTTCCTGGAGGCATTTTGTCCAAAGCCTGACGGATAATGCTTAAACTTTCCCAAACCTCTGCATTACGAACACAAAAACGATCATAAGTATCACCTGATTTTCCAACAGGAACAATAAAATCAAAATCTTCGTAAGAGGAGTAAGGCTGTGCAACACGGACGTCATAATCAACTCCGGCTGCACGTAAGTTTGGGCCTGTAAATCCGTAAGCCATTGCTTTCTCTGCTGAGATTGCACCTACATTTACAGTTCTGTCAATAAAAATTCTGTTTCTTTCGAATAAGTTTTCGAATTCTTTCCATGCAACAGGAAATTCTTCAAGGAAAGCATCTAGTTTTTTGAAAGCTTCAGGAGACCAGTCTCTTTCAAATCCACCGATTCTTCCCATATTGGTTGTCAAACGTGCACCACAAATTTCTTCGTAGATTTCGTAAATTTTTTCTCTAAACTGAAAAACATATAAGAAACCGGTATAAGCACCAGTATCAACTCCTAAAATTGAATTACAAATTAAGTGATCTGTAATACGTGCAAGTTCCATAACGATAACTCTTAGATATTGAGCTCTTTTTGGAACTTCAATTCCCAGTAATTTTTCTAAAGTCATCCACCATCCCATATTATTAATAGGAGAGGAGCAGTAGTTCATACGGTCTGTAAGAGGAGTAATTTGATAAAAAGGACGATTTTCTGCAATTTTTTCGAAAGCTCTGTGGATGTATCCAATAGTGGGTTCGGCCTCCAGAATTCTTTCACCATCCATCAACAGGATATTTTGAAAAATACCGTGAGTAGCCGGGTGTGTAGGGCCTAAATTCAGTACTGAAAGCTCGCTTCCGTCTTCGTTTAGTTTGTCCTTAATTATTTTAGCATATCGATGCTCTGGTGATAATAATAGTTCTGACATTTATAATGTTGAATTATTTAGCAATTTGTTGTTGTTCTTCCAAAGAATCTGTCGTCTTTATCCGTTCTTCCACTGTCTTCCATCGGAAATTCTTTTCTCATAGGGAAAGAAACCATTTCATCCATATTCAAAATACGTTTCAATTGCGGATGACCAATGAAGTTAACCCCAAAGAAATCGTATGTTTCTCTTTCCATCCAATTGGAGCTTAAGAAAATATTCGAAATTGTTTTGATTTCCGGTTTTTCCCCGTTAAGATACACCTTAATTCTAATACGTTTGTTTTCGTACCAGTTGTGCAAATGATATACTATGGCAAACTGACGTTCAGATTCATTATCAGGATAATGAATACCGCATAAGTCAGTTAAAAAGTGGAAACGTAAATCAGCGTCATTTTTCAGGAAAAGAATCAGGGCTGTAATTTTATCAGCAGAAGTTTCCAGTGAAAAAATATCTCTTTCTTGTTGAAAGTTAAAAACACTTGAATCAAATGTTTCTATAAGTTTATCCTGGATCAGGGTGTTTTCTAAAGCCATCTTATGAAATGTTATAGGAAGCTAATAATTCTTGGTATTCCGGAGAGCTTCTTCGTCTCACAGATTCGCTTTTTACCAATTCTTGAAGTTTCATTACGCCGTCAACAATTTGTTCAGGTCTTGGAGGACATCCCGGAACGTAAACATCAACCGGAATTACTTTGTCAATTCCTTGTAAAACCGAATAAGTGTCAAAAATTCCGCCTGATGAAGCACAGGCTCCAACAGCAATAACCCAGCGAGGTTCCGACATTTGTTCGTAAACCTGTCTTAAGATTGGCGCCATTTTTTTAGAAATAGTTCCCATTACCATCAACATATCTGCCTGACGAGGAGAAAAACTCACACGCTCAGAACCAAATCGTGCCAAATCGTAATGTGATGCCATAGTTGCCATAAATTCGATTCCGCAGCATGAAGTTGCAAAAGGCAGTGGCCAAAGAGAATTCGCGCGTGCCAAACCTACAACGTCATTTAGTTTTGTGGCAAAAAAACCTTCACCAACAACACCTTCCGGAGGGGCAACCATATTTACATTTGAATCGCTCATTTTGTATTGTTATTTTGAGTTATAAATTTTGAATGTTCAAATAATTTATAATTCAGCATTTATAATTTAAAAATAAATATTTTTTATTCCCAGTCTAATGCTCTCTTTTTGATGATATAGAAAAAACCAACTAAAAGAAGAGACATGAATACAATCATTTTTAACATCCCTTCAATTCCTAATTCTTTAAAGTTTACTGCCCATGGATAAAGGAAAATTACCTCTACGTCAAACAATACAAATAAAATGGCTACAAGGAAATATTTTACTGAAAAAGGAATACGGGCGTTACCTACAGATTCGATACCGCATTCGAAGTTTTTATCTTTTGTCTCAGAAGTCCTTTTTGGGCCTAATTTTCCGGAAATAATGATAGTTCCTACTACAAAACCAACGGCTAAGATAAGCTGCATTAAAATAGGAAGATAACTGTATTGGTCAGATTGCATAAACTTAGGGTTTTTACTTAAAAAATAAGCCACAAAGATAGCTTTCAACTCTGTAAATCACAAACTAAAAAATGATTTAAGTTTAGTGTGTAATATGGATTAAGTGTAATTTTTATTGATTATAAATAAAAGGTCAGACTTTTGTATTTTTTTTAACAAGAAAGCAAAAAAAAACGTTTCGAAATAAATCGAAACGTTTTTAAACCATTCAGAGGCAAAAAAAATAAATTGCTATATTTTTCTTAGATTACTGCTACTTTAGCAGCAACTTTCCCTTTTCTTCCTTCTTCTTCTTCGTAGCTTACACGGTCACCTTCGCGTAATTCTTCCGCGTTAATTCCTGAAGCGTGAACGAAGATGTCTTTTCCTGTTTCTTCGTCTGTAATGAATCCATAACCTTTAGACTCATTGAAAAATTTTACTGTACCTGTACGCATTGTAATTGTAATAATAATTTATAATAAAGCAAATGTAATATATAAATTCATACAAAAGACACTAAGGTGTTAATTTTTTGTAAAAATTATTGATTTACAGTGTTTTCTGTGCTTAAATTATATTAAAATTCATATGAATTTCTTTGAATTAAGATTCATTTATTAAGGATAAAGCAATTTCAGTACTAATTTTATTGTAATAAACGGACTACTTATTAAAAATTTAATTTTTTTAAATTCTTACAATAAGTTTTAGTAAAATAAAAAAAGAGTGACAGATTAATTGTCACTCTGTTTATATTTATCAAAAATTGTAGAACTATTTTAAATCCAGTTTAATTGATAATTCTTTCAATTGTGAATCGTCAATTGCAGCAGGTGCATCGATCATTACATCGCGACCTGAATTGTTTTTAGGGAAAGCTATAAAATCTCTAATAGTTTCCTGACCTCCTAAAATAGCAACTAATCTGTCTAAACCAAAAGCTAATCCTCCGTGTGGCGGTGCTCCAAACTGGAATGCATCCATTAAGAAACCAAATTGTGCTTTTGCTTCTTCTTCGGTAAATCCTAAATATTTGAACATTAACTGCTGCGTTGCTTTATCGTGAATACGAATAGATCCTCCACCAATTTCGTTTCCGTTCAAAACCATATCGTAAGCGTTTGCACGAACTTTTCCGGGTTCTGTTTCCAATAATGTCATATCTTCCGGTTTTGGAGATGTAAACGGATGGTGCATTGCGTGGTAACGACCGCTTTCTTCATCCAATTCCAATAATGGGAAATCTACCACCCATAACGGAGCAAATTCTTCGGGCTTACGCAATCCTAAACGAGTTGCCAGTTCCATACGTAAAGCAGAAAGCTGAGCTCGTGTTTTATTTGCAGGACCAGAAAGGACGAAAATCATATCTCCTGGGTTTGCTTCTGTTGCTTTTGCCCAGTTTGCCAAATCTTCCTGATCGTAGAATTTATCTACAGATGATTTAAAAGTTCCGTCTTCATTACATTTTACGTAAACCATTCCAGATGCTCCAACCTGAGGGCGTTTTACCCAGTCAATTAACCCGTCGATTTCTTTTCTAGTGTAATTTCCTGCTCCCGGAACAGCAATTCCTACAACTAATTCTGCCGCATTAAATACAGGAAATTCTTTGTGTTTTGCAAATTCGTTCAATTCGCCAAATTTCATTCCGAAACGAATGTCCGGTTTGTCATTTCCGTATGTTTTCATGGCATAATCGTAGGTAATTCTTGGGAATTTATCTACTTCAATACCTTTTATTTCTTTTAATAAATGTCTTGTCAATCCTTCAAAAACATTCAAAATATCTTCTTGCTCCACAAATGCCATTTCGCAATCAATCTGTGTAAACTCAGGCTGACGATCTGCACGTAAATCTTCATCACGGAAACATTTTACGATTTGGAAATATTTATCCATTCCGCCCACCATCAATAACTGCTTGAAAGTTTGTGGAGATTGTGGCAAAGCATAAAACTGTCCTTCGTTCATACGGCTTGGTACAACAAAATCTCTCGCTCCTTCAGGAGTTGATTTGATTAAGTAAGGGGTTTCAACTTCACAGAAATCTAAATCTGATAAATATTTACGAACTTCCATTGCCACTTTGTGACGGAATAACAAGCTGTTTTTTACAGGATTTCTTCTGATATCCAAATAACGATATTTCATTCTGATATCTTCACCACCGTCCGTTTCATCTTCAATTGTAAATGGAGGTGTTAAAGCTGCGTTTAAAATGGTTAATTCGGAAACTAAAATTTCGATTTCGCCAGTCGGGATATTTTTGTTTTTGGCTTCACGCTCAATAACTGTTCCTTTTACCTGAATTACAAATTCACGACCAAGAGTTTTGGCTAATTCAAAAACGTTTTTATCGGTACGGCTTTCATCGAAAATAAGTTGTGTAATTCCGTAACGGTCACGTAAATCAACCCAATTCATAAATCCTTTATCGCGTGATTTTTGAACCCAGCCTGCAAGTGTAACTTGGGTATTAATATTTGAGGCATTTAATTCGCCACAATTATGACTTCTATACATTGATCAAAATTTTAGACTGCAAAAGTAAACACAAAAATCAAATTAATATAGTAAAGTAATAACTTGATGCTTATAAAATTGAAATATTTTGTTAACGGCTAATTTTCTCACATATAATTTCTTTAGATTTGGTCTATTCAAAACAAAATAATATTGATTATGAAAAAAGTTTTTCTTTTAGCTTTAATTGTGCTTAGTGTTTTTAGTATTAATGCCCAAACAAAGAATCAAATAAAATTTACTGCGAAAATTGCCAATAGAAACAGTGATACTTTAGTTATCCGAGGAGCAAATGATTTTAAACAAGTCATTCCAATTAATAAGAAAGGAGTTTTTGATGCAACCTTCGAAGCTCCAAAAGGTTTTTATCAATTTTCAGACGGTCATGAAGTTTCAGGGTTGTATTTAAAACCTAATTCTGAGGTAAATCTGACTATGGATGCCAAGCAATTTGATGAAACGATTGTTTATAAAGGAAAAGGGGTAGACGAAAGTAATTTTCTGGCTCAATATTCCTTAAACAATGAAAAATTTCAAAATGAAGCTTTTTCTAAAGATGAAGCTGAATTTGCTACACTTTTAGAAGCAAAGAAAAAATGGGATAATGAAACGCTGGAAAAAGGAAAATATGATGCAGATTTTCAGACTGCATTAAAAAATTCATTTGCACAATTTAGCCAATATGCAGCCCAAACTTATGAAAGCAATGCTAAAACGAATAAACTTAAAGGAAAACCTTCACCTGATTTTGATTATGAAAATTATAAAGGAGGTAAAACAAAGCTTTCTGATTTAAAGGGGAAATATGTTTACATTGATCTTTGGGCAACATGGTGTGGGCCTTGTAGAGCTGAAATTCCTTTTCTGCAAAAAATTGAAGAAAAATATCATGGAAAAAATATTGAATTTGTAAGCATCTCAATTGATACAGCAAAAGATCATGACAAGTGGAAGAAATTTGTTACGGATAAAAATTTAGGCGGAGTTCAGTTATTTGCTGACAAAGACTGGGGATCTGATTTTGTAACAAGTTATGGCGTAAATGGAATCCCAAGATTTATACTAATCGATCCAAACGGTAATATTATAAATCCGGATGCCGACAGACCATCATCTGCAACATTGCAAACCCAGCTGGATGCTTTATTGAAATAATTCTTGCAAATTTACAACGTTATCGTAACTTGTATATTTTTTAAAAACACCAGTAAAACCAATGCTTCAGCGTTGGTTTTTTTGTATCCGGTTGATATCCAATGTTAAGCTTTTATCTAATGTTACCAAATTGTTAAGTAAAAGTTTTTTTAATGTAAACATTTAATTATATTTGATAAAGATTTGATAACATTAATACCTAAAGATATGAAAAAGTGTGTAATTTTAGTTGCAATATTGTTCTCTGGAATTTTAGTTGCACAAGAGACAAAACCTGAGTTGGAAGCTGTTGGAAACAAAGTAAGAGCTACATATTATTATGAAAATGGTAAAGTACAACAGGAAGGTTTTTTTAAAGAAGGTAAATTAGATGGTGTTTGGGTGTCTTATGATGAGAACGGAAATAAGAAAGCTATCGCTGAATACAAGGATGGCTTGAAAAGCGGAAAATGGATTTTCTTTAATGACAAAAACATTTGCCAGGTAGATTATTCAAACAGCAAAATTAATTCGGTTAAAAGCTTAGAAGAAAAGATTATAGCAAATAGAAATTAATATAATTTTAGTTAATGAAAAAAGGGAGAAAATTTTGTAAAATTTTCTCCCTTTTTTGTTCAATTGATTAATGTCACAATTAGTTGCTTTCTTTTGATTTTAATGAAAAAGCAACATATAGTGTAATTGAAGCCAGAACTATCCAAAAAACATCAATAAAGAAAATCTGAATCTGGTTTTGTATAAAAGAATTCCAAAACCAATTTCCTGTAATAATTCCATTTGTTATCGGGATTAACAAACCTAAAATACTTCCTGAGATTAAACACCATTTGTTGGTAAAAGCATCATTCTTTTTGATGATAAAAAAGATTGTAAGCAATAACCATCCGATAAAATAAATACTGTATAAATTAGACTGAGTTAAAGGATGAAACAGTTTAGCAGCTATAAAAGCCAATGCCGTAATAGGATACATGCTTAAACAAATTGCCAGATAAATTCGGACCACACCTTCATTAAAACGTCGTTTTTTTTCAGGCATATTTTTCTTATTCCTTGCAACTAACCAAATCATTACTCCCGAAATAATAACAAAGCAGGTTATAATGCCTAAAACAAAACTTATTATTTTTAAGGCATATCCACCATAATCACCAAAATGGATGCGGTACAAAACATTTTTTACAGCATCTAAATAATTGTTTTCCGTTTCAGGATTTTTCTTTGCAACTTCTTTTGAATCAGAAATACGGTAAACTACTTTTCCGATTCCTGTAAATTTTTTGGTGCTTAATAATTCACCTTCTACGATAACATGCATATTGGTATCTCCATAATTTTGAATCATAACACGGTTTATTTCAAAATCTTTCCAATTGTTTTTTGCTTTTGAAACTAATTGATCAATACTATAAGGAGATACTAATTTTTTGTTATTAAACTTATATTCAGGATCCTTATATTCAAGTTCTTTGTATAATTTATCCTGGTCGCCTTTGTAAAGTACCATTACAGCTGGGGCTACTATTAGAAGCTTAATCATAAAAAAAGCACCTGTTACCGCATAAACAAACTGAAAAGGTAAACCAATCATTCCTAATGCTGTGTGAGCATCAGTCCATAATGTTTTAAGCTTTTCTTTTGGGCGAAATACATAAAAATTAGACACGATTTTTTTCCAATGCAATAAAACTCCGGTTACAATTGCGAATAAGAAAAACAAAGCTATAAAACCTGAAAGATAATATCCCACAGGATAAGGAATCTGAGCCAAAAAGTGAAGTCTGTATAAAAACTCTCCCAATGAATAAGATTCTTCATAAGTTGATGTTTTATAGTTTTTGGTATCTATGGTAAAGTAAGCTCCTTCTTTTAGTTTTGCCGGAGCTAAAGTATCTTTAGTTCCTTCTAAATAAACACTAACTCTTCTTTCATTGCTATGTTTGGAAAAGGTAAGATTTCTGCCGTGTAAGACATACTCCTTATCTATTTTTTTTAAAGCTGCATCATAGTTTAAATCAATCTCTCTTGATATAGAAGTCGATTCATTTCTTTCCCAATTGATTATTTCATCCCTAAAAAAAGAAAACGAACCTGCAAAAAATATTATAAAAAGGACTACACTTATAACAATTCCGCTAACAGTATGTGTATGAAAATAAATATTATAATTACGATTACTCATAGTTTATTGTACGATTGAATTATACGTTTGCCCTAAATAGATTAAAAGAGAAAAAACTAGCGAAAGGAGTATATAAATCAGCCATATTTTCCATCCGTTTTTGGCTAAAAAAGCAACAACCATAAGCGCTACCCAAAGGATAAAACCACTAAAAGCCATTGTGATAAGAATGTTTGCCCTGTTTAGCCATGAAGCTAAAGCTAAATGAAAAGTAATCGAAACAAAATAACCACCCAGAATGGCAGCTGTAATTTTGGCAAACCGTTGCCATTTAGATTGTGTTAAGTATTTAGGATTTGCTGGCATGTTTAAGCGTAATAAAATTCTAATAAAGCAATTATTATAAAAAGAATGAATAGTGTTGAACGGCTTATTTTTTTAAGTGGGGATAATAATACAATTAAGCTTCCAACAGCCATTAGCTGAATAAAAAACATTAAAGTACCACAACATAATGATTTTGTAAAAAGCCAAAAACCATAGGCAGAAAGAAGCAAAATTAATCCGGTAATTTTGGTTTGTTTCGGATTTTTCTGCATCCATTTTTCAAAACCTAAATCATACGATAAAACAGCTTTTTTTGAAGTATGATATAAGGTGTAAAAAGCTAAAAAAAGTACAAGACTGGCTATTGTTATCATAATTTTATAATTTTAAACACCTTTCTGTTTGAGGAGAAAGGTGTTTTTTGGTGTTTATTTAGAATCTGTATGTAAAACTTGCAGCAATAGTTCTAGGATCTTTAGGATGAACAGTTGACCATCCATCATAGATTTCTTTGTTTTCAATGTTGTTTAGTTTAACTGTTACGCCAAATTTTTCAGTATTATAAAACAAAGATGAATTTAGAACAGTGTATTCCGGAATTGTAAATGTTCCTGCAGTAGCTCTATGCATAATCATATTGTCACCAACATAATTTCCTCCAAAACCTAAACCAAAACCTCTTAGGATACCGCTTGTAAATTTGTAGCTGGCCCAAAGGTTTGCCAGATTTCTAGGCCCTGCATCTTCAGATCTGAATCCCACAAAGTCAGGATCTCCTTTTGTTAAAATGGCTTCATTATAGCTGTATCCGGCAATAATGTTTAAACCATTAACAGGATTGGCAACAATTTCAACTTCTACACCTTTGTTTTCCTGAGCTCCATCCTGATAATAAGTCACATCATTAGCATTAGGTCTAACACCATAAACTTTGTCTGTTACCTTAATGTCGTAGTAACTAACAGTAGCATAAAATTTGTCTTTGAAGAGATTCAGTTTTGTTCCTACTTCGAATTGATTTGCATGCTCAGGGTCAAATGTTCTTAGTGTTGTAACAGAACCATTGACATCAGCAGAAGGACTTACGTTAGAAAATCCGTTCATGTAATTAGCAAAAACGGATACCTGATCTAAAATGGGCTGAAATACAATTCCGAATTTTGGAGAAAAAGCGGTTTGATTGTATGCGTCATTATCAGCATTCATAAAACGATCGGCACGTAAACTAACCATCGCTGATAAATTTGGAAGAATGTTTAATACATCTGAAAAATAGGCACTGTAAACTTCTTGCTTAGTTTTACTATTATTTCTTTGGCTATTCCCTACAATTGCATCAGACCCTTCTTTAGTCAAATCACCTGTATCTCCGTTTGAAGGACCAAAAACAGCATTGAAAGAAGCCAAATCATCTCCTATATAAACGAATCCATTACCAAAATAACCCGAACTATAGTCTGCAGCTGTTCTTTTATAATAATCTAAACCAACAACCAGTCTGTTTCTCCAACTTCCTATTTTGAAATCGCCAATAAAGTTTTGCTGTACATCAGTACTTTTATTTTCATTGTCCTGGTAACTAAATTGACGATAGAGAACAATTCCATCAGTTATTTGGGATACCAGTGGAATTAAAGAAGGATTTTTTGTATTTGTTACTTCATACAAATAGGCATAATTTCCATCTGATTTTGCTGTACTATTTGAGAAAACGGTTTGTGATGTCCACTGGTCAGAAAGTTTGTAATTCATCTGAGCCTGAATATTAAATGAAGGTGTTTTAATTGTTAGTTCATCACTGGTATAAGAGCGGTTGTTATCATATTTTAGTTCCTCAATATTATGAACTCTTAAGGGAGCTCCTCTATCTAAAAATAACATTGTTGGATTTGTAGATTCATTACTCATGAATTCAGTTTGTACTAAGAATGATAATTTATCATTTACTTCGTAAGATAATGATGGAGCAATAAAAAACGATTCTCTAAAACCTGCATCCTGAAAACTATTTTGTTTATTGTATGCCGAGTTTACTCTGAAATTTAAAGTTTTTTTGTCGTTTAAAGGTGTGTTTAGATCAACAGTAGCACGGTTTAACCCATAACTTCCAACAGTGTAATTTATTTCCCCTCCAAATGTTTTGTATGGTTTTTTTGTAGTAGTATTTATTAATCCTCCGTATGAGATTAAGCTGCTTCCAAATAAGGTTCCGGATGGTCCTCTGATGATTTCGATTTTGTCAACATTTGCAGGGTCTAAACTTCCGTTTGTTAGGCCAGGTAATCCGTTAACCATTGTAGGCTGAACAGGAAAACCTCTTAAAGCATAATAACCTCCGCCATCGCCGCCACGGCCTGTTGAAGCCCAAAGCTGCGTTACACCCGGAGCATTTTTTAAAGCATCATCAAAATTTGTTACAACTTGTTCTTTTAAAACTTCACCTGTAATAGTTGTATATACTTGTGGGTTTTCAAGATTTTTAAGAGGCAATCTTGATACTTGTTGGTTTTCTTTACGGGCAAAATGATTCGTTTTGCCTCCGTTTATAACCACTTCTGTTAGTTCTTCTGAATTTGAACTGATAGTGAAGTTTTCAATAAGTTCCTGACCTTCAATTACAACAATGTTTTTTTCTTTAGTAGAATGTCCAACGGCAGATATTTTAATGGTGTAAGATCCTGGTTTAACGTTTTTTATTTTATAATTTCCAGCTTCGTCCGTAATAGTACCTAAACGGGTACCTTTTAATATGACAGAAATATTTTCTGGAGTTTCATTATTGTTTAAAGTTATTTTACCTTTTATAGTTGTTTTTTCTTGTGCACTGATTGATGTACCAGTTAACAAAATAAAAAATAAACCTAATAGTGGTATTGTAAATCTTACTTTCATGTTATTTAGAATTGTTTTTGATAGTGCAAATTTAAGTGTTGGACATCAACTACACAAACTATTTTTATTTATTCTAAATAAATTATTTTAAAAGGTTAAAACTTATAATTGTTTAAAAAATTAACATCTTAAGTAATTTAAGCAAAAAATTAACACTGGTATAAGCAAAAAGCCTGTTCAAATTAATGAACAGGCTTTTTAAAATTACAAATCAACAATTAACTAATGCGTATGTTTAGGATTAAAACCGTCTTCACTTAACTCAGTGTGCTCATAATCAGCTACCATTTCAGCTTCATAATCGATTTTATCTCCTTTAGAGAATTTTTGAATTATTTTCTCCATAATATTATAAATTACCGGAACTACAATCAGGGTTAGAAATAAAGAAGAAATTAATCCTCCGATAATTACCCATGCCAAACCGTTCTTCCATTCAGCTCCAGCTCCTGATGCCAATGCAATTGGGAACATACCAAATACCATCGCAATTGTCGTCATCAAAATCGGACGCAAACGAGCGTGGTTTGCCTGAATTAAAGCTTTTCTGATTGATTCTCCGGCAGCTCTTCTTTGATTCGTATAATCGACAAGCATGATCGCATTTTTACACACCAGACCAATCAACATGATGATACCTAATATCGTAAAGATGTTTAACGTATTGTTTGTTAAAGCTAGAGCTAACATTGCTCCGATAAAGGATAATGGTATAGCAAATAGTACTACAAAAGGATGAACAAAACTGTCATATAAACCAACCATTACCAAATAAACTAAAATAATTGCAGCTAATAAAGCGATTCCTAAGGTACCAAATCCTTCACTTTGATTTTCCTGATCACCTCCCCAAATATAGTTTACACCAACTGGTTTTTTAAGTTTATCTAATTTTTCCTGCCATTGGGTAACAATTGTTCCTGAAGCAACCCCAACGTTTTGTCCTTGTACTGTTACCGAAGCCGTTTTGTCTCTACGCTCTAACTGGCTTGGGCCTGAACCTTCTGTAATAGTTGCAAATTGGGATAATTTAATTTGTTGTCCGGCGGAATTAATAAAAATCAAATTACTAACATCTGTAATACTTTTTCGATCAAAAGCATTATACTTAATGTTGATATCATATTCGTATTCGCCTGCTCTGTATTTACCATCTGTGTTTCCACTATAAGCAGTTTGCATCGTTAAACCAACTGTTTGTAAAGTCAATCCTAAAGCAGCCATTTTATCACGATCTACCTTAACATTGATTTCAGGATTACCATCTTCAACGGTTAATTTAATCTCTGTTGTTCCGGGGATTGTACGTAATTCTGCTTCAGCTAATTTAGCAAAAGCCATTGCAGTTTCCGTTGAAGGACCTGTTACGATCAAACCTAAAGTGGCGTTATCTGCAGTTCCTAAAATACCAACCGGAACCGTTTTAACTTTGGCACCAACTAATACTTTTTCTAATTTACGTTTGATTTTAGCAGCGTATACAGAAGCCCCGTCTGTACGATCTTTTTGCTCAATCATTTTAACATCAATCTCTGCTTTGTAAGCCGTTGCTTGCGATGCTCCAAGACCTTCACTAGTTTGTCCTACTGTTGTGATTTGACTGTGAACATATTCTTGCGTTTTCAAAAAAGCTTCTGCTTTTTGTGTCATAAAGTTAGTTTGTTCTAACGAAGCGTCTTTAGGCATTTCGATCTGAACTAAAAACTCACCACTATCTGACGCAGCAAAAAACTCACCACCTATGAAACCTCCGCCCATTAATCCTATTGTAGATCCAAAGAACAAAACAAGTACTACGATAAGAGTTTTTACATAATGATCTAAGCACCATGTCAATAAGTGAGAAACCCAGTCTGTAAAACGTGTTAAATAATTTTCAAAACCAAGAATAATTCTTCCAAATAAATTTTTTCCTTCAATATGTTCTAATTTCCCAAAACGAGATGATAACCACGGAATAATAGTAAAAGAGGCTAAAAGTGATAACAGTGTTGAGATAATTACTGTAACACAGAATTGCGTAATGATATTAGAAACCAATCCGGAACTCATCGCAATAGGCAGGAATACCACCACAATTACCAATGTAATTGAAGTTACAGTACCACCAATTTCGGCAGTCCCGTCATATGATGCACGAATTCGGCTTTTACCCATTTCCATGTGCCTGTAAATATTCTCCAAAACCACAATAGCATCATCGACCAGAATACCAACCACCAGAGATAATCCTAATAAACTCATTAAGTTCAAAGTATATCCCATTAAATAAATACCTATGAAAGTTGCAATTAGCGATGCCGGAATCGAAACCATTACAATTAATGAGTTTCTAATACTGTGCAGGAAGAACAACATTACGAGAGCCACCAGAATTACTGCTATTAATAAATCGTGAACTACAGAATCTGCAGCTTCCAAAGTAAAAATTGTACTGTCTTTTGCTACTTCTAATTGTAAATTGTTTTTTTCATAATCTTTTTCAAGAATTGCAATTGTTTTTAGTAATTGCTCACTTACGGCAACCGCATTCGCATCTGATTGTTTAATAATTTGTAAAACAATCGCACTTTTTTGATCAACACGTGATATTTTTTCAGCTATTTTCTGTGTATCCTGAACGTCAGCAATATCATTTAAACGAATTTGAATTCCGTTTTGAGATGAAACCACTAAGTTTCTTAATTCCTCTACATTTTTATATTTACCCGCTAAACGAATTAATATTTTTTGATCACGGGTCTGAATGTTACCTGTTGGGAAATCTAAGTTTGAAGACAAAATAGTTTGCTGAACCTGAGGGATTGAAAGCCCGTAACCCTGCATTTTTACCGCATCCAGATTTACCTGAATTTCACGTTCTGAACCACCAATAATATTTACTTGTGCGACACCTTGTACACGAGATAAAATAGGCGCAATTTTTTTATCAATTAAGTCATAAAATGCAGCTTCATCCATTTTTCCATTGGCGCCAATTGTCATAATTGGTAAATCACTCAACGAGAATTTGGTTAATGCAGGCGTTTCAGCATCATCTGGTAAATCACTAATGATTGCATTTATTTTTCGCTGCGCATCATTCATAGAGAAATCAACCTTTGCATTTGAAGTCAAAGTAATGGACACAATAGACAAACTCTCGTAAGATTTTGAGTCAATTTTCTTGATATTCTCTAAGGACGCAATCGCATCTTCAATTTTCTTTGTTACCGTATTCTCAACCTCACTTGGAGAAGCTCCCGGATAAATTGTAGAAATGGTAATAACATTTTGTTCAAATTTTGGGATCAGCTCGTAGCCCAGTTGGCTGTAACTGAATAATCCACCAAGTGTCAGAATTGTAAACAATACAATTACCAACGACGGACGTTTTATGGATATTTCGGCTAATTTCATATTTGTTGCTTTACGCTATAGGCGGTAAACTGTAGGCTTTAGGCTTTTTTAATGGCTTAAAGCTTATTGCTTAAAGCCAATAATTATTTAATAATTTCTACTGTATTTCCGTCTTGTAAGTTAATCTGACCTGTGGTAATCACTTTTTCACCGTCAGATAGTCCGTTGATAATTTCTACTTTGTCACCTAAAATTCTTCCGGCAGTAACTTTTTTCAATTTAGCTTTACCATTTTCAGCAACAAAAATTTCGTTACTGCTCACACTTCCAACAAATGCATTTCTTGGTACCACCATTAAGTTTTGTTTTTGTTGTTTTGAAGCAAAATTTGCCGTTCCGTACATACCGGCTTTCAAATCATTATTTGAGTTGTTTGTAATTTCAATCTCAACAGGGAAATTTAAAGATTCATCCGCTTTTGCAGCAATAAAAGTAATTTTTCCGGAAAATGTTTTGTCAGGATAAACACTTGCTGTTACATTGATGTTATCTCCTTTTTTAAGGCTCGCTACCTGATTTTCATTTACAGTAACTGTTAATTTTAATTTAGATGTATTTACAATATCAAATAATGCAGTTGCAGGCATTCCTGTTAAAATAGATCCCGGTTCAATGTATTTTTTATTGATAAATCCGTTAATTGGAGCTTTTACTTTTGTATCACCTACATTAATGTTAGCTTGTTTTAAATTAGACTCCGCATTTGTCAGAGCTAATTTTGCCTGATCTAATTGTTGTTTGGTAACACCGCCGGTTTTAAAAGCATTTTCATATCTGTTGTAATCAGATTTTGCATTTTGATAAACAGCCTGAGCCTGTTGCGCACTTACATTTATTACATCACCTCTCATCGTTAGTAAAGTCTGACCTACTCTTACATAGTCACCTTCTTTTACCAAAACGCTGATTACTTTTCCTGATTTTTCTGCAGAAAAAGTCAATTCCTGGTTTGGTGCAAAATTTCCATTAGCAACAAAATCTAAAGAAATTTGCTCTGTTTTTACAGGAGTAACTTTTACTGAAACAGCAGCATTTTTTTCAGCTACAATATCTGTTTTTTCTTTGTTCTCCTTTTTATTGTTACTTAAAACATATCCTATCACACCCAAAGTTGCGATTATGATTACGATCGTTATAATAGTTTTCTTCATTGTAATTAGTTATTTAATAAGAGTTTTTAGTTCGCCTTTTGATTTGATTAGTGCTACTTCAGCTAATTTGTAATCTAATATAGCCGCGGTATAATTGTTTTGTGCTTCTATCGATGCATTTTCAGCATCAAGTAAATCGGTTAATGAAGCAAGTCCCTGTAGATAATTGTTTTTGGTATTACTCAGGATCTCTCCGGCCAAAGTCATATTTTCTCTTTGATTTTCTATTGTAATTAAACTATTCTCTATTTGAGTCTTTGCATTTTTATATTCCAGGTCTAAGGAAAGCTGTGTATCTTTAATATCTTCCTGTAGCGTTCTGATTTTTACATCAGCTTGTCTTACTCTTGAACGGGTTCCGAATCCGGTAAAAATGGGTACTCTCAAATTTAATCCGATTGAAGAGTAATCTGACCAGTAAACACCATCGGCGGGTTTAGCAAACCAAGGCATTTCAGGACCCTGTCCTATATAATTATATCCTGCAGATAACGAAAGGGTAGGGTAATATTCAGCTTCAACAGATTTTTTTTGAAACATCAATAATTCTTCCTGTTTTTTCAAAAGCAAATATTCTGTTCTGTTTGCAGTATTAGGAGCCTCACTTAAAGCAGCGGGGGTCACTTCAAATTCAGATTGTGGAATCTCAATTTGTGTTTCCATAGGCATTCCGATATAAAACTTCAAGGCATTTTCCTGTAATTGTACTGCGTTCAAAATTTGCTGGCGCTGTGTACTAATGTTTGATAGTTTTACACTTACCCTGTCTAAGTCAATTTTTTTTGCCAGTCCGTTATCAAACTGTCCTTTAATAATGTCTCGAACTTTTGTTGTATTAACATAATTACTGTCCAGTAAAATTAATTTCTGACGTTGAACATATACCTGATAATAGTTGTTGGCTACTCTTTCAATTACCTGCTCTTCTGTTAACTTGTCATTGATCTGATAAAACTGACGGGTTGATTTTGCTGCTTTCAAACCTGTAAAAACGGAAAGGTCAAATAAAGCCTGAGTTAACGAAACTCCTGCAGTAGATGTCCATTTTTGACCAAAAGCGGCCTGAATTGTAGTTCCAGGAGCGTTAAATGCCGCACCGTCGATAACAGTTGTCTGGATAACAGGGTTATAGGTCAGATTTCCATTAGCAGAAATTTGCGGTAGTGCACGAGAGCGAACTTCCTGAATCTGGTATTCGCTGTTTTCAACTTCCAACTTGGCTTTTTTTGCGTCGGCTTTATTCTGAAGCGCATAGGAAACAGCATCTTTTAGGGTTAAGGTTGTGACTTGTGCATTGACAGACAGGCCAATGATGCACAAAAATATTAGAATTATTCTTTTCATATATTTATAGATTGATGATTAAATTATAATTTTTTCAAGTTGTTTTTCTAGTTCCTGAATTCCTTTTTCAGTTGCCATGGCTCTGGTATGATATTCTAAAGCTTCTAATTCCATTTTCTGTGCTTCTGTTTCTGAAACTGTGGTTTCGTTGATATGAAAAATAAGAGTGTAATAAAATTTTACATAAATAGCGATGTTCAGATCTTTGCGGTATAATCCTTCGCGAATTCCTTTTTCAATATTGGCTCTGAAATACTGTGTGCACTGATCAATTTCTTTCGTAAGTACAGTTTGGTATATTTCAGGATAATGTTTCTTTAGTTGATAAATCGGTGAGGTGTCAATATTGGTTTTGAACATGTCACGAAACATTTCTCTAATTTCAAAATTCTCATGAATCGAATTAAAATCTTTTGCAACAATAGTATCGATTAAATCATGAACCTGTTTGTGAACCATTGCAGTGCTTTCTTTGACTAAAACTTCCTTGTTACAAAAGTATTTGTAGATCGTTTTTTTTGAAATGCACATTTCTCCCGCAATATCATCCATTGTAACGCTTTTAAAACCCAGTTTTAAAAACAAATCACTTGCTTTTGATATTATTTTCTCTTTCATTTTTGATTTTCAAATTTTATTACAAATATACCAGGAAACTAAAGTTAAGAAAAAAGTCTCCAATATCTTAGTAATAGTTTTACATTAACGTATTCATTAGGTAGGATTTATATGCTAAATTCTAAATTTGCAATAAGTTTGATATCTTTTCCCATTGCCAACCCTCCATTTTGATTATAGGAATTATAATCAAGTCCAAAATCCTGACGTTTAATATCACCTTTGATTTCAAAAGCTACTTTTTTCTCACCATTGTAGTTATTAACTCCAATGAATTCCGCATCAAGTTCAACAACCCTTGTAACGTCTTTTATAGTAAGGTCACCTTTAAAGAAATTGATGTTATTATTTACTTTTTGAAAAGATGTTGATTTGAAACTAATGATCGGATGCTCATTTACATTAAACAAATCATTCAGTTGCAGATGAGAGTCAATTTGCTGAAAACTATCTGCTTTATTATTTATATCTAATGAAAAAGCAACTGATGCATCTTCAATTTCATTATCCTCGATATTTACATAACCATCAAATTTGTTTGCAGTTCCTCCCAAATAAGCAATTATCGAATGCCTCATTTTTATTAAAACATCTGACTGGCTAGAATCTACGGTCCATGTTGTTCTCATAAATATTTGATTTAATTGAGTTTATAAAAGCTTAAATTATATTGGAAACTTTTTTGGTGTTATGAGTTTCCGTTTGCAAATATAGAAAGGAAACTCATAACACCAAAAAAGTTTCCATGTTTTTTTAAAATTATTTTAAAGGATTAAAAATGAGGTAATATTAAATTCTGATAAGCATTTAAATTTTAAAAACAATAAATTCATATTTCAATTGTATCTTTGGGCTTCGTAAATCAGAATTCCATTTTATGCACGATATTAGTCAGTACCAGGATTTTTTTATTAGTTATCTAAAAAGTCAAAACATAACCAAAGAGCCTGCTAACCTTTATGAACCCATTATATATATTTTAGGTCTTGGCGGAAAACGTATGCGTCCGGTACTAACTCTAATGGCAGCCGAAGTTTTTGACACTGATTATAAAGTAGCACTTCCGGCAGCAATGGCTGTAGAGGTTTTTCATAATTTTTCGTTAGTTCATGATGATATTATGGATGATGCACCGTTGAGAAGAGGACAAGTTACGGTACATGAGAAATGGAACCTGAATACCGGAATTCTCTCCGGAGATGCTATGCTTATTCTGGCGTATCAGTACTTTGAACAATACGAACCGGAAGTTTTTAGGGATTTAGCAAAGCTGTTCAGTAAAACGGCCCTTGAAGTTTGTGAAGGTCAGCAATGGGATGTTGATTTTGAAACCCGTAAAGATGTTACAATTCCTGAATATCTGAAAATGATAGAATATAAAACGGCTGTTTTGGTTGCTGCAGCGATGAAAATGGGAGCCATTGTAGCAAAAACTTCTGAAAAAGAGGCCTGTTTAATTTATGATTTTGGACTTAATTTAGGATTGGCTTTCCAGCTTCAGGATGATTATTTAGACGCTTTTGGTGATCCTGAAACTTTTGGAAAACAAGTAGGAGGGGATATTATCGAAAACAAAAAAACCTATTTGTACTTAAAGGCAGTTGAGTTTTCTAGTTCTGAAAAAGCAGCAGAATTACAAAAGTTATTCACTTTACAGTTGGAGGATAACACGGATAAAATAGAAAATGCCAAAGCAATTTTTAACGAATCCGGTGCGTCAGAAGCTACTCAAAAAGCTATAGAAATGTATACCTTTAAGGCTTTTGAAACACTTGATAAAATGGATATCAGTGTAGAAAAGAAAAACATTCTGAAAACTTTTGGAGAAAACCTAATGGGCAGAAAGGTTTAAAATAAATCAGGATTTATGAATGCTATTGTAAGCTCTGTTTTTTTTAATGAACAAAATTGTGATGCTAAAAAACAATTGTTTTTTGCTGTTTGCTTCCCTTTTTTTACCCTTTTCGCTTTAGGTATTGACAGTGTTTTTTTTAATGAGCAATATTTTGACGGCCGTCAAATTACAAACTTGTTAGCAATACTCTATTTCTCCTTTTTCTTTTGGGTTTCCGGTTCTTATTTAAGAAAACTGATGTTTGTGATGGTTTTCTTGTCTTATATAGGAGAAGTGATTTTTTGCACTTTGCTCGGAATGTATCATTACATAACTACAGTTATTCCTTTATATGTTCCTTTTGGTCATGCAATTGTATACGCTTCAGGTTATGTTTTTGCAAATGCAGAATGGGCAGTTAAGAACGACAAATTTCTTAGAAAATATTTCACAGTTGGATTTACATTACTGTTTTTATTAGTTGGAATATTTCTGAAAGATGTTTTTTCGTTGATTTTCGGAATCTTTTTCTTTTTGATTCTAAAGAGAAAAAAATGGCAGAACTTGTATTATTTCATCGCCCTTTGTGTTATATTTATTGAGCTTGGCGGAACTTATTTTCAATGCTGGAAATGGATGCCAAAAACCTTCGGATTAATTCCGGCCGCCAATCCGCCAATGGGAGCTGTATTTTTCTATGCAGGAGGGGATGTTCTTTTGTCTAAGATTGTAGATTATTGGAAATTAAAAACCATAAAAACCAATATCGATTGTAATTGAATTGATTTTAAAGTTGAAATTGATTTTTGCCATTGCCATTGAAATTGAAATTGAATTTTGAAATTGAAAAAATATGTATGTTTCCCCATTAAATACCGATTTATTATTCGAAGAAGCTCAAAAAGATTCTTTATACCTGAACTTGATTGAGCAGCTCAATAAAGATTTTAATCTGGCAAACGAAGGCATAGATTTTCCGCTGAGCATCACTCCGGAAGAATTAAAAATCCAGCTTCACGAAAAAATCTACAGAATGATTCAGTACAAATTTGCTGAATACCTCAATTTGCTATACATAATTGATGTTCCTGAAAATGAAATCAAACAACTTGACGGGTCAGATCTGGTTGTTCTTGCTGAAGAAGTTTCTTTTTTGGTTTTAAAGAGAGAATGGCAGAAGGTTTGGTTTCGGAATTTCTACAAATAGGTTATTCAGTTATCAGGATACTATAATTTTCAGGTCTTACGATTTTTTTTAATCTGTCTAATTTATCAATAAGACCAAAATCTTCAGTATCAATTTTGCTGCCTGTAATCTGGAAACGTGCATTCTTAAAACAAATCTTGGCTATCCCTACTGTTTTTCCTTCCTTTTTAAAAATAAAAATATCACGATATTCAGCAATACAAGCACATGCATCATTTTTTAATGAGTCTTTTTCGCTAAATATACCTTCGATTTGTTTTTGTTGTTTGATAGATAGATTTGATTTTTTATACTTGTATTTTAATAAAAGTTTTTCAAAACTTTTTTCGACATTTTTGGGATAATACCCATAAAAAAAAGTTGAGAATTCTTTTTTCTTTTCTGTTTGTTTCGCCTTATCATTGGACAAATGTTCAAAATCACTTGTAGAACCTAAATAATAATGACAGATTTGATCAGAATCAAAAAATGGTCGTAATTCCTTCTTTACAACCTTTTCTTTATTAAGATCTGCTTTTTTAGAATTGTTACAACCAAAAAGTATGATTGACGTAATTATTAAAATATTTTTTTTCAAATTACTGTTTTTAAAAACTTAGAATGTCATCATCTCAGAACCTTAGCAACTTTTTAGAAATAAACCCTCACAAAAGGCATAAACGCAGATCCGTAAAGGCTTCTTTTGCTGTCGAATAAAATATCATAACGACCTCCTATGGTTACGCTTCCGGTTCTGTAACCGGCTCCTAAAAACAAAGCAGTATTCCAGTAATTATCAGAAAAAGAAGCATTCATATTAGTTGCCTTATAATCTGTATTTACACGTACCTGTTCCAGTTCGGCAGATAATTGAATTTCAGGAATTGGATTCACTAACCCGAGAACGCTTCCTCCATACACATAGGAACTGTAGTAATTTTTAGAAGATAAATAACCAAATTGCAATCCAACTCCAACAGCTAAAATTTCGTTAACGTTGTAAATGGCACTGGGCATAACAGAGATGTCTGTATATCCCGAACCAAATCCTAGACCCAATCCACCACCAAATTGCACTTTGTCCCAAAACTCCTTATTGTTATCGATTACATTATTTTCATCCTGTGCAATTGTATGATTTGAAAATAGGCTAATCAAAATCACAAAAAATGATTTGAAAACGATTGAAAGATGAATTTTCTTCATAGTTTAGGCTATTTTTAACAAATTTTTACGTAAAAGTACGTAAAAAAATCATTTAAATAATATCGTTTGTTGTACTTTTGCCATTCTATATAACAAAAAGTATATTCACTCAAATATTATGGATAGGTTTTCATTTTTAAATGCAGCGCATACCGAGTTTTTTGCACAATTATACGATCAATATTTAGTAAACCCAGACAGCGTTGAGCCAAGCTGGAGAAGTTTTTTTCAGGGCTTTGACTTTGGAATGACTACTTATAATGATGAAAATCCTGTGCAAACAATCGTTGAGTATGTAACGACTACAAACGACAACGCAGATTACAGTAAAGTTTCTGAAAAATTACAAAAAGAATTTAACGTATTGAAATTGATTGATGGCTACCGTTCACGTGGTCATTTATTTACCAAAACCAATCCGGTTCGTGACCGTAGAACTTCATCTCCAACTTTGGATATTGAAAACTTCGGATTAACTACTGCAGACCTTTCTACAGTTTTTGATGCTGCACAGGTCATTGGTGTTGCTCCTTGCTCTCTGCAGGATATCATTACCCGTCTTAAAGCAATTTACTGTCAGCATATTGGTGTTGAATATATGTACATCAGAAACCCTGGTGTTGTAAAATGGATTCAGGATAAATTGGGTGTTAACAACAATCAGCCTAATTTCTCTATTGAAGAAAAACAAACGATCCTTAATAAATTAAATGAAGCTGTTTCTTTCGAGAACTTTTTGCATACTAAATATGTAGGCCAAAAACGATTTTCATTAGAAGGTGGTGAAACCATCATCCCGGCTTTGGATGCTTTGATCGAAAAAGCTGCTGAAAAAGGAGTAGAGCAGTTTGTAATGGGAATGGCGCACCGTGGCCGTTTGAACGTTTTGGCAAACATCTTCGGAAAATCTACTCAGGATATCTTTAGCGAATTTGACGGTAAAGATTACGATCAGGAATATTTTGACGGTGACGTAAAATACCACTTAGGTCTTACAGCCGACAAAAAGACAAGAACAGGAAAAAGCATCAATATCAATTTAGCACCAAATCCTTCACACTTAGAAACGGTTGGAGCTGTTATTGAAGGAATCACAAGAGCAAAACAAGATAAATATTACGCTGATGATTTCTCAAAAGTATTACCAATCGCCGTTCACGGAGATGCTGCAATCGCAGGACAAGGTTTGCTTTATGAAATTATCCAGATGGCACAATTAGATGGTTACAAAACCGGAGGAACCATTCATATCGTAATCAACAACCAGGTTGGATTTACAACAAACTATTTAGACGCGCGTTCCTCAACGTATTGTACAGACGTTGCCAAAGTAACACTTTCGCCTGTATTACACGTAAATGCCGATGATGCAGAAGCTGTTGTACACGCAGTATCTTTTGCATTAGATTACCGAATGGAGTTTGGACGTGACGTATTTATCGATTTATTAGGATACAGAAAATACGGTCATAACGAAGGTGATGAGCCTCGTTTTACACAGCCGGTTTTATATAAAATCATTGCAAAACATCAAAACCCAAGAGATATTTATGCTGAAAAGCTTTTATCAGAAAGCGTTATTGATGCCAATTATGTAAACACAATTGAAAAAGAATACAAAGCAGATCTTGAACAAAATTTAGAAGCATCCCGTAAAAAGGCGTTGACAATCATTACTCCATTTATGCAAAATGAATGGAAAGGATTCCAACAGGTTTCTGATGATGTGATGTTGAAAAAGGTAGATACTTCTTTCGATAAAAAAGGCCTGGATTCAATTATCAATACGATTTCAACTTTACCTTCGGATAAAAAATTCATCAATAAAATCAACAAAATTGTATCTGACAGAAAAACAGGATACGATAACAACACCTTAGATTGGGGAACTGCAGAAGCATTGGCTTATGGTTCTCTTTTAACTGAAGGATTTGATGTCAGAATTTCTGGTCAGGACGTAGAGCGTGGGACATTCTCTCACCGTCATGCGGTAGTTAAAGTAGAAGATTCTGAAGAAGAAGTAATCTTACTGAACAATATCGAAAACAAAAAAGGAAAATTCGGAGTATTCAATTCACTTTTATCAGAATACGGAGTTTTAGGATTTGATTACGGTTATGCTTTGGCAAACCCAAATGCTTTAACAATCTGGGAAGCACAATTTGGAGATTTCTCTAACGGTGCACAAATTATGATTGACCAGTATATTTCTTGTGGAGAAGATAAATGGAACAACCAAAACGGTATTGTTTTATTATTGCCACACGGATACGAAGGTCAGGGAGCAGAACACTCTTCTGCAAGAATGGAGCGTTATTTACAGCTTTGCGCAAGACACAATATGTATGTTGCTGACTGTACAACGCCAGCGAACTTCTTCCACTTGTTAAGAAGACAAATGAAAACAGATTTCCGTAAACCTTTGGTAGTTTTCTCTCCAAAAAGTTTATTGCGTGATCCAAGATGTGTGTCTTCAGTTGAAGAATTAGCAAAAGGAAGTTTCCAGGAAACTATCGACGACAATACAGTAAACAAAAAAGATGTAAAAACTCTGGTTTTCTGTACAGGTAAATTCTACTATGATATTGCTGCTGAAAGAGAAAACAACGGAAGAAAAGATGTGGCAATTGTTCGTATCGAGCAATTATTCCCTTTCCCTGCAGAACAAATCAAAGAAATCATTGCAAAATATCCAAAAGCTGATGATTATGTATGGGCACAGGAAGAACCTAAAAACATGGGAGCTTACAGTTTTATGCTAATGAACTTTGATCTTGTAAAATGGAGACTTGCTTCATTAAAAGCTTACGCAGCTCCGGCAGCAGGAAGTTATACACGTGCAAAACGCCGTCATGCAGATGCAATCAGAATGGTATTCGATAAAAATTTATTCAGATAAAAAAATGTTTCAAGTTTAAAGTTTCAGTTTTAACATTAACATGAAACTTTAAACAATACAACCTTAAACAAAAATAAGATGATTTTAGAAATGAAAGTCCCATCACCAGGGGAATCAATAAAAGAAGTTGAAATTGCAACTTGGTTAGTAAAAGACGGAGATTATGTAGAAAAAGATCAGGCAATTGCTGAAGTTGATTCAGATAAAGCTACTCTTGAATTGCCTGCTGAAATGAGCGGTGTAATTACACTAAAAGCTGAAGAAGGTGATACAGTAGCAGTAGGTGCTGTAGTTTGTTTAATTGATACTGATGCAGCAAAACCATCTGGTTCTGCAGCTGCACCAGCAGCAGAAGCTCCTAAGGCTGAAGCTCCAAAAGCAGAAGTAAAAGCAGAGGCTCCAAAAGCAGCTCCGGTTCAGGCTCCGGCAGCAACAAGTTATGCAGCAGGAACTCCATCTCCGGCAGCAAGAAAAATATTAGACGAGAAAAATATTGCTCCGGCTACAGTTTCTGGTACTGGTAAAGGTGGAAGAATTACAAAAGACGACGCTGTAAACGCAGTACCTTCAATGGGAACTCCAACTGGTGGAAGCCGTGGAACTGAGCGTACTAAATTATCAATGTTACGTCGTAAAGTAGCAGAAAGATTAGTTTCGGCTAAGAACGAAACAGCTATGCTTACTACTTTTAACGAAGTAAACATGACGCCAATCAACCAAATTCGTAATGAATATAAAGATGCTTTCAAAGCTAAACATGGTGGTTTAGGTTTAGGTTTTATGTCATTCTTTACAAAAGCAGTTACAAGAGCTTTACAATTATATCCGGATGTGAACTCAATGATGGACGGTGATTACAAAATCGCTTATGATTTTGCTGATATCTCTATCGCAGTTTCCGGACCAAAAGGATTAATGGTTCCTGTTGTTCGTAATGCTGAACTTTTAACTTTCCGTGGAATCGAAGCTGAAATCAAAAGATTGGCTTTAAGAGCTCGTGACGGTCAAATTACAGTTAACGATATGACTGGTGGAACTTTTACAATCACTAACGGTGGTGTTTTCGGAAGTATGTTATCTACTCCAATCATCAACCCTCCTCAGTCAGGAATCTTAGGAATGCACAACATTATCGAGCGTCCAATCGCTGTAAACGGTAAAGTTGAAATTCACCCAATGATGTATGTTGCTCTTTCTTATGATCACAGAATCATCGACGGACGTGAGTCAGTTGGTTTCTTAGTGGCTGTTAAAGAAGCTTTAGAAAATCCGGTAGAATTATTGATGAACGGAGATGCTAAAAGAGCATTGGAGTTGTAATCAAGTAAATTCTTAGAAATAAAAAAATCCGTTTAGAACTTCTAAACGGATTTTTTGTTTATTTGCCATAACTAACCAATTCATTTATGTCTTCAACCAAAAAACAGGCAGCAATCGGCTTTATCTTCATCACCATGTTAATCGATATTACCGGATGGGGAATCATTATTCCGGTTATTCCAAAACTGATTAAAGAATTAATACACGGAGATGTGAGTGAAGCTGCAAAATATGGTGGCTGGCTGACATTTGCTTATGCGATGACGCAGTTTTTGTTTGCTCCTTTAATTGGTAATCTGAGTGATAAATTTGGGAGAAGACCTATAATTTTAATTTCGCTTTTTGCTTTTGCACTGGACTATATTTTACTTGCATTTGCACCAACAATTACATGGCTTTTTATAGGAAGAATAATTGCCGGATTAACCGGGGCAAGTATTTCAACTGCTTCTGCCTATATTGCCGATGTGAGTACGCCGGAAAACAGAGCCAAAAATTTCGGAATGATTGGTGTGGCTTTTGGACTTGGATTTATAATTGGGCCAGTTCTGGGTGGTATTCTGGGACATTACGGATCGAGAATTCCGTTTTATGCAGCAGCAGTTTTGTGTCTACTTAATTTTCTGTACGGATATTTTATTCTACCCGAATCATTATCAAAACAAAATAGGAGATCAGTTAATCTAAAAAGAGCCAACCCGATTGGTGCTTTTTTGAACTTAAGGAAATATCCTTCGCTTTATGGATTGCTGATTGCCTTATTTTTGATTTACATAGCAGCACATGCCGTGGAAAGTAACTGGAGTTATTTTACGATGTATAAATTTAACTGGAACGAAAAGATGGTCGGAATTTCGCTGGGCGTTGTCGGAGTTTTAGTAAGTCTCGTTCAGGGTGGTTTGATACGATGGACCAGTAAAAAATTAGGAAACAAAAAAAGTATCTATATTGGAATGTCTTTATACACCCTTGCCATGTTTTTGTTTGCTTTTGTTTCAGAAAGCTGGATGATGTTTCTCTTTTTGATTCCGTATTGTCTTGCCGGAATCGCAGGACCGGCATTGCGAGCCATAATTGCCGGACATGTTTTACCAACAGAGCAAGGAGAGATTCAGGGTACAATTGCGAGTTTGATGAGTGCCGCAACGATTATCGGTCCGCCGGTCATGTCGGGTCTTTTTTATTATTTCACGCATCAGGACGCACCATTTGAATTTCCGGGAATGCCTTTTATACTTGGAGGAATCTTGATGATGAGCAGTGGAATTGTTTCTTACCTTTCATTGAAAAAACATTCGAATAATAATTAATCAAATTTATAAATATTTAAAATCCCAAATTCCAGTTAAGGAGTTTGGGATTTTTTATTTTTACCAGAACTTAAGTTTTGGAATTTGGAATTTCAGATTTGGAATTTTATTATTTGAGATACAAATAATGATTATAATAATCAATAATCGCTTTCCCTTCCAGCAAAATATCAGCGCCGATAATGCCATGAACAGGTTTTGCTTTGTATTGCTGTAAAGCTTCATTAACGTGCGAAAGGTCAAAAATAACCAGACTAAAATCAGTATTTTTCCAGGAACCCAACTGAAGTATATTGTGCTTCGAAATTTGTGTTTTCATTCCGGTTCCGCCGGCACCTGCAGCTTTCGTTTTAGATTTTTTTGTGGTTAAATCGAATTTTTCAATACTTTCAAAACCCACACAGGAATTTGATGCGCCGGTGTCTAAAATAAAAGTTCCGGAAACGCCATTGATTTTGGCTTTAATAGATAAATGCTGTGTTTTGGTGACTTTGAATTTTATTTTTCTGTATTTCTCTTTTTTGAGAACCTCGTGAAGATTTTCCATTTTAGATAGTGATTGAAAACCAAAAATAAACCAATTACAGCCAATAAACTAATGATGTACCAGATATAATAGGCTGATTTTTCTTCTGGCGAAATAGAGCCGTAATAGACAAACGAACTCCAGTAATAAGGAGATTTTTTAGCGTTTGGAATCGATTTATCATTTAAGAAATCAAGTTTTGCATTTGTATTGGCTTCAAAGTAAGTTTGCTTATTTTTGATATTTTTATAGAAATCAGTCATAAAAACCGATGTTGTATAATCGTTTACTTTCCATAACGAAAACAACAAATTCTGTGCTCCTGCAAACTGAAAACCTCTTGCTACACTCATCGCTCCTTCGGCTTTGTAAAGTTTTCCAATTCCGGTTTCACAGGCACTCAACACTACTAAATCCGGATTTATATTAAGATTGTACAATTCTGAATATAAAATTTCCTGATCATAAAATTTGATGCTGGCGGGAGTTTCAATATCACCTGCAGCCGCATGTGTGCTTAAATGAAGAATAGAATAATTAGAAATGTTACTTTTAAAATTAGAAAAATTCGCATCGGTATTTTCTAAATATTTGCCTTTAAAGTTACTCCGGATTGATGCCAGTTCTTTCTTCGAATAACTCAATTCAAAAGCCGTCTTTTCGAAAACCGGAAAAACACCCAAAACTGTTTTTTCTGATTTTGAAAAGGGTTTGGAATTCAGATAAATATTCGCCGAAGTATTATAAGCAATCCTGAAATCATTCAGCAAATAATGCATTTTAGCAAAATTTGTTGTATTTGATTTATGTGTAATCAATGCTTCAAAAGGAAGAAAATTCAAAATGCCGTCAGGAACAATGATTAGATTTTGATAAACCGAATTACCAGGCAATTGTAATAGATTATAAACATTATTTCCGGAACGATTATAACCCGCAATATCATTTATAATAGCATTGGCGTCATTAAAATAATCCAGAAAAAAAAGAATATCAGCTATTTTTCCGTCTCCAATAGGAACTCTGTTTAATGAAATTCGATTGTGTTGTAAAGTAAAATAATACAATTTTTCAGAACCCATGAAATAATAAATCATAATGGCTTTGTCATTTTCCAATTTCTTGAACAATGATTTTAAATCACAATTTTCCGGAATATAATCTTCATTTTCAGCCTGAATTTTCTTCAGTGAAAGCGTCAATTCATTTTGCTTTTGGATAAGATTATTGATTTTCGAAATATCTGCAGCATCTCCTTTTTGCTGTTCTTTTAAAATGGCATTATTTAAATTTTGAAATTCCTGCAAAAGCTGTTTTTCTTCTGCGGAAGCGTTTTTAATATTCGAACGATAACTTTTTAAAATTCCAGATTTAGTTCGTTCAGATAATTGAAAGGCTTTATTCACATATTCAGTTTTTCCTTCCTTTTCATATAAATTTTTATAAATCGAAATGCATTTTTCAGTTCGGTTTCGTGATCGCAATTGCATCAGGATTTTAGAGTTTTCGTAAACCAAACCGTTCATGAGTAAATCTTCAATGTAAAAGGAAAGTTCAAAAGCTTTTAATGCTTTTTTTGGCTGTTTAAGCTGTAGTATTTCTGCCTGAAGGTCGATTGCATCTGTCAAAACAGTTTCCGGATATAACTGGTTTTGATTTGGCAGAAGGTTTTTAGAATTATAATTTGGAATTAGAAGTTTAAAAACACCCGAAATTTGCTTTGTACTTTCGTCATATTTTCTTTCATCAAAAAGTAATAAAGCTTTTTCATAATAAAGTTTAGCCAGTTTTCGAGGCTGATGGTTGGGCGCTTTTAAAAACAGTTCTTCAGCTTTTTCTAAATAAGAGTTTGCTGTTTCGAAGTTTCGTCTTTTTCGGTTAAGCGTTGCAAGATTTCGATAAGAATTCGATAAAGTTTCATATTCATCTTTTTCTTTTTGAAGAAATTTTATTGAGGATTCAAATGCTTTTTCAGTCTTTTCTCTTTTTTCGGGGAATAATAAATTTCCGCCTGAATTCAATAAATAATTATTTCCCAGATTATTCAGTAAAATTCCTCTCTGGGCATTCGATAATTTTTCAGTTTTTAAAGTATTTTCCAAAAGTTCAATTGCCATTGAGATCTTGCCTGAACTCTGATAAACATTTGATAAATTGAGGATTGCCGCTATTTTTTGTGATTGGTTTTTCTCTGTTTCAGCAATAAAATAATACTGTTTGATTGTATTTTCAGCACTGTCATAATCGCCCAAAACAGTGTATAAATTGCCCAAAGGTTTCAGGCAATATTCAATAATATCGTAATTGCTGAGTTTGTATTTTTGGTATAATTGCCACGCTTTTTCGTAACCTGAAACCGCATTATGTGTCTGTCCAAACTGGTTTTGATAATACGCCTTGTTGCAGTTTAAAACCACTATGGACAATAATTCGTCTTTGGTTTTTGGTTTTGGATTTTTCCAGAAAGAGGCTTCGGTACTGGTTAAGTTTTGCAGCGCTTTCGCTGAAGGATGGGCAACAAATGAATCAATTGCGTTGTAAATTTTGTCTTCGGGGTTTTGTCCAAAAACAGTTAGATTCAGGAAGAAGAAAATTAAACCATATAAGCGATATAAGTTCATATAATTTGCTGCGTGTTTTGTTGTTTCACAGAGATACACAAAGGTTTTTCACAAAGACGCCCAAAGATTTAAAATAACTTTGCTAATCTCTGTATGGTCTTTGTGTATCTCTGCGGAATAACTTTAAAACTTCCAGATCCCAAAAGGCATCAATTACATTGTAAATTTTGTCTTCGGGGTTTTGTCCAAAAACAGTTAGATTCAGGAAGAAGAAAATTAAACCATATAAGCGATATAAGTTCATATAATGTACTGCGTGTTTTGTTGCTTCACAGAGATACACAAAGGTTTTTCACAAAGATGCACAAAGATTTAAAATGACTTTGCGAATCTCTGTGTGGTCTTTGTGAAACTCTGCGGAATAACTTTTAAAACTTCCAGATCCCATAAACCTGAAAATAATTAAAATCCTTTTCAAAGTTCATCACATACCGAGCCCCTAAACTAGGGCCAATCCTTGCAAATCCAGTAGTTAAATCGAATAAAAGTCCTGTGTTTAAATTTGCCATTGATGCTTTGGCAGAATTTGATTCTGTTCTGGTATTAATTATAAGTTTATCTGAATCTCCCTCGTAAAGGTCTATTTTTTTGCTCTGACGCTGTTCCTGTGCAACATTTATGTTTGCCTGAAAACCGGCACCAATTCCTATGTAGTTATTGATGTTGTAGCGAATAAGAACCGGCACTTCCCAATTAACGCTTTTGTTTTCTGTACTTGTTGTGGTGCGTTGTCTTTGCTTTACACCATTGGCATTGGTAATTACTTCAGTAACCACATTAGCTGCGCTATCATAATTATTTAAACTGTTTACCCATTCTGCCTGCCAGTAAAAGCGGTAGGATTTAAAAGGAGAAATAGTTGCACCAACAAAATAACTGGTTGAATTATCTAAATCAGGATAGAAATTATACCCGGCTTTAGCGCCAATCGATATTCCGGGTAAAAATCGGGTAGTGGCGTAATTGGTAATGATAGGTTCATTTTTGTCAAAAATTATTGCTGTTCGGCTTTTGGTTTTTACCTTATGAAAGTCTTCATTAAATTTCATTGAATATCGTACAAAACCTTTAGTACTGTCTTTTTCCTGAACGTTTTTTTGTTCAGTTCCCGGCAAATAAATATTCTTGAAAGTAAAAATGATTTGTTTTTGTTTAATGATAGTGTCGAGACAGCTTACGGTTGGTTCTTCGCCTTTTGGGCAAATTGGGCATTCGGGATACATGCCTTCAATCTGGAATGTTTTTTTGTCAAACATATCCGGAATATCGGTTTCTAAGCGAATTTTTCTTGCAGGACCTTCTCCATTGTTTTGAAAACGGGTTTTAAATTTCACTCTTTTAAATCGGACAAATCTATAATTAATCAAACTTCCGTTAGACCCCATTTTGTTGGGGTCGTGAGAGGTTACGATTTCCATTTCGAGGTTTTTTATTTTATGGTTTTTAAAACTGCGGTTTGGCACAAAAATCCCGCGCATGGTAACTGTTGCACTGGTATCTTTGATCATTTCCGGAGTGGTTTTGAAAGTGTAAAAGACATTTCGGGTTTCGCTTGGATTGGCTTCGTCAAATTCCAGAATCGAAACATTGTGATAAAGAGTATGTGCCTCTTTTAAACTTGCCTCTAAATCTTCTTCGGTTGTAGTATTTTTATATTTTTTGAATTTAAAAGTGTTTTCGGCAGAAGCGAGATAGGATTTCGTATCATCGAGATCGTCAATTGAAGCTACTGTGTTTTCTTTTACTTCGCGTTCGCCTGCATAGTTTCGAAAATCGACCAGTTCGAAATTATTGTTTTTGAATTGCTTCTCATTATAAAAAAGATACAGTTTACCATTTGAGACATAATTTTCCAGATTTTGATAACTCACTACGACTACCATTTCCTGTTCCGGAATGGGGTCACAGTTTTTTTGGATAGCAAATCCGTTTTGGTCAGCAATCGAGGCAATGTCCTGATAAGGATCATCTGCTATTTCGTTAACAGCAACTTTTTTTGGCCTTGTAGCAGGAGGTTTTCCGTTATCATAATTGTTGGTAACGGCTAATCGCGCGGTGTAATTCCCCTTGTTTTTGTAGACGTGTTTGGGTTCTGCCTGTTTGCTATAATGTCCGTCTCCAAGTTCCCATAAATAAGAGTAGCTTGGTTTTGGCGCACCGGCAATTGGAATTAAAGGCGGTGTTTCGGGTTTAAACGTTACCGAGTTGCCTTTTTGGGTATAGCTTATATTTGCTCTTCGGGTGATGGTGTCTTTTACTTTGGTTTGCGCCAACACCATTGCTGATGATAGAAAAATGAAACAGCATAAAAGTTTTTTCATGGTCGAGGAGGTTTTTAGCCCTGATGGGAGCGGCATCCTTTTTCTGGCTTCTTTAGACAGAAAAAGATACAGCGGACAGCAGGATTAGCTTCTGAAAATCATCAGAGTTAGTTTAAAACAGCATTAAATGTAAAAAAAAGTGATGAGCAAATCATCACTTTTTCCTAAAAAAAGTATTTGAAAGTTACTGAATGGCATTGATCGCTGCTACCAGTTGAGCTTCTGAACCTACTGTTGTTTCAGCCAAAGTAAAGCTGTAGGTTTGATTAGCGGCAATTGTAACACCTTTGATAGCATAACGCCATTGACCGTTATCTTCGGTAGCAAAAATGATGTGACAAGCTAAACCAACAGGAATCTGGCCATAGTGTTCGCTGAATAATCCGGCAGCTGTGTAAGTATCTAACTTAGCCAATGCATTTTGTCCTTCTCCGTCATAAGATAAGTAAATTGCACAATTATTATTGTCATAACCTTCTGGAGCATCTACCAAAATAGTAGTTTTAGGTCTTGGATCGCTGTAGAATTTATCAACATTTGTCCATCCGAAGTTTCCAAAAGTCACATAATAATTGTTTCCTTCGCCCTGAACCCCGCCTTTTCCGCCTGTACCGTCAGCACCGTCTTTGGCTTCTCTCCACACTAAGTTATCATCTTCATCAATGTTTCCGAACCAAAGTGTCATTGCATTATCCAAACCGCCAGTTAAATTAGTTGGTACAACCAGATTTATAGAGCAAGAAGTTGCCAGATCTACACCACCTTGCGTTGCTTTAATAAAGAATTCACCTCCGGAGATTAATAAGTTTTTCTTTCCGTCTGCCATTAACCCCATAGTTGGTTTATTGGTTACAAGCATATTTCCTTTGTCAAAAAGTTCAACAAAATCAATGTTAATAGCTCCTGTTACAGCGTTTCCTGCTTTAGTAAGACAGTTTCCGTTAATGGTGATTTTCACACCTTTTGCTGATGTAAGCGTAATAGCACCTGCACCTGCTGTTGCTGTAAAGTGTTGTGTTTTTCCTGCCAAAGCCTCATCTCTTACAGCTGCAAATTCTGATGCCGATGGTGGTATAATTTTTTCGTCTTCACTGTTGCTGTCATCACAGCTTGCAAATGTTGCTAATGCTAAAAATAATAGTCCGATTTTTTTAAAATTTGTGTTCATGATTTCTAATTTTTATAAATCTGAACTGATTTTGATCAGTTGGTTTTCAGATTCCGGTTGTTAATTTAATTTTTATATTCTTATATCAATTCGGGTTTGATATTGTTACCCTTATTTTTAAAAATTCTTTTTATACCCTTATATCAAATCGTTTTTACAATTGTTACCCCTCTATTCGAAGTTTTTTTGAAACTATTTAGAAAGACACTTTTCTTCAAAAACATTTCCGTCTTCGTCGAGTGCCACCAGAATTTGTTTTTTGCGAAGACTAATCAGTAAATAAAGCCAGACTATTGACCAGAGCCCTATGGTTGCAAAAACCAAAATCAGCTGTAAAGAAGAATTGAGTTGTTTTTTTTCTTTGGATAAAACCACATAAGGAAGTTTGTCGTTTTTTTCAATCACGATAAATCCATTGCGAATTTTGTTCGACAGTATCTGTTGAAACTTGGCAAAATCTTTCTCGGTTGTAAATTGATAACTTCCCATTTCTATGTGATTTTAATTCTAAATAACCCTTTATTGCTCTATATCAATTTGCGGCTATTATTGTTACCTCCTTTTCTGTAACTTTTTTCAGATTCTTTTTTTTACTTTAGCTAATAATTTTCGATATGGAAAAAAGTAAAACACATTCTGACCAAATGTATATTGACGGTATAGCAGCAAATGACTCGGCAATAATCCGTTCTATCTATAAAAATTTCGTTCCCAAAGTGGTTTTCTATATAATGAATAATTCCGGAGACAAGGATCAGGCTCAGGATGTCGTTCAGGAAATCATGATTTTGCTTTTTAATCAGGCAAAAGCCAAAACATTACAGCTGACTTGTCCGTTTGATGCGTACTTCTTTTTGTTGTGCAAAAGGAAATGGCTTAACGAATTGAAAAAAACTTCGAATAAAGGGGTAACAATTAATGAAGATTTTGCATCTATCAATGAATCTGCTCTTGAATTGGTTCAGGAAGCCGAACAATTTGATGAAAAACAGCAGCTTTTTGATATGATGTTCCAAAAATTAGGAGATAAATGCCAGGAGGTGCTAAAACTGAGTTTCGCCATTAAATCGATGGAAGAGGTTGCCGAAAAACTAAACGTAACTTACGGATATGTCCGTAAAAAGAAGTCGTTATGTATCGGACAGCTGACACAATGGATTCAGGAAGCAAAAAATTTTAAATCTCTTAAAAATAATTAGCCATGAACGAAGAACGCTACATATTATTTGATCAATATCTGCTGGGAGAAATGACTGTTGAGGAAAGAAACAGCTTTGAAAAAGAGATCTCAGAAAATCTGGAATTTGCCGCTGAATTCAGAACTTTCAAAGAGATTCAGGTACAACTGGAAAATAAATTCGGGCATGAGCAGGAAAGAAAAGCGTTTAAAGAAAACCTGTCCAATATTGCGAATAAACATTTCAATAAAGAAAAGCCAAAAGTGGTATTGATGCGTCCCTGGTATTATGCGGCGGCGGCATCTGTGGCAATTTTATTCGGATTGTTCTTTTTTGACTATAATCAAAATCCGTCTTTTAATGATTATAACTATCCCGGACAAGCTCATTTTACGGAAAGAAGCAATACAAATGTAAACCTGATACAGGCCGAAAAAGCTTTTAATGACAGAAAATTCAAAGAAGCGATTCCGTTTTTTGAGGCTGTTCTTAAAAGTAACAAAACCTCAGAAATTCAATACTACTATGGTGTTTCTTTGGTGCAAACAGGCCAATATAAAAAAGCAGAGGGAGTTTTTAATGAATTGAAATCAGGAAACTCTGTTTACAAAGACAAATCACTTTGGAATCTGGCTTTACTAAAATTAAAACAAAAAGATTATAATGGATGTAAAGAAATCCTGGAGACTATTTCTCAGGACTATGAAGGCTATGATGAGGTTCAGGAGCTTTTGGATGCTTTAGATTAGATATTTCACTGAGGTACACGGAGAATTTTACACAGAGATTCGCAAAGTTTTAAAATGCTTTGCGGATTTTTTTTTCGTTAGGATGACAAGATTGGGTAAATGTTCCTTAAAAAAAAATCCGTTTTATCAGCGTTTTCACGAAAGTGAATCCGTTTCATCCGCGTCCCAATCACACGCAATTGGTATTCTTTTAATATTGTCGTAATTTTGACAGCTTTAAAATGATACACTTGAATTCAACACCCATTATTACCGATACCCACACACATTTATATTCTGAAGAGTTTGATCAGGATCGTGATGAAATGATGCAACGAGCGATAAATGCCGGAGTAACACGTTTTTTTATTCCTGCTATTGATGCTGCAGCCACACAGTCGATGTATGATCTGGAGCAAAATTATCCGGATTATGTTTTCCTGATGATGGGGCTGCATCCCACTTACGTGAAAGATAACTATCTCGATGAGCTGCAACATGTTGAAAATGAATTGTCAAAACGAAAATTTTATGCGGTTGGCGAAATCGGTATTGATTTGTACTGGGATAAAACACATTTGAAAGAACAGCAAATCGCTTTTAGAAAACAAATTCAATTGGCAAAGCAATACAAACTGCCTATTGTAATTCATTGCCGTGAAGCTTTTGATGAAATTTTTGAAATTCTGGAGGAAGAAAAATCAGCTGATCTGTTCGGAATTTTTCATTGTTTTTCCGGAACGTATGAGCAGGCGCTTCAGGCCATTTCGTATAATATGAAGTTGGGAATCGGAGGTGTAGTAACTTTTAAAAACGGAAAAATCGACCAATTCTTACACCAAATTGATTTAAAACACATTGTTTTAGAAACCGATTCACCTTACCTGGCGCCAATTCCATACAGGGGTAAACGCAACGAAAGCAGTTATTTAACGAATGTAATTGCAAAACTGGCCGAAATTTACGACCTTTCAGATACAGAAATTGCAGAAGCAACAACGCAAAACTCTAAAGACGTTTTCGGGATTTAATATCCGGATTACAATACTTTAATTTTTTTTTTGTTCTTTTGCCCACTTAAATTGATATTTATAATGCAGAAATTTGACGCTATTCGACCATTTTATGATTCTGAAGTAAATGAAGCACTTCATGGAGCTGCCAATCATCCGATGATGAAAACCATGATGAATTTTACTTTCCCGGAATTAAATGATGAAGTCTGGAAAGAACAATTAAAGAAAACGCACTCTATCCGTGATTTTCAATGCAACTTTATTTATCAGACCATTCAAAAAGTACTCGATAAAAGTTCGGAAGGACTTACGACTTCGGGTTTTGAAAAGTTAGAAAAAAACACTCCTTATTTATTTATTTCGAATCACCGTGATATTTTGCTGGATACGACTTTGCTGAATGTTTGTCTTTTCGAACACGGTTTAGTGATGACAGCATCTGCAATTGGTGATAATTTAGTTAAAAAAGCATTTTTGAGCACGCTGGCAAAACTAAACAGAAACTTTTTGGTTTTAAGAGGGTTAACGCCACGTGAAATGCTGCAAAGCTCTAAATTACTTGCCGAATATATGGGGCAGTTGCTGCTTCGCGAAAATCGTTCGGTTTGGATTGCACAGCGAGAAGGTCGTACCAAAGACGGAAATGACGAAACCAATCCCGGTGTTTTAAAAATGATCGCAATGGGTTCTGATGAAGCAAATCCTATGGATTATTTCAAAAAATTAAAGATTGTTCCGGTTGCTATTTCCTACGAATACGATCCTACTGATGTGCTGAAAATGCCACAATTAATGGCAGAAGCCAACAACGAGGTTTACGTAAAAGATAAAAATGAGGATTTCATGACCATTTTAAGCGGTATCATGGGAACCAAAAAAAGAATTCATATTTCGGTAGGAGATGTTTTAGACACAGAAATTGATCAGATTGTTGCCGAAAACGATAACTCAAACAAACAGATCCAGGCTTTAGCACAAGTAATAGATGATTCTATTTTGCAGAATTACCAATTATGGCCAACCAATTTTATTGCTTACGATATCCTAAATGAAACCAATACGTATTCTCATTTATATAAAGAAAACGAGAAACAGCTTTTTGAGCGTCGTTTAGAGAAACGAATAGGAACTGACAATGGCGTTGCAAGACAGGGCTTTTTAGCAATGTATGCGAATCCTGTTGTGAGTAAATTAAAATACCAAAATGTCATCTAAAGCTAAAATACTCTTAATTTATACCGGTGGAACTATCGGAATGAGCAAGGATTTTGAAACAGGAGCACTTAAAGCTTTTGATTTTGGAAAATTACTCAAAAATATCCCTGAAATAAAACAGCTGGATTGCGAAATCGAAACGGTTTCGTTTGAAAATCCAATTGATTCTTCGAATATGAATCCTCAAATGTGGGCTAAAATTGCCACTATTATTGAGGAAAATTATATTGCTTTTGATGGATTTGTCGTTTTGCATGGATCTGATACCATGTCGTATTCCGCATCGGCATTGAGTTTCATGCTTGAAAATTTATCTAAGCCTGTAATATTTACGGGATCGCAGCTTCCCATTGGAGATTTGCGTACCGATGCCAAAGAAAACCTGATTACTGCGATTCAAATTGCTTCGCTTAGGGAAAACGGAAATCCGGTAATTACTGAAGTCTGCCTGTATTTCGAATATAAATTATACAGAGGAAACAGAACTTCAAAAGTAAATGCTGAGCATTTCAGGGCTTTTACAGCACCTAACTATCCGGAATTGGTAGAATCAGGAGTACATCTCAAATTAAACCGACATTTATTTCTTCCCATAAAAACCGATGCAAAACTGATTGTGCATAAAAACCTGAACAATCATGTAGCCATTATAAAAATGTTTCCGGGAATGAGTGAGACTGTTCTGGCTTCGATTTTGGCAACTAAAGATTTAAAAGGAATTGTTCTGGAAACCTACGGCTCCGGAAATGCACCTACCGAAGACTGGTTTTTAAATTTGATCGAAAAAGCGATTCAAAACGGATTGCACATTGTAAACGTAACACAATGCTCAGGCGGAAGCGTCAATATGGGACAATACGAAACCAGTACGGCTTTGAAATCTCTGGGCGTGATTTCCGGCAAAGATATTACGACAGAAGCAGCCATCACGAAGTTAATGTATTTATTAGGACACACGGTTATGATTCCGCAAACGGAGTTTAAAACCATTTTCGAAACGGCCTTGCGTGGCGAAATTTCGCTGTAGCCAATTTAATTAGGCGAAATACTGCAAGTATTGAAAGGATTTTATAAAAAATGCTTTTCTAACTCATTTTTTTTCATGTTATTTGCAAACCAAAATAGAGAGGTGTCCGAGTGGTTGAAGGAGCTAGCCTGGAAAGCTAGTATATGGGTAACTGTATCGAGGGTTCGAATCCCTTCCTCTCTGCTAAAAAGGGATAATCTTCTGATTATCCCTTTTTTTTGCAAATAAGCAACTCTTCTTCATTTGAAAAAGTCTGAACCAATACAGAAAACTGCTGTTAGTTTTCAATGTTATAAGACCTTACTAAAAGGGAATCAACTTCCCTATACTTTATTAGATTAACAAGAATCGTTTATTTTTAAATTTTCCACTGGAAAGAAATCATTATCACAGTTCTCGATTAAACATATACCTTGATATTTTCCATTCTTCTTTTTCTTTACTAAGGATGAAAAACTCGCGCATTTTACTTTTTATATCTTGTTTTTCTTTTATTAAAAAAAGATTTACTTCGGATGTGGTACGAACTATTGCAAGATTCTCATAAACAGATATTTCATCATAATCCGTTGTGGCGCTTACAAATTTTATCCCCATGAAAGTTTGATTATATGCAGATACTAATTCGGCTTTTCCTATAGCACTTGGAAGATCGGCGGGCATTAACACAGCATTTTCACTGTAAAGGTCTAAGATCGCATCTGTATTCGAATCATAAAGATGCTTGAAATAATTACGGACTGTTGTTTCAGCAAGATACTTATCATTCATATTGTTTTTATTAAATTTTTATGGGTTATTACTGTGACTTTATAAAATGAATCACAGGAGATGATATGTGTGGTATTTCTAATTAACTTGATAATCCACCATCTATATTGATGCTGGTGCCGGTAATAAATTTGCTCGCGGGGCTAGCGAGGAACGCAACCAATTCTGAGATATCTGCTGTAGTGCCATAATGCCCCAGGGCCATCGTAGTTTTAAGCATATTTGCAAAGTCAGAGTTTTCAGGATTCATATCTGTGGCAATTGGTCCGGGCTGTATAGTGTTTACTGTTATCCCACGTGGACCAAGATCACGTGCTACTCCTCTCGTAAGTGCGGCTACAGCAGCTTTACTCATTGCATAAATTGATGTGCCCGGAAAACCATTTTTATCAGCGGCAGTACTTCCAATATTGATAATCCTTCCACCTTCACTCATTAATTCTGCTCCAGTCTGCATTGCCACAAATACACCTTTTACATTAACGGCAATAGTACGGTCAAAATCATCCAACGTAATATTTGGTAGTGTTTCTAAAACCGCTATACCGGCGTTATTAACTAAAATATCTAATCGCCCAAAACTTTCATATGCTTTTTTGATAGCTGAGGCTATTGATTGTGCATCTCCGTTATCTGCTTTTATGGCTATAACTTTTACGTTAGGTGTTGATAATTCTTTTGCTAGTATATTAGCAATCTCCTCTGAGTTGTTGTAAGTAAAGGCAACAGCTGCTCCTTCTGAAGCAAGTTTACGAACTATTTCCTTGCCAATTCCGCGGCTTCCGCCTGTTACGAACGCTACCTTATTATTTAATGATTCCATAAATTTTTTGATTTTTATAATGTTAATTATTGTTTTAATCAAGGCAAACTTAAATACTTTGTGTAGATTTGGCAAGTATGTACTTTTTTGTTACTTACTTACCAAAAAGTAATAATTGTTGATTTTCAGTTGTTTAAAATTTCATAAAAATGAAAAAAAATGAAGAAGGCATTCAGGAATGCTCAAAATGTGGTATAGATTATGCGTTCAAACGGATAGGCGGCAAATATAAGGCACGTATTATTTGGAATCTGGGACTTGTTCCGGCACTACGTTATGGAGAATTGTGTCGTGTTCTTCCAGATGTAAGTACGAAGATGCTTACTCAAGCCTTACGTGAAATGGAGGAGGATAAATTAATCAGCAGGAAAATGTATCATGAAGTTCCTCCGAAGGTTGAATATTCACTTAATGAAACAGGGCGGATGCTGATGCCGTTTCTCGAACATTTAGATAATTGGGCTAAGGAGCGAATGAAAAATGAAAGTGTGTAAATTAAATTAATTCTGAAATTCAAATACGTTTAGAAATGAAATTGTCGACTTTACATGAATTAAGTGTTGTTTTTTATATGGTAATGTAATCCCAAAAGAACTCAAAATATTTATAGATTCATTAGGGCAAATAAAAGCAGTATTGAAATTTCTTCCAACAAAAAAGGTTGTATATTTTGGAGATTTAGGATATCTCATACCTCCGCCACCACCTCCAAAACCAGAAAAAATACATTTTGTAAATTGAAAAACCTCTAATCCAGCCCCGATAGAAATGACATCCTTTTGTGGCGGTCCCGATAGCTATCGGAAGCCACAAAAGATAAAATGGATCGGGACTAAAGGTGTTTTGAAAACAGATTTTCTGCTTCCTAAAATAAATAAGGGGTAAATTACTTCGGTAGAATCTCAAAACAGGTTTTAAAGATGAAAACTAAACTACAAAAAGTAAACCCGTACAAAAGCATTAAATGTATTTTCCAGGGCATTGATATTTACCTCTTCGATGGTTGAGTTTTGTGAGTTGATTCGGTAGCTTCGGTTTATGGTTTCTGAGGAATCAAGAAGGTTTTGGACAGAAATTCCAGCCTTGCATTTCATCTTATCCGATAGCTTACTGGTGAAACTTATTGAGGCATTGAGCTGTAAATAGTCATTGAGCTGGCTGCTGTTTGGGTTTCGATATACAATCATTGGATTTTGGTTTTCATCAAATTCCGGAACACGGGAAGCAGGCTGAGTATAGAATCTGCCTGACATCCAGCTTCCTCCTAAGGCAAATTGCCAGCGTTTGTTGTCGAAAATAAAACCACTTCTAACCGCATGTGGAACTTCCTGATTGCTGGTGAAATCCTGATCATGCAGGCGGTCAAATTCATATTCATTATTGTTGTACTGGTAGGTTACCCATCCGGTAAAATTGCGCCATTGCTTCTGTACCAGCGTTTCGATACCATAAACGGTATATTTTCCTAACGTATTGGCAAACTCAAACTGTCCCTGAAATCCCTTGCTTATACTGTTGATTCCGCTTACTTTTTTAATAAAGGGCTCTGCAGTAAACAGCCATTTACGCTTTTGGAAGTTTGCTGCAAAAGAGAGCTGGGAACTTTTGGTAACCGGAAGATTATCGCCGTTAGAAAGTGTCCATCTTCTTTTTTCCAGACCAAAGAAGTTTTCCTGAAAATCAACAATCTGTTGTGTCGTCTGGCTTTTCATTTCGCCCTGTAATTCCAATGCAAAATCTTCAGTAAGATTGTAACGTATTAAAAAACGGGGTTCTGTGCGAAAGGTACGAAGGGTTTGAAAATAATTTTGGCGGATCCCGGCAGTCAGGAAAAATTGCTTATAGTTTGTATCAGCCTGAGCATACACAGCATGGGAGAGGAGATGTTCCTTACTGTTTTGAAGTTTAAAAGTATTATCGTTATTGGTGTTGTCAATATTCGTATGATTAAGCTGATAGCCTAGCTGGAGTGAGAAATTTTTGCTTCCTGCAATGCTGTGATGTATTCCGAGACCTTTATCCAGTATTCTATTCTCCTGTTTAAGAATTCGGTTGCTTTCTATAAACATATCACGTGAATCAATGCTGTAATTGGTGTAATGCAATGTTAATTCAGTTGCATCACCGGATTCCCATTTTGTAGAAAAACAGGCATTTCCGGCTATTGTCTGCTGGTCCAGTTTGCTTTTTTCATTGATAGGCCCATTATTGTCTGCTATGCTTTGGTTGACGTTGAGCGCGTTTGAAATTAGGATGGAATTTATCCGAAGTTCGGAACGCTTGCCTATTTTTTGCCTGTACTGACCGGTAATATCATAGAAATAGAAATCTTCGGAACTTTTATAATTTACATCCTCATCAATAAACAAGTTGGTGATTTTAGTATTCTGGAAAATTCGTTTAAAATAACTTTTATAAGTAGGCGAAGCAAAATAATCGGTTATGGATCTTCGGGCGCTAAATTGCCAGTCTGCCTTTTCGGAAGTTTTAAATGAAGTATTGAAATCGACATTCAGCATATTGACACCTAAGGAACTTTCGTAGAAATCGCCTGATTCAGGAAGCGTTTCTATAATTACGGTGCCGGATACTGCCTGTCCGTATTGAGCAGGACTTGCATTTTTATAAACCGTAAAGGACTGCGAAAGATTCGGATTTAAAGCAGAGATAAGGCCAAAAAAATGTCCTGTCTGGTACAACCGTATCCCGTTCCAAAGAAACAGGTTCTGGTCGTGTGTGCCTCCGCGGAAACTGATGTTAGAAACGGTTTCATCAAGGCTTACAGCACCTGGTAATTGCTGGATGGTCTGAAACACATCCGGTTCTGTCATGCCCGGAAGTATCCCGGTATTTTTAGATTCGATTTTGTAGCTTCCATCTCCGCCTTTTCTAATACCGCGTGTTAATAAATGCATAATCTGTACTTCAGAGAGCTGGGCGATATGAACAGACAGTTCAATTGTAGTTGTTCCTTCTTTTGAAAAATTGCTTAGCGCTACCATTTTATCTTTGTAACCTACATGCGAGATGTGCAGGTTTTTGTCATTGGAACTAAAGAAACAAAAACGACCCTCTGCATCTGATTGTGTGGATTGTTTCGGCCCTAATGCTATCGTGGCAAAAGGAATCGGTTCTTTTGTATCGGCATCTAATAAAAGGCCGCACAATTGTGAAGATTTGACCTTTGCCGGTTTGATAACAATATAATGATCAGAAACACGATTAAAAAAAAGCCCTGTTTCTAATGCAAGTTTGGCAATGATTTCCTGTGTACTGCCCTGAGGGATAGCCGAAACCGTTGCATTTGCGATATCATGTTCAATGTAATTAAACTTGATATGGTATCTGGACTCAATAGATTGTAAAGCTTCACGTAAAGATATGCGAGTCCCGGCCTGCTGGGCATTTGCAACACAACAGGTTAAAAATAAGACATATAATAATAAAGCTTTCTTAGACAATTTTTACTTCTTCATTAATTCATAACTGTCATCTGCGAGCTGGGTTCTTTTAAGGTTAAAGGTCTCTTCAATGATCTTTAGGGCGATATCTAAATTATCTGCAGGTACAGTTCCGGTATATTCTTTGTCGGTATGCACTTTACTCACTTTAATTGTAACATTGTATTTGCGTTCCAGTTCAGCAGTAACTTCGTTGAGCAAATCAGCACGAAAAACAATTTGATTGGCTGTCCATTCAGGCTGGCTTACATTTACTTTGTTTACTAGCCAGCTGCCTTTATTTATGGTAACCATTTTGCCCGGGGTTACTATTTCTTCCTTATTTTTTTCGCTAACCCTTACCCTGCCTTCGTAACAGGCTACATCCATTCTCTGGCTGCGCGACCGCACATTAAATTGTGTCCCTAAAACCTGAACCATTCCGTTTGGTGTTACGACACTGAATTTACTCCCTTTTACAACTTTAAAATAGGCTTCCCCCGTTAGACTGAGCGTACGGTTTTCTTCCCAGTCTGATTTATCAAAATTGATTTCCGAATCAGAATTCAGGCTGACCTGAGATCCGTCCGGCAATAAAAATGTTTTCTCTTTTCCTCTGGCTGCATAAATGGATGTTTTGGAATCTTTTAAGAATAAAAATCCAATTCCTGTGAATAATAATAGCATTGCCGCTGCCGCCATCCATTGAAAAGAATGCTTTTGGAACAATGATTTCTTTTTAGGCGCCGCTAAAACGCTCTGCAGCATATTGCCGGCCTCTTTTTGTGATACATTCAACTGAGCAGAATGTTCTTTTATTTTTTCAAACATTTGCCAGTCAATATCTTTGCCCAAAGCCTGTTTTTCTTCTTCAGACAAATCATTGCTGAGCAAACGTGATAAATAATGATCCTCTTTCATAACGTACTATTTTTTGTTTTCAGTTACCTGAAATTTTCTATGTTTTTTTTTAGGGCAAGCATGGCCAGATGAAGCCTTTTTTCTACTGCTTTTACGCTAATTCCTAATGTGGCTGCAATTTCTTTTTGAGGAATCTTATCAATACGGTGCATTAAAAACGCTACTTTTTGTGTTTCGTTAAGATCATCAATTGCTTTTAATAGTTTTTGTCTGAATTGCTCTTCTTCGAGTACAAATTCGGGGCTTTCGTTGGTCGCTGTAACAGGCTGCGATTGCTGCACATAATTAAGAACAACTTTTTGATGGGCGACCACTTTTAGCGATTTGTTAAATGCTACCGTGTAGAGATAAGATTTTGCCTTTTCCCATGGGACACTGCTGCAGTTTTGCCATAATTTGATAAAAGCTTCCTGTGCAGTATCATACGCCTGTTCTTCGTTGCCAAATTTATAGTATAGAAAATTACGGAGCGCTCTTTCGTGGCTTTTAAAAAATAGGGAAAAATGATTTTCGCTGCAGGTATTGTAAATTTCTTTTTCTGACATAAATGTATCCTTAGATAAAGATGTAACCTCTAGTCTGATAAAATCCCTACCTGAAAAATAAAATAAATATTTCTGGGTCGGAATGCTGATATAAATTGGGTGTTAAATTGAGCTGCAAAGATAAGGGAACGCTGATTAGCTTTGCTTAATAAACGAATTCAATAATTAATTTGCCTTATAATTCTAAAGAGATTTCCACTATTTAAAAGGCTTTCGTAACGATTTTTATTACCGATGAAAAAAAAATAATATTTTCTGGTAGGGATGAGAATAAGCCAGGGGTTATAGATACAGAAGCACGCAAAGACAACGAAACAGTCTTTGTGAATTTAAAAAAACAGAATATTAAATTAAATTATTTTATCATGACAAAAAAAATTTTTGCATTAGCCCTTTTAGCTGTAAGTGTTTTAACCACTTCTTGTGACAATGACGATGACAAATCACTTAATACAGATCCTACGCCTGCAACATCAGTTCTTGCAGTTGGCACTTGGAGAATTACAAAATTTGAAGATCGAGGTGTTAACAAAACTGCCGATTTTACCGGCTATAATTTTACTTTTAGCAATGGAAATGTATTAGCTGTAAACGGAAATGACCAAAGCTATTCAGGATCATGGTCAGTTACATCAGATGATGAACGCGATACGCCGCCGGATACTGATCTGGATTTGAATCTTTATTTTGCCAATCCACAAAGTTTTAGAATTCTTAGCGAAGATTGGGATATTATTAGTATTAGTGATACAAAGGTTGAAGTTGCTGATATAGATGATGATGGCCCATCTGACTATTTAGTGTTTGAAAGAAACTAATTATAAACGATTTCATTTTTAATTCTAAAAACTCCCGTCGATGATGGGAGTTTTTTTGTTTCAAAAATAGTAACTGAGTAGAAAGACTTTCGGATATAAAAAAATCTTGCAGCAACATGTGTTTGCATACTAAATTAAGGATAACCGTAAAAATAGGGAGATTTTACTTAAATCTCCCTATTTTTATTTATTTTTGTTTTGTAAAACTATTCATGATGATCGAAAATGCTCCAAAAGTACACTTTACTACAAAAATATTTGCATTAGTAAATAAGCCTGATATGATATTGAGAATCAAAGAGATTAATAATGAATATTTATATTGGGATAAGCTAAAATATAAAAAATTTCCAAATTTAGAACCAGAAGAGTTATGGTCAGCAGTTAAAATGGCACGTGCTGTAAATTATAAGAATATAAATTTTGGAAAGTACCACTTCAATTATGTAACTACTGATTACATTCAAAAGATTCTCCATTATTTTGACATGCACATTGGTGGTTATATGGGAGCCAAAAATGTAGTACCAGATGCTGATAAAACCAGATACTTAGTAAGTGCTATCATGGAAGAAGCAATTTCCAGCAGCCAAATTGAGGGGGCTAATACGACACGAAAAAAAGCAAAAGAAATGCTTCGCAAAGAAGTAAAACCGAAGACCAAGTCGGAACAAATGATTGTAAATAATTATTTAACTATCAAACATATTACCCAAAACCGTAATGACGATTTAACACCTGAAAGATTACTTTATATCCATGGATTAATATCATGTGATACTTTAGACGATAAAAAAGAAGAAGGTGCCTTTAGAATATCTGATGATGTTCATGTTGTTAATCATATTGACGGAGAAGTAGTGCATACACCTCCGGGTAATAAGGAACTTGAGGTATTGATCAATGATTTATGTGATTTTTTTAATACAGATACAAAAGAAACTTTTATTCACCCAATTCTTAAAGCTATTGTAATTCATTTTATGATTGGTTATATACATCCTTTTACAGATGGTAACGGAAGAACTGCTCGTGCTTTGTTTTATTGGTTTTTATTAAAAAAAGGATATTGGTTAACAGAATATTTATCTATTTCAAAAATTATTCAGGATACTAAAAGTCAATATGAGAAAGCCTATTTATATACAGAAGCAGATGTAAATGATTTGACTTACTTTATGACATATCATTTAAAAGTAATGGATAAATCTTTTGAAGCGCTGAAAGAATATATACAACTTAAACAAAAAGAAAATTTGCAAATAGCAAGTTTTATAAGAATTCCAAATGTAAATGAACGTCAAGCTCAATTATTAAAAATTATTTTTGATGAACCTGAAAGTATATTTACAGTAAAAGAAGTTGAAAATCGTTTTCAGGTATCAAAATATACCGCTAGAACGGATTTGAATACACTGGTAGAGATGAAATTTTTGGAGGCAATTCAGGTAAATAAAATCAAGCAGAATTTTGTACGTTCTGAAAATTTTGAAGCATTATTAGTAAAGTATAAGATTAAATAAGAATCAGAATTCTGAAAAGATTAATGTGTAGGGCTAAAGCTCAAAAAAAACAGAATCTATAGCCCCAGTTTGTGAATTGATAAATGATTTCGGAAATCTATTTTCACATTATTTTATTAGAGAAATTATTATATATTTGGCGCCTGAGTTATATAAATAATTGAATGGATTTACCTCCTTATTCGCCGGGACTGCACAAACTGGTTACTTTACATGTCGATAAAACGGAGAAACTTACAGCCAGTACTGATTTTGTTGTGGTAACAAATTCTATTTTAGAGAAGTACGGTTTAGAGAAGGTTGGAGTAGTGGTGCATGATTTTGAAAATAACAGTTTTACCATTTCGTTCTGCCTTAAAGAATCACATATTTGTATCCACACCTGGCCAGAATACAATCAGTTGACTTTGGACGTTTATTTGTGTAATTATCTTCAGGATAATTCGCATAAGGTGCGCAGTGTCGTGGCCGATTATATTACTTATTTTGAAGCAAAAATTATTAAGGATTTTGAAATTAACCGATAAAATATGAAAATTCCTTGTTACGATTGTAATACAGAAACCGAATTAGAGGTTGGTTTTGAAGTACTCAATTTTGTCTGTCCTAATTGTCAGAGTTTATATACTCTTGATGATCAGGGTAATTTTCGTAGAAAATCTAAATATAAAGCTGAAGCAGAAGTTATTCCGCTGTCCATTGGCGATACTGGTTTTTTAAAAGGATGCCAGTATAAAGTGACCGGTATTTTGAGAAAAAAAGTACATCCTGATTACAGATGGACAGAATTTATTCTGCAAAATGAAGCAAAAGAGTTTCTTTATCTGTCGCTTTCAAACGGGCATTGGATGATGCTTACCGAAATGGAAAAGATTGATGATTTAAAAAAAGGGACTAAAATTCTTAAGTACAATGGTGACGATTATGATTTGTTTGAACATTCAGATGCTGAAATAATTAATGCACAGGGATTTTTTGATTTTGAGATTCCGGTTAATAAATTAATTCATCTTGCTGAATTTATAAATCCGCCATACATTGTTTCGGTGGAAAAAATGAATAAGGTTCAAACAGCTTTCCATGGAGAATATGTTAAAAAGAGCGAAATAAAGAAAGCATTTCCGGGGATAACGCTGCCGTATCAGTCAGGAGTCAGTATGATTCAGCCATACCGTTTTGATCTTAGAAATACAGCTGTTATTTTCTGCCTTTTTGCTTTATTGATTATAACTGCAAACTGGTATATTTATAAAGATCAATTTCAGCAGAATGTTTTTTCGAAAACAATAAAATTTAGTGAATTTGACAACAAAGAGGTTACAAGTGATGCTTTTGTTTTAAAGGGCGGTTCAGCTCCGTTGACAATCAAGGTTTCAACAAGCTTAGATAATTCATGGGCCAACCTGAATGTTGCATTAGTGAATGAAGCTACAAATGATGAAATTTATGCTAATAAAGATATAGAGTATTATCATGGCTTTTCTGATGGGGAATCCTGGACAGAAGGAAGCCAGTCGGAAGAGTTTAATATTTGCGGGGTTAAAGCCGGAAAATACCATCTTTTGATAACACCAATGAAAGCTCCTGAAGATGTCAATAACAGCGAAATCCGGGTAAATGTAGTCTGGAACGAACCATCGAGCCGAAATGTATGGTTAGTGGTTATCGCAATGATTGTTATTTACTTCATCATACGATTTTTTAGCTATAATTTTGAAAAAGAACGCTGGTCGGATAGCTCATACTCAAAATACGAATAAATTAATATGAAAAGAATTTCTGATTTTTTTACCAATAATTGGGCTCCATTGGCAATTGGATTCTTTTGCTTTGGAGTTTATATCTATTTTGCCCTTGCAGGAAACCGAATTTGCGACTGCGAATCTACTGAAACTTACAAGTCTGCGGGAAGCCGTACATCCTATAACCGTTTTTATCACAAATAAAATTTAACAATATGGAATTTATACACGCACAGCCAATAGTGAACTCAATAATTTATTCTTTTTTAGGAATAGTTATTTTATTAATCGGATACTTTATCATCGAAAAACTGACTCCGGAAAGCACATGGAAAGAAGTTGTAGAAAAAAATAATGTTGCTGTAGCAATTGTTCTGGCAGCTTTTATCATTGGAATCTCCATGATTATTAGTGCCGCAATTCATGGGTAAAAAGTTTCTCAGGTTTGAATTTCTTTTACTGTTTGCCGTATTTATAATCGCCACCTGCGGACTAATTTACGAATTGGTTGCTGGAACGCTGGCAAGTTATTTATTGGGTGATTCGGTGAAACAATTTTCATTTATTATTGGAGTTTACCTGTTTTCGATGGGTATCGGCTCTTTTTTTTCTAAGTTTTTCCATAAAAATCTGCTCAACACTTTTGTTGAAATCGAGATATTGGTGGGACTGATTGGCGGATTGAGTTCGGTAGTTTTGTTTTTACTGTTCGAAAGCGTTGCATCATTTCAGTTTATCTTGTATTTATTTGTTTTTGTAACCGGTTTTTTGGTCGGATTGGAGATTCCGCTTTTAATGAATATTTTAAAAGACAGAGTCGAATTCAAAGATCTGGTTTCGAATGTTTTTACGTTTGATTATATCGGAGCTTTACTGGCGTCGATATTATTTCCGTTGGTTTTAGTGCCAAAATTAGGCATCATGGGAACATCGCTTTTCTTCGGAATGATCAATGTCAGTATCGCCATTGTTTTATGTTTTCTTTTGAAAAACGAATTAAAAAAGCCTTATTTCTTAAGGGTAAAAGCCATCTTTTCATTTCTACTTTTATTGACTGTTTTTGTTTTTTCAGATTCTATTCTGGCTTATTCTGAAGGCAAATTGTATGGAGAAAATATTATTTATACGAATACAACTCCGTATCAGCGAATTGTTTTGACGCATAACAAAAGTGATTATCGATTGTATTTAAACAACAATTTACAGTTTAGTTCTGCCGATGAATACCGTTATCACGAAGCTTTGGTGCATCCCGCAATGTCAATCGCCAAAAATGTAAAAAACGTTTTGGTTTTGGGCGGTGGAGATGGTTTGGCAGTTCGTGAAATATTAAAATACAAAGACGTTCAAAAAGTGACTCTGGTCGATTTGGACGAAGGAATGACAAAGCTTTTCAAAACAAACAAAGTATTGAGTAATTTTAATCAGAATTCGTTAAATAACTCAAAAGTTACTGTTATAAATACCGACGCTTATATTTGGGCTAAAAGCTGTACAGAAAAGTTTGATGTTGTCATTATAGATTTTCCGGATCCTTCCAATTACAGTTTAGGGAAATTGTATTCTTTGAACTTTTATCAAACGATAAAAACCATTTTACAGCCAGATGCAGCGGTCGTAATTCAGACGACTTCGCCTTACTTTGCTCCAAAGTCATTTTGGTGTATCAATAAAACGGTCATGCAGGTTTTTCCTCAGGTTGATGCGTATCATGCCTATGTCCCTTCTTTTGGAGAATGGGGGTATACGATTGCCATAAACGGTTTCGGAACCACTTTTAACGATGTAAAAAGACAAGTTCCAGGTCTGAAATTCTATAATTATCAGTTTGACCGGTTCAATTATTTTACCAACGATATGATTTCAAACCAAATAGAAATCAATCGTTTGGATAACCAGATTTTAGTGCGCTATTTTGATGAAGAGTGGGGAAAACTGCAATAAGGGAAGACGAAATTTCGTAAAAGGAATTGGAGCTTCATTGCTTTTAATTCCGTTTCTGCAGTTTTGTTCCGATAAAACAGCTATTCTGATGATTCGTTTATCAGGGACCAACCATCTTTTGGGGCATCGGTTATGGATTAAGGATTTTCCGAAGCCGACAGCTCAAATTCAGATTCCGTATTTGATTATCGGAGGCGGTATTTCGGGACTGAGTGCTGCCCGCCAGTTTCATAAAAAAGACATTTCAGATTTTTTGCTCCTTGAAATGGCAGATCATTTGGGCGGAAACTCTTCAAACGGGCAGAATAAATATTCAAAATATCCATTGGGAGCGCATTATTTGCCTCTTCCCAATTTTGATGATAAAGAACTGCTGCATTTTCTGGAAGAAGAAAAAATAATCCTAGGTTATAACGAAAAAGGTCTTCCGGTTTTCGATGAACTGCAATTGACTTTTGCGCCTGACGAAAGACTATTTTACAAAAATAACTGGCAGGAAGGCGTTGTTCCAAAAGAAGGAAATTCGGTTGAAGATGATAAGGAATTTATACGATTCTTTAAGGAAATGGATGCATTCAGAACAGCGAAAGGAGCAGATCAGAAATACTTATTTGATATTCCGATCTGCCTTTCTTCAACAGATAAAAACACAAGGGATTTAGATAAAATAACGATGCAGAAATGGTTTGAAAACAATAATTTCAAATCGAAACCTTTATTCAATTATATCGATTATTGCTGTAAAGATGATTTTGGATTAGGAATTGAATTCGTTTCTGCCTGGGCCGGGATTCATTATTTCGCCGGAAGAAAACAGGATTCGGTTGCTGATAAAAACGATAGCGTTTTAACATGGCCGGAAGGTAATGCCAGATTAGCCAGTCATCTTAAAAAATATACTGAAAAGAAAACCCTGAAAAACCATTTGGTTTATGAGGTAAAAGTGGAAAATAATAAAGTGGTTGCCAAAGCATTTGATGATGTTAAAAAAGTTTCAGTAGAAATCATTGCAGACAAAGTTATTATGGCAACACCGCAGTTTGTCAATCAGTATTTGATGAAAAACCGTAAAGAATTTACAAAGAGATTTCATTATACACCCTGGCTTTTGGCAACTTTAACGGTAAATGATTTGCCGGATAATTTTAGTTTTCCGCTTTCGTGGGATAATGTGATTTATGACGCCAAAGGTTTGGGTTATGTGTATGCTCAGCACCAAACGCTGAATCAGGTTCAGGAGAAAAAAGTAATTACCTATTATTATAGTTTTTCATCAGGTAATTTGAAGAAAACCCGAAAAGAAATCTATAAAAAAGACAAAGAATACTGGAAGCAGATTGTCTTTGATGACCTGAAAATTGCGCATCCGGATATTGAAGAATATACTGAAGAAATGGAAGTTTTTATTTTAGGTCACGGGATGATTTCGCCAGTACCTGATTTTATTTTTGGTCAGGCCAAAGAGAATGCCGCAAAAAACATCGAAAACCGAATTTATTTTGCGCACACCGACCTGTCTGGAATCTCCATTTTTGAAGAAGCTTTTCATCAGGGAATTAATGCTGTAAACCAAATTTTAAATGATGCAACCCTGGATTCATAAAGCCAAAACAGATTTACTGTTTATCATCGGGCCGTCATTTTTTGTGCTGGCAATAATTTTTGTTTTTCAGGATTACATAACTGAGATAGAAAATGATTATTCTTTTTATACCTGGCTTTTTTTAATTGTTTTTATCGATGTAGCCCACGTTTATGCGACTTTGTTTAAAACGTATTTTGTTGCAGATGAATTTCAGAAAAAGAAGAAACTGCTAATTCTTCTGCCGATTGTTTGTTTTGTGATAAGCATGGTTTTATTTTCTTTCGGGAGTCTTGTTTTTTGGTCTTTTCTGGCTTATGTAGCGGTCTTTCATTTTATAAGACAGCAATATGGTTTTATGCGTTTGTATGCTCGTAATGAAGAAAAAAAGAAGACTTCTGTTATAATTGATAATCTGGCGATTTATGCGGCAACCGTTTACCCAATGCTGTTTTGGTTTTTGTCTCCAGACAGAAAATTTAACTGGTTTGTTGAAAATGAATTTTTTCATTTTGAAAATCAAAAATTACTAAATATTCTGTTTTGGATTTACATCGGGATTTTGATGTTGTATGCAGTTTGCACGGCTTTTATTTCGATTAAAAATCGCTTTTTTAACATACCCAAAAACAGTATTATTTTGGGAACAGCATTGTCGTGGTATTTCGGAATTGTCTATTTTAATGATGATCTTGTTTTTACTTTGCTTAATGTAGTCTCACATGGAATTCCGTATATGGCGTTGGTTTATTTTAGAGAAGTTGAAAGCAAAGTTGATAACGGTTCAGGAGTTTTTGGCTTTTTGAAAAATTACAATGCCGTATTTATTTATGGACTGATTTTATTGATAATTGCTTTTTCAGAAGAATTTCTCTGGGAATTTTTTGTGTGGAATGAAAATATTTCCGTGAGTAATTTAGATTTCTCAGGCTGGCAGTTTGTACTGGTTCCGTTGTTGAGTGTACCTCAGTTTACGCATTATTTGCTTGATGGTTTTATTTGGAAGTCTAAGAAAGCTGTATGATTGATACGAATTATTTTATATTTTAATATTATGAAAAAACAAATTATACTTTTAAATTTTATATTCATATTAATTTCCTGTTCTAAAAAACAAGAAACCAGATCATTACCTTTTGATGATCAAGAGGTTAAGTCATTGCTTTCTAATAATCAGGAAGTCAAGCCATTTCCTTTTGATAATTTTGTTTTTACTTCAGCAGACTCACTTCAGATCAATTCAATAAAATTTGCAAAAAGCGATACGATTTATGCTCATAAAAGTGATCCATATCCAATAGAAAACGCTTATGCAATCCTTAAATCAGAAGAAAGAGAAAAACTTATTAAATTATTTAACGGAATAGATTTTACAAAGTTTGGTAGTATTTATACAGAAGAGCATTTGTATGGCCGTCAGGCTTATGTTTTGGGTATTTCTACAGGAGATAAGCGAAAAAGGATTTCTTTATATGGAAATAAATTTCCAAAAGAGCTTAAAATATTCATAGGTTCATTAGAACAAATAAATGCCAAATTAAAATTTCTCCCAACAAAAAAAGTTTTAGACTTTGGTGATTTAGGGCATCTTTCGGCTCCACCTCCGCCTCCGCCAATGTAAAAAAATGCGTTCTTTAAATTGAAAATTCTCTAATTTAGCCCCGATAGGAATGATATCCTTTTGTGGCGGGGTTCGCCACAAAAGATAAAATGGATAGCGGGACTATATGTGTTTTGAAAACAGATTGTCTGCTGCCTAAAATTAATAAACTAATCCTGCAATGCTATTTTGGCTTTGGGTAAAAGTCGCTCAACAAACGCCGCATAAGCAGATTCTGAAGGATGCAAACCATCTGAGGCAACCAGATTTGTATTGCTGAGACCTTGTCTTGTGATATCGGTAATTCCAACAAAAACTATTTCATTTGCCTTGCAATAATTTTCAGCAAAATTATTGTACTGATTTATTTCTGCGGAGATTTTTGTCTTTTGGCTATCACTTAAATTTTTTGCATAAGGAGTGTAAGCATAATCCGGAATCGAAACAACAATCACGTTTTTCTTATCGCCTTTTGCGAACATAATGGCTTTGTTTGCCAGTTCCGGAAATTCTTTTTCATACAAAGAGAAATCTTTTCCCTGATATTGGTTGTTGACACCAATTAACAATGTTACCAAATCATAATTGGATTCGGGTTTTTGCTGGTTTATGGCCGAAATTAAATTGGTGGTTGTCCAGCCTGTGGTAGCAATTACTTTTAATGAAAAATTGGTTTGTGTATAAAACATTTTTAAGCTCGTTTTGAGCTGTTCCGGAAATCGGCATGTTTCGCAAACGCTTTGACCAATCGTATAACTGTCTCCCAAGGCTAAATAATTTATGGATTTAGCAATGGGTCCGCTTGGAATTTCCGGATTTGGGACTGATGGCGGTGGTGTAACGGGTACGGGAGTAACAGCGGTTTCAGTATTTGATTCGTCTGTACTGCAACTCAAAAGAAATATAGAAAGTAAAACAATAACTATTTGTTTGAACTGTGGTTTCATAATTTGGATAAATTAGATTTTGCATCATTTCTAAACAAATAGTTACGTTAAAAAAGTAATTATGGTTTTAAACCATTTCAGCTTTCATCGAAATTTCTTCTTCAATGGCATTCCAAAGACCAATACGTTTTTCTAAAGCAAGAATTGAAATTTCTTCAACATCGGACCATTTTTCAGCATCATTTCCGCATAAATCCGTAATCATTTGCATGGCCATTGGTCCGTGTTCATCGGCATCCAATTCAATATGTCTTTCGAAATAATACAGTAATTTGCTTAAATCGGTTTCCGGAAGATTTTTTTGAAAGTTCTTTAAGATTTGGGTAAACATAGCCGGAATTAGGTCTTCTCGTCCAAAAGTAAAGGCAGCGGCAATTTCATGCGGTTTTCCCTGTTCAATAACTCTGAAGGTGAAATCTAAAAATGATTTTACATCCGGATGTAATGAACTTTGTTTGATGGCCACAAAAATATTATGAAGCGAATTTACTTCGGATAAAAATTTGTTAATTGCTGTAGTATCAGCGCCACAATCTTCCATAGCTTCGAAATACATTTCGTAATGACTTTGTCTTCTTCCGTCAATAGTCAGGTCAGTTTCTTCGGCAAGAACAATTTCGTTGATTAAATATCGGGTTTCTGGATTTTTTGTTGGAAACCACGGCGTAGTTGTGCAGGTAAGTTTAGCCTGTAAAGCCTTTAATAATGACATAAAGTCCCAAACTGCAAAAACATGACTTTCTAAAAAACGGTGTAAGTCATCAATGCTTTGAATTTTATTGTACAAAGAATGCTGTAAAAGCATTTCCTTTTGAGGAAGAATGCGATTGTTGATGGTTTCAATATTCATAGACGTGGTATTTTTGGTAAATATAAAAAAGCTTCCCGATTAGAAGAAGCTTTTGGTATTGATTTTCAATATATTTTAATAAAGTATTGTTATTTGAATGCCGAAAGTCCCGTAACATCCATGCCTGTTATCAATAAGTGAATGTCATGAGTGCCTTCGTAGGTAATAACACTTTCGAGATTCATCATGTGACGCATGATCGAATATTCGCCGGTAATTCCCATTCCGCCCAGCATTTGTCTGGCTTCGCGTGCGATATGAATAGCCATATCTACATTGTTACGTTTTGCCATTGAGATCTGAGCTGTCGTTGCTTTTCCTTCGTTTCTTAAAACTCCTAAACGCCAGGTTAATAATTGAGCTTTTGTGATTTCGGTAATCATTTCGGCTAATTTCTTCTGTTGCAACTGAGTTCCTCCGATAGGTTTTCCAAACTGGATTCTTTCTTTAGCATAACGCAAAGCCGTGTCGTAACAGTCCATTGCTGCTCCGATTGCTCCCCAGGCAATGCCATATCGTGCCGAATCTAAACAGCCAAGCGGGGCGCCTAATCCTGATTTATTGGGTAATAAATTTTCTTTAGGAACTTTTACGTTGTCAAAAATCAACTCACCTGTAGATGATGCACGAAGTGACCATTTATTATGGGTTTCAGGTGTTGTAAAACCTTCCATACCGCGTTCTACGATTAATCCGTGGATTCTTCCTTCTTCATTTTTCGCCCAAACTACTGCAATATCGGCAAACGGTGCATTCGAAATCCACATTTTGGCACCATTTAAAAGATAATGATCGCCCATATCCTTAAAATTGGTAATCATGCTTCCGGGATCAGAACCGTGGTCGGGTTCTGTTAATCCAAAACATCCCATGAACTCTCCAGTGGCCAGTTTTGGTAAATATTTGATACGTTGTTCCTCATTTCCGTATTTCCAGATTGGATACATAACTAATGAAGACTGAACAGATGAAGTAGATCGCACGCCTGAATCACCACGTTCAATTTCCTGCATGATCAATCCGTATGAAATTTGGTCTAAGCCGGCTCCTCCATATTCAACCGGAATATAAGGTCCAAATCCGCCAATCTCTCCAAGACCTTTTATGATTTGCTTTGGGAATTCTGCTCTTTGGGCATATTCTTCTATGATAGGAGAAACTTCACGCTTTACCCATGCACGTGCAGACTCGCGAACCAGTTTGTGTTCGTCTGTTAGTAAATCATCCAGGTTGTAATAATCGGGTGCTTGAAATAAATCTGGTTTCATGGTGCGATAGTTTTATAAATACAAATCTACATAAAGAAATATAACAAAACTAATAGTTAATGTTGTAAAAATAAAATACCTAGCTTGTTTAGGTGTAGAAAAGTAAGTAAATAGATTTTTTAGTGGATTTGAATGACCTGAAGATTAAAAGCAGGGATTACATTTTAAGGTAAAAATCTTTTGTCAATTCAATATATTCCGGTGTATACACATGTCGGTCGATTTCAATAACCAATTCATCGATTTCAGCTTCCTGATTTTCATTTCGGCTAAAAGCGAGTAAACTTCTTTTAATTTCTGAAGTTGGAGTTCCCTTTACGCGTGTAATTTTGGCTGGATATAATTCAGATTCTTTGGCTAAAGCAATAAAGCTTTTTTCTTCTTTGAATGGAAGAATTATAGCAAATATTCCGTTTTCAGATAGGAATAAATCAGCAGCTTCAATCAAATCTTCAAAAGGCATGGCATCCTGAAAACGTGCCAAATCACGTTGTTCGTTTGATGTTTTATAATCTTCGGAATAAAAGGGCGGATTTGAAACAATCAAATCGTATTCGTCTTCCGGTTCGTCTATAAATTCATCTAATCCTGCATGAAAGCAGAATAAACGATCTCCCCAGGGAGAGTTTTCAAAATTTTCTACTGCTTGTTCGTAGGCATCTTCATCAATTTCAAGAGCATCGATTTGCTGTGCATGCGTTCGCTGAGCAAGCATTAGAGCAATAATTCCAGTTCCTGAGCCAATGTCTAAAATACTAAACGGATTATTAGAAATTGGAGCCCACGCACCCAATAAAACACCATCTGTTCCAACTTTCATAGCGGTTTTATCTTGCTGGACACTAAATTGCTTAAACTGAAACATAATGATTTAAGAATGATGATTAACGATTCTTGATTTTTGATTTTCCTTGAAAGGAACCAATATTGTTAATTCGAATAATCTAAAAGTCCAACAATCTAAGAAGTCTAAAATCTAATTACAAGTACATTTCCACCAATCCTTCTGGCAGATCCATGATTACTTTTTTATTTTCCCGGTCAATTTTTACAAGAAAATGATCAATCATTGGAATTAAGATCTCTACTTCACCATTTAAAACTTCGAAAAGAGGTTGTGCAGAAGAATCGTTAATCGAAGTTATTTTTCCGAAAACGCCTAAACGCTGGTCTTCGATTTCGAAACCTATAACTTCGTGGAAATAAAATTTGTTGCCTGTAAGTTTTGGCAGCATAGTTAAAGGAAGATAAACAGCATTACCAATAAGGGCATCAGCATCTTCTTCGGTATTTACATCTTCAAAACGAACTCTTAAAAAATCGTTTTTGTGTATAGAACTTGTTTCAATAAAAAAAGGAACCAAGTGTTTGTTGTGCTCAACAAACACTGATTCCAGATTTTCGTATAACTCAGGTTCGTCTGTGTCTAAATAGATCAGAACTTCACCTTTGAAACTAAATTTTTTAGCGATTTTACCTAAATAAAAACATTCTTCTTTACGCATTATCGCCAGATAAAATTATGCTTCAGTTGTTTCGTTATTCTCTTCAGAAGCTTCTTCAGCAGCTTCTACTTCAGCAACTTCTTCTGTCGCTTCAGCAGCAGATGCAGCAGCGATAGCATCAGCTTCAGCCTGAGCTGCAGCAGCTAAACGTTTGGCATTTACTTCTTGTTCTGCTTTTAAAGCTTTAGCTTTAACATCAGCTTGTGCTTTTGTTAAACCGTCTTTTTTAGCATCAACTTTTCCAGCTTTAGCTTCTAACCAGGCAGCTAATTTTGCGTCAGCTTGTTCCTGAGTTAAAGCTCCTTTACGAATACCTCCATCAAGGTGGTGTTTCAATAAAGCTCCTTTGTAAGAAAGGATAGCTCTTGCAGTATCAGTTGGTTGTGCACCATTGTGTAACCATTTTACAGCGCTATCAAGGTTTAAATCGATAGTTGCAGGGTTAGTGTTTGGATTGTAAGTACCAATTTTCTCTAAGTATTTACCATCTCTTTTTGAGCGTGCATCTGCAGCTACAACCCAGTAAAAAGGTTTTCCTTTTTTACCGTGTCTTTGTAATCTAATTTTTACTGACATAATCGTATGATTAAATTTTGAGGTACTCGACCTCTGTTAATTAAGGGCGCAAAGATATAATTTTTTTCTGAATTGTAGGTTCAAAAAGACATTAAATATAAGAAGAGTAGAATTTTCAGATTTTTGAATGTTTAGATCCCAAATTTAGATTCTAATATAATGCCTTTTGCTTTAAATTATTTTAATGAATTACGTCATAATTTATATAAAAAACTATGGAATTGGTTTCCATATGGATTTTAATAAAATTTCGGTTTCTCATTAATTGATTATTTTTATAGCAATATATTGTGATAAAATCAAAATAAAAACATAAATAAGCTAATATATAGTAGATTACAAAAAAATAAGATTACATTTGTTTTATTATTATAAATAAGTACATATGAACATTTTTGTTGGAAGCCTTCCATTCAGTATTGAGGAAGCAGATTTAAGAGAGTCTTTCGAGGCTTACGGAGCAGTAGATTCAGTTAAGATCATTACTGATAAATTTACTGGAAGAAGCAAAGGATTTGGTTTTGTTGAGATGCCAAACGATAGCGAAGCTCAAAAAGCAATTGATGAATTGAACGGTGCAACTGTTCAGGGACGTGCAATTGTTGTTAATAAATCTGAGCCAAAACCTGAAGGTGAAAGAAGAAGCTTCAATAATAACAGCCGTGGTGGAGATTCACGCGGAGGTTATGGTGGAGGAAACAGCCGTGGTGGAAATGACCGTGGTGGTAACAGAGGAGGATATTAATATTTTTTTCTAAATATATAAAAGGCGTCAATGAAAATTGACGCCTTTTTTGTTCATAAACTATTTTTGTGAAGCTTTTTTAGAATAGATATTATTTCCAAAGATAAACGCGGAGAAGACAAAAGGCATTATTGGTGAAATTTGATAAAAAAGATTTACACCTGATTTAAAACCATCTGTTAAAATGTTATTTATGCCTAAACCAATAAAAAATAGGCAGGTAATAAAAAGTAAAAACTGTATTTTTAAGTTTATTTTTATCATAATTGATTTTTAGTATAAATATGGGATAATGAATCTAGTATCTATAATCTCATTATCATTTATTCTTATAAAAGTAATCATAATTGATAAATTATAATTTGAAATAAAAATTCATCACAGCTATAAATAAAAAAGGCGTCAATGAAAATTGACACCTTTCTATATCTTATATCTTTTTTATTATAAAGTATTAGATGTTGGCAGCTAACCAGTCACCTACTTCTTTGGTACCGTATGCTTTGCCTCCATCAGCCAGGTCTTCGGTAACTATTCCGGCTTCTAAAGCTTTGTTTACAGCATCTCTCATTGCTTTTCCTTCTTCCATTAATCCGAAGTTTTCAAACATCATGGCAGCAGATAAAACAGTAGCCATTGGGTTTGCAATGTTCAGGCCTGTCGCTTGTGGGTAAGAACCGTGAATAGGTTCAAATAAAGATACTTCAGCTCCCATAGATGCAGAAGGCATTAATCCCATTGAACCGGAAATTACAGAAGCTTCATCTGTTAAGATATCTCCAAATAAGTTCTCAGTAATCAATACATCATAAGAGTTTGGCCATTGCACCAAACGCATCGCAACTGCATCAACAAATTCGTAGCTTACTTCAACTTCCGGATAGTCTTTTTCCATTGCCTGAACTGTTTCTCTCCATAGACGTGAAGTTTCTAAAACGTTAGCTTTGTCAACACAACACAATTTTTTAGAACGAGTCATTGCCAATTCGAAACCTTTTTTAGCTAAACGCTGTACTTCAGCTCTTGTGTAAACACAGTTATCAAAAGCAGTATCTCCGTTGTCTCTTCTTCCTTTTTCACCAAAGTAAATTCCACCTGTTAATTCTCTTAAGAAAACCAAGTCAGTTCCTTCGATTCTTTCTCTTTTTAATGGAGATTTATCCAATAAAGAAGGGAATGTAAAAGTTGGTCTTACGTTTGCAAACAAACCTAATGCTTTACGCATTTTTAACAAGCCTTGCTCCGGTCTTACAGGTGCAGAAGGATCATTGTCGTATTTAGGATGGCCAATTGCTCCAAAAAGAACTGCGTCAGCATTTTTACAAACTTCGTGTGTAGAATCCGGATAAGGCTCACCTACTGCATCAATTGCAGCAGCACCTGTTAAAGCTGGTTTCCATGTAATTTCATGTCCAAATTTTTGTGCAACAGCATCTGATACTTTTACTGCCTGATCAATTACTTCTGGTCCGATTCCGTCTCCGGCTAAAAGGGCTATGTTAAATTTCATTTTATTGATTTATGGGTTTATTTACATTTACTATTTCAATTATTTATTTTATTTCAGTTTACTGCGTAATAACATTCAGCATTTTTTGAGTTGCAATAATGGCAGCAACTGTCTGATCCGAATCTAATCCGCGTGTTTTGAATTCTTTTCCGTTATTTACCCAGGTAATAATAGTTTCGCACAAAGCGTCAGAACTACTTCCGGGTGGGATTCTCACAGCATAATCAATCAATTTTGGGAGTGTCAATTTTTTGCTTTTGTAAATTTTGGTTAATGCATTCATGAAGGCATCAAACTGACCATCGCCCTGAGCATTTTCTTCAATTATTTCTCCATTAAGATTTAAGGATAGCGTAGTTGATGGTCGCATTCCTTTAGAATGAACCAGCATATAAGATTCGATTTTGATTTTTTCTTCGTAAGTGTGGCTGTCCAAAACATCAGAAATAATGTATGGAAGATCTTCTTTTGTTACAGTTTCTTTTTTGTCGCCCAATTCTATAATTCTCTGGGTAACCAATTTCAAATCTTCCTGATTTAATTGTAGACCCAGTTCCTGAAGATTTTTTTCGATATTGGCTTTTCCTGAAGTTTTTCCAAGAGCGTATTTTCTTTTTCTTCCAAAACGCTCCGGAAGAAGATCATTAAAGTACAGATTATTTTTATTGTCTCCGTCAGCGTGAATTCCTGCAGTCTGTGTAAAAACATTATCTCCTACAATTGGTTTGTTGGCAGGGATTCTGTATCCGGTAAACGTTTCGACCAATTTGCTTACAGAGTATAAAGAAGTTTCTTTAATATTGATACTAACTTCTGGTAGATAATCATTGATTACGGCGACAGTGCTTTCAAGCGGAGCATTTCCTGCACGTTCTCCCATTCCGTTTACTGTAACGTGTAATCCGTGAATTCCGGCTTTTATAGCTTCCATTACATTGGCGACACTTAAATCGTAATCGTTATGTGCGTGAAAATCAAAATGTATTTGTGGATATTTTGCTGTGATATGTGAAATGAATTCGAAAGTTTGAGTAGGGATCAATACACCCAAAGTATCAGGAAGTAAAATTCTTTTTACAGGCTGTTGTACTAAAAAATCTAAATATTGAAAAACATATTCAGGTGAATTACGCATACCGTTACTCCAGTCTTCCAGATAAACATTGGTTGAAATTCCGTTTTCATTTGCTAAAGCAATAGACTGTGCGATTTCGGCAAAATGCTGTTCAGGTGTTTTTTTTAATTGATGTGTCAGATGATTTAAAGAGCCTTTAGTCAAAAGATTTTGCACTTTGGCACCTGCTTTTTTCATCCATTCAATTGAAACTCCTCCATCAACAAAAGCTAATACTTCGATACGATTGGCATACCCTTTTTCTTCAGCCCATGACATAATGCCTTTTACACCTTGAAATTCGCCCTCACTTACACGAGCCGAGGCAATTTCGATTCTATCAATATTTAATTCTTCCAACAATAATTGTGCAATGGTCAGTTTTTCTGCAGCAGAAAAAGATACTCCAGAGGTTTGTTCACCATCACGGAGTGTTGTATCCATTATTTCAATTTTTCTTTTTTCCATATTAAATATGAGATGACTTTTGCGTGATTTGATAATTATCGAATCGAATTTTGTAAAATTGTAAAAAGCAGTTACGAAGCCCAACTTTACAATTGAAACTTACGTAACTGCATTTGAGTTGGTTGTGTTTAGTAAGGAAGCTTGTCAGCGAAAGCTTTAATATCTTCCTTAATATTTTGTAAATAATCAATATCATCAAAGCCATTGATCATATTGTTCTTTTTGTATCCATTAATCGCAAATGATTCTTGTTGACCAGTTGCTAGCAAAGTAATCGTTTGGTTTGGCAAGTTGATTTCTAGTTCAGTTTTAGGATCAGCTTCGATAGCTTTGAAAATAGTTTCAGCAAATTCAGGACTGATTTGTACCGGTAAAACACCAATATTTAAACAATTTCCTTTGAAGATATCGGCAAAGAATGAAGAAACTACAGCACGAAATCCGTAATCGTAAACCGCCCATGCAGCATGCTCTCTTGAAGATCCTGAGCCGAAGTTTTTTCCTCCAACAAGAATTTTTCCGCTGTAAGTTGAATCGTTTAAAACGAAATCTGATTTTGGAGTGTCGTCTCCGTTATATCTCCAGTCTCTGAAAAGGTTGTCTCCAAAACCTTCACGTTTTGTAGCTTTTAAGAAACGAGCCGGGATAATCTGATCTGTATCTACGTTCTCAATTGGCAGTGGCACTGCACTGCTGGTAAGTATATTAAATTTATCGTATGCCATTTTAATTTTAGATTTTTGGATTTTAGATTTTAGATTTTCTGAAAGCGAGAATCTTTTAATCTAAAAACAATTTTAATTGATTTTTGAAATTGTTATTGCAATTGACTAGAATAATTCTCTCGGGTCAGTCAATTTTCCTGTTACCGCTGCTGCTGCTGCCATAATTGGACTTGCCAAAAGCGTTCTGGAACCAGGACCCTGACGACCTTCAAAATTTCTGTTTGAAGTACTTACTGCATATTTTCCCGCAGGAACTTTATCGTCGTTCATTGCTAAACAGGCAGAACATCCAGGCTGACGTAATACGAAACCAGCTTCAGTCAAAATATCCAAAATTCCTTCTTCTTTAATCTGAGCTTCAACAACGTGAGAACCCGGAACTAACCAGGCGGTAACATTATCTGCTTTTTTTCTTCCTTTTACAATTTCAGCGAAAGCTCTAAAATCTTCAATACGTCCGTTTGTACAGCTTCCTAAGAAAACGTAATCGATTTGTTTTCCAATCATTACATCATCTTCATTGAAGCCCATATAAGCTAAAGATTTTTTGTAAGTTTCCTCACCGCCTTCAACTTCTTTTGCATTAGGGATATGTTTTGTGATACCAATTCCCATTCCTGGGTTAGTACCATAAGTAATCATTGGTTCAATATCTTCCGCTTTGATGTTTAATTCAGCATCAAACACAGCATCAGCATCCGTTTTTAAAGTTTTCCAGTATTCAACTGCTTTAGTCCAGGCTTCACCTTTTGGGGCGTATAATCTTCCTTCAAGGAAATCGAAAGTAGTTTGATCAGGAGCAATCATACCTCCACGAGCACCCATTTCGATAGAAAGGTTACACACAGTCATACGACCTTCCATAGACATTTCTTCAAAAACATTTCCAGCGTATTCAGCAAAGTATCCTGTTCCTCCAGAAGTAGTCAATTTAGCAATAATATAAAGCGCAACGTCTTTTGGACCAACACCTTTGCTTAATTTACCATTTACGTTGATACGCATTTTCTTTGGTTTTGGCTGCATGATACATTGCGTAGAAAGTACCATCTCAACCTCAGATGTTCCGATACCAAAAGCGATAGCTCCGAAGGCTCCGTGAGTAGACGTATGCGAATCCCCGCATACAATAGTAGCGCCTGGCAAAGTAATTCCGTTTTCAGGACCAACTACGTGTACAATTCCATTTTTTTGGTGACCTAATCCCCAGTGCGAAATTCCGTATTCATTCGCATTGTCTTCAAGTGCTTTCAGCTGGTTTGCTGATAAAGCATCTGCTACCGGTAGATGTTGGTTTATAGTTGGGGTATTGTGGTCTGCAGTTGCAAAAGTACGCTCCGGGTATAAAACGTTAACGCCTCTTGATTTTAATCCTAAAAAAGCAACAGGACTCGTAACTTCATGAATGAAATGACGGTCAATAAAAAACACATCTGGTCCATCTTCAATTTTACGCACAACGTGTGAATCCCATACTTTGTCAAATAATGTCTTACTCATTTTTTATTTTTTTTTAATTGTAATTTCTATAAGCACAGCTATCCTGTTCATTATATTAGCAAAACAAAAGTAAAAAAAGATACAAAGGCGTCAATTTCAATATTTCATTATATACGATACCCAAACTAAAATACAATTACGAATGCGCTTTTGCAGAATAAATTTTGATCAAAAATGAACTAGAAATTAATTTTGATTTTCTTTTTTTGCTTAAATTTTTATTGATTGGTTTAATTTTTAATAGTTTGCAAATTTATCTCAAATTTGCTATAAAATATAGTGTTTAATTTGAAAAAATGTAACAAAATGTATAAAAATAGTAACAATTGTTAGTTTTGATTTCTGTAATAAACTATCTGTTTTTTGATTTTTTCAAGCTCTAAAAACTCTTTTTTACGTGTTATTTAGAATTGATAAATGATAAAAATCTACGACATCCAAGAAGTGAAATTTTATGAAATTTCATGAATTTTAAGAGGAAATCTGATTTATTAATAAGAATATCTATTTAAGAAATTATCCGTTTTCTTTCTCCAAAAAAAGCGTAAATTTGACTTCCTTCCATTTTTCATTTCGCATTCATTTATGTTTCATGTTGTCAAATGTTTACAATATGAAAGTTTTGGAATTTGGGACTTTAAAATTTGACTTTTCTATAAAAATATATGTATTTAATATTCGATACCGAAACAACCGGATTACCAAAACGCTGGGATGCACCAATTACCGATTCTGATAACTGGCCTCGCTGTATACAGATCGCATGGCAGCTTCATGACGAAATGGGACAGCTAATCGAGCATCAGGATTATTTGGTAAAACCCGAAGGATTTAATATTCCCTACGATGCTGAACGTATTCACGGAATTTCGACTGAATTGGCAGAAGCCGATGGAATCTCACTGGCCGAAGTTTTAGAGAAATTCAATATTGCATTGAGCAAAACGAAATTCATCGTAGGTCAGAATTTAGGTTTCGATGTTAATATCATGGGTGCCGAATTTCATAGAATGGGAGTAGAATCTCAAATGAGTTCAATGCCTGTTTTAGATACCTGTACTGAAGTGACGGCTTCTTTATTAAAGCTTCCCGGAGGTCGTGGAGGAAAATTCAAACTTCCGACCCTGACAGAATTACACGAATATCTTTTTAATAAACCTTTCGCAGAAGCGCACAACGCAACTGCCGACGTTGAGGCAACTACGCGTTGTTTTCTGGAACTGGTTAGAAGAGAGGTTTTTACCAAAGAAGAACTTGACGTTCCAAAGGATTATTTCAAAGAGTTTCAGGAAAGAAACCCACAAGAGTTTCCTTTAATCGGTTTAAAACACATCAATCTAAAAGCGGCTTCTGATAAAATCCGTGAGCAGATCAAGGCTTTACAAGTTGATGAGACACCAACTTTAGTTTCAGAATCTGCCAAAGCTGATTTCAAAGCGGCAAAATTTGCGCATTTACACAATCATACACAGTTTTCGGTTCTTCAATCGACTATTGGAATTGGGAATATTGTATCGGCTACAGCCAAAAACGGAATGCCGGCCGTTGCTATGACCGATACCGGAAACATGATGGGAGCATTCCATTTTGTGAGTGCTGTTATGAATCATAATAAAGCTGCTTCAGGCAAAAACAAAGCTTTGGTTGAAGCAGGAGAGGAGCCAACAGAAACCGAAATCAAGCCGATTGTGGGCTGTGAATTCAATGTTTGCGATAATCACTTAGATAAGAGTAAAAAAGACAACGGAAATCAGATTGTATTATTAGCCAAAAACAAAAATGGTTACCACAATCTGGCTAAAATGTCTTCGATTGCTTTTACTGACGGATTTTATTATGTTCCAAGAGTTGACCGAAAAATTATCGAACAATATAAGGAAGATATCATGGTTTTGTCCGGGAATTTATACGGGGAAATCCAGAGTAAAATTCTAAATATTGGTGAAGTCCAGGCAGAAGAAGCCTTGATTTGGTGGAAGGAACAATTTGGAGAAGATTTCTATCTGGAAGTTATGCGCCACAATCAGGAAGATGAAAATCGTGTCAACAAAACCCTGATTGAGTTTTCTCAAAAGCATAATGTCAAATTAATTGCAACTAATAATACCTATTATTTAAATAAAGAAGATGCCAATGCACACGATATTTTATTGTGTGTAAAAGACGGTGAAAAACAGGCAACGCCAATTGGTCGTGGTCGTGGTTACCGTTACGGACTTCCAAATCAGGAATACTATTATAAGTCGGAAGAAGAGATGAAAAAACTCTTTGCCGATTTACCGGAAGCGATTATCAATATTCAGGAAATTGTTGATAAAGTAGAAATTTATTCGCTTTACCGAGATGTATTGCTTCCGAAGTTTGATATTCCGGAAGAATTTGTAGTTGCTGAAGATGAAGCTGATGGAGGAGTTAGAGGGGAAAATAAATACCTGCGACATCTTACAATGGAAGGTGCTAAAAGAAGATATGGTGAAATTACCGAATCGATTCAGGAACGTTTGGATTTTGAATTATTGACGATTTCGAATTCAGGATATCCGGGTTATTTCCTGATTGTACAGGATTTCATTGCCGAAGCCAGAAAAATGGACGTTTCGGTTGGTCCAGGCCGTGGATCTGCAGCGGGTTCAGCTGTTGCCTATTGTCTCGGGATTACCAATATTGACCCCATTAAGTACGACTTGCTTTTTGAGCGTTTCCTAAATCCTGACCGTGTATCGATGCCCGATATTGATATCGACTTTGATGACGAGGGTCGTGGACGTGTAATGGATTATGTAATCAACAAATACGGACAGAAACAGGTGGCTCAGATTATCACTTATGGTAAAATGGCAACCAAATCGGCGATTCGTGATACGGCTCGTGTACTGGATTTACCGTTGTTTGAAGCCGACAGAATCGCAAAATTGATTCCGGGAATGATGCCGTCAAAATGGAATCTGGCGCGTTTTATTTCAGAAAGTGAAGAAGAGGTTAAAAAAGCCCTTCGTTCGGATGAATTTGACAATGTAAAAGAATTAATCGCCATTGCCAACGAAGGTGATTTGGCAGGAGAAACCATTCAGCAGGCAAAAATTCTGGAAGGTTCGATGCGAAATACGGGAATTCACGCCTGTGGGGTGATCATCACACCGTCAGATATTACGAATTATGTTCCCGTTACAACCGCAAAAGATTCGGATTTATATGTAACACAGTTCGATAACTCGGTTGCAGAGAGCGCCGGACTGTTGAAAATGGACTTCCTGGGTCTGAAGACCCTTACGCTGATAAAAGATACCGTAAAACTGGTAAAATACAGAACCAATATTGATCTTGATCCCGATACTTTTCCGATTGATGATCCTGAAACATATGCGCTTTTCCAAAGAGGTGAAACCGTTGGAATCTTCCAGTACGAGTCGCCCGGGATGCAGAAATACATGAAAGATCTGAAACCGACGGTTTTTGGAGATTTAATTGCCATGAATGCCTTGTATCGCCCGGGACCTTTGGAGTATATTCCATCTTTCGTTCGAAGAAAAAACGGCGATGAAGAAATCAAATACGATTTAGATGCCTGTGCTGAATATTTATCAGAAACCTACGGAATTACAGTTTATCAGGAACAGGTAATGCTTTTGTCTCAGTCTTTGGCAGGATTTACAAAGGGTGAGGCCGACGTTTTGCGTAAAGCGATGGGTAAGAAACAAAAAGATGTATTGGATAAAATGAAACCGAAGTTTGTTGAGCAGGCTTCTGCAAAAGGTCATGATGCTAAAATTCTCGAAAAAATCTGGAAAGACTGGGAAGCCTTTGCGAGTTATGCCTTCAACAAATCACACTCGACTTGTTACGCCTGGATTGCCTACCAAACCGCCTATTTGAAAGCACATTATCCTGCAGAATACATGGCAGCAGTACTTTCGAATAATATGAATGATATCAAACAGGTTTCGTTTTTCATGGAAGAATGTAAACGTATGGGCTTGCAGGTTTTAGGGCCTTGTGTTAATGAATCCTACTATAAATTTACAGTAAATGACGACTACGCAGTTCGTTTTGGAATGGGAGCCATCAAAGGGGTTGGTTCAGGAGCAGTTGCGACAATCGTCGAAAGCAGAAAAGACGGAAGATATAAATCGATTTTTGATCTGGCAAAACGAATTGATTTGCGTGCTGCCAATAAAAAAGCAATTGAAAACCTTGCTTTGGCTGGAGGATTTGATTCGTTTGAAGGAACAACCAGAGCACAGTATTTTCATGATGATGGCGACGGAATTACATTCTACGAAAAAGCAATGCGCTACGGATCGAAGTTTCAGGAAAACGAAAATTCGTCTCAGGTAAGTTTGTTTGGAGAAACCAGCGAAGTACAGATTGCAGAACCGGTTGTGCCTCCATGTGAAGACTGGAGTACGATGGAAAAACTGGCCAAAGAAAAAGAAGTTGTCGGAATTTATATTTCAGGACATCCATTGGATGATTTTAGGTTCGAAATGAAATACTTCTGCAATGCACGATTGGAAGCACTGAAAAGTATGAATGAATACGTAGGCAAAAATCTAACATTTGCAGGAATCATTAATAACGTACAGCATCGTGTAGCTAAGAACGGAAAAGGCTGGGCGGCATTCAATTTAGAAGGCTATGATGAAAGTTATGAGTTTAAGATTTTTAATGAAGAGTATCTTAAATTCCGTCATTTCCTGATTCAGAATAATTTTGCCCATATAAAGGTATTAATTAAAGATGGCTGGGTGAATCACGATACAGGTAAAAAATCGGAGCCTAGACTGCAGTTTGTTGAGGTAAGACAATTGCAGGATGTTTTGGAAGCATTTGCTAAAAAACTCATTCTTTTATTAAATATTAAAGATTTGCAGACCGATTTTATTCATAGATTAAGCCAGTTGTTCAATGCGTACAAAGGGGATAATTCAGTGACTTTTGAAATTATGGAATTAGAAAAGGTAAAACGTTTCGTTGAGGTTGAAACAGCAAATGAGTTTGAAGAGACAGAGGACGCAGTTTTTACAGATGAAAATGACGATGGAGATCTCACTCTTGAAGATACCAAAATAAAAGAAGTAAAAGAAGTAGAAGAAATAAAGGTAGTGACTAAATTATCGATGCCAAGCCGTAGATTAAAAGTCAGAATATCTAATGAATTATTAGAGGAATTAGAAAAAATGCAGATTAACTTTAAACTCAATTAAAATTTAACAGTTAAAATTTAATTGATAATGTATTTTTTAGGTTAAAATTATGCGCGCATAGTAATTTATTTTTGTATTGTTATTCAAATTAATAATTATTTTTAATAGAGTGGGAATGCTGTAAAGAAAGAAATTTTAATTGTTATAATTTTGTAATAACTTAATAAAGAAAACTATGAAAAAGCATTTATTTTTAATCGTATTGATGATTTGCTCCATGGCCACAATGGCACAGTCAGAAGGTACAGATAAGCCGGAAAGCTGGTACTTTAAATTAGGAGGGTCATACTTCATTCAAACTGCTGCCACGGAATTTCCAATTGTAAATGGTCAACCGCCTAATACAGATGTTTACGCAGCTAATGGAACTACTTTAATTTCAAGAGAAACTAATCATGGGTCATTTGGAGAAGGTTTTCGTTCCGGATTAACTGCAGGTTACCGTTTTTCAACGCGTTTAGGGGTTGAAATGGGAATTAACTATTATTCTAGTGCTGATAAATTGATGGTTGAAACCAGAAATCGCTTAGTGGCTACTACGCCAACAAATATTTTTGTAACCGGAGATGCTGTAGGAAAAATTAGAGCATGGGATTTATCACCTACATTAGTGTTATTTTTAGGAGAAAATAAAGGTTTTGAACCTTATACAAAAGTAGGAGTTATTGTTCCGATACACGGAGATTTAACTATTGAAACGAATCGTGAGTATTATACTGTAGCACCAACTAGAACAACAGTGGCAAAAACATATGCTGAAGATGTTGTAAAACCTAATCCAACTCTTGGTTTTATGGCTGCGATTGGAACTTCATATAAATTAGGTAAACATCTGGCATTATTTGCTGAAATTGAATATAGAAACTTTACGGTTCACGGAGATACAAAAGAAACTACTGTGTTTACCGAAAACGGAGTAGATAAACTGCATACAGCCTCTACTTTTAGACAAGATGCTTCGTATTCTGCAATTCATACAAATTATGTAGATAAATTAACTACAAATTCCAATAGTAAAGTAACTAATGCAGCTGGTTTTGACAATACAAAAGCGACTGATGATATTAGTTCTTATGTTGGAATTAGTGGTGTAGGTTTAACTTTTGGGTTAAGATACAGTCTGTAATTCTACAAAATCTTATAATTTAAAAGAGGATATTTCTACATGAAAATATCCTCTTTTTTTTGGTTATTATGAAAACTAAGGCCCTAGCCCTGATGACAGCGGCATCCTTTTATGCCGGGGTTCGGCATAAAAGATACAGCGGACAGCAGGACACGAGCGATAGCGAACTGACGAAGTAATCAGCTCCTGATTTTAATTATGCTTATTTCGAGTTTCTGAACTCTTTTAAAACTTCGTCAATAACCCATGTGGTTCTTGCACCTGAAACTCCTTTCGATGGAGAAGCTCCTTCGTTGCCTAAAAGTTCTGCAATAACGGTTTCTATAAAAGGCTGTTGAATATGAAGCGGATTTTCGATGGTAATAGTTTCTTTGTCCCCGTTTGTATATTCAATTTTAATAGGATCCTCTCCAAAAGTTGAAAAGGCTATTTTTCCTTTATCACCTACAATTTCAGTAGTATCGTAACGTTCAAAACTGGCGAAATTCCATAATCCCGTACCGTGCACTCCGTTTTCGAATAGAAAGGACATCGAAACTGAATCTTCGGCAGGATACGCTTTAAGTTGAGAAGTCGCATGGCCGCGTACGGATTTTATCGGACCTAAAACAAAATCTAAAAAATCTAAAGTATGGCAGGCCAGATCGACAAAGATTCCACCGCCTGAAAGATGTGGTAAAACTGTCCACGGAAGATTGATTTCGTCGTCATAACGTTGTTCAAATGGATGGTACAAAACGCAATTTACGTGACGTATGTTTCCTAATTTTCCTTCGTCTATTATTTCTTTGATTTTTAAAAAGCGGGGAAGACTTCTTCTGTAATAAGCTACAAATAACGGAACATTGTGTTCTTTGCAGGCACTGATCATTTCGTTGCATTCTTCAAAGGTCAAAGCCATTGGTTTTTCAACATAAACCGGTTTTCCGGCTTTGGCACACAAAATCGTATATTCTTTATGTGAAGACGGAGGCGTGGCGATGTAAACGGCATCAACTTCCGGATCGTTGATTAAATCGACAGCGTTGGAGTACCATTTTGGCACATTATGGCGTTTGGCATAATCTTCGGCAAGGGCTGCATCTCTTCGCATAACGGCTACCAAAGCTGAGTTTGGCGCTTTCTGAAATGCCGGACCGCTTTTAACTTCGGTTACGTTTCCGCAACCTATGATTCCCCATTTTATGATTTTCATGGTTTAAGTTTTTTTAAGTTTATTCAAATTTAAAAAAGGTTTGCCACGAATTGCACGGATTTCACTAATTTTTGTTGCGTTAAAAATAGCCACGAATTCACGAATTATTTTTCACGCAGATTTTAAAAGATTTAAGCAGATGCACACAGATTTTTTAATCTGTGGCAAAAAAATTAGCCACGATATTCACAATATAATTCGTGAATTGCTTCGCCTATTCGCTATCGCTCGGGTCGTGTCTAAAAAATTTCAGCTTAAAGTTTTATTTTTTAGGCAATGCTTTAAAACCCATATTGTAAAGCGTGAACGCCTGAATATCTACATTTTCCTGAATCGTAGCTGCAACAGATTTTCCTGCTCCGTGACCTGCTTTAACGTCAATACGAATCAAAACCGGATTTTCTCCTGTTTGTTTTTCCTGCAATTCAGAAGCAAATTTAAAACTGTGTGCCGGAACTACACGATCGTCATGATCTCCTGTCGTTACCATTGTAGCTGGGTAATGCGTTCCTTTTTTAACGTTGTGAACCGGAGAATATCCTTTTAAATATTCGAACATTTCTTTGTTGTCCTGAGCAGTTCCGTAATCAAAAGCCCATCCTGCACCTGCTGTAAAGGCATTGTAGCGAAGCATATCCATAACACCAACTGCCGGTAAAGCTACTTTCATTAAATCAGGACGCTGAGTCATTGTTGCGCCAACTAATAAACCTCCGTTAGATCCTCCACGGATTGCCAGGTAATCAGATGAGGTGTATTTTTGCGCAATCAGATATTCTGCAGCAGCGATAAAATCGTCAAATACATTTTGTTTTTGGAGCTTTGTTCCTGCATCATGCCATTTTTTTCCGTATTCACCACCGCCTCTTAAATTGGCAACGGCGTAAACACCTCCGTTTTCCAGCCAGACTGCATTGGCAATACTGAAACTTGGTGTTAAACTAATATTGAATCCGCCGTAACCGTAAAGGATTGTCGGGTTTTTACCGTCTAGTTTTGTCCCTTTTTTATAGGTAATAATCATTGGGATTTTGGTTCCGTCTTTTGAAGTATAGAATACTTGTTTTGACTCGTAATCATCACTTTTGAAATCTACTTTTGGTTTTTGATAAATTTCCGATTTGCCTGATTTTGGCTCAAACGAAAAGATGGTTCCCGGGGTAGTGTAATTAGTAAAACTGTAATACAATATTTTTTCATTCTTTTTTCCGCCAAATCCGCCTGCTGTTCCAACTGCAGGGAGTTTGATTTCACGGATTAATTTTCCGTTGTAATCGTATTGCTGTACAAAAGAAACTGCGTCTTTGGTGTAATTAGCAAAAAAGTACCCGCCACCTGTAGACGGAGATAGAATGTTTTGGGTTTCAGTAATAAAATCTTTCCAGTTTTCAGGCTTCGGATTGCTTACATCTACAGTTACTACTCGCTTGTTCGGAGCGTTAAAATCGGTAGCAATAAACAATTTGCTTCCCTCGTTTTCTATGATATTATTGTCACTGTTAAAATTGTCTACAATAGTAACTATGGGGCTTTCAGGTTTTGTTAAGTCTTTAATGTATAATTCATTTCCGTAGGTAGAATTGGCAGCTGTAATCACCAGGTAATGATCGTCTTCGGTAACAGATCCTCCAACATATCTTCTTTTTTGGTCGGCACCAAAAATAACTTTATCGTCTTTTTGAGAAGTACCTAACTTATGAAAATACAATTTGTGCTGATCTGTTTTGGCAGATAATTCACTTCCTTTTGGCTTTTCATAACTGGAGTAATAAAAACCTTCATTTTTATACCATGAAACACCGCTGAATTTTACATCAACTAATGTGTCTTCCAGAACTTTTTTAGAAACGGCATCAATGATAATTACTTTTCTCCAGTCACTTCCGCCTTCAGAAATAGCGTAAGCAGCTTTAGAGCCATCTTTAGAAAAATCCAGTCCGCCAAGCGAAGTGGTTCCGTCTTTAGAAAATGTATTTGGATCTAAGAAAACTTCTTCTTTGCCTTTTTCATCTTTTCTGTAAACAACCGACTGATTTTGAAGCCCGTTATTTTTGGAATAATACGTAAATTTTCCTTCTGTAAAAGGAGCACCTATTTTTTCATAATTCCATAGTTTTTCCATTCGTGCTTTTAATGCATCTCTAAATGGAATTTGATTTAAATAACCGTATGTAACTTCGTTTTGATCCTTTACCCAGGCACCGGTTTCATTAGATTTATCATCCTCCAGCCAACGGTAAGGATCGCTAATTTTGGTATCAAAATAGACATCAACAGTTTCACCTTTTTTAGTTTCGGGATACTGAATTTTATTTTGTGCCAAAGAAATTCCTGCAGTAGTTATTGCCATTATAAGAAATGTTTTTTTCATAGTTGATTTTTGTGTTTGTAACAAAAATAGCAAATTTTGTTGTGAAAAATAATTTAAACCATATGAGTCATATTAGTTCAGGGATAATGAAAATTATTGTCATCCTGAGCGGAATCGAAGGCTTTTGCGGAAAAAAGGGCTTCGACTTAGTTTATCCTGAACGAAGCCGAAGTGGCTCAGCCTGACACCAATCTTCAGAAGAATAAATTGATTCTCCAAAAATTATTTATAAGACTCATATGGTTTAAAAATGTTACAGATTAAAATTAACTCCCAAAACAATATTTCGTCCAATGTTTGGGATTCCATCTGTTTTTAATCTTGAAAGGTGTGCAATATATTTTTTATCGAACAAATTATTTCCGTTCAGGTTTACGTCAAAAGCAGTTTTGCCCAGTTTTACCGTTCCTCCAAAACCTAAGTTGACCAAAGTATAGCCTTTTGATGCCGTTTCAAAACCACTCACATTATCCTGATCAAAAGTCGAAGAAACATTCAAAGAAGCGTAACCTTCTTTGAACCAGTTTTTGATATTAAATTCGGTCCTAAGGGTATTGTTCCAGTTATTGGCAGGAATTAAAGGCAAATAATCATCGTTGTCTTTTTTACCGGTTACGGTTTCAAAACTGGTTTCAAAATGCAGCCAGTCTAAAGGATGCGGGTGAAAATGCAGTCCAATTTCTCCTCCAAATAATTTTGCATTATCCTGAATGTAGGCAAAAACATTATTATTATCTCTGATTTCTCCTGTTGGTGAAGTATAAATGTAATTGTTTATGTGGTTATAAAATCCGTTCACAAAGAATTCAAAATGCGAATTTTTGTATTCCAGATTCAAATCGGTCTGAACGTTTTGTTCGGTTTTCAAATCGCTGTTTCCTATTTCATAACGGTTGGTTCCTTCGTGAACACCGTTTGAAGTCAGCTCGGCCAAGTTTGGAGCTCTAAATCCGGTAGCTACATTTAATCGAAGTGTTAACGGTTCTGCTAATTTTGTTTTGTATCCCAAAGAAGCATTAAAACTGTCAAAAGATCGGTCTAAAGCTTCAAAAGAGCCTTCTTCTCCCACAATTCCGTGTGCTTCTGAAGTAACATTTCGGTTATCAAAACGTAAACCGGCTTGCAAAACGCTATTATTCCATTCGTAATTAGCAGTTCCAAAAACGCCAAAATCATTGGTTGTTGCATTCGGGATCAAATATTCTTCTCCGGAATTTGTATTGGTCTGATGCATTCCCTGAACACCTAAAATGGTTTCAATTTTACCGAATTTCGGGAAATGATATTTTGCATTATAATTAAAAGTGTTTAGTTTCATTCGAAGTGTAGCGTCGTTGCTATCTTCAAATTCGCTTCTGTCATTTGAGATGTAACCTAAATCAACGTCAAGTTTTGAGTTTTCAAAAAAGATCACATTATTTAAACTAAACAAATGATTGAAAATTCCCTGTTTTGGAAACTGAGTGTCTTTGCTCGAAGATTGTTCTGCAATTCCATCTTCCGGAATCCCGATGTCCAGTTTGTTGTAGTTGTATCGAAAAACGCTTGAAAATGTGGAGTTGCTGTAACCAATTCCAGTTTTAAAATCAGTTTCATTATAACGCGAATTGGTTACGCGGTCGCCATCGGCAATTTTATAGTCAGAATGTGTATTGAAACTTCCACGGGCAAGAAATTTCCAATTGTCTGTAGACGTTTTTAATCCGATGGAAGAATTGCTTCCCTGTGTATTTGTAAAATATTTTTGACTGAAATTAGCTTTGAATGTACCCGCATCAGCAAATTTTTCAGGATTGAAATACAAAACGCCTCCCAATGCATCAGAACCATACAATAAGGAAGCTGGTCCTTTGATTACCTCGACACTTTCGATTCCGGCATCGTTTAAACCTAAACCGTGTTCATCTCCAAACTGTTGGTTTTCGATACGAACACCCTGAGAATATACCAAAACACGATTTCCACTCAGTCCGCGAATTACAGGTTTTCCAATAGAAGTCCCTGTAGAAATCTGAGAAACTCCCGGAATTGTTGCCAGGCCTTCAATCAATGTAGAAGTTCCTTTTTGTTGTAATGTTTTGATGCTTTCGTGATCAATTTTCATTACGTTTTGTGACTGCAGTTTGTTAAAAGGAGTAGAAACCACGACTTCATCCATTTCCAGAATTGATTCTAAAAGCGTCACATCGAGCGTGTTTTCCTTTGTCAATTTTGCAATGGTTTTATTTTGATTTGAATATCCCACATAAGAAAAGGCAATACGCAAACTTCCGTTTGGAAGATTCTTTAATTCGTATTTCCCGTTTTCGTCAGTCGTAGTTCCTTTGTGTAATTCGGGAGCGTAAACAGAAACACCAGGTAATGGCTGATTTTGATTATCGGTAACAGTTCCTGAAACCGAATTCTGGGCAGAAAGTATACCCGAAAACCCCAAAATTAGGGCTATTATTATTTTTTTCATTTGAAAATGATTGCTATAGTTAATGGATTTTTCTTTTAAAGAGAAGCAAAAGAAACGCGAAGTTTACTGAATTTACATAGAAATGAAAATCAGGAAACCTAACTGAACTTTGAATTCAATTAAAAGGGTTTTGTTTCTTGGGGCGAAACTTTATGAAACTATAGCTGAAGGAGGACCCCGGAGTGTGTAAAGACTTCCTGAAAAGGAAATAATACTTTCTGAAAATCCAAAGAAATAAGGGATTTCCTGATGATTACTAAAAAACTGAAACGTGAAATTTTCAGGAGCAATGTAACTTCCAAAAGAAAAATGACAAACAAAACAAGAGTCATCGTCATGATGCTGATGCGTAATTTCACCATTTACATCATTGTAATTATGATGACATTTTTTTTCTGAAAGCTGTTTTGAAATGTGCTCATAACTATGGATGGACTGAAACAGTATTGATAGCAATACCATCAGACCCAAAGTAAAACCGGTTATGAGCTGTCTTTTTTTCATTACGGTACAAAGGTATAAAAGGCAAATATAAAAATGTTTGATTTTAACGCTTTTTATTGAAAATAGTGCAACAGAATATTTTTATGAAGAGTGAAAACAGAATAATTAGCATTGCAACCAAATCATAAACAATCATTATATTATATTTGTGTGTCAAATAAATATTTCTAAAAAACGTTTATTTAAAATCCTCATAAAACTCAAACAAACTATGCGATTATTTTTTAGTTGTTTATTTCTGATATCGTTTTTCAATGTTTTTTCGCAAGAAGAAAAACCTCAAGAAAAGCCGGTAATTAAAATTGATTCATTGTACAGGGAAGATCAGTTTTATTTTACGGTGGGCTATAATCTGTTGACTCAGACTCCGGAAGGGCTTAAACAGGATAAATTTTCTGCCGAGATTTCTGCCGGTTTTTTAAGAGATATGCCAATCAACAAAAAAAGAACTGTTGCCATTGCAGCAGGTTTAGGTTTAACGTATCAGAATTATTTTCAAAACCTGACTATTTCTGAAAGCCAGGACGGAACACTAATTTATGGCGTAAATGATTATAATGAGTTTGTTTCAAATAAATACAGGCAATATTTGGTAGATCTTCCCATTGAGTTTAGATGGAGAAATTCTACTTATGAAAGTCATAAGTTTTGGAGGGTTTATGCCGGATTAAAATTAAGCTATGTTTTAGCCAGCAAATCTGTTGTAGATGATGGCGAAAACACTTATATAGTTCGAAATAATTCCGATATCAACAGGTTTCAGTATGGCGCAACTATTTCTGCGGGTTACAACACCTGGAATGCTTATTTGTATTATGGACTGAATCCTTTGTTTAAAGACGTTAAAACTGTTTCAGGAGAAAGCGTAAAAATGAAAACCATGAGTGTGGGGCTTATTTTTTATATTTTATAACCACAAATACAGAAATAAAACCTGCGGAATTATTCCGATTAAAAATCCTATTAACAATTCCTTGTACGTATGGGCATTCATTTCAAGGCGAGATGAAGCTGCGATTCCGGTCAGTAAAATTAAAAGTGCCGGCCAGTACGGATTATGTAATTGCAAATGCATATTAAGTCCAATTACAAAAACGGCACAACCACTAATTGCCATCATATGCAGGCTGGCTTTTATCTTAAAAAGAGAATAAATCAGAGCCATAATAGTACTGAATAATCCGCCCAGAAAAAAGAAATGCAGTTCAGGGTAGCGAGTAATAACAATGCTTCTTTTTACCAGTAATATAAATAAAAAACACTGTAAAATTAAGGGTATTATTCGTTGCGAGGTTTCATGTATCATGACCGATTTTACATTACCGGTGGAGCGAAGCAATAGAAAAAATAATAAAGGGACAATAACGGTAATAATGAGTATTTGAAATAAAACAAAATATTTTTCCTGGATAGTAAAGGCATCATCTTTATAAAAAAGATAAAATAAGGTCGCATATATCGATATAAAAATTGGATGTAATATATAGGAGAATATCGGAAGTATTTTTTTCAAAATGCAGTAATTTGAGGTGTCTAACAAATATAATTGAAATATAAATAGCTTTTTGTAAACCCTTTATTTTTTAAGAAAATCACAACTCTTTTCAGTCTTTAATGTTTAATTTTGAAAAAAAAGAAACTTCTAAATGAGCGTAAACTTAAAAAGCCTTGTTTCGGTTCTTCATGCCGAATGGATTGGCTCAGATCTAACTGTTTTTATTGAACAGATTTCGATTGACAGCCGTTCACTGCAAAACGGTTCTCAAACTTTATTTTTTGCATTGTCCGGAGTAAATAATGATGCGCATTCGTATGTTTCGGAACTTATAGATAAAGGAGTTCAGAATTTTGTAGTTGAATATATTCCTGAAAATTGTGTCGGGAGAGCCAATTTTTTAGTCGTAAAATCTACTTTAGATGCCCTTCAGAAGTTTGCCGCTCATCACCGGCATCTTTTTGACTTTCCTGTTATCGGATTAACGGGAAGTAATGGAAAAACGATCGTAAAAGAATGGCTTAATTTTTTATTAAGTCCTGATTATAATATTATACGAAGTCCTAAAAGTTATAATTCACAGGTTGGAGTGCCACTTTCGGTGATTGCGATTAATGAGAAACATAATTTAGGTATTTTTGAAGCCGGAATTTCGACGGTGAATGAAATGGAAAAATTAGAGCAAATCATAAAACCCACAATAGGACTACTTACCAATATTGGAACTGCACACGACGAAGGATTTCTAAATTTAGTACAAAAGATTGATGAAAAACTGCTTTTGTTTAAAGACTGTCCGGTTATTATATATCAGAAAAATGAAATTGTAGATTCCTGTTTATCTCAATTTTCGGCCGAATATATGCTGCATCCCCGAAAACTTTTTTCATGGAGCTATACAGATAATACAGCGGATGTTTTTGTTTCGAAAAAAGAAAATAAAAATGAAACGACCCGTATTCAGTATCATTACAAAGGGAGAAGTTATGACTTAAAAATTCCTTTCAGTGATTCCGCTTCTTTAGAAAATGCAATTTCCTGCTTATTAGTATTGCTTAATTTTGAATATGATGCTGAGACGGTTCAAAATCGGATGTACGGATTGTATCCGGTTGAAATGCGCCTGGAAGTCAAAAATGGAATTCACAATTGCAGTATTATTGACGATAGTTATAGTTCTGATTTTCAATCACTTAAAATAGCGCTTGATTTTTTAGAAAGCCAAAAAAAGAATGCATCCAAAACAGTTATTTTATCTGATATTTTTCAAAGCGGATTTTCAAACGAAGAATTATATTCTAAAGTTTCCCAACTAATTGCAGATAATAAAGTCAATCGTATAATTGGAATCGGTACAACCATTTCGTTATTTAAAAACAAATTTTCGAATTGTATCACATATCAAAACACTGCCGAATTTATCAATGATTTTGAAAATCTGAATTTTAATAACGAAACCATTTTGATAAAAGGGGCAAGGTCATTTCAGTTTGAAGAAATTGTAGCTTTACTGGAAGAGAAAACGCATGAAACCATTCTCGAAATCAATCTGAATTCCATCAGCCATAATTTAAATTTCTTTAAATCTAAATTAGCAAGTGATGTCAAAATCATGGTTATGGTAAAAGCATTTGGCTATGGAAACGGAGGATTGGAAATAGCAAAATTGCTGGAACATCATAAAGTTGATTATTTAGGAGTGGCTTTCGCCGATGAAGGAATTTCACTTAAAAATGGCGGAATCAAATTACCAATCATGGTCTTAAATCCTGAATCGACGAGTTTTGCATCGATTATTCAATATCAGTTAGAGCCTGAAATTTATAGTTTGAAAGGATTAAATGCTTTTTTGAAGATTGCCCGTGAAAAGAATCTAAAAGATTTTCCGATCCACATCAAACTCGATACCGGAATGCATCGTCTGGGTTTTGAAGAAAATACAATAGACGAATTGATTGCTGCTTTAAAAGGAAATTCAACAGTACGCATTCAGAGTATTTTATCGCATATGGCGACTAGCGATGATATAAAGCATTATGAATTTGCAATGTCGCAAATTCGATTGTTCGAAAAACTCTCTTCAAAATTAATGAATGAATTAGGAGTAAACCCAATCCGTCATATCCTGAATACTTCCGGAATCAGCAATTTTCCGGATGCGCAATACGACATGGTACGTTTGGGAATTGGACTTTATGGTGTTTCAAACGATCCCTCAGAACAAAAATACCTGGAAAATGTAGGGACTTTAAAATCGATTATTTCGCAGGTTCGTACGATTCCTGCAGGCGACAGTGTCGGCTATGGAAGAAGATTCATGGCCGAAAAAGAAACCAAAATAGCAACAATTCCGATTGGTTATGCTGATGGGATTTCAAGATTATGGGGCAATCAGATAGGTTATATTACGATTAAAAATCAAAAGGCATCTATAGTAGGAAGCGTCTGTATGGATATGCTGATGGTAGATGTTAGCGAAATTGATTGTAAAGAAGGTGATTCGGTTACCATTTTTGGAGAATCTCCAACAGTAATAGAAATTGCAGAAGCTTTAAAAACAATTCCTTATGAAATTCTGACCAGTATTTCACAAAGAGTAAAAAGGGTATTTTTCAGATAGTTTTTAAAGAAACTTTCAATAAAATTACGTATTTTCGATACCTATTAATTACATAAAAATAAAGAATTATGGGATTTGTTTCAGAATTTAAGGAATTTGCAACGAAAGGCAACGTAATTGATTTGGCTGTCGGTGTAATTATTGGAGCTGCTTTTAATAAAATTGTAAGCTCATTAATTGATGATGTTATAACACCATTGATATTAAAACCTGCTTTAGAAGCTGCTCATTTATCAAGTATTGAACAATTAACGGCTTTTGGAGGCATAAAATACGGAATGTTTCTTTCGGCAGTAATTAACTTTATAATTGTTGCTTTTGTTTTGTTTCTAATTATTAAAGGAATAAACAATCTGAAAAAGAAAGAAGCACCTGCTCCTGCACCGCCTGCCGGACCAACTCAGGAAGAATTGCTTACACAAATTAGGGATCTTTTGAAAAATAAACAATAAAATACATACCGCTACACTAAGTCTAACTTAACCGTTCCATAATTGGGGCGGTTTTTTTTCTTTTTGTTTAATTTGTAACAATTTGTTATTTTTTGTGAATCGAATTGTAATCGTTTTTATTATCCTTACTTTTGCATTCTAAATTAGAACATTCATATAAAAAAATATAAAATGAGAATAGCGGTTGTAGGCGCCACCGGTATGGTTGGCGAAATAATGTTGAAAGTTTTAGCAGAAAGAAATTTTCCTGTTACAGAATTAATTCCAGTTGCTTCAGAGAAATCTGTAGGTAAAGAAATAGAATATAAAGGTCAGAAATATAAAGTTGTTGGTTTGCAGACTGCGGTTGATTTAAAAGCTGATATTGCTGTTTTTTCTGCAGGAGGTGATACTTCATTAGAGTGGGCTCCAAAATTTGCTGCTGCCGGTACAACGGTAATTGACAATTCATCTGCGTGGAGAATGGATCCGACAAAAAAACTGATCGTTCCTGAAATCAATGCCGAGTCTTTGACGAAAGAAGATAAAATTATTGCAAACCCAAACTGCTCTACGATTCAAATGGTATTGACATTGGCTCCTTTGCACAGAAAATACAATATCAAAAGAATTATTGTTTCGACTTACCAATCGATTACCGGTACCGGTGTAAAAGCGGTGAGACAATTAGAAAATGAATACGCAGGAGTTGAAGGTGATATGGCTTACAAATATCCAATTCACAGAAATGCAATTCCACAATGCGATAGTTTTGAAGCTAATGGATACACTAAAGAAGAAATGAAATTAGTTCGTGAAACTCAAAAAATACTTGCAGATAATACCATCAGAGTTACGGCTACTGCAGTTCGTGTTCCTGTTGTTGGAGGTCATAGTGAGGCTGTAAACGTTGAGTTTACAAATGATTTTGATGTAAAAGAAGTTCGCGAAATTTTACAAAATACTGACGGAGTAGTGGTTCAGGATGACCTGGATACGTTTTCTTATCCAATGCCTTTATTTGCAGAAGGTAAAAATGAAGTTTTTGTTGGAAGAATTCGTCGTGACGAAAGCCAGCCAAATACATTAAACATGTGGATCGTTGCTGATAACTTAAGAAAAGGAGCTGCTACAAACACAATCCAGATTGCAGAGTATTTAATTCAGGCAGGTTTGGTATAATCAAGAGGTTACGCAAAATTGTTATAAAGAAAAAACCGTAATTACCAAAAGCGATTACGGTTTTTTTGCGTCTTTTTGTGACTATATTTGATTTCTGAAAATAAGAATTAAAATGAAAGAAATAAACATAAAATATATAGAAGAGAACTATCTCGAATTTGAAGAAGTTTTAAAATTGACTAATTTTTCTCCTGATAAACTAAATCAGCTTATCGCAGACAAGATAATTCCGGGGCCTTCTTATGTTATTGATTCAGAAGTGAGAATTAGTTCTTCTTTAAATGATAATCATAAAATTATTTCTTCTAAAAAATATTTTGCTAAAAACATTCTTGAGCTTATAAAAGATAGCAGCGAAAAGAGTTATGAGAATCTGAAAGAAGATTTTAAACAAAATCTTTTATCAATTTTAAAAAAGCATAATCATAGAAAATTTGCATACGGAAATGTTTTTGATGAGAATGATGAAATAAACCTTGAAAAAACAAATGAATTGTTAGAGGAAGAATGGGATTATTTTTGTAAAGGTGTTTACGGAATTTGTACATTGTTTAATAATGAAAATGCGATTATCAAAAAAGAAATTATTATTAAACGAATTCTGGATTTTATTGCAAATAAAGATTTATTGGCGATAACAGAACATGAAAATTATTTAAAAGAGCTGAATGTCGAATTGAATAAATCAACGAGTTTATTTGCACCCTATCAGCGTGAAACGAGCAGCAGAGGAAAGTATCTTGATAAGTTATTGGAAGAATATACTTTAACGGATTTAATAAAAAGATACGATTAATTAAAAAAGGCGAAAATCACTGATTTTCGCCTTTTTTAATATTAATATTCCGGAGCCAGTTCAAGTTCCAGTCCTTCTAATTCTGTAGTAATTGGAATCTGACACCCTAAACGGCTGTTAGATTTAACATAAAATGCTTCAGAAAGCATGGCTTCTTCTTCATCTCCCATTTCCGGTAAAGCAACATCATTTAGAACATAACACTGGCAGGAAGCACACATAGCCATTCCGCCACAGGTTCCTTCAACAGGAAGTTCGTATGCTTTGCATAACTCCATTATATTCATTGCCATATCAGTTGGAGCCTGTAATTCGTGTATAACTCCTTCTCGATCTTTAATCTTTATTAATACATCCATTTTAAAATATTGGAATTTTACTTACTTAGAATTTGATAACGTGAACAAACTCTAAAATTATTTATTAACTATTTGGTTTTAAGCTAAATGCAAATTCTTTTCTGCTGCTTTCTTTCAGGTGCATTTTAGCCCCTAATATATTTCCGCCTTTTTCTAATAATGTAACAATGGCAATTACTGAATAATAATCTTTATCCAATTGAAAAATCAAAGTACCTTCATAAGTATTATTTACGACTCCTTGTTTATCTGTTGAAGATGATATTTTTCTTGGATGTGAAAATTCTGCTGAATTGTAAGCCGCCTTATTTGAAAATTTTGGCTTCCCTTCGCAAAAATCATATAAAAAATCATAATTACCTAATCTAAGGCTGCCTTCTTCATTGTTGTTGATAGAAAATACAATCTTTCCAGAATAAGTATAATCGGACCATTCTTCTGAATCATTAAGCCATGCTTTGTCTACAATTAATGTCTCTGAACTTTGTTGTGCGTAATTTATGCTAATAGAAAAAAATAATATAAATAGAATGTAATATTTTTTCATGATTTAAGATTTAAGGGGTTATGTTGCAAATTTAAGTTAAAAATGCAACAATTTCTCAATAGAATACCTTAAATCTTTATATTGTTTTTTGTCAAAATCATAAAAAAACATGTGTTTTAACAGCTTTATATAAAAAAATATTACAAAAGAGGTCAAATGGCTATTATTCTTATTGATTATTTCAAACTTAAAAACAAGAATAAATTACCCGTTTATTACATTATATTGACTACTGTTTCTATTTGTGGAGCATATTTTTTTATAGTTGTTTCTACACCCGCTTTTAAAGTCATCTGATTTACACTGCAACTTATGCATGCACCTTCAAGACGAACTTTTACATGTTTATCGTCTTCAATTGAAATCAGTGTAATGTCACCACCATCAGAATTCAAAAAAGGTCTGATTTCATCAAGAGCTAATAATACGTTGCTTGTTAATTCTTCTGTTGTCATAATATTAATGTATCAATTAGAGAATGTTGCTAATTAGAGAATGTGTCAATTAGAGAATGTGTCAATTAGGTAATTCTTAAAACGATCCCAATTATTTCATTATCTTATTTTCAAATTATCTAATTAACACATTGTCTCAATTATCTAATTTTTTTTAACTGCTGAACATCCTGCCATTGTTGTAATTTTTATGGCTTCTGTTGCAGGCAGGCTTTCGTTTCTGTTTACTGTTTCCTGAACTACATTTCTGGTAATTTCTTCAAATACAGTTTCAATTGCTGAAGCAGTTTGCAAAGCTGCTGGGCGGCCATAATCTCCTGCTTCACGAATAGACTGAACAATTGGTACTTCTCCTAAAAACGGAACATTCAAATCTTCTGCAAGATTTTTTGCTCCTTCCTGTCCAAAGATATAATATTTATTGTCAGGTAATTCTTCTGGTGTAAAGTACGCCATATTTTCAATAATTCCCAAAACCGGAACATTAATATTATCCTGCATAAACATAGAAACACCTTTTTTTGCATCTGCAAGTGCCACTGCCTGAGGTGTACTTACTACAACTGCTCCGGTGATTGGCAATGACTGCATAATAGAAAGGTGAATATCTCCCGTTCCAGGAGGCAGGTCAATAAGCATAAAGTCTAATTCACCCCAATCAGCGTCAAAAATCATTTGATTCAGGGCTTTTGCCGCCATTGGCCCTCTCCATATTACAGCCTGACTAGGTGCTGTAAAAAATCCTATAGAAAGTATTTTGATTTCATAACTTTCAACGGGCTTCATTTTAGATTTTCCGTCAACAGTAATCGAAATTGGTTTTTCATTTTCAACATCAAACATAATTGGCATTGATGGTCCATAAATATCGGCATCAAGAACACCAACTGCAAATCCCATCTTTGCCAGTGTTACAGCTAAATTTGCTGTCACTGTAGATTTTCCGACACCCCCTTTTCCTGAAGCAACAGCAATAATATTTTTGATTCCCGGAATGGCACGGCCTTTAATTTCGTTTTTCTCAGGAGTTTCTACCTTAATGTTTACTTTAACTTTTGCTTCTGGAGATACCAATTCAAGGATTGTCTTTTTGATATCATCTTCAGCTCTTTTTTTGATATGCATAGCCGGGGTATGAATTAGCAGGTCCACTACAACTTCGTCTCCAAATGTAATGACATTCGCAACAGCACCGCTTTCTACCATATTTTTTCCTTCTCCTGCTATAGTTATCGTTTCTAAAGCTTTAAGAATTTCTTTTCTATCTAATTTCATTTTGATATTGTATTTTTCTAATGATTGAAACTAATTTAAAAATGGAATTTATTCAAACTAATTTCAGATTGCAAAGATAACGGATTATGTTCAGATTTTTGCTGTTTTGAATTGTATTTGTTGATGGTCTGATTGAGTAAATAAATCAAAACAGAAACCGAAAAAATAGTTTTAGGGGTTTCAAAAAGTGATTAGGGCTAATTATTGGTTTTTTAAATACCAACTTTTTGACCCTGATATCTCTTTTAAAAAAATAGTAAGTCAAAAGCATGAAAAAAAACTATACTAAATATTGTTTACATAATTGTTGGTAATAAAGATACATTTTGGCGATAATGTTTTCCTAATAGTTATCAGAAACAGTATGATTCTTATAATTGTATAAACTCAAATTGAAACAGATTTAACCAAACCAGAATCTCTCGTATTCTAGCTGTAATAAAATTCTGTATTGGTGCAATTTAATGGACATCAGGTACTTAATGTGAATTTTAATAAATGTATGTTTTATTCTGTAAAACAATTTTTATCGTATTGAGGTAAATTTGAAGAACCCTAAATTTTTGATTTACAATATTTTAAAAAATATGGTGAAGATTCATGTTGAAGGTTTCTGATTGTGTTTTTCGCTTTATTTTTTAAATAAGTTTAATGTTAAATATTTAAAAAATGAACATCATGCGACATTTAAATAAATTCCTCCTAATTATAACGATAGTTTTTTTGTTCTCTTCATTTGGCTTTAAGAATGAAAAAGAAAAATCTTTAAATGATAAATTATTTTTAAAAGAAAATAATTTTGAAAAATTTATTGACAGCACTTCAGTCCTGTCATCGACCTTTAATTTTCAAAATAGAAATCGGGATTCTATCGCGAATCTAACCAGAACTTCAGGTCAGGTTTACCTATTATCCAGACAGTATGACAGACTTGAAACAGCTTTGGAAAAATATCGAAAAATTGAAAGAAAAAAACTTTGGAAAAAAATTGATATTGACAGTGCAACTTTTAAAGATTTAAAACCTTTTGATAGTGGCGTTGCAGTAAAGCAAATTCGTGAGCGTTTATTTATAGATGGTGATTTAAAAAAAGATTCGAAAAGCACTATTTATGATGAAGAACTTATGGCTGGGGTTTTAAATTATAAAAAAAGATATGGTCTTGCTCTAAATTATAAATTGACGCTGGATCATATCAAACAAATGAACGAGCCAATATCAGAAAGAATCAAAACGATACAGCTAAACATGGAACGTTGTCGTTTAATTCCCGAAAATCTGATAAATGCAAGTGATTATATTATGGTAAACATTCCATCTTACCGATTGCTTTATGTTAAAAACGGACATAGTGAATTTACATCTGATGTTTTTGTTGGGACTAAATGGTCTGAAACGGAAATTTTCAGCAGTACAATGGACAAAGTGGTATTTAGTCCATATTGGAATGTTCCGCAAAGTATCATTGATAACGAATTAAAGCTTAACATGGCTTCGAATAAAAATTATCTGGAAGAGCATAATATGGAATGGAATGGAGGGAAGGTAAGACAAAAACCGGGGCCTAAAAATTCTTTGGGATTAGTGAAATTTTTGTTTCCAAATCCATTTGATATTTACATGCACGATACTCCGGCCAAAAGCTTGTTTCAGTTCGAACAACGTACTTTTAGTCATGGATGTATCAATATTAAAGAAGCTAAGAAATTGGCGCATGTAATTTTAAAAGATGATCCAGACTGGCCATCAGAAAAAATAGATCTTGCGATGAATGGTGAAATTGAAACAACCTGTATATTGAAAAATAAAATTCCGATTTATATAGGTTATTTTACAGCATGGGTAAGTGAGGATACAGGTGAAGTTAATTTTTTTCCGGATGTGTATGAAAAAGACAAAGAAAAAGAAGTTGATGGATCCAAAAATGTGGTGATGGAGTAATGCCTGGAATTGGTTACAACGTCATTTCGGGCTGCCAAAAATGTTTTTCAAAATTTATAATTTGATTATTGACTATTTCAATGCCTTCGCTCTCTAAAAGCTGCTGCATTAAGTTGGTTCCGTGAAAATGATGTTTTCCTGTTAAGAGTCCTTTTCTGTTAACAACGCGATGTGCGGGAATATCTTCCATGTTATGGCAAGCATTCATTGCCCAGCCCACCATTCGGGCTGATCGTGCAGTCCCTAATGCTTTTGCAATAGCACCATAGGAAGTTACTCTTCCGTACGGAATCTGTCGGGCGATTGTATAGACTTTTTCAAAAAAATTATCTTCAGCCATAGAGTTTGAATTTTGCCACAGATTAGAAGATTAAAAGAGATTAATTAATATCTGTTACTATGCAGAAACTGCGTAAATCACTTTTTTTGCCCCATTTCTCAAAATCAGTTTAATCTTCTAATCTGAGGTTTAATATTTTTAACTAAAGTAATAGTTCAAAATATTAAAAAGTGTCACAAGAGCAATTAAACCGGTGATGCTTCCAATAATCGTATTCATATTGCGCATCATATAATCTGTCTTTTTTTCTATTCTTCCAAAGAAAGCGATATAACTGTATAAAACGGCAAAAGAGCCTAAAACAGAACCTAATACAAAAGTAAAAATAATGTTGTTTTCGAACACAAAAAGATGGTAAGAAGCTAAAGTAACACTTACCAGTACATAATACGGAATTGGGAAAAAATTCAATCCCGAAAGCAGCATTCCTAAAAAGAAACGGCTTTCTTTACTCTTCTTTTTGATTTTTGATTTTTTGGTTTTGGGTCCTTTAGCTATAAATAAAAAATAAATGGTTAAAACCGAAAAGATACCAAAACCAACTTCTCTCAGTAATGCAACGACATCCGGTCTGCTATTAATAACCTGCGCAAATAAAACCGCTACATAAACCTGAAAAAAAATGACTAAAACGGCACCAATAACAAACCATAGGGCATTTTTTTTTCCTTCTTTCAAATTTATTTTGGCTGCGGTCATGTTGATTAGTCCCGGAGGAATAATCCCAATAAATGCGGCAATAAAACCTGAAATTAATGGAGTGAGTAATGCCATTCAGTTATTTAATGGTTGAAAAATGATTTTAAAACTAAATTAGTCTTTAATTTTAAAACGAATATACGTAATTGCCTTATTAATTTCTAAATATTGTTTTTCGTAAAAGGTCTGGATTGAAGTTACTACTTCAGGACTTCCTTCATTTTTATACACATTATGATTCGCATATAAAACTTCGTGCCCTTCGCCGTGCAACAATCCAAGGGTATATCCATGCATAAATTCGCTGTCGGTTTTTAGGTTTACGACACCATCTTTTTTAAGGATTTTTTTATACAATTGTAAAAACTCAGAATTGGTCATTCTATGTTTGGTTCTTTTGTATTTGATCTGTGGATCCGGAAAAGTAATCCAGATTTCATCTACTTCGCCTTCAGTAAAAATATGATTGATTAATTCGATCTGAGTTCTTATAAAAGCCACATTGTGTAATCCTGTGTCAACAGCAGTTTTTGCGCCTCTCCAGAAGCGGGCACCTTTAATGTCAATTCCGATAAAATTTTTGTCCGGGTATTTTTCTGCCAGTCCAACAGAATATTCGCCTTTTCCACATCCTAATTCTAAAACTAACGGATTGTCATTTTTAAAGAAATCAGCATTCCATTTTCCTCTTAACGGAAATGAATCACTTACAACTTCTTCTCTGGTTGGCTGGAAAACGTTTTCAAATGTTTCGTTTTCCCTGAATCTTTTTAGTTTATTTTTACTTCCCACTTTTACAAAAATTTTCCGCAAAATTAAGGAATATAAACGAATGGGCGAGACGTAATTGAAGTTTAAATTTTAGCCGCAGTATTTTCAGGTTTTAATCTGAGAACGCTGCGGCTTATTTTTGGTTAGTAATGTGGTTCGGTTATATGTGATGATTTTGGATCCAGTGTTTCATCGTGCTGAGACAAATCCAGTCCGATGTGTTCTGACTCTTCTGAAACTCGTAACGGAATAATGAAATTCGTTACTTTGAATAAGAAATAAGCTCCGAAGAAAGTAAATATTGAAACCAGTACTAGTGCCATCATGTGGTGTCCGAAAACATTCCAGCCCCCGTGCAATAAACTTGCATCTTCACCATGAGCGAATATAGCAGTAAGAATCATTCCCATGATTCCACCCACACCATGACAGGCAAAAACGTCCAAAGTATCATCGAATTTTTTTGAAAAACTACAGTTTACTACAGAATTGGATACCAAAGCCGTAATGAACCCGAAGAACATACTTTCAGGAACCGATACAAAACCTGCCGCAGGAGTGATAGCTACCAAGCCGACTACAGCTCCGATACATGCCCCTAAAGCTGAAACTTTTCTGCCGTTCATTCTGTCAAAGAAAACCCAGGTTAACATGGCTGCTGCTGATGAAGTTGTTGTGGTTGCAAAAGCCATTGCTGCAGTTCCGTTGGCAGCAAGAGCAGAACCGGCGTTGAAACCAAACCATCCAAACCATAACATTCCGGTTCCTAATAATACAAACGGAATATTGGTTGGAATATGCTGACTGTTTTTTCTTTTTCCTAAAACGATAACTCCGGCCAAAGCGGCAAATCCGGAACTCATATGTACTACGGTTCCTCCGGCGAAATCTTTTACACCAAAATAGCTTCCCAAAACACCCGTTGGATACCAAACGGAATGACATAAAGGAGCGTATATAAAAATGGTAAATAAGCTGATGAAAATCAGATAAGAGATAAAACGAACGCGTTCTGCAAAAGATCCTGTAATAATGGCAGGACAAATAATCGCAAATTTCATCTGAAACAATGCAAAAAGCATAAACGGAATTGTATTAGCTAATTGTTTGTGTGGCAAAACGCCAACATAATCCATAAAAGCAAAAGTGGTAGGATCACCAAAGAAACTGTAAAAATGATCTCCCGAACCAAAACCAACCGGTTCTCCAAAAGCCAGACTAAAAGCCACTACAGCCCATAAAAGTGTCACAACCCCAAGACAAATAAAACTTTGCAACATGGTTGAAATCACATTTTTCTTGCCTACCATTCCACCGTAAAAGAAAGACAATCCAGGTGTCATAATTAAAACCAGACAAGAGGATGTAAGCATCCAGGCAACGTCTGCCGAAACAATATGGTCGGTAGTGCCAAATTTTGATAATACATAATCATTTTCTGTAACCGTTGGCCAAAATGCCCCCGTGATACAAACAATACTTATCATAATAAAGGAAATGATCCAGCGTTTTTCTATTTTCATTTTTCAAATACTTTATTTAACCCTATTTTTTTTGGGGGCAAAGTTAAAAAAAAATAAATATTTTAAATTTAAGGTCTGACAAAATAGAGGTTTGATTTTTATTTTAGTAAATTTTATAAAATTCAGCTTGTTTTTTTGAGAGTATCTTATTTTGTGCTTCTAAATTTGCGCTATTATTGTCAAATATATTATAATAGAATTGATATCCTGAGTTCTAAAGTTCCTGAAAGCTAACGATTGTTATAAGAATGACAGATATTGCTTATTTTTTTTGAAGTTTGGCAATCAGAATATCTTCAATAGGTGCTTTTACTTTCACAACAGCATCCACTTCATCATTCGGAATGGTCATGGATAAAACATAATGCTGAATCTTCCATTCTTTTCCAATTTTTACCAAAACGCCCGAACCGCGACAAATTTTCATCTGAGTATTCAGCAATTCATCAAACCACGCCATTTTTCCGGATTTGTCAAAAAAGATATGGCGTTCCAAAGCGGTAAAATTCCAGGTTGTGCCTTTATCGAAATAGGGTTTAGCCCAGACTTTAAAATCGGCTTTGACCCAGTTTTCGGTAGCGTCTGTTCCAATGTAAATCGCATCTTCTGCCATGGCATTAAAGTAGGCTTCAAATTTTACATCAGCAGCGGCTTTGTGCCAGGCATCTAAGGTTTGGTTGATTTTGTCTTTTTCGATAGTTTGAGCATTTGAGAAATAAGTAACTAATAGAAAGAATAGAATTGATTTTTTCATAGGAAATGGTATTAGAGATTAAAGATAAGAATGATTTTTAACGATGGAAAGTTTCTCGCAGATTTGGCAGATCCAGCAGATAAAATTTTTGACAGTTATAGAAAAAAATCTGCATTATCTGCAAAATCTGCGAGCGAAAAATGGATATAAGCTTATTGTTGTTTCTCGTAAAGATGCAGAGCCGCAAAGAAAATTAAAATAAAAACTTTGCGTCTTAGCGACTTTGCGAGATTAAAAAGACAAAGTATATCAAAGAAAAACTTAAAATCATCTTTGAATAATAACTAAGGTTTATTTTTTATATTTGAGTGCTTTAAAATACCTCAATCATGAATTCAAAAATCTACATAAGTTCGATTATTATTGCCTCTTTAGTTTTTATTTCCTGTAAAAAAGAATTAGAAGTCCAGGAGAACACTTCAACATCAGAATTGGTAAGATTAGGACTTGCAAAAGACACTTCTAAAACAGCTGCTCCGGTGGCACAGGCTCCGGCCACAAATCCAAATACGGTTTTAGGAGAGACAAAAGGACTGAATCCTGCACACGGACAGCCGGGACATCGCTGTGATATTGCGGTTGGCGCGCCTTTAAACTCGGCACCAACGCAACAAGGGCAAACTATAACTACACAGCCTGCACAAACGGTTCAGGTAAATCCCGGTCAGCCGAAAGTCGTAACTACGACAGCCGTTGCACAGCCTGTAAAAGTAGCCAAAGGAATGAATCCGTCGCATGGTCAGCCGGGACACCGATGTGATATTCCGGTTGGAGCGCCTTTAAATTCTCCGGTTACAAAACCAGCGACCACAACAACAGCTGCGACACAAAGCGGAACAGTCGAAAAATCATTTACGGTAACACCGCCAGCAAACAATGCCGTTCCTGCTTTATTAAGTACCGAAACCTCAAAACCCGTAACCACAGCCGAAGGAACAAACCCGGTACACGGACAGCCCGGACACCGCTGCGATATTGCCGTGGGAGCGCCATTGCCAAAATCTTAAATTAGTCGAAATTCAACGGATATAAAAATCCAATTTTTAAATTCCAAATTCCAAGTCTTCATTTTGGAACTTGGAATTTAAAAACTTAATTATTCTAAGTTTGAAGTATTAGAATTATTTCAAAAAAAATCCAAATCCCACTGTTTAGTTTGGAATTTGGAATTTAAAATTTTGGATTTAAATATTCTATTAGTGTGCTTTCATTTTTTCGAAAGTAGTAGTCAATGATTTTTTGGCTTTTGCCAAAGCACCGCTAAACGCTTTTTCCAGTGTATCAGCGTGTTCTGTAACGGTAAGCGGCTGTAAATTGGCGATACGGACTTCAAGAACACATTTTTTATCGTTTAAGCCGAATTTCTCTCCATTTTCATCTCCAAAATGTACTTCTATGCGGGTAATTTTATCTTCAAAACGGGCTAAGCCTTTTTCTAATTCTTCAGAAAAATAGTTTTCTAATCTTGCGTGTCCTTCAATGTTTTTGTCGGTATTGATTTGAATTTTCATAACGGTTTGTATTTAATGATTGTTTCTCAAATCTATCTTTTTTTAGATAAAATGGCAAGTGAGTTAAGGAAAGATTATGAAATGTTGAGTAGATTTTTATGTGGTTTAATTGCTCAAGTTTATATAATCGAATATAAAATCATTTATGTGCTCTGTTTCGTAGTCAAACTTTAAAACAATTTTTGAACACAGATTATCAGCCCAATTTTCTATATCAACAAATGAATTAAGTTTATTAAGAAAAAGCAATAATTCGTTTTTACTTGTAAAGTCATCTAAAAACATAACGATATCTTCTTTAAAAGTATCTGCGTAATTTTTAGTTGTCATAGTCAAATAATTCTCTAAGTATTGAATTTTTTCGTCTAAACTTAACATAGGATTTTTATTTCAAATATAATAAAAACCCGACTATACTCCGTTGTTTTATAGTCTACATTTTGCAATTTTTGTTAACATGGACATTAAACAAAAATTCGGACTTAAAATTAAAGAGCTTAGAAAACTCAAAGGATTATCTCAGGAAAAGCTAGCCAATTTAGCAGAGATAGATCGTACATATTTACCAACAATAGAAAAAGGTGAAAGGAATGTATCTATTGAAGTTGTCGAGAAATTAGCGAATGCTTTAGAAGTGAAAATAAGAGACTTGTTCGATGAATAGGGCATATTATTGTAATTCTATTGGCGATTTTTGTCTCGAAGATGGAGACAGTATTTATGGGAAAATTTCGGGTGGTTATGACTTAAACAAATTGACTATTCAGCAATCTAATGCTTGGCAAAGTCAAATTAAAATTCTAAAACAAACGATCTTAAATTTTGCTGGAAGAGTTTATTTTGAATTTACAATTCCAAGAATGGGTAAAAGAGTTGATAATATTTTAATTATTGATAATTGCATCTTTGTTTTAGAATTTAAGATTGGTTCAAATGTGTATGACAAATATGCAAAAGATCAAGCTTTTGATTATGGATTAGATTTGAATAATTTCCACGAAGGAAGTCATGATAAAATTATTATTCCAATTTTAATTGCTGACAGAGCAAACAATGTGAGCAATGTTTATAAAAAGGCTCTTAATAATTTACATGAAACAATTGTAGCTAATGAAAATAATTTATCAGAAGTTATATCTGAGACTTTAGAAAAATTTAAAAACTCGGAAATTATAAATGTTGCAAATTGGGAAAATTCAATTTATAAACCAACACCAACAATTATTGAAGCTGCTACTGCTTTATATAAAAAACACAATGTTTTAGAAATTTCACGAAGTGATTCAGGCGCAGAAAATTTATCTGTTACCTCAGAGTGTATTTCTGAAATTATCGATAATTCGAAAAGCACAAATAAAAAATCAATTTGTTTTATAACAGGAGTTCCTGGTGCCGGAAAAACATTGGCGGGGCTAAATATTGCTAATTTGCGTTCAAATTATAAAGAGGAGGAACATGCAGTTTTCCTTTCAGGAAATGGCCCTTTAGTTGATGTTTTGCGTGAAGCTTTAGCGAGAGATAAAGTCAAAACTGCTAGAGATGAAGGTTCAATTATTACAAAATCTTCAGCAACTTCTCAAGTAAAATCTTTTATTCAAAATATTCATCATTTTAGAGATGCTTCCATAAGAGATGAAAAAGCGCCAATCGAAAAAGTAACTATTTTCGATGAAGCACAAAGAGCTTGGACGAAAGAGCAAGCTTCAAGTTTTATGAAGAGAAATAAAGGTGTCTCAGATTTTAATAAATCGGAACCTGAATTTCTTATTGAGGTTATGGATAGGCATAAAGATTGGTGCACAATTGTTTGTTTGATTGGAGGAGGACAAGAAATAAATACTGGAGAAGCTGGTCTAGAAGAATGGATCAGACCGTTTTCAAATAAATTTGAAGATTGGGATATTTATTACTCTTCTAAAATTGTTGAAGACGAAAACTATATCAAAGACAAAGAAGCTTTAATAATCTTAAATGATAAAAAAGCAATAAAGAAAGATGAATTGCACTTGTCGATTTCATTAAGATCATTTAGAAGTGCTCAATTATCTAATTTTATTCAAGAAATAATTAATAATAATACGGTGAATGCTAAAGAAATCTATGAACGTTTTATTAAAGAATATTATCCAATTAAGATAACTCGTGATTTAGATAAAGCTAGAAATTGGGTAAAAAACTCAGCAAAAGGCTCGGAAAGAACTGGAATTGTAGCTTCATCCGGAGGAATTCGTTTAAGACCTTTTGGATTAAATGTAAAAGCTAAAATTGATGCTCCAATTTGGTTTTTAAATGATAGAGAAGATATTCGTTCATCTTATTTTCTTGAAGAAGTTGCTACAGAATTCGATATACAAGGATTGGAATTGGATTGGACTTGTGTTGCTTGGGATGGAGATTTATTTTATCATAATAATCAATGGAATTATAGAAAATTTAAAGGAACTAAATGGCAAAACATAAATAGTCCTGAAATTACAAATTACCTAATTAATTCTTATAGAGTTTTGTTGACTAGAGCAAGGCAGGGAATGGTAATTTATATTCCGAAAGGCAATGATCAAGATATTACAAGGCCAGAATTTATGTATGATGGAACTTTTGAATTCTTTAAATTATTAGGAATTGAAGAGATTTAGTTTTTACTAAATTCCTTATAAAACCAAGCCCCCTAGCCCTGATCGAAGCGGCATCCTTTTGTGCCGGGGTTCGGGACAAAAGATACAGCGGAGAGCAGGAAGCGGCTTCTAATTATTCTTATCCTTCTTCCCCCATTTAATTTTCATCTTTCCATTATCGTCTACAGCGAGTAAATGCAGGACGATTCCGCGTTGACGGACGGCGTCGCGCTCGGCTTTGGTGGCGAGTTGTGCGTCGTTTTTGGAGTTTCGGAGCGGGACGGTTAGGGCTAAATTGGTACCGCGGCCAAAGGAATAAACGCCCTGGGCATCGAGGTTGAGAACGCTGGAACTAATGGTGAGCTTGTTGACGTCGATTTGCTCACCACGAAGTTTAAAATTGCCGGATAAATCGCTGAACGTAATATTTTCGACATCGCGAAACGGAAACGCAAATTTCCCGATTTTCATAATAGGTTCAAAGTTTCGTAAAGCGCCCTGACTGACATTGAAAACCAGATTTCCGTGTGCCGAATTCGGGATCAGTTCGCCGTTGCTGTTGATTAAACCAGTTACATTGGCGTTGCTGGTGAGTTTTCCACGGATGTTGTTTGGAGAAAAAGACGTGATTCCGAAGTTGCTGAACGACTTTAAAAAGCGTGTAATATCAACCTGATTGACCTGCGCGTTGGATGCGAAATTGAAGTTTTTGCCATTTGGAGAAACGGTGGAGCTAAAATTGATGCTTCCGCCACAAGTCTGCAGTGAACCGTTTTTGATGACAAGCCGGGAATCAATCATCTGGATTTGGGCTTTGGTGTTGGTTGCGGTCAGTTTATTGTAAGTGATTTTATCGGCTTTGATGCTGATGTGTACAATACATTTTTCGATGGCTGTTCGTAACTGATGCGACATGGAAGGCTTTTTGACGGTCATTTTCTTTTTTTGAGAAGTGGCCAAAACGCCCAAAAATTGCCTGATGTCAATACTTGGGCAATAAATGTTCCAGTTTACGACCATTTTTTCGGGAGCGTCATAATATAAATTCAGGAAATTATCGATTCTCCCATCGATAAAAATCGTGTTTTTTTGGTGTTTGTAGGCGATTTTTTTAATCAGCAAAGCTTCTTGTGTGAATTCGAGCTGTACGTTGATTTTTTCAGCACGAACATTTTTCGGAATAAAATGAAAAGAGGCATTTTGGATATTTACATTGCCAATAAAACGAGGTTTGGTGATGTACAAATCGACAATATCAAACTGAAATTTTAAGTTGGCTGTGGCATGACCTTCGGTAAAATTAATCCATTTTTCGGCGTTTTCTTCGTTGAGGTTTTCGATGTCAAAATCAGATTTTACGATTCCGGTTGCCAGTGGTTTGTCCAGATTATTAATCGATAATTGCGGAATTGTAAGCGGAATGTTTTTGTATTTTCCGGATAAGCGCGTTAAAATGATAGCAGAATTTGCGTCGTTGAAACCTGATTTTGGTTTGAAATTATTTGTAAAAATGCCTTTAAAACCGCAATCGGTAATTAAGCCGTCGGGAATGCTCAGTTCGTTGTTTTTGACTTCGGCCTGAACCACAATTTTCGGATCACCTTCGGCATTAAAATCGCCTTTGATGTCGCAATTCACATCAATTTCTTCCTTTAGATTGAAGCGATTGAGTTTAGAACTGATATTTTCCGAAAGTAAATTCGAAGCATCTTCCCATAAAATAGTAGTGCCGATATTGATTCCGAAAAGCGCGCTGCCTTTGGCTAAATTGAAAAAAGCAACAATGTCAAAAGCATCTTTTCCGATTTTAAGATTCTCGGTTTTGACGTCTATTTTTTCTTTTTCGGCAGCATAGGAAACGGCAAAAGTACCCTGAAGCAATTTTTGTTTGGCGAAACTTCCGTGAACGGTATTAAAAGCCAGACTTTTGATGTTGGTTTTCAGGAAAACATCGGTCTGCCAGTTTTCATCATCATAATTTACTTTCGATTTTAAACTGGCAATATCAATATCAAATAATTTATGTCCGATGCGATTGTCCAATACAAAATGAACATCGTTGAGGTCAACCTGATCGATTGTGGTTCCAGATTCAGAAGTCGTTTCAGGCGTTTTTTTCTTTTTTGGTTTAAAAATATTGGCGTTCGAATAGCCGTTTTCGGCTTTGTATACGTAAATCTGTGCTTCGTTGATCAGGATTTTATGAATGTTGATTTCCTTTTGCAGTAAATTCAAAACGTTTAAACGCACTTCGATTTCGTTTGCCTTCAGTAAAGTGTGTTTGTGGGTATTCCATTGATTGTCTTTTAATTCTACATCTTTCAGCGCCAGCGTAAAATTCGGGAAACCGGTTAGAAATTTATACTGAAAATCGCCAATATGAAATTTTCCGTTGATGTTCTCATTGATTTTGGTGTTGATTTTGGCTATGATTTCCGTTTTATTCCTGTTGAAATAAAATGATAACGCTCCGGAAGCAATTACAATAAATACAATACATCCTAAAATAAAGATACCAAGACGTTTGACGAACTTTTTAAAACGAAGCGATTGTAAAAAGGTTTTAATTGAATGCAACGTTTTTTTCATCAGAAACGGTTTAGATTTATTAAAGATACGTTAAAAAAATGAGTCGATTTAAAAAATTGGTTTTCAATGGATTAAATAATAAATGCTTGTAAATAAGCGCTTTACTACTCATATAATTATTGGCAATACATTTATAATCAAAACTAATTTGCGGATGACGTTTGATTGATTTAAAATTTCTAAATTTGTACTCAAGTTTAAAACTTATTAAAAAATTGTTTCCCTGAACAAAAACCGAAGGGATAATCTTAAAATAAAATTATTATGGCATTAGCAATCACAGATGCTACTTTTGATGAAGTAGTTTTGAAATCAGATAAACCTGTAATGGTAGATTTTTGGGCAGCATGGTGCGGTCCTTGTAGAATGGTTGGTCCAATCATTGACGAATTAAGCAGCGAATACGAAGGTAAAGTAGTTGTTGGAAAAGTTGATGTTGATGCAAACCAGGAATTCGCTGCAAAATACGGTGTGCGTAACATACCAACTGTTTTGGTTTTTCATAACGGTGAAGTAGTAGGAAAACAAGTAGGAGTTGCTCCGAAACAAACCTACGCAGATAGCTTAGACGCTTTGTTGTAATCGTAAGATTATGATTTATATAAAAACGGTCTGACGAAAGTCAGGCCTTTTTTATTGGAATAAGTATACCTTTTAAACACATAGAAACATAGCCATTCTTTGAGAATAAAAGGCGTGTCACTTTTCCATCAAAACACATAGCTATGCGTTTTTAAAACAAATGGAATGCCTTTTAATGAGTTTACAAAATCTATGTCTCTATGTGTTTAAAATAAAATAGTAAATGTAGTTCCGAAATTAGGTTTTGAATCTACTTCGATTTTACAATTAATAGCCGTTGCCAAATCCCGAATCAGGTGCAAACCCAATCCTGATTTGATTCCGATGACTTCTGAATCATCATAAAGAGCTTTAAATTTTTCCAGACTTTCTCCCGGGCCATTGTCTGTTATTGAAAGTAAGGTTTGATTATGCTCCTGCCAGGCTTTCCAGATTATTTTTCCGTTTTTGTTTTTATCCAGTGCTTTTACAGCATTTCCTGTAAGGTTTCTGATAATCGTTTTCAGATAATTTTCATCGGTATTTAAAATAATGTTTTCGGAATTTTCAAATGAAATTTCGATATTTTCTACAGCTGAAAAATGCTTCTTTGTGTCTTCGAATATAACTTCGACTGGAATATTTTTAAAATGCGGTTTGAAATTTTCCATCTGGCCTTTGCTCCAAAGTAAAATATCTTCCATAGAGGATAGTAAATTTTCGGCTCCGGAAATTATTTTCGCCTGCATTCTCAAAGCGGTTTCTTCGTCAATGAGTTCAGGATTTTCTTTTTGAAGATGTAAAAAATGAATCAGATTTGAAATCGGGCTTCTCAAATCGTGATTTAAAATTCCAAAAAATCGTGCCTTAATTTTATTGGCTTCATCGAGTTCCTGATTCAGGAGCTGTAATTTTTCATTTGTTTTTTTACGGTTTTGGTTTTGTCTGAACAACAATAATCCAATGATTCCAACTAATAGTATTCCTGAAATTAAAAACAAGCGTTGTTCTCTGGCATCTTCAATCTGAATGTTTTTGATTGTATTTTGAGCAGAGAGATTTTTTATTTCCTGCCCTTTAGTTTTGTTTTGATAACGGGCTTCGGCATTGGCAATGCTTTGTTTGGCTGACTCTTGCATCATCTCGTCATTGTATTTGGAGTAGATTTCCTTATAATAAAAAGCCTCTTTCCAAAGCCCTAGAGATGCATAGCTTTGAGACAGTTTCTGATTGATGATAACAAAGAATTCCTTGTCGTAGTTTAATGCATCCTTTGATGCTTCCTTAAGTGTTTTAATAGCATTTTTATAATCTCCCTTTTCATATAAAACCCTGCCCATTATGGTGTTTGCCTCCATAAGAATTTCTTCGTCGGTTGACTTTTGTCCAAATAAAACAGCTTTTTTGGCATAATGATAAGCCTTGTTAACCTGTCCTTCATCGGCATAATATTTAGACATGCTTTGGTTTGCAAAACTTAAATTAAGAAAGAGGGAATCTTTCGCTGTGGGAAAGGTGTAGATTAATTTATAATATTTTTTAATGCTGTCCGGCTGTTTTTTGGCAGCGTAACACTGTAATAAATAATTGCATGAAAAAGCACTTACGTAGGGAGATGTTTTAATGTAAGGTTTTGATTCGTTTAAATACTCAATCGCTTTATCAAATTGTTTCATTTTAACGTAAGCACTCGCAATTTGGCAATAGGAGACACCTATGTTTTCTGTATTTGGTTCATTTTTATCAAGCTGTTTTTTGTAATTGATTGCTTTTAACTGATAGCCAATAAAATTTTCATATTCAGAGGTATTCAAATAATATTCACCTAGACTACCGTAAAGAACCGCGCGTGCATAATTACTTTTCGTAGTGTCAAGCACTTTTTTGATAGTTTCAATTAATGCTTTGCCTTTTCTGTTTTCGTTTAAAGAGTAATAGATATAATTAAGCCGCATCAAAGAAGAAGTCTGATTTTCGATATGACGGACTTTTTGCGCATATTTCAGAGCATTTTCATAATTGATCAACGCTTTTTTATATTGGTTGTTACTGAATTCATAAGCAATTCCCTGATGCAGATAAAATGTGCTTAAATACTTGTGATAATTTTTTGAAAGTGCAATACCTTTTTGTGAGGCAATGATAAGTTTGGAATATTCTTCTTTATCTAAAAGTGATTTGGTATAGGTAAGTAAGACATCCAGTTTTTGAATAGTTGTTTTATATTTTGCCAAATCCGGTTCCTGTTGTCCAAAAACTGAAACAGTAATAAAAAGCAAAATCAAAAAACCGGCTTTCTTCATCTAGATCAGGTTTAAGTTGTCTTTGTAGCTTCTGCCAACCGGAATGGAGATGTTATTGTTTAAAATAATTTCGGTGGAATTCATTTTCTGGATAAATTGTTTTTGCACAGCAAAACTTCTGTGAATTCTGATAAAAGATTGAAAATGACTTTCTTTTAAAAGATTTCCGATACTCGATAAAACACAATGCCTTTTTCCTTCGGTAACAACTAATGTGTAATCTTTTAAGGCTTCGAGATACAGAATTTCATGCAGTTTTACTTTGGTCTGTTCATGACCTTCTTTGATATAAATAGTATCTCCGCCGATGCTTGCCTCAAAGAGAGAAGCTTTGAGTTTGATTTCCATAAATTCCTCAATACGCTTCATTGTTTGCGTAAAACGATCGAGTTTTAATGGCTTTACAATAAAATCGAGGGTTTCAATCTGAAAACTTTCTACAGCATGTTCCGGATGTGCGGTTATAAAAATGCAAACTGGAATTTCGAGGGCATCTTTTCTGAATTCGATTCCGTTTAAACCCGGCATATCAATGTCCAGAAATAAGATATCTACTTTTTGTTTTTGTATAAACGGAAGTGCTTCTTCAGCAGATTCGAAAACACCTAAAATATCCAGAACCGGAAATTTTTTGACAAAAGATAGCACCGTCAGTCTGTCTATTTCATCATCATCAACGATAATACAAGAGTATTTCTTCATTATTCCAGCCTGTTTGGTGTTGTCTGTCTATTTAAAACGTTGTTTGTCTATTGGGTGTTTTTAACGAGATTTTATTGATTCAAATTTGTCCCGTAATTCAGTTGAAAGCAAAAATAAATCATTTTTTCTGACTTTGGACTTTACAAAAATAAATGTTATTGAATTAAAAAAGAACCATTTGAACCATTTTAAAATTAAAATTATTATGAAAACGCTTAAAACTATTTTTGCCATTTTATCAATTGCAGTATTTACTGTTTCATGCAGTAATGATGATGATAATTCACCAAAATTTCAAACAGAAAATCCGTTAGCCGCTTATTATACCCAAACCGGTTTTACAACTTCAACCAATTTTATCAATTCGGGGGATTACGAATTCGGATTGGTATTTACGCCAACAGTTAAAGGAAAAATAAAAGCGATTACGTTAAAACTTCCGGCTACAAATCCTTTTTTACGTGTTACCATTTGGGATTATACAACAAAAACAGTATTGCGTTCTGAAACCTTAAATGTTGCAACTGCGGATGTTGAAGTTAAAAAAGAAATTAGTGAGCTCGCTTTGGAGAAAGACAAAAAATACCTGATCTCTATGAATTCTAATGACTGGTATAAAAAGAATAAAGCCGATAACTCTGCTGCTACATATCCTATTGTTGCCGGAAATATCACTTTTAATGAGTACAGATGGCTTTCGGGCACAGCGCAGACTTTTCCAACGACCATTGCCACTACGTATAATGCCGGAGATTTAAGTTTTGATTTTCAGCAGACAGAATAATTTTGGATAGTTTGAATTAGTATGTTTAAAAGGCCTGGCGAAAGTCGGGTCTTTTTTTATGTTTTAGGAATGTTTGTCTATTTAAAATGTCGTTCGTCTATTAGTGGTTTTTTACACTTCAATAGTGCTGCATCTTTGTTCTATAATAATTCAAAACCAAAATTATGAAAACAAGAATAAACAAACTGACTCTTTTGCTTTTGGCAGTATTTGCAATTTCATGCAGTAATGACAGTGATAACGAAGCGCCAGAAGAAATCACACCGTCCTATTTATTGACAAAATTAAACAGTACTTCGGCATTCAATACTTATAAGTACAACGATGCAAACAAATTGATTGAGATAGACGGGGCAGATGGCTCTTTTACATCAACTTTCAACAGTACGGTGACCTATAATGCTAATGGCAAAATTCAGGAAGAACTTAAAATCGTTTCTGCTCTGTTTTCAACGCCATCATATAACAGAATAATTTATAATTATGATGCCCAGGGCAGACTTACAGAAAAAAAATATACGCAAAATTCTTCTGCAACTCCGGCCATATACGATCACAAGCAAAGCTATATTTTTGAATATAACGGGGGTACGGTTACTCAAAAACTACAGATAAAAGGAAATGCATTGCCAAGCAGTAAAGCTGTTTTTGAGTATGACAAAAAAGGGAATGTGTCAAAAATTACCTATTACAACAAAATAGACGCAAATACTCCTGATGGAGTGTTTTTTTACTCTCATACTTATACGTATGATACGAAACCAAATCCGGAATCTTCTTTACCATTAGAATACAGGTTTCCAAATACATCAAAAAATAACCCAATAAAAGTGATAGAAACGTATAACTCAGGTTCTCCAACAACTGCAGATATTGTTGTGGAATATAATGAAGGCGGCTATCCCACAAAAAAATCGCAATCCGGTATTGTGAGTAGTTACGAATACAAAAAGTTATAAAATTCCGATACAATTAAAAAAAACTAAATCAAATTGAAGTTTTTGATCCAATGTAAAGGTCTGTCGAAAGTCAGGCCTTTTTTATAATAAAGTGAGTTTAATTATTTTAAACACATAGAAGCATAGTTCTTTGATAATAAAAGGCGTTTCACTTTTGCATCAAAACAGATAGCTATGTGTTTTCAAACAAATGAAATGCCTTCTTTTTGAGCTTGCAAAATCTATGTCTCTATGTGTTTAAATATTTTTTATTTTTAACGAATCTTATATTCTCCTAAAAATGAAAATTATCTACAGCTTTCTTAGTTTTTTTGCAATGATTACAATTGGTTTTTCTCAATCAAAACAAAAAGAAAGTGTTCTTTTAGAAAATGGCGTTTCCGAGCAGCTGGCTATTTTTCGGAAACATCAAATTTCTGATGTGAATTATGAGCTTTTATTCGAAATCCCAAATCAGAAAAGTGAGAACATCAATTCTCAATTGACTTTAAATTTGAATTTGTCTGATTTGAGTCAGCCCTTACTTTTAGATTTTAAAGAGAAAACTTCAAATATAAAATCAGTTTCAGCAAACGGAAAAAGTATCGCCATTGTTCATGAAAAAGGACATATTGTGCTTCCTGTTGGAAGTTTGGTTTCAGGGAAAAACACGATTGCAATTTCGTTTATCGCCGGAAATTTATCTTTAAACCGAAATGATGATTTTCTGTACACTTTATTAGTTCCCGACCGTGCGAGTACGTTATTTCCGTGTTTTGATCAGCCGGATATCAAAGCAACTTATAAATTGAGTCTTTCGGTTCCAAAAGACTGGAAGGTTTTGGCTGGAGCCGATGTAAAAGAGACTGTTAAAAAAGGGGATTTTACTTTATACACTTTTGGACAATCTGATAAAATGAGTACCTATTTGTTTTCTTTCGTAGCAGGAAAATTCAATAGCGTTATGAAAAAACCTGGTTTAGAAATGACTTTTTTATATCGGGAAAATGATAAAGGCAAAATAGAAAGCAGCACCGATACGATTTTCAGTTTGCACCAGCAGTCTTTAGATTTTTTAGAAAAATATACGAACTATAAATTTCCTTTTCAGAAATTCGATTTTGCTTCGATTCCGGGTTTTCAATATGGCGGAATGGAGCATGTTGGTGCGATTCAGTACCGCGAATCGACTTTGTTTCTGGACAACAGCGCCACCGACAGCGAAAAGTTAAACCGTGCAAAATTGATCGCACACGAAACTTCGCATATGTGGTTTGGCGATTTGGTAACAATGAAATGGTTTGATGATGTGTGGATGAAAGAAGTGTTTGCCAACTTTATGGCAGACAAAATTATGAACCCGATTTTTCCGAAAGTCAATCATAATCTGCAGTTTTTTACAGCGCATTATGGCAGCGCTTACGCGGAAGACCGATCGTTGGGAACACATCCGATAAAGCAGCATCTTGAGAATTTAAAAAATGCCGGATCTCTTTATGGAGCCATAATTTACAACAAAGCGCCAATTATGATGCGTCAGTTAGAGGCCTCAATGGGGGCAGCCGCTTTTCAAAAAGGAATCCAAAAATACATTCAGAAATACGCCAACGACAATGCTGACTGGAATAATCTTGTAGCAATCCTCGATGACGAATCACCACTGGATATGAAGAAATGGAGCGAAGTCTGGGTGAACAAATCCGGAAGAGCCATTTTTACAGACCAAATTGAATACGACGATCAAAACCGAATCAGGAAGTTTGAAATTATACAGCAAGCAGAAGATAAATCCAGCAATATCTGGCCACAGGTTTTTCAGATTGGTTTCGTTTATGCGAATGATGTAAAAGTGGTAACCGCAAATATTACAGTTAAAGGTCTGATCGTAAAAGAAGCTGTCGGACTTGAAAAACCACTTGCCATTATTTACAACTATAATGGTTTTGGATACGGTGTTTTTCCGCTTGACGGGACTCATTTAAATTATATCGCCAGTTTAAAAGATGAGGTTGCCAGAGCTTCAGCATACAGCAATCTTTATGAAAATACTTTGGTGGGGAACATTTCTCCAGACAAAGCTTTTGATTGTTTTGTAAAAGGAATTCAGTCAGAAGAAAATGAATTGGTGTTACGAATTGCATCAGGGAATTTAAATACGATTTACTGGAGGTTTTTTACCGGAAAACAGCAAAAGAAAGTTCAGAAACAGCTGGTGGGTATTTTAGATGAACGTTTACAGGCTAATTTGTCTTCGAACATTAAAAAAACGCTGTTCGGATTGTTTAGTTCGATTGCCTATTCAGATTCGGCGAAAGCCAGATTATATAAGATTTGGAATAAAGAAGTTGTAATTTCGGGATTGAAATTAAACGAAGATGATTATAGCAATATGGCAATGAATCTGGCAATTTTTAAGCATAAAAAAGTGGATGAAATTTTGGAGAAAACGAGAACTTCAATCACAAATCCGGATAAAAAGAAACGCTTTGAATTTCTGCTTCCGTCCTTGTCAAAAGACGAATCGATTCGAAATGCTTTTATGGAATCATTAAAAGACGATGCAAATCGCGAGAAAGAATCCTGGGTTTCTGTTGGTTTGGCCAATATAAATCATCCGCTTCGTCAGGAAAGTGCGCAGAAATATATTAGATTTTCACTAGATTTGACAGAAGAAATCCAGCGCACGGGTGATATCTTTTTTCCAAAAGACTGGCTGGATAATACGGTTGGAAGGTATTCATCGAAATATGCTTTTGATGAAGTACAGCGATTCCTGAAGGAAAACCCTAATTTTAGTCCAATCCTGAAGCGTAAATTGTTCATGGCGACAGATTTGCTTTATAAAGCGCAAAATATTAAAAAAGAAACCGAATGAAAATTGAATCGGAAATAGAGAAAGTCTCCAGTTTTCAGCATCTCGAAATGCTGGCGAATCAGGTTGTGGAAGGTTTTATATCCGGAATGCACAAAAGTCCGTTTCATGGGTTTTCGGCTGAATTTGCCGAACATAAAGTCTATAACGCAGGCGAAAGCACCAAACACATCGACTGGAAATTATTTGCCAAAACAGATCGTTTGTACACGAAACGTTTTGAGGAAGAAACCAATATGCGCTGTCATATTATTGTCGATAATTCGTCGTCGATGCATTATCCTGAATTAAAATCGAATCAGCCTTTTTATGAAAAAAAGATTGGTTTTGCGGTTCTGGCTTCGGCGGTTTTGATGAATATTTTAAAGAAACAGCGTGATGCCGTTGGTTTAAGCGTTTTTTCGGATAATTACGAATATTATGCTCCTGAAAAAGGAAGCGATCGTCACCACAGAATGCTTTTGAATAAACTGGAACAATTATTAGAGCAGCCAAAAGTCAAAAAAAGTACCGATACAATTACGTATCTGCATCAAATCGCAGAGAAAATGCATCGTCGTTCGATGATTATTCTTTTTACGGATATGTTTCAGTCTGAAGATGATGAAAAACTCTTTAATGCCTTACAGCACTTAAAACACAACAAACATAAAGTCGTTTTGTTTCACGTAGTCGATCACGAAACCGAGCTGAAATTTGACTTCGATAACACGCCAAGAAAGTTTATCGACTTAGAATCAGGCGAAGAAGTTTCGATTTTTGCCGATAATGTAAAGCTGGAATATGAAAACAGGGCAGCAGCTTACTTTAAAAAACTGGCTTTAACCTGTGCCAAGAACCAAATTAAGTATGTTCCGGTCAATGTAGGCGATAATTTTGAAAAAATTCTGACGACATATTTGGTTGAAAAACAAAACTTTGGCTGATATTTTTAAATTAAATTCAAATTTTTTTATCAAAACGCTTGCAGAAACGAAATTCTGTACTATCTTTGCAACCGCAATAACGCAGAGGTTTGGTAGTTCAGTTGGTTAGAATACATGCCTGTCACGCATGGGGTCGCGGGTTCGAGTCCCGTCCAGACCGCAATATTGGGAGAAGCCTTTCTTAACGGAAAGGCTTTTTTGCCCAAATACGGTATCTAAGATTAGTTGTGTTGTTTTGCTGAGAATTTGTAACTCTCAGCTCGGTTTAGTAGTTAGACCAATGAAAAGCTTTCCACTTTGTGGATGGCTTTTTTGATTTAAGACATTTGGCTTTTTAACCATATAAGTTATGTAAGCTCATTTAAGTTTAACCGCAAAGAGCACTAAGATTTACAAAAAAGGTTTGCAGAGTTTATTATAAACTTTGCGAACCTTTTTCTCTTTTAACCTTGTGTGCTTTGTGGTTAATTAAACATATTTTGTAGAAAATGAGTTTCAAAAAAATGGAATTTGAAATTTTAAAATATTGGAATTTAGCTAATTAAAATTTTCTGAATTTTAATTTACAAAAACCCTTGCAGAATCAAAGTTCTATTGTATTTTTGCAGTCACAATAAGCAGTGGGTTTGGTAGTTCAGTTGGTTAGAATACATGCCTGTCACGCATGGGGTCGCGGGTTCGAGTCCCGTCCAGACCGCTTTTAAAAAGAAGCCTTTCTTAACGGAAAGGCTTTTTTGTTTTTAGTTTGATTCCGGGATGTCGTTTTTTCTAAATCCTGTAAGTAGATAAAAATATTTTCACGCAGATTCTGCAGATTTTAGCAGATTTGCTTTTTAAAATTTTAGAAATAAATAATCTGTTTTGATCTGTTTAAATCTTTTTTAAATCTGCGTGAAAAAACTGTGCAACTCTGCATGATTCAAAAAAACTTAGCGAATCTCTGCGAAAAACCTCCGTGAATCTCCGGGGAAAAACCGCTATCTTGCAATCGTTAAAAAAAACATAATAAATATATGAGCCAGCAATGTGTAATTTTTGATATGGACGGCGTAATTTGCCACACAAATCCACATCATGTCGTCGCTTTTGAAACCTTTTTTGATAAATACAAAATTCCGTATACCAATGAAGAATTTGAAGAACATATGTACGGAAAACATAACGGATATATCATGACACATTTTTTCAAACGCCCAATTACGGGAGAGGAATTGGCCAAACTGGAATATGAAAAAGAAGCGATGTTTCGTGAGATTTATAAAGACAAAGTAGAAACGATTCCGCATTATTTAGAATTTTTAAGCAAACTAAAATCCCGCGGATTTAAAACAGCAGTTGCAACCTCTGCACCTCGGGCAAATTTAGATTTGATTGCCAATTTCCTGGAACTTGATAAAAAAATGGATTCGATGATGTCAAGCGAAGATGTTACGTTTCATAAACCAAATCCTGAGGTTTATCTGAAATCGGCAGAGCGTGTAGGCGTTTCTCCGTCTGATTGTGTGGTTTTCGAAGATTCTTTTTCGGGCGTTACGGCAGGATTAAATGCCGGAATGAAAGTTGTGGGCGTTTTGAGTACACATACAAAAGAACAGCTTCCTGTATGTGATTTTTATATTAATGATTATAGTGAAGTGAATGTGGATAAGATTTTAGAATTGTTGGAGAAATAAATTCCAATTTTTTAAAGTACCAAATTCCAAACGATATGAGAGACCTTTATCAAAGTTTAAAACTTTGCCAAAGGTTTTTTTTCGCAATTCTTTAACCACAAACTTGTCATTTCTCGTTCTTCGAAATGAACAAACTAGATGAATTTCTTCATTTTAAAGAATAACATAACTCAATTAATAGCTGGAGAATTTTTTTATGTTTGAAAAAAAAAAGACTTCTACCAAAATTTTATCTGTTTTTGAAGATCAAAAATACTTCATTTCTAAACCAATTTTCATCTTCTGGAGTTTCAAAAATTCGTTTTGGAAAAAATAATGTCTGACCTTTTTAGATATAAAAGATAAAGACCTTTTAATTCAAAAACTTTTATAAAGTTGTTTATATCAATTGTACTCTCAGATATTTCTCCCATATGAGAAACAATTTTATCAGGAAAGATTTCATGTTGTCTTTCGTTAAAAATAATCTTGTTTTCCTTTGAATTTGCAAATCTCCAAAATTGGAATAATGTAATTAGCGGATAGGTAAAACCAAATACGATTATGAAATTATCTATGTGTCTTTATTATTCCTAAAAACAAGTGCCACAGCAAGAAATAATATAAAAGCATATAGCCACCATCGTCTTTTTAATACAAGTTTGATAAGAAATAAAAAGTATTCGTTTTTTGTGAGTTGCTATTTTTTGGTTTTAATCATTTGTAGCTTTTGGATTTGCTATAAAATTAAAAAAATAATTAGGCTCGACCGCAATAGGATTTTAAATTAAATAAAGTTCTGATGATTTTTACAATATTTAAATTCTAAAATTATGAGTATAAATAATCTTTCAGAGGAAACAGAAATCAGACTAATCGATTTTTTCAAAAATAACATTAATCCCTGAGACATGGCTAAGGTAATACGGCAAGTAAATTATATATTGGCTTTAAGTGTATTGAGAAAATCCGAAACCTTGCAAGCTGAAATTAACAATCTTCAAAACAGTTTTTATTGCATTGATAAATTAGCCGAAGCTTTAGATTCTTATTTGAATTTAAAATGAGAAACCCAAATTATAAGTCGTAAAATTTGTTAAGAAATGAGGCGAAAATTATAATCTGAATAAATTTTTATTATTCGTATAGCCAGTAAAATCAGGTATTGAAAGTTTTTTTAAAAAAAAATAGATTTTTTGATGTAACAAATAATATAGTGCTGCATCAAAAGGTAAATTTAAAAAAAAAAGAAACATTATGAAAACAAAATCAATCTTAATTATCGTATTTATGCTTATCGTTTCAAGACCTGTTTTTTCTCAAACTGCCTTTAAGGTAGAGGTGAAAGGAAAAGGTAATCCTGTTTTATTATTCCCTGGCTTTGGCTGTACAGGAGAAGTATGGAATGAAACGGTAGCCGAATTGTCTAAAAACTACGAATGCCACGTTTTTACTTTTGCAGGATTTGGGAATGTTCCTCCAATTGAAGGCCCTTGGTTGTCTACTATAAAGGATCAGGTTATTGCTTATGTAAAAACTAAAAAATTAAAGAAAGCCATATTAATTGGTCATAGTTTGGGAGGAACTTTGAGTTTGTGGTTAGCGTCTCAGGAAACAAATCTGTTCAAAAAAGCAATTATTGTTGATGCATTACCTGCAAATGCAGCTTTAATGATTCCTAATTACAAAGGAGATATTATTCCTTATGACAATCCGCAGAGCAAGATGATGCTTGCTATGGATGCAAATGCGTTCAATGCTATGAATACCCAGTCGGTTTCTTACATGTGCTTTAATAAAGAAAAGCAAAAAACAATTGCAGAATGGATGAAAACTGCGGATAGAAAAACCTATGTTTATGGTTATATTGACATGCTTAATTTAGATTTACGAAAAGAAATTGCTAAAATTAAAATTCCGGTAGTGATTCTCGCAGCGACAAATCCAGATATTAATACCGTACAAAATACCTATAAAAGCCAATACGAAAATTTACCTTCCGCTAAAATTTATTACGCACAAAAAGCGGCTCATTTTGTAATGTATGATCAGCCGGAGTGGTTTATGGAAAAAGTAAAATCAGAAATAAAATAAGGTGAGTACCAAAGAGCAATTTAACAACATATACAACAGCCATTATCCTAAGGTATTTCGTTTGTGCAAAGGTTATTTTTGTGGAGATACAGCATTGGCTTCGGATGCGACTCAGGAAATCTTCATTAAGATATGGGAGAAATTAGACACATTCCGAAATGAATCAAGTGTTAGTACATGGATTTACAGAATCACTGTAAATACCTGTCTCCTTTACTTGCGAAAATCATCTTCTAAAAAAGAAATAAGGACTCACATTCAGCCTCAGGTTGTTTCAGAATCGTATTCGAATGAAAAAGAAGAACAACTTCAACAAATGTATCAGTGCATACAAAAACTTGAAGAAACAAATAAAATGATAATTCTAATGACTTTAGATAGTGTAGGATATCCTGAAATAGCTGAGGTAATTGGTATAACCGAGGAAGCACTTCGCGTTAGAATTCATCGAATTAAAAAAAGTTTAACTCAATGCGTACAAAATGAAAACATTTGAAGACTTACAAACTATTTGGAACCAGCAAACCGGTCCAGATTCAAAACCAGCAGTAGCTGATATTGTTAAAAAAGCAGAGGAATATACTAAAAAGATTAAACGCAATCATTTTTGGACCAGAGTAATTTTAAGTGTAACCTCTGTGATATTAATATTTTATTATGTTTGGGCAGGTGCTTATAAACAAACGTTATTTAGTTTAGGATTAAGCATTATGATTACGATGCTTATATTTCGTATCGTTTTAGAGTGGGTTAGTATGGAAAAATTAAAGAACCTAAAATCAGATGTTTCTTTGATTGAATACAGTAAGCTGGCACAACAGTTTTATCAATGGAGAAAAAAAATTCATTACGTTTTTACACCGGTAGTTTATCTGATATACATTGCAGGTTTTACGCTCCTACTGCCTGTTTTTAAAGAAAGTTTTTCAAATGGGTTTTATCTTTACATACTAGTGAGTGGGTTTGGTTTTTTACTGCTTTTCGGATTGCTTTTGATTAAAATGATTAAAAAAGAGATAGGGCTTTTAAGTTTTTTAAAAAATATCTCCTAAAATAAGGTAATTAATTAAACATACAGAGTAAGAAAAGATTTCATGTTTCTAGCCCTTTGATTAATTCTAAAACCACACAGCGCATTAAAGGTTTACAATGCTTATTACAACTTTTGTGAACCTTTAATGTTCTTTGCGTCATTTGCGATCAACATTTTCTTTTCATTTATCACAGCTTTCTCATTGCTTAAAAATGTAAAATACACAATTAATCTGCTTTTGTTAAAAAAGTATCAGTGAGATAAATAAATATCTTTTATATTCGTAAAAAAATATTTTAATTATTTGTTTATTATCAATTACATTATTTGCAGTTTATGAGTAAAACATCTACAAAAGGCATCTGGAAAGTCATTTCGGCCTCTTCAATGGGAACAATGATTGAATGGTATGATTTCTATATTTTTGGAAGTCTAGCCGTTGTAATTTCTACCAAATTTTTTCCCAGCGACAATCCTACCGCAGCATTTCTGTCAACATTAGCCACTTTTGCGGCAGGATTTGTAGTGCGTCCTTTTGGAGCCTTATTCTTTGGAAGACTTGGAGATATTATTGGTCGTAAATACACTTTTATGGCTACCTTATTATTAATGGGTGGATCTACTTTTTTAATAGGCTGTATTCCAAGTTATGAAACGATTGGTTTTTTAGCACCTTTATTGGTTCTGATTTTACGTTTACTACAAGGATTAGCGCTTGGTGGAGAATATGGAGGGGCAGCAACATACGTTGCAGAACATGCGCCCAAAGGACAGCGAGGTTATTGGACTTCCTGGATTCAGACTACAGCAACGGTTGGATTGTTTATTTCACTGATGGTTATTCTGGCGACAAAAACGGTTCTTTCAGCTGAAGATTTTGACATCTGGGGATGGCGTGTTCCGTTTTGGGTTTCGATAGTAATGGTAGGAGTTTCATACCTCATCCGAAAAAATATGGACGAATCTCCTGAATTTGCAAAAGCAAAAAAAGAAGGAACGACAAGTGCAAGTCCATTAAAGGAAAGTTTTGGAAACCGTTATAATTTAAAATTTGTACTGCTTGCTTTGTTTGGTGCTACAATGGGGCAGGGTGTTGTTTGGTATACCGGACAATTTTACGCCATGAGTTTCATGAAAACAGTAATGAACATAGACTCCTCGCAGGTTGATACTTTATTGGGAATTGCGCTTTTATTAGGAACTCCGTTTTTTATTGTATTTGGATGGCTGAGTGATAAAGTAGGAAGAAAATATATTATGATGGGCGGTATGCTGCTGGCCATTTTCCTGTACAGACCGATTTACAAGGCAATGTATACCACAACAGATACTACCCTTAAAACAGAAATTACAGAAAAAACAAAAACTACCGTTGAACTAACTGCTGCCAAGGATTCGGTTTATACGACTCATAAAGAATTTACAGATGGAACCGTTTCAATTGAAAAAAAGACGCATTTCGCTGCTAAAAAAGACGCTCAGGTTACTACCTCTGTCATTATTAACTCGAGTGATGAATGGAGTCTGATTTTCTTAGTATTTATTCAGGTATTATTTGTTACGATGGTTTATGGGCCAATAGCAGCCTTTTTAGTGGAAATGTTTCCGGTAAAAATTCGTTACACTTCAATGTCATTGCCGTATCATGTTGGAAACGGAATTTTTGGAGGTTTGCTTCCTGCGATTTCGACTTATTTTGTGACTCATTCAAAAGCAGCAGGAAAACAGGACTTTTATCTCGACGGACTTTGGTATCCGATCGTGATTGCCTCTATTTGCTTTGTAATTGGAATGATTTATATCGATAATAAAAATAAAAACTCTCACCTTTAATCTGCTGAAAAATGAATTTTATAAAAAGAGCCTTGGGAATTCTGTGGATAGTATTAGCAATTGCTGCTGCCTATTTTTGTGTTTTTGAATTTGGTCTGCCAAAATTTTTATCTGATCAGCAAGAAGATTTAGTATTTGGGATTATCATTCTGTTTATCCTGACTCCTTTAATTGTTTTGGGACTGGGAGTTTTTGGATACTTTTCGTTAACAGGAGAATATGATAAAGAAAACTAATCTCTAAAACAATAAAAAAACAAAAGGCTGTCCATATATGGACAGTCTTTTTGCATTACTAAACTAACCAAAAATTTATTTTTTAATAAACTTTATCACTTGTGCTTCATTATTATCATTAAGCGCTTTTACAATATATAAGCCCGGTTTTAAATCGCTTACGCCAAATTGAAAATCAGGATTTCCATTGGTTGCAAAACTTTTTACCAACTGACCTGTAATGGCATAAATTTCAACTTTTACAGCAGTAAAATTCAATGTAAAATAATTTGAAACCGGATTTGGATATAAACTCACTGCATTGCCTTTTTCAAAATCCTCAATAGCCAGACTGGCTTGTTTGTTTCCGTAAATTCTGAATTCACCTGCCGGAATACTTATTACAGCATTCACATCGGTAACATTTATTGTAGAGTTGTCCATTAAATTATACCATGTTCCCGGATATGAAAAACCAGTGGCAACGTTTTGTGTTGTTACATTAAAATTGGCTATAATCAATACATCTTTAAGCTGAGTAGAATTTAAAGCAGCATTGGTAATTTTAATGTTTGGGTACAAAGAGCTTGTATTGGCCATTGTTGCAGTCCCTGAGAACACAGGTTCTTTGGTTTTTAGGGTAATCATTTTGGCCCAATCGTTGTAAATTTTACTTCGAGCAGTATTTCCGAGCCAGTTTCCTGTCCATTGAGGCTGTGGTTTTGTGTCTAATTTACAATCTCCTGAAATCGTAGCCGAAGCATCGTTTACAGTTCCGTTATTACAAGTGAAAATAGAAGAATCCCAGCCTAAATCTCCAAAATGCCAGATCATTTTTGGCCCCGGAACTAATAATGAAACGGCTCCAATAGCTGACATTCTTGACAAGGCTGTATTTAATGTTTTTACATTGTGTGCTGAATTTGTTGAATTTCCGTATTGAATATTTTTATACATCAGGCGTTCTTCGTCATGACTTTCTGCATAACCTATCAAACGATGCGAAGTAAAACCGCGGCTTGAACTTGTCATTCTTGAGATATTACTGGTATATCCCATAGACAATTCATTATAAGCATTATTCAGATTTCCCCACATCATGATTCCTTTGCTTGGCGATTCTGCAATTTTGTAATTTGCCCATTGCTGTTCTTCCAAATCAGTTCCTAAATGTTCGAAAATAGTATAATGTGTAGGATCAAGACTCCATGAATAATCTGCGTATGATTTCAAAACATCAACTCTGTCTTGTTGGAAATTTCCTGTGCACGGCTCTTGTCCGCCTGCAACATTTGAAGGACAATTTTGAGTAAATCCTTTGGTTAAATCCCAACGCAGACCATCAATTTTATATTCTTCAACCCATTGCTTTACAACACGCTTCACATAATTTTGAGTTCTGATGGACTGATGATTAAAGTCTTCACCAACATTATAACTATGCATTGCCACTGTATTGAAATAAGGATTTTCAGTAGTTGGTGATCCAAATCCGTCGCCGTCAGGATCGTTCATCCACATTCTTACCATTGGATTTCTTCCGAAGGCGTGATTTAAAGCCACATCCAGAATAACTGCAATTCCGTTTTGGTGACATAGATCGATTAATTCTTTTAACTTATCTGAAGTTCCGTAGAATTTATCCAGAGCCATGTGAAAAGAAGTATTATAACCCCAGCTTTCGTTGCCCTCAAATTCCATTATCGGCATTAATTGAATCGCGTTTATTTTCAGATTTTTAAAATAATCAATTCTATCAATCAGGCTTTGATAATTTCTGTTGGCATCAAAATCACGAACCAAAACTTCGTACACTACCAATTTATCTTTTTCAGGTTTTGTAAAATTGGTCACCTGCCAATTGTATGGTGTTTGTCCGGTTTTTAAAACCGTTACTTCAAATTGCTGCCCTGATGGATAAGCCGGCATGTTTGGGTAATTTGCGGCAGGAATCGAACCGTCATCATAAGGAGACAGAACCAAGGTAGAATAGGGGTCTGCCACTTTAACCAATGAAGGTGAATTAGCCAAGGGCGTTGCATCTCCAACCCAATATTGAAACGTATTATTCGCTCCAGAAACCAGTCCTGATAATTCAAGCCAAAATTTCCCTGAAGTCGGATCTTTTTTCATGGCATATGTCGATGAAGGCTGCCAGTTATTAAAACTTCCGGCAACGTAAACAAAATCTTTTAAAGGCGCATCCAGAACTAAAGTCGCTTTTGTAGCATCGGCTGCGTTGTAATTGATTCCATCAACCAAACCAGCAGGCATAGCTTCTGAAACGGTATTAGGATTAACAATAACCGAAAACTTTTTTGAAATTGTTACTGCTCCCTGTGTTACCAATAATTCATAACTCTGATTTGTAGTGATGTTGGTATGGCTAAAGGAATAACTGGCTGTACTTGCATTTGTATTAATCGTATTTCCGTTTGATTTTAGTACATAACCCGCAACACCATTGGTATTTGTAGCAGTAATATTAAAATTAGCTCCTGATGCTAAAATGGCTGAACTGTTTTCTACCGGTGCAGTAAGTGTAACCTGAAAAGTACCTACTTCGACCAAAATATCCTGCGATTTTTTGTCTCCGGTTCCGTCTTTGGCTTTGACCAAAAAACCAATTCTGCCAATTCCGGTTGCATTGTAATATGTAGCCGGAGTAATGGTTTTGGTATAAGTATCCGTCCCAGCGTTATAAGTAAACATACTTGCAGCGCTTGAAGCGGTCCATGAGCCATTATTTGGCGTTCCTTTTGCGGTAGTGTCATTGGTATCAAAAGCCCATGCCCACATGTATAATTCGTGAGTTGCGGCATTTCCCCACGTAGTTTCATTGATACTGCTTCCGTTTATAGTAATGGTAATGGCATTTGTTTCTTCAAAAGGATTAGGACTTATTGAAGAGGTTACGTTTTGTACCTGGGCAAAAACAGCAGCCGACATTAAAAAGAATAGTGTTAGTAAAGTTTTTTTCATAAGGATTGTGGTTAGTCAGTCTGATTAAAAAAAGGCTACCCGCAGATAGCCTTTTTACTAAATCAAAAATTACTAATTTTTTGTAATGGTGTATGTTTTTGCAATGAAATCAACAACAATAGTATAGTTTCCTGCTGTTGCAATTGGAATATTAGCTCCGCCTGCTTCTAAACTTAAATTATTACCATCATCACCATAATTTGTTGTCCACCCATCATCTAATCTGAATTTGATTTCTCCAACAGCTAAGTTCATTGTGATTGAATATTTTTTAGTAGCTGAGTTATAATCTAAATTCGCATCAGTTCCCCAACCGTCACCGCCTGTTGTTGCAGCTGTTGCACTACCAATTATACCCCAGTTGTCCCATGCAGGGTAAGGAGTAACTTTGATGGTATAAGAATTAGATATTTGAGGAGTTGATCCAACACCTCCAACAGTAGATTTAATGCGTACATCAATCTGACCTTCAACAAAAGGAGCTAAACCAATATTTAAAGCTGCTGCGTTTAATTCTGAAACAGTAAAGTTTTTGAACTTGTCTGTGGTTGTACCTGCAACATATGGAGTTGCGAAGCTAGTTCCTGCTTTTGCTATTTCTACACTATAATTAACAACAGTTGTGCTTCCTTCATATTGTGCGTCATCCCAAACAAAGGTAGTTGCAAGACCGCCTGCATTAGCCAGTTCAAGTACAACATTAAAATCTGATTTAGGGCTTAATAATACCGGAGCAGTTGCAGCCTCAATTACTGGTCTGCTTTCTACGTCGTCGCCTGAACATGAAACAGCCAAAATGCTGATAAATGCAATTAAAATTTTATTTATATTTTTCATCTTATTGATTTTTTTTATGAGTTATTTAGTTAGTAACCAGTGTTTTGAATTAAAGTAGGGTTTGCCTGAATAGTTGTAGCAGGAATAGGCATAAGGTTTCTATAGGATTCTGTAGAAGTACCGTTTTTAACACCGCCTTTCCATTGCCATAATTTTGTAGATCCTGTAAATTTGTCGAAACGAATTAAGTCAGTTCTTCTGTGGCATTCCCAAAACAATTCTCTTCCTCTTTCGTCAAGAATAAAATTAAGGTTTAAATCTCCTGATGTTATAGTAGAAGCTCCTGCTCTGGTTCTCAATTTATTGATGTATCCAACTGCAGCATTCAAATCTCCGCCCGTACCTCCTCTCAAGATTGCTTCTGCATACATTAGGTATACATCAGATAATCTGAATACAGGGAAATCAGTATCCGGGATATCATTTCTTTGGGCTAAACCTCCGTCTGATTTTTTATTAGTGAATTTAGTCACCGCATAACCATTTGTAAAAGATCCTATATTATTGATATCAAGTGTTTGTCCGGTAGTATAGAATGTTCCTCTTTTATCACCGGTTGCTGTTTCATCAGGAAATAACTGAACAAATTCTTTTCTTGTTCTGATGCCCTGCCAGCCTCCATCCATACCGTAATCACTTCCATTCATTGAACCGCCAATTGAAGCATGAATAATGAAACTAACTCCTGCTCCGGTAGCTCTGATTAAGTTACCATCACTGATTACAGGGAAAATAAATTCGCTTTGCGCACCATTTGTGTTATTGTCTGCAGAGAACAAATATTTGTAAGGTACGTCTGCAAAAGTGTATCCAGAATTATTGATGATTTCACCACAAAGAGCAACAGCTTCTGTATTTTTTGCAGTTCCGATATATACTTTGGCATTCAAATAAATTTGAGCCAATAAGAATTTAGCAGCCGTTTTGTCAACTCTTCCGTATTCGTTTGCTTTAGAGGCAACTAAACTATTATCGATATCTTTTAGCTCACTTTCTACAAAAGCAAAAACTTCAGCTCTTGATTTTTGAACCGGATTGTAAATTCCTACCGGATCAGCTTCAGTTGTAATAGGCACATTCCCGAACAAATCCATTAACTGAACATAGTCAAAAGCTCTTAAAAAACGTGCCTCTGCTCTAAAAGCTGCAATTTCTGTTTTCAATGCAGCATCAACATTTCTTTCAGCAAGTTTTTCATCGGTTGTTTGTCTTAAAAACTCATTTGCAAGACTTATTTGATAAAAAGATCTTGAATAAACTCCGTAAAGGAATTCATTGCTCGGTCCCCAGGTCTGAGTATTCATTGTAGGCAGTGATCCATCTGCCCAGGCAATCACAGCCTCGTCAGTTGTAAATTCCTGTACTACAAACAGAAGTCTTAAATAACTGCTGAAATCACCACCAATTCCGGAAATATCCGGTGATGCATCTCCGTCATTCCCACCAACATACATTCCGGCATATAATTTTGCTAAAACCTGCTTATAGGAATCCGGGCTTTTAAAGAAATCTTCTGACAAAAACTCATCATCATCTTCCGGTGTTACATCCAGGTCACTTGTACAAGATGTAAAAGCTAAATTTAAACCCAGGATTACCAGGAATAAAAAACTTATTTTTTTAAATGATATTTTCATTTTATTTACTTTTTAAATTTTAATTGAAACTTCAATACTTTATCGAATGATAAATTAGAAATTAGCATTTACACCAAATACATAAGTTCTCGCACGTGGATAAACATTACCGTCTACACCTGAAAAACTCTCAGGATCTATTCCGCTGTACTTACTAAATACTAATGCATTTTGTACTCCTACAGTAAAACGTAATGATACTTGTTTGAATAAAGATCTATCAACATTGTAGCCAATACTTGCATTATCTAATTTGATGAAAGAAGCATCTTTTACGTAATAGTCAGATAAATAACGCTGAGTTCCGTTATCTTCAAAAGTAAATCCGGTGTTATAATAATCCGGTGTTATATTCGCCAAATCAGTATCTCTTCTTAGACCAGCCTGTAAATATCCTTTATCCGAGTTGATGTTATCAAAAATGAAGTTACCTACACTTGCTCTCCAGCTCATTGTAAAGTCGAATTTTTTATAATTGAAAGTACTGAATAACCCGAAAGTATAATCTGCTGTTGGTTTATGAAATCTGTAACGATCTGAATTGTCAATTCTGCCATCCTGATTTCTGTCTACATAGGCACCCTGAATTGGTTTTTTGTTCGCATCGTATAATTGCTCAAAAACATAGAAAGCAGCCGGATTAAATCCTACAGAGTTTATTTTTATTCTGTTATTACTTCCTCCCGTGATATTATCTCCTGTCATGTATCCCTGGAATCCAGGTACAGTAAATCCTAAATCTGTAATTTCCTGATTAATGTAAGTCGCATTAAATGCCAGATTCCAGTTTAAATTATCCGATTTTAAAACGTCACCGTTAAGGTTAAATTCTATACCGTCTGTTTTTACACTTCCTACATTTGAGAATCCTGAATTTCTGATGTTAGCACCATCAGGATACGCAATGTCAGCTAATAAATCATTCGCTTTTTTGTTGAAGTAATTTAAAGATCCGTTAATTCTGTTTGCTAAAAATCCAAAATCAATACCTAAGTTAAATTCGGCAGTATCTTCCCATTTGATATCTTTATTAAATCCTTCTGTTTTAGCAACCTGATAAGCAGTGCTTCCAAAAATATAATTCGAATTTATGGTTCCTAAAGTTACTCTTCTAAGGTAGTCATAAGCTGCTGTAATATCCTGCTGACCAGTAGTACCGTATCCAACTCTTAGTTTTAAGGATGAAATAGTTGAATTGTTTTTCAAGAAATCTTCTTCAGTAATATTCCATGCAAATGCTGCTCCTCCAAAATCTCCCCATCTGTTTTCTTTAGAAAAACGTGAAGTACCGTCTCTTCTGTAGTTTATAGTTAATAAATAACGGCTTTCGTAACCAATATTTGCTCTGGCAAAATAAGACTGTAGGTTAATATCAGCATCAGTAGTTACGTCAGTAGCAGGATTTGGTCTTCTTATTTCTCCACTATTGTATGCTTCTCTTTCAAACATTTGATAGTTATAACCACCCGTTAAATCTAATTTGATCTTTCCGAATGCTTTCACATAATTTAAATAAGCATTTAAGTTTTTATTTTGTCTTGAATCTGTATATCCTCTGTAATCTCCCAAATTTGTCCAGTTCCCTGCAGAGAAAGATGTAGGCTGATAACCGTTTACACTTTCGGTACTGTTTTCTTCGTAACCATTACTGTCAAATTTATCAATTCCTAATTCCGCAACAGCTCTCAAATCTTCAAGGAAATGAAGTTTGTAATCTACTCTTACGTTACCCCATTTTCTGGTTGAAGTAGATTTTCTCGTATTTTGATTGATGCGTGCTACCGGATTTTTAGCAGCAAGAAGATTCACATCTCCATTTGCCTGCAGCCATTCGAAATAACCTCCATAACGAGAACCTTCATCATATACAGATTGTGTTGGGTCAAAATTAATGGCACTTCCGATTACACTGTTTTCATCCTGAAATTGGTTTTTACCAAAAGACAAGTTTCCGCTAATGTCAATTTTTAAATGGTTATCAAACAATACCGGGTTTAACGATAAAGACGTAGTTGTTCTTTCAAACGAAGTATTTTTTAGTATACCCGGAGTATTTGTATTACCTACAGACAATCTTGCAGGTAGTTTTTTAAACAAAGAACCGCTTGCTGAAATATTGTTATCCAAAGTTACTACATTTCTAAATACTTCATCCTGCCAGTCTGTATTTGCAGTTCCTAATAATGCTTTTTGTGCAGCTGACCCTTTTTCGTTTACAAGTTCACGAAACTGATCTGCGCTTAAGACATCTATCTTTTTTGCAATAGAGCTGATTCCCGTCTGAGAATTAAAAGTAACTTTTAATGCGTCTTTAGAACCCTTTTTTGTTGTAATAACGATTACACCATTGGCAGCTCTAGAACCATAAATTGCAGAAGCCGAAGCATCTTTAAGAACAGTAAAAGATTCAATGTCATTAGGGTCAATTGTAGATAAGATGCTGGTAGAGCCATCTGGAACCGCATTACTCAACGGAAGTCCGTCTACTACGATTAAAGGGTCGTTTGAAGCATTTAATGAAGAACCTCCTCTGATTCTGATATTTGCTCTTGCTCCCGGAGCTCCTCCTCCGGTAACACTAACACCTGAAATTCGGCCTGTTAACAGACTTTCCGGAGTTACATTTAATCCTTTATTAAATTCTTTTGAAGATAAAACTGCTACTGCTCCCGTTGCATCTTTTTTCTTAACGGTACCGTAACCTACCTGCACAACTACCTCTTTAAGTTGATTGGTATCTTCTTCTAGTGAAATGTTTAGTGTTTTTTGTCCGTTATAATCGACAGTTGCTGTTTTGTATCCAATAAAAGAAACTACGATTTTGTTTCCGTTCTTTACATTAGATAATTCAAAATTACCGTCAAATCCGGTTGATGTTCCTCCCGAAGCACCTTGTACATTTACATTTACCCCCGGGATTGGTTGTCCTGTCGCCTTGTCGACAACTGTACCTTTTAAAGTGCTTTGAGCTAGCATCGTAAAAGGTATTAGCAGGAATAAAAATAACAACTTTTGAGAAATTGTTTTCATACTTTTTGTTTAATTTAGTTTGAGTTTTTGATTGTTAGTTAAGCTTTTAATTTTACTTCGAATTTCAAAATTAGGAATTAATTAACATGCTCAACATCAAGCCTTTTTTATTGGCTTACGCAAACGTGGTAGTGTTGAAAACTTTATATATTATGCCGTTTTTTTAAGAATAAAATTATGATTTATGAAAATTAAACATACCTTTATTATTAATAACATTTTTTTCAAATTAACACCATGAAACGAAAAGTGACCCTAAAACAGATTGCAAAAGAGCTCGATGTATCTATTTCAACGGTCTCAAAATCATTGCGAAACAGCTCTGAAATTGGCGAAGAAACACGATTAAAAGTTCAGGCTTTTGCAAAGTTTTACAACTACAAACCAAACAACATTGCCCTTAGTTTAAAAAACCGAAAAACCAAAAGTATTGGTATTATCATTCCGGAAATTGTACATTATTTTTTCTCTACCGTAATTAACGGAATTGAACAGATTGCAAACGAAAATGGTTATAGCGTAGTAATCTGTTTATCGGATGATTCTTTTGATAAGGAAGTTTTAAATATGGAAATGCTAGCCAACGGAAGCATTGACGGTTTTATCATGTCGCTTTCTAAAGAAACCCAGTTCAAAGGTGATTTCCACCATATTACAGAAGTGATCAATCAGGGAATGCCGGTTGTGATGTTTGATCGTGTTACCAATGATATTTTATGTGATAAAGTAATTATTGACGACAAAGCTGCTGCCTATGAAGCCGTTCAGAGCCTTATTGATAGCGGAAGAAAAAAAATAGCCCTTGTCACAACTGTTGATTATGTAAGTGTTGGAAAACTCAGAACTGATGGTTACGAAAAAGCACTTTTAGACAACGGATTACCATTCAATGAAGATTTAATTATAAAAATTGAAGATGTAGATACCTGCGAAATTACAATCAGCCAGCTTTTACATGACAGGGCTTTTGATGCCGTTTTTGCCGTAAATGAGCTTTTTGCCGTAACCATTATTAAAACAGCAAGCAAAATGGGACTTAAAGTTCCTGATGACCTGGCTGTAATTGCTTTTACCGACGGAATTATTTCAAAATACTCTACGCCAAGTATAACAACAGTAAGCCAGAGCGGAGAAAAAATGGGCAGTAAAGCAGCTAAAATGCTTATTGAAAGACTCGAAGCAGAACATGAAGATGATGAGGAGGAGGAAAATGAAAATTACACGACAGAAGTAATCGAAACGCATCTTATAAAAAGAGAGTCTACCGACTAATTCTGAAAATCATAAATTAAAAGTGATAAAAACTGACGAAACCTGAATTGTATTTTCCATTTTATCACTTTTGATTTTAATAGTACTATTTTCTTATTTAATTCATTACTACAACCTTGTAGTAAAAAATGTTTGCTCTTATTTGCCTATATAAAACAAAAAACTGAAATATATTTATATATTTACAGCCCAGTTCAAAGCTTTTACTTTTACTTCGAAATAATAGTAAGTTTTGATAAGCAAAGCGCTTATCGTATAATTTTTTACAAATTGCGATAATGGAAAAGCGTAAATTAAGTTTCTGGGAAATTTGGAATATGAGTTTCGGTTTCCTTGGGATACAAATGGGGTTTGCACTTCAGAATGCAAATGCGAGCAGAATTCTACAAATCTTTGGTGCCGACGTCCATGAGCTTTCATGGTTCTGGATTATTGCTCCCCTTATGGGATTAATAGTGCAGCCTGTTATTGGTCATTACAGTGACAGAACCTGGGGAAGATTTGGCAGACGGAAACCTTTCTTTTTAATAGGGGCAATTTTGGCTTCGGTAGGATTAATCCTGATGCCTCAGGCTAATATTTTCACTTCAGTATTACCTGCTTTGTGGGTTGGCGCCGGAATGTTAATGATTATGGATGCCTCTTTTAACATTGCCATGGAGCCTTTTCGTGCACTTGTTGGAGATAATTTGCGAACAGATCAGCGTACTGCAGGATTTAGTATTCAGACTTCATTAATTGGCTTTGGAGCCGTAATTGGTTCAGCACTTCCTTATGTTTTAACAAAATGGTTTGATGTATCAAATAGCAGTACACCGGGAAGTGTTCCGTTAAACCTGACGCTATCCTTTATTATTGGTGCTGCTGTTTTAGTGGGTTCAATTCTCGTAACCATGTTTACAACAAAAGAATATTCACCTGAAGAACTGGTAAAATTTGAGGATCCGCAAAATCAGGTGATTTCCAATGTTGAGGAAAAATCAAAAATTACCGACATTTTCACAGATTTTGCAAAAATGCCTGTAACAATGCGTCAGCTCAGTTGGGTGCAGTTCTTCTCCTGGTTTGGATTATTCGGTATGTGGGTTTTTACAACTCCTGCCATTGCACACCACATTTACAAATTACCGCTTAGCGACACTTCGAGCCAGCAATATCAAAACGCAGGGGACTGGGTCGGAATTTTGTTTGGGGTTTACAACTTTGTTTCTGCCATTGTAGCTTTGTTTTTCCTGCCGTACATCGCAAAAAAAATCGGACGAAAAGCAACACATTCATTTTCTTTAATTATAGGAGGAATTGGTTTAATATCCATTTACTTTATGCCAGATGAAGATTGGGTAGTTTTACCTATGGTTTTAATTGGAATCGCCTGGGCAAGTATTCTGGCTATGCCTTATGCTATTCTTGCCGGTTCGATTACGCCTAAAAAAATGGGTGTTTACATGGGAATTTTTAATTTCTTTATTGTTATTCCACAAATTGTAAATGCATTAATTGGAGGTCCTGTGGTAAAATATCTTTATCATGGAGAAGCCATTTATGCTTTACTCACAAGCGGAGTGAGTTTCTTAATTGCTGCCGCATTAGTTTACAAAGTAAAAGATGTAGACGACACTATCCTAAAATCATAAAGAAGATCCCTTTTTACAATGAGCAAAAAAGCATTCATTTTCGACCTTGACGGAGTCATTGTCGATACAGCCAAATATCACTTTTTGGCCTGGCAGAAAATTGCTGAGGCCTTACATATAAATTTTACCCACGAACACAACGAACTTTTAAAAGGCGTAAGCCGTGTTCGTTCTTTGGATATCATTTTAGAACTAGGAAATGTTCAGGTTTCACAGACCGATAAAGACAAAATGCTGATTCAGAAAAATGAGGATTACTTATCGTATTTAGTTGACATGGACGAAAGCGAGATTCTTCCGGGAGTTTTTAAAATTCTGCAATTATTAAAAGATAAAAATCAGGGAATCGCACTGGGTTCTGCCAGTAAAAATGCAAGGCCCATTCTGGAAAAAACAGGGATTTTGTCTTACTTCGATGTCATTGTTGACGGAAATGACGTTACCAATGCAAAACCAGACCCCGAAGTTTTCTTAAAAGCGGCTCACTTACTAAACATTGATCCAAAAAACGCCATCGTTTTTGAAGATTCTGTTGCCGGAATTCAGGCAGCAAACATTGCAGAAATGGTTAGTGTAGGAATTGGCGAGGAAACCATTTTACATGAGGCAGATTACATTTTCAAGGACTTCACTCTTATCGAGGAAAGTTTTATCCAAACGTTAATCAATTAGAAAATGTGTCAATTTGATAATTAGAAAATGAAAATTATCAAATAATAAAATAGTATAAATCATCAATTAACAGATAAATCAAATTAGAAGAAACAGTCAAATAATTATCAAATTGACACATTTTCTAATTATCTAATTAAGAAAACAAATGAATCAGGATTATATAAAACCAGACAACTGGTCCATCATTGAAGAAGGATTTGATACCGAAAAGGTCAAATCTTCTGAAAGTCTTTTCAGCCTTGGTAACGGGGCTATGGGACAGCGGGCCAATTTTGAAGAAGCGTACTCCGGCGAGACTTTTCAGGGAAGCTACATTGCCGGAATTTATTACCCGGATAAAACCAAAGTAGGCTGGTGGAAAAACGGTTACCCGAAATATTTTGCCAAAGTCTTAAACGCGCCTAACTGGATTGGAATTAATATCGAAATCAACGAAGAAAACCTGGATTTGAACGCATGTGATGAGGTTCGGAATTTTCGCAGAGAGCTGAATATGAAAGAAGGATGGTACAATCGGTCTTTTGAAGCCGTTTTAAAAAACGGAACCGAAATCGCTGTTAATGTCCGTCGTTTCCTTTCTTTGGACTTAGATGAAGCGGGAATCATTAAATACGATATCACACCTTTAAACAAAGATGCCAAAATTGTATACAAACCTTATATTGACGCTGGTGTAACCAATGAAGACGCTAATTGGGATGAAAAATTCTGGAAACCATTAGAGGTAAAAAAATCAAACAGTGAGGCTTTTGTAACAGCAAAAACGTTTAAAACGCATTTTAAAGTCACTACTTTTATGCACAATACGATTTTGGCTAATGGTGAAAACGTAAATATTTCTCCTTCTGCAATTGATTCCACAATTGATAAAGTGCAATTTACTTACGGAACAATTATAGCAAAAGGGCAAACCTCATCCATTCAGAAAATAGGTGGCTATACCGTTTCTTTAAATCACGAAAATACTTTGGCTGCAGCCGAAAAAGTAATTAAAACAGCAGTTGGCTTAGGATATGATACTTTACTTCAAAATCAAATTGATGCCTGGGCAAAAATCTGGGAAATGTCAGATATTACTATTGAAGGTGATGTAAAAGCACAGCAGGGAATCCGTTTCAATATTTTCCAGTTGAACCAAACCTATTCCGGAAAAGACAGCCGATTAAACATTGGACCAAAAGGATTTACCGGAGAAAAATACGGCGGATCAACGTATTGGGATACTGAAGCCTATTGTATCCCGTTTTACATGGCCACAAAAGATCAGGAAGTTGCCCGAAATTTATTGACCTATCGTTACAATCAACTGGATAAAGCGATTGAGAATGCAAAAGATAATTTAGGTTTCAAAAACGGTGCAGCTTTGTATCCAATGGTTACCATGAATGGCGAAGAATGTCATAACGAATGGGAAATCACACACGAAGAAATCCACAGAAACGGGGCAATTGCTTTTGCGATTTACAACTATTACCGTTACACAGGAGATTACTCCTATATTCCTGAAAAAGGATTGGAAGTATTAATCGGAATTGCACGTTTCTGGCACCAGAGAGCTTCTTTTTCCAAAGAAAAAAACCAGTACGTTATTTTAGGAGTCACTGGGCCAAATGAGTACGAAAATAACATTAACAATAATTTCTACACCAATTATATTGCAAAATGGTGTATTGATTATGCTGAAGAACAAATTAAAAAAGTAGCTTCAGAATATCCGCAAGATCATAAAAGAATAGTAGAAAAAGTAAACCTTTCTGCTGCTGAAATTCAGGAATGGAAAAAAGTAGCAGATGATATATATTTTCCAACTTCTGAGGAATTAGGAGTTTATCTGCAGCAAGACGGTTTCTTAGACAAAGAATTAATTCGGGTAAAAGATTTAGACCGTTCGCAGCGCCCTATTAACCAAAAATGGTCCTGGGACCGTGTGTTACGTTCGCCTTATATCAAACAAGCCGATGTTTTGCAGTGCTTCTATTTCTTCGAAGATCATTTTTCGAGAGAAGAATTAAAACGAAATTTCGAATTTTATGAGTCATTTACTGTTCATGAAAGTTCACTTTCGCCTTGTGTACACTCAATTCAGGCTGCTGTTTTAGATAAAATGGACATGGCGTATACTTTTTACCTGAGAACTTCACGTCTGGATTTGGATGATTATAACAAAGAAGTAGAAGAAGGCTGTCATATCACGTCAATGGCGGGAACATGGATGAGTATTGTTGAAGGTTTTGGCGGAATGCGTGTTAAAAATGACCAGCTTCATTTTTCACCAAAAATTCCGAAAGAATGGAAAGGATATTCATTTAAAATCAATTTCAGGCATCAGATTTTAAAAGTTACAGTAAGTCATACTGAAACAACTTTTATGGTAGATGGTGATCAGGATTTAACGATTATCGTAAATGGAAAATCTGTAATTGCAAACAAACAACTTGCAAAAATTAATTAAATTACAATACTTTAAAACTAAAAATATGAAATGAGCATGACCGGAAATTGGTCGAATATACCAATTAGGATATGCGAATTACATATGACCTTTAAAAATCAATAAATATCATCATATGAAAAACTTATTTTTCGCAAGTTTAATCTTGTTTGCATTCAGCTCAATAGCAAATGCACAGCAATTAAAATCACCGGAAGGGAAGTTCGTAATGGAGTTTTCGCTTCAAAATGACGGAACTCCAGCTTACAATTTGAAATACAAAAACAAAGAAGTTGTAAAAACCAGTAAATTAGGTCTTGAACTTAAAAACGATACCAAATCTTTACTAAATGATTTTACGGTTGTTGATACTAAAACCAGCACTTTTGATGAAACCTGGAAACCGGTTTGGGGAGAAGTTGACAACATCAGAAATCATTATAACGAATTGGCGGTAACTTTAAATCAAAAAAGTACTGACAGACAAATCATAATCCGTTTCCGTTTGTTTAATGACGGACTTGGATTTAGATATGAATTCCCTGCTCAAAAGAACCTTACTTATTTTGTTATTAAAGAAGAGAGAACTCAATTTGCAATGGCAGGCGACCACAGGGCTTTCTGGATTCCGGGAGATTATGATACTCAGGAATACGATTACACCAAATCAAAATTATCAGAAATCAGAGGTTTATCTGAAAAAGCCTATACTGCAAATGTTTCGCAAAAAAACTTTTCACCAACAGGAGTTCAGACTTCTTTGATGTTAAAAACAAATGATGGTTTATACATCAATTTACACGAAGCAGCTTTGATCAACTATTCTTGTATGCATTTGAATTTAGACGATAAAAACATGACTTTTACCTCTTGGTTAACGCCAGATGCAAAAGGTGACAAAGGGTATATTCAGGCGCCAAGCCATTCGCCCTGGAGAACAATTATGGTGAGCGATGATGCAAGAGAAATCTTAGCTTCAAAAATGACTTTAAACTTAAACGACCCATCAAAAATTGATGATACTTCATGGATTAAACCGGTTAAATATGTGGGTGTCTGGTGGGAAATGATTACAGGAAAAAGTTCATGGTCGTACACAAACGATTTCCCAACGGTTCAATTAGGCGTTTCTGATTTCTCAAAAGCAAAACCAAACGGAACACACGGAGCAAATAATGCTAACGTAAAAAAATACATTGACTTTGCGGCACAGAACGGTTTTGATGCTGTTTTAGTCGAAGGCTGGAACGAAGGCTGGGAAGACTGGTTCGGACATTCTAAAGATTATGTTTTTGATTTCCTGACGCCTTACCCTGATTTTGATGTGAAAGGTCTGCATGAATACGCGAAATCTAAAGGTGTAAAAATCATCATGCACCACGAAACTTCCGGATCTGTTCGCAACTATGAACGTCATATGGATGCTGCTTATAAATTCATGAACGATAATGGATACGATGCCGTAAAAAGCGGTTACGTAGGTGATATTTTACCTCGCGGTGAAAACCATTACAGCCAATGGATTGTAAACCACTACCAATATGCAGTCGAAAAAGCAGCTGATTACAAAATTATGGTCAATGCGCACGAAGCCATCCGCCCAACAGGAATCTGCAGAACATATCCAAACTTAATTGGAAACGAAGCGGCAAGAGGAACAGAATACCAGGCTTTTGGAGGTTCAAAACCAAATCACGTTACCGTTTTACCATTTACACGTTTAATTGGTGGCCCAATGGATTACACGCCTGGAATCTTTGAAATGGATATCAGCAAAATGAATCCCGGAAATACCTCTCACGTAAACAGCACATTGGCAAACCAATTGGCTTTGTACGTTACAATGTACAGTCCGTTGCAAATGGCAGCTGATACACCGGAGAACTATAACCGTTTTCCGGATGCATTCCAGTTCATTAAAGATGTGGCTGTAGACTGGTCTGAAAGTAAGTACATTGAGGCTGAACCGGGAGATTTCGTTACTGTTGCCCGTAAAGCCAAAGGAACAAACAATTGGTTTGTTGGAAATGTGAATGGAGAAACGCCACGTACTTCAAACATCGACTTCAGCTTCCTTGAAAAAGGTAAAAAATACACTGCAACCATTTATGCTGATGCAAAAGAGGCACATTACAAAACAAATCCGCAGGCTTATACTATTAAGAAAATTGCTGTAACCAATAAATCAAAATTATCACAGTTATCAGCTCCAGGTGGAGGTTATGCGATCAGTATTATTGAAACCAAATAATCCTTTAAAAGGCAAGTAATTTCTCCCAGGATTGCTTGTCTTTTTGTTATTATTTTTATTTTATAAATCAAGCTCTTTTTGTACTATTTTTAGGATTGTAAATTTATAATTCAATATCAAAATGAAGAAGTCAAAAAAAGCAGAAAATATAGATCCCATCTTTAACCAAAAAGAAATTAATCATATTGTTCATTACACAAACAATTTTGAATTTCTTTTAAAAATTTTAAGAGATGGCTTTTCTCCTTCTTACTGTGCTGAGAAAATAAATGATATTGATTATTATATCCCAATGACAAGTTTCTGTAATATCCCTTTGGGAGATGTTGATTTATACATGAGATACGGAAAGTTTGGAATTGGAATGAGTTTAGAATGGGCTATAAAAAATTCGATTTCTCCAGTTGTTTATATACATGAAACTACACCATTTAAAGACATTCATTCAAAGCTTCTTCAAATGCATTTTTCTGGAATGTTACTGAAAATGTTTGGTAATAAAACATTCGAAAATGCAGAAAAAGATTTTAAAGATTTTGATTATACAGAGTATGATAAAAATTTAGAAAGCATACGAGATATTGCAATTCCAGCAATTCAATTTTTCAAAAATTGGAAAACAAATTATAAAGAAAAAGAAATCAGAACTTATCATGAAAGGGAATGGAGATATATTCCTAATTTAATAAATGATAGATTATTATTAAAAGATGAATTCATAGAATTAAAAAAAACTAAATACCAAAAGAAACCTCATTTACCTGAATTTACCTTGCCATTAAACTCTTTAGAAAACATTAGATATATAATAATTAACAATGAAATGCAGAGAAAAAGGGTTCTTTCTGTTTTAGAAAGGAAATTTGGAAAAGATATTGTCTATGATTCTATTATTTCTGGAAATTTAATGATAATTAATGACGATTTAATTCGTAATGATTTTTAAGATGGTGATTTTAAAAAACTAAAAAAACATGAAATTTTACAAGATATTATTCCGAAATCTAATCCTAATCGTCCTGTTGTTTTCCGCTTCCGCGAAAGCGCAAATACAAAAAACAGAACCGCCTTTCTGGTACGCCGGAATGAAAAATCCGGAACTGCAGATTATGTTCTACGGAAAAAACATTTCGCAGTATGAAACTTCGGTATCAAATAATGTTGCGATTAAAAATGTTGAAAAAACTGAAAACCCAAATTATCTTTTTGTAACCATAGATACAAAAGATGTAAAAGCTTCAGAATTAATTTTTTCCTTTAAATTGAAAAACAAAGTAGCTTTTACACAAAAATATTCCCTTAAAGAAAGAAGAGCCAATTCAGCAGACCGAAAAAGTTATGATGCATCAGATTTGATTTACCTGATTATGCCGGATCGTTTTGCAAACGGAAATCCAAAAAACGACAGCAATGCTTCTTTAGCAGAAAAAGGAAATCGTGCTTTGCCGGGCGGACGTCACGGTGGAGATATCGAAGGAATCATTAAAAACTTAGATTATATTTCGTCTCTTGGCGCAACAACAATTTGGAGCACGCCTTTATGCGAAGACAATGACAAGGAGTATTCCTACCATACTTACGCACAATCTGATGTGTACAAAATAGATCCGCGTTACGGAACTAATGACGACTACGCTCGTTTGTCTGCAGAAATGCATAAAAGAAACATGAAACTGGTAATGGATTATGTTACGAATCATTGGGGAATTACCCATTGGATGATGAAAGATATCCCAACCAAATCATGGATTAATCAGTTTGAAAATTATACTCAAACGCACCATCGTCGTGAAGTAATTCCGGATACGCACGCTTCAAAAACAGATCAGGAAATTTGTATTGATGGCTGGTTCGTACCTTCAATGCCGGATTTGAATTTAAGAAATCCATTAGTTGCAAAATATTTAACTCAAAACGCTATTTGGTGGATTGAATTCGCCAATCTTGACGGATTTAGAGTAGATACTTATAATTATTCAGATGCAAACGCAATGGCCAATTGGGCAAAAGCAGTTACTGCAGAATATCCAAACTTTAATATCGTGGGAGAAATCTGGATGCACAATCAGGCGAGTCTGGCGTATTGGCAAAAAGACAGTAAAATAGGCGAAATTCAAAACTACAATTCGAATTTACCAAGTGTAATGGATTTTATTTTGCAAGATCAAATTGGTTCTGTTTTTAATGAAGATACCCCGAATTGGGATGGCGGACTGATTAAATTCTATAATAATTTTGCAATGGATTATTTGTATCCTAATGTCAACAATCTTTTGGTTTTTGCTGAAAATCACGATACCAACAGAATCAATGATGTTTACAAATATGATTTTGCAAAATATAAACTGGTGATGACTTTGATGGCAACCGTTCGCGGAATTCCACAAGTATATTACGGTTCAGAAATTGGAATGGGCGGTGATAAAAGCAAAGGCGGTGACGCCGATATTCGTCAGGATTTTCCGGGCGGTTGGGCAGGCGACAAAAATAATGCTTTCTCTTCAGCCGGAAGAACAGCAGAACAGGCAAAATACTTTGATTTTACGTCAAAATTATTCAACTGGAGAAAATCAAATGAAGCTCTTCATTTCGGAAAAATGACGCATTACATTCCTGAGAATAATACCTATGTTTATTTCAGATATACAGATTCTAAAACGGTAATGGTAGTTTTCAATAACAATTCAAAAGAGCAAGTTGTAAAAACTAATCGTTTCAAAGAAAACATCAAAAATTATACATCAGGAAAAGATGTTTTGAATGGAAAAACATTCGATTTATCTTCTGAAATTACTTTGGAACCAAAATCAGCTCTGGTTTTAGAATTGGAATAAAACAAATTACATTGTTATTCTGCCACGAATTCACGAATTATTTTTAACAATCTTTGAAAATAAAATTCGTGAATTCGTGGCTATTATTTTTCCTCTGCAACTTTGTACCTTTGCAACTCTGAACCTTATTCAATAGAAAAATGCTAAAAATAGCTCACAGAGGTGCAAAAGCATACGAACCCGAAAATACACTTCAGGCTTTTCAAAAAGCTTTAGACCTAAATTCAGACGGAATTGAACTTGACGTTCACCTCAGTGCTGACGGGCATATCATCGTAATGCACGATGAAACCATCGATAAAATGACCAACGGGAAAGGTGCTGTAAACACATTCACATTATCCGAATTAAAGTCTTTTTTAATTGTTGATAAACACCAAATTCCGACTTTGAATGAGGTTTTTGATCTGGTCAGAAAAAGATGTTTTATCAACGTCGAATTAAAAAATGCCGATACTTCAAGACAAGTTGTTTATTTAATTGAAAAATACATTGCAGAAGAAGACTGGGATTATAGCCATTTTATCGTTTCAAGTTTTGACTGGAATGCTTTACAGGAAGTACATAATCTAAATTCAGATATTCCAATTGGTGTTTTAACCGAAGAAGATTTGGATACTGCTTTGGCTTTCGCCGAATCGATACAGGCAAAAGCTATTCACCCTGATTTTCACTTATTAAATGCTGATAATGTTCACAAAATGCAGGAAAAAGGTTTTTGGGTTCTACCGTGGACTGTAAATGTTGAAGAAGATATTCAAAAAGTTAAAAGCTATAATGTAAACGGAATAATCTCTGATTTTCCAGATAAAATATGATCAAAAATTTCGACATTATCATCGTTGGCGGAGGCGCAGCAGGTTTTTTTACCGCAATTAATATTGCAGAAAAAAATCCGAAACTTAAAATTGCCATTTTAGAAAGAGGAAAAGAAGTTTTATCTAAAGTCCGCGTTTCCGGTGGCGGAAGATGCAACGTAACACATGCCTGTTTTGAACCGAATGAATTGGTGAAGTTTTACCCAAGAGGCGAAAAAGAACTTCGTGGACCGTTTCATCAATTCTGTTCGGGAGATACAATTGAATGGTTTGAAAAACATGGTGTTGAACTTAAAATTGAAGAAGACGGCAGAATGTTTCCGGTTTCGAACTCCTCGCAAACTATTATTGATTGTTTTTTAAAAGCAACAGAAAAGTTAGGTATCAAAGTATTGACAGGACAAAGCGTACAATCGATTTTTAAAAAAGAAAATCACTGGAAAATTGACACACAAACCGAAAATTACGCTACCGGAAAATTAGTAATGGCAACAGGAAGCAATCCAAAAATTTGGGAAATGCTTCAGGAACAAGGTCATGCAATTGTAAGCCCCGTTCCTTCCCTATTTACATTCAATATCAAAGATTCCAGGATTAAAGAATTACCCGGAGTTGCAGCTCAAGTTACCGTAAACGTAAAAGATACCAAACTAGAGTCAACGGGTCCTTTGTTAATCACACATTGGGGAATGAGTGGCCCTGCCATCCTAAAACTTTCGGCCTGGGGAGCACGAATCCTTCACGATAAAAATTACCAGTTTACGATTTTCGTTAATTGGCTTAATGATGTTGATACCGAAGATGCTGAAAAAATTCTGAAAGAATTAAAACAGGAACATGCCAAAAAAGCCGTTTCAAAAAAATCACCTTTTGAATTCCCGAATCGTTTGTGGGAAAGTTTAGTTTTAGCTTCGGGAATTGAAGAAGAAACAAAATGGGCAGATTTATCTAAAATTCAATTGCAGAATTTAGCTTTACAATTGACTCAGGCAAAATTTCAGGTAAACGGAAAAAGCACTTTTAAAGAAGAATTTGTAACTGCAGGAGGAATCGATTTAAAGGAAATCAACTTTAAAACAATGGAAAGCAAGATTCACGAAAACCTTTATTTTGCAGGCGAAATTGTCAATATCGACGCCATTACCGGAGGATTTAATTTTCAGAATGCCTGGACAAGCGGGTTTATTCTGGCTCAAAATATTTAATAAAAAATGAAATTTAAAGGAATTATTTTTGATTTAGACGGAACGTTAGTAAACTCATTAGAAGACATTTCAGATGCCATGAATTCAGTACTTACAAGTCTAAATTATCCAACGCATACTTATGATACGTATCAATATTTTATTGGCAGCGGTTTACGGAATTTAGTAAGCAAGGCTTTGCCTGTATCAAACAATTCTCAGGAGCAGATTGAAACCTGCTTTGAAAGTATGGTGAAAGGTTATCGTGAAACCTGCACGCTGAAAACAAAACCATACGACGGAATTGTCGAATTACTGGATAATTTGGCTTCACAAAATATCAAAATGGCGGTTTTCTCCAACAAGGCAGATGAGTTGACCAAGAAGATAGCTACTGAAATATTTCCAAATCATTTTGATGCTGCAGTTGGTCTGAGTACAGAAGCGCTTAAAAAACCAAATCCGTTTGAAGCAGTCGAAATCAGCAAAAAATGGAACTTAAAACCCGAAGAAATCCTTTTTGTAGGCGATTCTGATATCGATATGCAGACAGCAGTAAACGCAAATATGTTTCCTGTTGGCGTTACCTGGGGTTACAGAACTCAGGAAGAATTGAAAAACAGCGGTGCAAAATTGGTTATAAATTCGGCTTCAGAATTGATTGATATTTTATAAAACATTTGATTTAATATTTACTCCATTTCAATATCCTAACGTAAGTATTAACAAGAATTTACACAATCCATAAGTTTTCATTAAGACGATTCTAATAATTTTACTCTCAGCAAATTAATTCTGTATGAGAGTAAAATTACTTACCACAATTTCTTTATTTACCTATCAGTTATCTGTTTCACAAACTGAAAAATTGCTTCATGGCAAAGTAGTTGCTCAGGATCTTCCGCTTAAAAATGTAGAAGTAATCAACAAAACTGCTAAAATCAGCACCAGAACAAATGAATCGGGCGAATTTTCAATTAGTGTAAATATAAAAGACAGTCTGCTTTTCTTCTCAAAAGATTTTTTATTTACAAGATTAAAAGTCACAGCAGAAAACATTCAGTCCAATCGTTTTACAGTCAATATGATTGCCAAACCGGAAGAGCTGAAAGAAGTTGTCGTTTTGAATAAGGAATCAAAAACAGTCTGGCTGACTAAAGAAGAAATAGAACAAATTAAACTAAATGCTCACAAATCAAAAGAAGGATTAAAAATTGCTGGTTATAAAGAAGCAGTTATGCCCAACGGAACAGATTTTATTTACCTAGGAAAACAAATTCGGAATTTATTCAAAAAAGAAGAAACTCCTAAAAAGGAAAGTCCCAAAATTGATTTAAACCAGCTTATAAAAAGCACATTAAATCCTGATTTTTTGACAAAAGAGCTGAAATTAAAACCCGAAGAAACAGCGCTTTTTATTGAATTCTGCGAAGCTGATCCTAAATCTAACACCCTTTTAGAAAATCCAAATATTCTGGCTACGATGGATTTTTTATATTCTAAAAATGAAGAGTTTAAGAAGTTGAGGTAGATAGTAAGAATTAAAAACACATTAATTTAGGTATGAGTTTTTAAAATCATTTTTAGGACTGTGTATTCTTTGAATTTTTCGATTTAGAATAAAATAGTATTAAACCAATTAATATTACTCCGCCAATTATTGATATAACAATCCAAATATCAATTCTTACTTTATTATTTATAGATTCAGATTTTTTTTGATTTTTAATTTTACCATAACTTGCGCTGCTTTCATAGTAGGAGTTTAGCCTTTTGTCAATTATTTTATCTTTAAAACCATACTCTTTGGCCTTTTTGTAAATTTGTTTAGCGTTCTGGTTTTCTCCTATAATTTTAACTGCGTTCCCAAGTTCAAAAAGTAACACGGAAATAATATGATCTTCAGGTTTAATAAAGCTCATTCTTTCATTGACTTGAAAGTAGACAGACTGAGCAAATAGCCTTAATTGTTTGTTAGACAAATTTGTTTTCGGAAAAGCTTCTTTCCCAAAACTATTATTTGTTAAAAACTCACCGGAAACATTTTTGATGTCTTTGACTTTAGCTTCTAATATTTTTAAATGCAGCCATTCAGAACCATAGTGAGATTCAGGATTAATTTCAATAGATTTTTTAATCCAATTGTACGCTTTTTGATTTTCTCCTATTAATTCATATAAAGTCCCAATATTTGATGCTGTCGAATATCTATTAGGCTTAATTTTTTCAATATTGAGATATAATTGTAAAGCTTCGTGATATTTTTTCTGAATAATTAAAACATATCCTTTGTCTGATAAATATTCAATATCATTAGTTTTTCGATATAAACTATCAAGTTCAATTAGAATCTTAGAGGATTTAAAATTTGAAAAGTTATGTCCATGAGGAACTAGTCCTCTAAAATCGATATAAGCAATTTCGCCATTCTTCAAATATTTACTTTCACCATTCAAACAAGCAAAAGATTTAAATGAAAGTAAAACTAAAACAATAAAAACCTTCAATTTATTCATAACTATACATTTTATATAACAAAAAAACTGAAACTACTTATTCAACCACCAAATGCTCGCATTCAAAATAGCTGCAAAGCCAACCCAGGCCAAATATGGGATTAATAAATATCCGGCTGTTTTATTGATTTTAGTAAATTTTAAATACGTTTCATAAATCATCAGCCATAAAAGCGCAATTTCAATTAAAGCCAGCATCGGATTTTTTAGTCCGAAGAATAAGTAAGACCAAACCGCATTTAATGTCAGTTGAATTATAAAGAATCCTAAAGCTTTTTTGACTTCTTCATTTTGCTTTTTTATTTTATCCCAGACTAATCCGGCTGCAACGGCCATTAAAATATAAAGCAAGGTCCAGACCGGCATGAAAATCCAGTTGGGCGGATTAAAAAATGGCTTCTCAATTGTTGGGTACCACTCTGCTACGCTGGGTCTTGTTACCAGACTTGCAGAATATCCTACTGCCAGACAAACTACTAAAGCTATTGCTATTTTTACGAACTTATTCATGATAATCAAATTTTGAATCAAAAATAGTCAAAAAGAAAAATTTCAAACCATATAAGTCATATTAAGTTCATTTTAGTAAAAGCTGCTTATATTTCTTATATAACTTATATGGTGAAAAAGTTATCTTTGTCAAAATTTTATAATTCATGTTTACAGCAGCTGATTTTATTCCTAAAACATATTCTTCAACAATTGAAAACGGAAGCTTTGAATGGAGTGCTCCAAGCAACATAGCATTGGTAAAATACTGGGGGAAAAAAGACAACCAGATTCCGGCGAATCCATCGGTAAGTTTTACATTGAATAATTGCAAAACCATTACAAAACTTGCTTTTGAAAAGAAAGAGAGTAAGGATGCTTTTTCATTTGATTTATTATTTGAAGGAAAACCAAAAGAAGATTTTAAGCCAAAAATCAGAAAGTTTTTAGAGCGAATTGAAGAATATCTGCCGTTTTTGAAAGATTATCATTTCACGATTGATACTCATAATACTTTTCCGCACAGCTCGGGAATCGCTTCTTCGGCATCCGGAATGGCCGCTTTGGCAATGAATTTTATGAGTTTAGAAAAAAAGCTCAACCCGGAAATGACAGACGATTATTTTTATCAGAAAGCATCATTTTTAGCCCGTTTAGGTTCCGGAAGTGCATGCCGAAGCGTGAAAGGAAATGTTGTTGTTTGGGGAAATCAGGCAAATATCGAAGGAAGCTCTGATTTATTTGGGGTTGAATTTCCGTATGCAATCCATGAAAATTTCCATAATTATCAGGACACGATTTTATTGGTTGATAAAGGAGAAAAACAGGTTTCGAGCACAGTTGGACATGATTTAATGCACAATCATCCGTATGCCTACAGCCGTTTTGCGCAGGCACACGAGAATCTTGATAAATTAATCGCTATTTTCGAAAGTGGAAATGTAGAAGAGTTTATCAAAGTTGTAGAAAGTGAAGCTCTGACTTTGCATGCCATGATGATGACTTCAATGCCTTATTACATCCTGATGAAACCAAATACATTGCAGATTATCAATGCCATCTGGAAATTTAGGGACGAAACAAAAACTCCGGTTTGTTTTACCCTTGATGCCGGTGCAAACGTGCATGTGCTTTATCCTGAAAATGTAAAAGAAAAAGTATTACAATTTATTAAGAACGAATTAGTTGGCTTTTGTCAAAATGGTCAGTACATTTGCGACGAAATTGGTGATGGCGCAATTGCATTATAATTTTGCGTATCTTTAGTTAAATTTTTGATTATGGACATTCAATTAGAAAAACTTGAACTGATAAAGTTGTTAGCAGATACAGAAGATCCGACTATATTAAAATCTATTCGAAAAATTTTCAAAAAAGAACAGAAAGATTGGTGGGATGACTTGACTGATCAGCAGAAAGAAGAAATTGAAGAAGGAGAAAGACAAATTGAACGTGGTGAATTTGTTTTGTATGAAGATATGATGAAAAAACATCGTTAATGAAAAGAACGATAATCTTTTCAAAAAACGCAGAAAAAAGTTTATTTGAATTATTTGGGTATCTGGAAATGAAATGGTCAGATAAAGTTAAAAATAAATTTATATCAAATCTGGACAAAGTAATTTATCTAATACAAATAGAACCTGAAATTTTTCCTAAATCGGAAATAAATAACAAATATCACAAATGTGTTTTATCAAAACAAACAACAATCTATTATAAATTCAACACAAAAAGAGTTGAAATAATTGCATTCTTCGACACTAGGCAAGACCCAAATAAAATAAAGAAAGACCCAAATAAAATAAAGAAAGACATTAAATAAATGATATGAAAGGACCATTATTTTACTCAAAAATATTACTCTTTGGAGAATACGGAATCATTCGCGACTCTAAAGGACTTTCTATTCCTTATAATTTTTACAATGGCGCACTAAAGAAAGATGAAAATCCTTCTGCAGAAGCCATTGCCTCAAATGCAAGTTTAAAACGTTACACCACTTATCTGGAAACCTTACAAACAGAACAGCCTAATTTGGTTGCTTTTGATTTGGCAGCTTTAAAAAGTGATGTTGAAACCGGAATGTATTTTGATTCCAGTATTCCGCAAGGATATGGAGTAGGAAGCAGCGGTGCTTTGGTTGCAGCTATTTATGATAAATATGCTACCCATAAAATTACGGTCCTTGAGAATCTGACCCGTGAAAAATTATTACAGCTAAAAAACATATTTGCAAATATGGAGAGTTTTTTCCATGGAAAAAGTTCTGGTCTGGACCCATTAAACAGCTATTTGAGTATTCCGATTTTAATTAATTCTAAAGATAATATCGAAGCAACCGGAATCCCAACCCAAAGTTTCGATGGTAAAGGCGCAGTATTCTTATTAGATTCAGGTATTGTTGGCGAAACGGCTCCTATGGTCAATATCTTCATGGAAAACCTGAAAGACAAAGGTTTCCGTGCGATGCTAAAAAACCAATTCGTTAAATATACTGATGCCTGTGTAGACAACTTTTTACATGGCGATATGAAATCGTTGTTTACGAATACTAAAAAGCTTTCTAAAGTCGTTTTAAACAATTTCAAACCAATGATTCCTGAACAGTTTCACGGAATCTGGCAAAACGGAATTGACACTAATGATTATTATTTAAAACTTTGCGGTTCTGGCGGCGGCGGTTATATTCTGGGTTTTACTGAAGATTTAGAACGTGCTAAAGTTTCCTTAAAAGACTATAAATTAGAAGTTGTTTATCAATTCTAAATTTATACTTTTCCAAACTTTAAATCCGTATGATGTTAAACAGACAGCACAAACTTTTAGTAATGAAAATTGTCAGTCTGTTTTCTGTGGTAAGAGGCTACAACATTCCGATTATTGTTTTAGCACAATATTTATCAGCTATTTTTATACTCGCACCTGAAAAAAGGGCACTTGATATTTTATTGGATTCTTATTTGTTTCTCATTGTATTTGCTTCGGCAGTTACAATTGCTTCGGGGTATATTATCAATAATTTTTACGACAGTCAGAAAGACTTAATCAACAGACCCAACAAATCGATGCTGGATCGTCTGGTAAGTCAAAAAACAAAACTTTCGGTTTATTTCTCTCTGAACTTTATGGCTGTTCTGATGGCTTTGATTGTTTCATGGCGTGCTTCTTTATTTTTTTCGGCCTATATTTTCCTGATTTGGTTTTACTCTCATAAAATAAAAAAATATGCTATTATCGGAAACCTAACAGCTGCCTTTCTGGCTGTTTTACCATTTTTTGCCATTTTGTTATATTTTTATAACCAAATTTCATTTGAAGAAATAGAAAACCACAGGAGCCATTTTACCATTATTTCATCTCACGCCATATTTCTTTTTTTATTATTGCTGATTAGGGAAATGATAAAAGATCTTGAAAATTTAAAAGGTGATCTGGCCAATAATTACCAAACTATTCCAATACTTTATAATGAAGCCATTTCGAAAAAAGTTATTACAGTTTTAACCTTTCTAACGATACTTCCGGTTTACGTATTAATCAATGTTTATGACGTAGGTTATATGGATATTTATTTCTATGTATGTTTTATAACATTACTTTTTTTTCTGCTTTATTTATGGAAATCAAACTCAAAAGAGCAGTACTTACTGCTTCATAATGTGCTTAAATTTTTGATTGTTTCGGGCGTTTTTTGCATTGTTTTGATTAACCCGAGTGTTTTGTGGCACGGGAAGCAGCTGATTTCTAATTATTAGGTTTTATTCCGCAGAGATTCGCAAAGCATTTTCGCAAAGATTCGTAGAGAATTATAAAATTTTGTGCAGCTCTGTGTAATAATTAATCTTTAAAAAAGCCAATTGTGATGCTCCTGATTAATGAAAACCGTAATGCTATTAATCTAACAATATTGAACTTAAGATTTATTAGCAGGAAAAAACTATCTTTGCACAAATTACAGAATTTATGAACAACAAGGAAGGGAATAATAAAAGAGGCGGATCGAGACCAAACAGCTCAAAATCAAACTCCGGCAAGCCAAAACCTCCTATGGCAAAGCGTGCTCAAGGGCCGAAGAAAGTGAAACCTGCTGTGAAGGCAGCCGAAGAAGAGAAAGCACAAAAAATTAAAAAACAAAATCAGGCTCCAAAAAGACAAAAAGCTTCTGATGAAATACGTTTGAATAAATATATTTCGAATTCAGGTGTTTGCTCGCGTCGTGATGCAGATATATACATTCAGTCAGGAAACGTTAAAGTAAATGGCGTTCCGGTAACTGAAATGGGTTATTTAGTAAAATTAAATGATGTGGTAAACTTTGACGGAGTGGTTTTAACTCCTGAAAAGAAAGAATATATCTTGTTGAACAAACCTAAAAACTTTACGACTGCTCTTGATGAAGGTCAGGAATATCGTAATGTTTTAGAATTGGTTCGTGGTTCTACAACGGCAAAAATTGCTCCGATTGGGAGAATGGACAAAAACACAACCGGTTTGTTGTTATTTACGAATGATACAGATATGATTCGTAAGTTTACCTTACCGAGTCAGAAATCGTCTAAAATTTATCAGGTTTCATTAGATAAAAACCTGAAATTTGAGGATTTAGAGAAAATAAGCAAAGGACTTGTTCTTGATGGTCATCGTGTATTTGTTGAAGAAATCAGTTATATTGATAACGAGCCAAAAAGTGAAGTTGGTCTTAAACTGCGTTCATCGAATGTAAAAGTGGTACGTGCTATTTTTGAAAACTTTGAGTATGATGTGTTGCGTATTGACCGTGTATCTTTTGCAGGTTTGACTAAAAAGAATCTGCCAAGAGGAAACTGGCGTTTTTTAACAGATCAGGAAATCATCAATTTGAAAAATGTTTAAGAAAAATGATTCCGAATAATATAAAAAAACCTATTTCAGTTTATGAAATAGGTTTTTTTGGTTTTTCATGTAGATTTATTGAGACAAATTTGTCCTTAAAATAGAAAGTCGAAAAGAGTTTATACTTCTTTCGGCTTTCTTATTATAAAATAATGAGCTTAAAATACTCCAATATAATGATTGCCCGGTTTGTTGATTAATTTAGCACCTTTAGTTACAACATTAGTTTTACTGTTGATAACATAGATGTTACCATCTTTTCCTACAGGAGTAACAGCGATGAAAACTTCATCTCCATTCACTACAAAGCCCTGATATTGTCCAAAATTAAGATCGGCATCATAAGGAATTCCGGTTACAAGTTCAGCTTTTTTAGTATTCAAATCTATACGTGCAACAAAGCCCTGATCGTCGGCATTTGCGTGTGTATAAAGCACATAAGCAATTCCGTCACCAGCATATCTCCAGGCATCAACGTAAGTACCGGTAACACCTAAAGCAGCATCTAAACTAAATACATAAGAGTTATCATACTGATTGTTTGAATTGATTTTTAAGATGTGAGACCCCTTTGTGTCATTTTGAGTTGCCTGATAAATATTTCCATCTTCTGCCAGGAAATTATTAAAGCTACGGTAACCATTTGTGTTTCCGTCACTAAGTGTAGAAGAGATTATCGTAGGGTTTTCTAATGAAGGATAATCTACCACAAGTGATTTTGCAGAAATTCTTGTAAAAGTTGTTCCAGATGGGTGAGCTGCCCCAGTTGCAGGATCATGTTTTCCTTTTGCAACTCCAATAATTAATTTGTTACCTGCTTTATTTAACACAGGGCCATCTAAACGAGAAATATAATGTCCCAAAGCTTCTTCTGAAGGAGATAGCGGAAGTTCGTATTGTTTGTAACCATTAATCAAAACATTTTGTAGATGTAAAGCCAGTACAGTTGCTCTTCCTCTAGAATGTTTGTATGTTTTTCCATCTGCCTCAATTGTTACTTTAACACCTGAAAGGTTTACTGCAATACCTGTTTTATCTCCGTCAAATAGTTTTACCCATCTTGGAGATGCAGTAGCATAATCTGATATGTTTACAGTAACATCTGATTGCACCATGTTTTTTCCTCCACCTACGGTATACCTTGAAAATTCACCTCCGTCAGGTCCTGTATAAGCAATGTTAAAAAGTGTTGCTCCATCTTCTGATGATTGTAAACGAGCTGTTCTTTGTGATTTTACATGGAAACCGTTATCATAAGCATTAATTGATTTTTCAGGGTTTTTAGCATCATCTACACTAACAGCATATACCATAGTACCACCATTTCCATCTCCTGGATTAGTTCCCATCAAGGCACCAGCCAGAGTAATCCAACGAGTACTGTTTCCTAAATCTGGCTCATATCCGCCATCATTATTATTGTCACTGCTGCAACTTGCTAAAGCGAGTCCTGCTACTACAGCAGTACTCATGAAAAAATTTGAAATTTGATTTTTCATATTTGTACTTATTTAAAAATTATTAATAGTATAGTTTAATTTTAGATAGAAAGCTCTGCCAGGTTTTTGTGCGGCAAAGTTGTCATAGGCCTCACGGTTGAATATGTTTTTAGCATCAAAACTCAGGATGAATTTTTTGTTTGGAAATATATAGCTCAAACCTAAGTCTTGAATAAATTGCGTAGGTGTCATGTAATTATCAGATTCAACCCAAATAGTATTGTAAGATGCAACATATCCACAATAGTAAAATAAGTTTAGAATAGCTTTGTCCTGAAACAGATTCTTTAATGTATACTGCACATTTCCATTAGCCGTGAAAAAAGGTTCGTTTGGTATTTGAACATTATATCTGTTACTGATTTTTTCGCCATTAAATTTACTTTTGAAAAGGGAATTAAATTTTGAAAGATTAAATCGAATGTCTAAATTTTTAAAGCCATAATTCATTTCTGCTTCAAATCCTATGGCCTGACTGGCAGCAAGGTTTTCAAATGGAAAAGTTTCTATATTATTTACCGGCCTGTCATTCGATAAAGCAACAATTTTGTCTTTGGTATCTCTGATAAATCCCGTTGCGGAAAGTGAAATACGGTGTTCCTTTATTTTATAGGAATCGAGACGAAATCCTAAATTGAAATTATTACTGATTTCGGGTCTAAGATTAGGATTTCCAACTAAATTTTCGCCCTGATCACCAAAAACCTGTGATTCAGAAGGCATTCTTACCGCTTGCTCAGCTGAAGCAATAACGAATAAATTTTGAGTAACCGCGTATGAAGTTGCAACACCGTATCCGGTTGTTGATCTGGAATCATTAGTGATTTGCTCTACTCTTACAGTTTGCCCATTTACCACTTGTGCTTTTGGATCTATTCTTTCTACTTTCTGGTTGTAATATTTACCAAAGAAGTTTGCTTTTAAACGGGAATTAAAGGCCTGCATTTCATAACCTAATGAAAAGACATTTTTAGTAATATTACTTGTTGCCTGGTAATTGTTTTCCAAAATGGTTAACAAAGCGTCATAATCTTCTCTGTCTGCTATATAAAATAAATGGTTAAATTCTAATTTATGATTGGCAGCAATACGATATTGTAGATCAGATCGAATATTGGTTATTTTTCGATCAATCGTACTCATTGTTGGTCTGCCTTGTTGTGCTCCACTTTGGGTTAATAGAGGTTTCCCATATAAATCAAGAACCTTTTCATCGTACCAGTTGTAAGCCCATTTTACAGTGTCCTGAATGTACTGCGTTCTGTTACTGTAAACACCATTAAGAGTAAATTCTAATCCTTTTGTAAAAAGGTTTTTCTTATTGTAATTAACCGTTAATATATTTGATTCAGATTCTGTAAATCTTCCTTTGTAAGGAGTTGCCATGTACTGACCGTGTTGTACTTCTTTATAAGCTTCGGAACCTGTGTAGCCAATCATAAAATTATTAGCCCATTTTACATCGGTATAACCCAGTTCAAAACGAGAACCATAGGAGCGGAAGGCATCGTTAAATCGTTTTGCCCTAACTCTTTCTTCGCGACCGTTAGGCTGTTTGTTTTTTACAAATTTCCCCCATACTTCATAGTTATTATCTGAATAGCTAAAAAATCCGGATCCTTTTGCAGTGAATCCTGTTTTCTCATCGCGATACATTCCGCTAATGTCAGATTGTACTGTATTGAATGAGCCATAAGAGGTTGAAACATTGAAATTATTTTTCAGGCCACCCTTTTTAAGAATTACATTAATAGCACCTCCTAGAAAATCACCGGATAAATGTGTTGGCAAAACACCTTTATAAACTTCAATTCGTTCTATTAATGCTGGTGGAATTGTATTTAAATTAAAAGAAGAACCATACGTACTGATATCTATACCGTCAATAAATATTCCGATAGCGCTGCCGGCCATTCCATTCAGGTTATATTCGACAAATGAGCCTAAACCACCAGCCTGACGTACTCTTACACCAGCACTTTGATTTAGTAATTCGTTAGTTTGTATATTTCTTAAAGAAGCTTCCTTTGTTTCAATTACATTAACAGCAAAGCCTTGTGTCTCTATTTTTTGTTTTTTAGATTTTCCCTTAACTTCTACATTTTCCAATGTCTCGGCTTCGGACTGTTTTTTAGTCGTTTTCTCTTTTTCTTTAGCCTGATTTTCTTGTGAAAAAGACGGTAAAGTCATGAAAATAAACAGAATAAGAAAAGTGTATTTATTGAGCATTGATGGTATTTAAAATTTTTAGCAGATATTGTTCTTAATTAGACTTATTATAAATAAATTTGCAGCAAAAGTACCATGACAGCTCTTAAAACAGATAGGGAAAAACGGATTATTATTTTGTAAAAACGGATTATATTTTGAGATTTAAATCAATCATTCTGGGAGAAGAAGAGCCTATTATAGACATAGAAACAGCCGCTTACAATCAAAAAAATCATTTTACTGAAGAAAATATCAGTATAAAGAAGGAGCAATTGGGAGTAATTACAAGCACGAATCTTGTTACTGAAGATGTTTTGATTATTGATATTCAAATGTGTTTTTCGACGCCACAGACGATCCGGACTGAAATGGTTGGTGAGTCAGTAGTACTGAATTTTATTTGCTGCAATAATGTAGAAGCAAATATAGACGATGTGGAAAGCGAAAAGTACACCACAGAAAACACGCATAATATCCTTTACACATCAAAACTCAACGCTATTTTTAAAATTCCTGAATCAGAAGAAATTAATTACCTGTCGATTATTTTGTCTCCCGATTTTTATTCTAAATTGATTAATGAAAACTGGGATTTACATCAAAAATTCTCCAAAAATATTTTACAGAAAAAAACCGGTTACCTGACGCCAAAATACGTTCCGTTCAATTCAGAAATTCAATGGGTTATCCACGAAATAAAGAATTGTAAATATTCAGGCTCCATGAAAAAAATGTACCTGGAGGCTAAGATCAAAGAGCTTTTAATTTTTCAGCTTGAATCCTTAAAGGAACTTGAAAGCAAAGTTCCAGTTGATGAAAAGGATTTTAAAAAACTATTGGAGGCCAAAAGAATTTTAGAACGCAATTTTACAAACGCACCTTCACTTCTGGAACTTTCGAGATTGATTTCGCTCAACGAATTTAAACTCAAAAAAGGGTTCAAAGCTTGTTTTGAAACCACGGTAAAAAGTTACGTTACCAAACTCAGAATGGAGTATGCCAAAAAGTTATTCAAAAATAAAAATTCAAATGTAGGGGAGGTAGCTTATAAATGTGGTTATAAAGATGTATCTCATTTCTCAGCTGCTTTTAAAACATTTTATGGGTTTACTCCAATGAATTTTAGAAAATTCAACATTTTTACCAATTTGAATTTTATTTTCTGGGAGTTAACTGACTTTTTTCCATTTGTTGATTTTTTATAAAAAGAAAGAAGCTTATCCGGCCTCTTTCTTTACAATTTTATAAATCACTGTAGAATTACAGTGTCCGTTTTTGTTTTTCTAAAAAACCATTTGATTGCAGCTCTAACAATTCGGTTGCATTCTTTCGCTGCAGATTGTACAGGTTCCTATCTTCGGCAATATCAGCATATACTTTGTCGTGCATTTCTGCACTTGTTTTTATCAATAACTCACGCTGGTATTTATTTTGTTCCAAAGTGGCTTTCATGGCAGTTTCAGCTTCTTCCTGTTTAATATCGAATTCGCCTTTTGGAGCCAGCAATTTGGCAATTATAGGAGAAGTTTCGATTGCTAAAAATAATAGCATAATAAAAAATGACGGTAGCCACGGTAATTTGTTCAATGCATTGATTCTCGCCATTAATCCATCAAAACCTTCGATGATTGGCTGTGTCTGTGAAACCTTTTTATCCAGATCGGCCTGAAGCTGTTTGTCTGTTTTTTCTTTTTCGGCAATTTTGGCTTCGTTAGTGGCTTTTAAAGTTTCGAATTCCTTTAAAGCAGCATCGTGTTTTTCTCTCTTTTCTTTATAAACCGGGCCTTTTCCTAATCTTTTAGTTCCTGTAGTCCCTTCGGCTTCTGTAATGTAAGTGGAGTATAAAGCATTTACTTCTTTCTCTTTTTGCAGAATATCAGCTTTTAAAGCAGCAATTTCAGCCTTATTTTTATCCAAATCCGATTGAAAATAAGTTCCTATTTGCTTTTTATTAGCCAGTTCCATTTCGTTTTTTTCTTTTAGCAAAACGGTATTGATTTCTTTTTCGAAAATTTTGATTTCAAGTGGTTTTGAAATTACGATGGCAATGATAATCGCAAGAATAATTCGGGGAGTCGCCTGCAGGAATTCATCCATAAAGCGATCTCTTTTTTTAATAGTAGAAACGATAAAACGATCCAGATTGAAAATGAGTAAACTCCATACAAATCCAAAAATAAGAGCAGGATAAATAGAGTCAAAAACAGTAAAAAGCGCATAAGTACTGGCCAGAAAAGCCATTACTGCAGTAAAAAAAACGGTGGCGCCAATACCAACATATTTGGTTTGTTCGCCTTCTGAACAGCTTTCGAGAAGCTTTCTGTCGGCTCCTGAACACAGGATAAAAAATTGTTTTAACATGATTGATGATTTTTGATTGATTGATAAGGCAAATTTAACGCCAAAAATTTAATTGCAACGAAAATCGTTGATTTGTTTTTATTTGTAAATCAATTATTTAGTATTTTTTAATTTTTTAAGTCCATAGTAATTAGTAATTAGTAATTAGTAATTAGTTTTTTGTTTATCGAATAAGAAAAGAAAATTCATTTATAAGAACTACAATGTTAATAGCTCCCACATTAAGCTAATCACTAGTAAGTGTTTACTAATTACTGAGTAGTTATGCTATTTCAATGTTACATAAACATTACTATTTTTTGCTTCGAAACACTCAATCATAACATTATGTTAATTTTTTTTAACTGCTTTAGTAACATTCAGGTTTTAGTTTCGCAACCGAAAATTAAACCAAACACACAATGAAAAATTTTTATGTGGCAGCAATGCTGTTTTTATTAACGCTGACGAGTTATGCTCAAAAAGCAATAATATCAGGAAAGGTATTAGATGCTGATGACAAACTTCCCTTGCCGGGAGCCATGATTCAGATTGTTGGAGAGAACAAATACACTGTCTCTGACTATAATGGCCGTTTTGAATTGCTTAATATTAATGTTGGAACGTATCAGGTAACGGTAAAATATATTGGATATACTGCTATTACTCAGGAAATCACAGTAGAGCAGGGCAAAAACAACGTAATCGATTTTGCACTTAAAACTTCAGGAACAGAATTGAATGAGGTTGTAGTGGGAGACATTTTAAAAGGTCAGGCAAAAGCACTGAACCAGCAAAAAAATAACAAAAATATCGGAAACGTAATTTCATCAGATCAGGTAGGCCGTTTCCCGGATGCCAATGTGGGTGATGCTTTAAAACGTGTTCCCGGTATCACGATGCAAAATGATCAGGGTGAAGCACGTAACATTATTATTAGAGGTTTAGCTCCATCTTTGAACTCTGTAACGTTAAATGGTGACCGAATCCCATCTGCAGAAGGAGACAACAGAAACGTTCAGATGGATTTAATTCCTTCTGATATGATTTCGACTATCGAAGTAAATAAAACATTGACATCAGACATGGATGCTGATGCGATTGGAGGTTCTGTAAATTTAGTTACCAGAGCAACTCCAAATGGCGAGAGAATCTCAGCAACGCTTTCCGGAGGTTATCTTCCAATTCGTGAAAATGCTTCTTACACAGCCGGATTAGTGTATGGTAACAGATTTGCCAACAATAAATTAGGAGTAGTTGTTAGTGGATCGTACAATAATGTTGATTACGGGTCTGATAACATCGAAAACGAATGGGTAAAAGATGATTTCGGAAACCAGTATTTGCAGGCTTCAGAAATTAGAAAATATGACGTACAGCGTATCCGTAGAAGTGGGTCGATTGCTTTAGACTATAAATTTGATGAGAACAACTCTATTTTCGCCAATGCAATTTACAACTGGAGAGATGACAGAGAAAACCGTTTCAGAACGACTTATGATGATATTGAACCACTTTATAATGGTGAAGAAATCATTGGTTTTGAAGGTCGTGTAAAACGCCAGACAAAAGGAGGGGTTGATAATAATCGTAACAAAAACAGAAGATTAGAAGATCAGCGCGTTCAGAATTATTCTATTCGTGGAGAACATTTAATCAGTTCAAAATTAGATTTAGACTGGTCTGCAAATTATGCAAAAGCAAGAGAATACCGTCCTGAAGAGCGTTACATCGAATACCGTCAGAAAGGTTTAGAGATGTTTCAGGATTTATCTGATCCAAGATTTCCTTTGCTGACAACTGTTGGTGAATCTACAGATGAATTTAAATTTGATTCTGTTTCAGAAAACACAGATGAAACCAGCGAAAGTGAATTTGGTGCAAAAGTGAATATTCGTTTTCCATTCTCTGTAATTGCAGGTGAAAAAGGAAGACTAAGAACAGGGCTTAGATTACGTTTAAAAGAAAAAGAAAGAAATAATAATTTCTACGCTTACGAGCCAATCAATGACGGAATGGAATTATTATCTGAGGTTCCAACCAGCTATTTTGATGGAAAAAACTTTAATCCGGGAAGTAAATATGTACCGGGAACTTTTGCTTCGGCTAATTTCTTAGGAAGTTTAGACCTTAATAACGCCAGTTTATTTGATAAAGAAGCAGATGCGGCTGAGTATTTGGCTGTAAACTATAACGCTAAAGAAAGAATTACTGCTGCTTATGTAAGATGGGACCAGGATTTTAATGATAAACTTTCAATGGTTTTAGGTTTCCGTATTGAAAACACACACATCGATTATACAGGAAACCGCGTTTTAGATGAAGAAGAATTAGAAAGCCAGATCAATACGACAAATTCTTATACTAATTTATTGCCAAGTATTTCATTTCAATACAATGCTACAAAAGATTTAGTTTTAAGAGCAGCTGCCACTACTGCTTTAGCAAGACCAAACTATTATGCATTGGCACCTTATGTAAACAATATTGCGGCTGATAAAGAAATTACAGCGGGAAATCCGGATCTTGCTGTAACGTATTCATACAATTATGATTTCATGGTTGAGAATTATTTCAAATCGGTTGGATTAATTTCAGGAGGTGTTTTCTACAAAAAATTAAATGATTTCATTTACAATTACAGCGATAATCAATATACAGATGCAAAATTTGCTGCAGATTTCCCTACTCAGGTAAATCCAATTCCTGCAGGTGAAAACTGGTCATTTGTACAATCCAGAAACGGAGATCAGGTTGATGTTTATGGTTTTGAGGTAGCACTTCAGCGTCAGTTAGATTTCCTGCCTGGTAAATTCTTAAAAGGTTTTGGCATTTATTTAAACTATACGTACACTAAGTCTAAAGCAAAAGGAATTGCTGACGAAGACGGAAATGAAAGAAACAACATCAGTCTTCCCGGAACTGCTCCGCACATGTTCAACGGATCATTATCATGGGAAAACAAACGTTTCTCTGCAAGAATTTCTACTAACTTCACATCCGATTATTTAGATGAATTAGGTTCAGAAGCATACAACGACAGTTTCTATGACAAACAATTTTTCTTAGATGCGAATGCTTCTTATAAAATTACACCTAAACTTCGCTTTTTTGCTGAAGCCAATAACTTAACAAATCAGCCGTTGCGTTACTATCAGGGAATTGAATCGAATACAAAACAAGCTGAATACTATCAGGCCCGTTACAATTTCGGATTGAAATTAGACTTGTAAAACCTGTTTTTTAAAATTCATAAATTAGACAGAGTTTAGCGGCTCTGTCTAATTGTATACAAATACATAATAAAAATGAAAAATAAATCGATACTTGCTTTTTTACTTTTAGCCCTTTCATTTATGGCTTGTAAAGATGATAAACTGGCACCGGTGGCATCAAATTCGATAAAACCAACAGCTGTTACAGAAGCTTTGCCTCACGATACCGACGATCCTTCGATATGGATTCACCCAACGGATGCTGCAAAAAGTATTATTGTGGGAACAGATAAAGATACAGACGGTGGTTTGTATGCTTTTGATCTGAATGGAAAAATCCTTAAAAAATCAATTCCTTTAAAACGTCCGAACAATGTTGATATCGCTTACGGATTGGTTATTGACGGAAAAAAAGTTGATATCGCCGTTACAACAGAACGCGAAAGCAATAGAATCAGAGTTTTCAGCCTGCCGGATTTAGAGCCAATTGATAATGGAGGAATTTCGGTTTTTGAAGGAGAAGATTTGCGTGATCCAATGGGAGTTGCTTTATACACACGTCCGACGGATGGTAAAATATTTGCCATTGTGGGAAGAAAAACAGGCCCTTCCGGAAGTTATTTATATCAATATGAACTTTTTGGAAACGGAAAATTTGCTGTTGGAAAAGTAGTTCGCAAATTTGGAGCTTACAGCGGAAAGAAAGAAATTGAAGCCATTGCTGTTGATAATGAATTAGGAACTATTTTATATTGTGATGAGCAATTCGGAATCAGAAAATACAAGGCTGATCCTGCTTTAAATGATAATAAAGAATTGGCATTTTTTGGACAAAAAGACTTCAAAGCCGATCACGAAGGAATTGCGATTTACAAAAAAACAGACTCTACAGGATATATTTTAGTGTCAAACCAACAGGCAAACACTTTTATGGTGTATCCGAGAGAAGGTGTGAACGGAAATCCAAACAGTTATAAATTACTGGCAGAAGTTCCAACGTCAACAATTGAATGCGATGGTGCCGATGTAACCAGCGTTAATTTAGGCGGAAAATACAAAAACGGTCTTTTTGTAGCGATGAGTAACGGAATGACATTCCATTATTACGCCTGGGATTTGATCCAGAAGCGTATTGACGAAGCAAAAAAATAAATTTTCAGTGTTGTTTTCAGTCGCAGTATAGTGTTTAGTGTTTATTTTTTTTAGCTGCGACTGGAGACCAAACAAAAAAGCTGTTCATAACGAACAGCTTTTTTTAGTTTGAATTAAATAATCTTCCTTATTCTGTTTTTGGTGCGCCAGCTAAAATTTCAGCGTTGGCAAACTCTTCAAATTTGGCAAAATTAGCTTTGAATTTCTGAGCCAGTTCGATTGCCTTTTTATCATATAACGCAGGATCTTCCCAAGTATTTCTCGGATTCAATATTTCGCTTGGAACATTTGGGCAGGATTGCGGTTTTGCAATTCCAAATACTTTATGGTTTACGTACTCCACATTGTCCAGTTCTCCGTTTAGAGCTGCCGTAATCATCGCACGGGTGTATTTTAATTTCATACGGCTTCCGGTTCCGTAAGCTCCGCCAGTCCATCCAGTATTGATTAACCATACTTTTACATCGGCGTCTTTCATTTTTTTGCTTAGCATTTCAGCATATTTTGTTGGATGCAAAGGCATAAATGGTGCTCCAAAACAAGCAGAAAAATTAGGTTGAGGTTCTGTTACACCTGCTTCAGTTCCGGCTACTTTTGCTGTATAGCCCGAAATAAAATGATAAGCGGCCTGACCCGGAGTCAGTTTTGAGATAGGAGGCAAAATTCCGAAAGAATCTGCCGTTAAGAAAAATATATTTTTAGGATTATGGCCAATAGAACCCGGTTGAATATTATCGATATGTGTTATTGGATAACTCACGCGTGTGTTTTGCGTAATCGAAACATTATCATAATCAACTTCGTTAGTTCCTTCTTTGAAAACCACATTTTCTAAAAGCGCTCCTTTTTTGATAGCTCTAAAAATATCCGGTTCATTTTCTTCAGATAAGTTGATTACTTTGGCGTAACAGCCGCCTTCAAAGTTAAAAACGGTATTTTCGCTAGTCCATCCGTGTTCATCGTCACCAATTAATTTACGTTCCGGATCTGCAGATAAGGTTGTTTTTCCTGTTCCGGATAAACCAAAGAAAATAGCAGTATCTCCAGCTTCACCCACATTGGCGCTGCAGTGCATTGGCAACGTGTTTTCGAAAACCGGTAAAATGAAATTCAAGGCAGAGAAAATTCCTTTTTTCATTTCTCCTGTGTAACCTGTTCCGCCAATTAAGGCTACTTTTTTGGTAAAATCCAAAATAGCAAAATTAGACTGTCGTGTGCCGTCTACAGCAGGATCTGCCATAAAACCTGGCGCACAGATTACCGTCCAGTCAGGAGTAAAGTTAGCCAACTCGCTTTCTTCAGGTCTTAAAAACATATTGTAGCAAAACAAGTTTGACCATGCTGTTTCTGTTACTACCCGAACATTTAGTCTGTAATTTGAATCAGAGCAAACGTATGAATCGCGTACAAAAACTTCTTTGTCTGATAAAAACTGGGTTACTTTATCATATAGTTTTTCGAAAGCTTCTGGTGAAAACGGAATATTTACATTTCCCCACCATACTTTATCTTCCGTAATTTTATCTTTCACAATAAAACGATCCTGTGGAGAACGTCCTGTAAATTCGCCTGTATTAATTGCCAAAGCACCTGTAGAAGCTTCAACACCCTGCCCTGATTGTAGCGTAATCGCATGCAGTTCATCTGCGGATAATTGATAGTGAACTTTAGCATTTGTAATTCCTAAATCCATAAGCGAAATCGATTGCGAGGAAAGTGTATTCGTTTCCATAAATTTTTGTTGTGTTATAATTTACTTTAAAATGTCAATTTTAAAAATCCAATTAACCAGGAATTTGTGTTATATTATTTAATTATACTAATGAATAACATAAAAAACTCACAGTAATTAGGTTACGTGTTATATATACAACAAAATTAGGTATTAAATTTTAGATAGAATTTTTTTAAACCAATTTTATGATTTTTTCTTAAAAAAAGTAGCTAAAAGTACAAACCAGGCGAAGATTAATAAGAAACCACCAATTGGAGTTACGAATCCTATAATTTTAAAGTCAACTGAAGTTACATTTTTTGTAGTCAGTAAATAGATCGAACCGGAAAATAATAAAACGCCTCCCAGCACTAAATTATAAATTACTTTTAATGTCTTCAAAGACAACTCTTTTCTGGAAGCGACAAAGAACAAAAAGAAAGCGTGATACATTTGATAACGAACTCCGGTTTCAAAACTTGTTAATTGTTCCGGAGACAATATGGCTTTTAAAGCGTGCGCACCAAAAGCACCAAAGATAATCGCTATCATTCCAAAAAGAGCTGCTGTAATAATTATTTTTCTTTCCATGTTTATGTATTTAATGACGTTGTTGAAATTAAAATCAGGTATCAGGCTGGGGCCATTCGACTTCGCTCAGGATAAACTTAGTCGAAGCTCTTTCCGATTATTCTTTTGCTCTGATTATTGTATCAAAATTAAATTTCTAATCAATTTCACTCAACGAAGAGTGTTTTTATTATCACAAAAATACTCTTAATTCAACCAAACAAAAAACAATTCAAATACACTTTTCAAAAAAATCTGATTTACTTTGTTTCATTTATTTTAAAAAGTTTACTATTCTTCAATTGTTATTTTTGTAACAATTTGCTATGTTTGTGTTATATATGTAAATTTATGAGAACTATTCTAATCATTGGAGCGGGAAGATCCGCATCTTCCCTGATACGATATTTGCTTTTAAAATCTGAAAGTGAAAATTTACATATTGTAGTTGCCGATTTATCTTTGGCTTTGGCCGAAAAGAAAATCAATAAACAGCCTAATGCTACTCCAATTACCCTGAACATTTTTGATGTTGAAGAAAGAAAAGCTGCCATAGAAAAAGCCTCTATTGTAATTTCGATGCTTCCGGCCTATTTACATATTGAAATTGCAAAAGACTGCCTGCAATTCAAAAAACATCTCGTTACCGCTTCCTACATAAGCGATGCCATGATGGAACTTGACGAAGAAGCCCGAAAAAACAATTTGATTTTCATGAATGAAATTGGTCTCGATCCCGGAATAGACCACATGAGCGCCATGAAAGTTATTGACGAAATTAGATCGAGAGGTGGTAAAATGCTGCTTTTTGAATCTTTCTGCGGTGGTTTGGTTGCTCCGGAATCAGATAACAATTTGTGGAATTACAAATTTACCTGGGCACCCAGAAATGTAGTTTTAGCAGGGCAGGGTGGTGCAGCAAAATTTATTCAGGAAGGAACTTATAAATACATTCCCTATGGAAGTTTATTTCGCAGAACTGAATTTCTTGAAGTCGAAGGTTACGGAAAATTTGAAGCGTATTCTAACCGTGATTCACTTAAATACCGGTCAATATATGGTTTAGATGATATTTTGACTTTATACAGAGGAACAATTAGAAGAGTTGGTTTTTCAAAAGCATGGAATATGTTTGTGCAACTGGGCATGACAGACGACAGTTATATCATGGAAGATTCTGAAAACATGAGTTACCGTCAGTTTACCAATTCATTTTTGCCTTATCACCCAACAGATTCGGTCGAAATAAAAATGCGTTTGATTTTAAAAATCGATCAGGACGATATTATGTGGGATAAACTTTTAGAACTGGATTTATTTAACCCAAACAAAAAAGTAAATCTTCCCAATGCAACTCCGGCACAGATTCTGGAAAAAATACTAACTGACAGCTGGACGCTTGAACAGGATGATAAAGATATGATTGTGATGTACCATAAATTTGGTTACGAACTGAATGGAGAGAAGAAACAAATCGACTCAAAAATGGTTTGCATAGGTGATGATCAGACGTATACGGCAATGGCAAAAACCGTTGGATTACCTGTTGCCATAGCCACATTATTGATTTTGAATGGAAAAATTACAACTCCGGGCGTACAGCTTCCAATCAATAAAGAGGTGTATTTGCCTATTTTAGATGAACTGGAAAGTTACGGCGTTATTTTTAACGAGCAAAACATGCCGTATTTTGGATATAATCCGGACTTATTTTAACGGATTTATTTTTAGTTTTTGAATTTTTAAAATCCGCTTCTTAAATAAAGGAGTGGATTTTTTTGAGGTGTTTTCTTGCTTATTTAATTGTAATTGGTAAAGTATAAGAAGAAGCCGCTATTTCTTCACCGTTTTTTCCAGGAATCCATTTTTGAGATAATTTCAAAACACGAATAACTTCCTGACCACTACCGTAACCAATGTCCCTTAAGATTTTAAAATCAGTTAGGGAGCCGTCTTTTTCTACAATAAAACCAATATATATATCCTTTTAAGGGTACATTTGACGGTGTTATTGGGGTTTTATAATTCGCTTTTATAAATTTGTATAACTCCTGTATACCTCCCGGATATTCTGGTTTTACAGTTGTTTGAGGTGTTTTATAAATCAATTCTTGTGTTTGGATCAGTTTTTTTTGTTTTTGCGGCAGCTTTTTGATTTTCCGCTGTTGTTTCGGAATCCTGAGCAAAACTTACAACACTAATAAGTATCAAGGTAAATAAGAAAGTTTTTTTCATGCTAAATTGTGAATTTACTTTTATCATGCTTTAGTTTTTTTGATAATCAAATATATTATTTCTCAGACTTAATAGTTATGGGCAAACTATACAAAACCCGGACCGGTTTCCCTTTTACAGAACCCGAAGTCCATTGTGGAGAAAGTTTCAATACCCGAATCGCTTCTCTTCCCAGTCCATAGCCTAAATCTTTTAAAACTTTTATCTCAGACAAAGAGCCTTCTTTTTCAACTACAAATTGCAGGTAAAGTTTTCCTGAAACGTTGTCTTTAGCCGCTTTTGAAGGCATTTTAAAATTTTCACCTATAAACTTATAAAACGCTTCCATTCCGCCGGGAAATTCAGGCTGTTTTTCAATTGAATTAACAGCGATCGCCTGATTATCATCTTTGAATTTTTCACTCTTTTCCTGAGCAGCACTTTTATGACTAAATACAAATAATAGTAAACCTGAAAATGCAATTATAGTAAATGCTTTTAGGACCGATTTGATTTTGGATTCTTTTTTGGTCATCATAACAAAACGTTTTTTGGTTATTAAATAATTGATAGTACTCGCCAAATTAATACTGGTTTTATCTGAAGCTATTTCAAGTAATAAATTCTGATACTCTGAAATTGAATTGTATCGAATATTAACTGCTTCGTCAGCCAGAAATTCATGATTAAGTTTAATCGCTTTTTTGTACAAAATAAGGACTGGATTAAACCAAAACACAATTTGTAAAATTTCTATAAAAAGAATATCCAAAGTATGTTTTTGCTGCAAGTGCGCTTTTTCATGCGCTATTAATTCTACTGGGATTTTGTTGTTTTTGAATGCTGCTTTATTAATGAAAATTGTATTCCAAAACGAATGTGGCAGGGTACTTTCTTCGATTAAAATGATTTTTTCTTCGTTTATGAATTGTGTTTCATTTACCTGAATTTTTCTATATAATGCATACAGATTCAATAGGAAACGAATAATTAAAACCGAAACCACAAAAAAGTAGATTCCAAAAATAACATTAGTCAGATTTAGATCATCAACTACTGTTTTTAAATTTTCATTGCTTTTCTGAATCACTAATTCATCTAAACTGAAAGACCCTATTTTATTGGAAGCAGCAGATTGAAATGAAATGATTTGTAATGGAATTAAAACACTAAAAACCAAACTCAAAAGCAGATAAACCCGATTAAAACGAAACATTTTTTCGCTTGCCAGCCCTACTTTATATCCTGTATAAAAAAGCAAAAACAGTAATCCTGATTTTAATAGATATTCAATCATTTTTTCTTCTTTTGAATTTCTGAATCGATTATTTTTTTAAGCTCTTCCAGTTCCAAAGTTGACAAATTGGTTTCGGTGGTAAAGAAAGAAGCAAATTGTGAAGCCGAATTATTAAAGAAATTACTAATCAGACCTTTTACATGTTTAGAGAAATAATCTGTTTTTTTGACCAACGGATAATATTCCCTTGAATTCCCGAATTCGTTGTAAGCCACAAACTTTTTGTCAATCATACGTTTTAAAAGTGTTGCAACGGTGGTTGTGGCAGGTTTTGGTTCCGGATACGCTTCGAGCAGATCTTTCATGAAAGCTTTTTCAAGCTTCCAGAGATGCTCCATTAATTGTTCTTCTGAATTTGATAATTGCATATTTTTTAGGTTCTAAGTTGCTAAGATTCTGAGTTTCTAAGTTTTTATTCTAAGTTTTGTTCTGAAACTAAATTCCCTTTATTGTATTTTCTGATATCGGTTAACTTTCCTTTATCCGAATAGAATTTCCATTTTCCAAAATAAAACCAGTGTGTTTCGACTGAATCAATTTCGACGCTGGTTTTTCCTTTTGATTGCAGTTTTCCGTTTTGATGATAATATTTTACAGTACAGATTCCGTTTTTGTATTTTTCGGTTTTATAGATTTTCCCGTTAATGTAGGATTTCCATTTTTTTACCGGCTGGTCGTCTTTGTAATATTCGTACGATTTATAATGAGTACTGTCTTCAGAATATTCCTCAATCCATACTCCCTGCTTTTTCTTTTCAATCTTTTGATTGATTAAATGAGGTTTACAGCCAAGAAGAAATGCACCACACAAGAATATTACAAAAAGGTTCTTCATAGCTTTTGTTCTACATTTATAGATTTGTTTCTACAAATGTAGAATAAAATTTTAAATATGAAAGAAAAAAGTTTCAATATTTAAATAAAACTATAATTTTCAATGCTTTGGGATAGCCCGGCCGTAGGTAACGCCCTAATCAATAGCAATGGCAAATTTCAATAGGAATATCAATTTGAAAACTCAAAAAAAATCCGCTCATTGCTGAACGGATTTACATTGAAATTAATTTTGTCAAAGTTTAAAACTTCCACAAAGTTTTGTTTTTTTTCAGAAACGAATATTTTATTGTCATTTTTTCAATACAATAGGGATTGTAGATTTTACTCTCGCAGGAATACCTTTGTCATAACCTGGAATCCATTTTGGACAGTTTTTTAAAATACGAATAAGCTCTTTTTCAGCGATACTTCCAAGATCATTTTTTACGATCTCAATATTAGACAATGAACCATCTGTTTCTATTATAAATTCTGCCGTTATTTTACAACACAATTCATTCTCAGGGCTCTTGAAATTATTTCCAACATATTTGTAAAATTTGTCTACTCCGTCTACAAATTTAGGTTTTACTTCAACTTCACTAAACCATTTAAAACTTGAAGTCTCTTTAAATATTTTTTTTTGAACTGGTGCTTGAGAAAATCCATAATTACCAAAAACAATCATAATTAAAACAATCCCTTTTTGACTCAATTTAGCTGCTAACTTGAAACATACATTCACATTCATATGAAAAACGTTGTTTGCGGTTAAAATCTACTTCGAAAGTTCTACAAAATACTTATAAAACAACGGAATAGTCTCGATTCCTTTCAGATAATTAAAGATTCCGAAATGCTCGTTTGGCGAGTGAATTGCATCACTGTCGAGACCGAAGCCCATTAGAATAGTTTTACTTTTTAGTTCTTTTTCGAACAATGACACAATTGGAATGCTTCCGCCGGAACGAACCGGAATGGCCGGAACTCCAAAAGTTTCCGTATACGCTTTGTTTGCTGCCTGATATCCAATGCTGTCAATTGGCGTAACATAGCCCTGACCTCCGTGGTGCGGTGTAACTTTTACGGTAACTCCCGCCGGAGCAATATTGGTGAAATGTTTGGTAAACAGTTCTGTAATCTCATGCCAGTCCTGATTGGGAACCAGACGCATCGAGATTTTAGCAAAAGCTTTGCTGGCAATAACCGTTTTGGCGCCTTCACCCTGATAACCGCCCCAGATTCCGTTTACGTCTAATGTCGGACGGATTGAGTTGCGTTCGTTGGTTACATATCCTTTTTCGCCATAAACATCAGCAATGTTTAATGCATTTTTATATTTTTCTAAACTGAAAGGCGCTTTGGCCATTTCAGCTCTTTCTTCAGCAGATAATTCCTGTACTTTGTCGTAGAATCCCGGAATCGTAATATGATTGTCTTCGTCGTGAAGAGAAGCGATCATTTTTGCCAGAATATTAATGGGGTTCGCTACAGCTCCACCATACAAACCGGAGTGCAGGTCGCGATTTGGTCCTGTAACTTCAACTTCTACATAGCTCAAACCTCGTAAGCCTGTCGTAATTGAAGGCTGCTGATTCGAAATCATTCCGGTGTCTGAAATTAAGATTACATCGTTTTTCAGTTTTTCCTGATTGCGTTCTACAAACCAGGCTAAACTTGCAGAGCCTACTTCTTCTTCGCCTTCGATCATGAATTTTACGTTACAAGGCAAAGTATTGCTTTGTACCATATATTCAAGCGCTTTTACGTGCATGTACATTTGGCCTTTGTCGTCGCAGGCACCACGGGCGAAAATAGCACCTTCGGGATGAATATCGGTTGTTTTGATAACGGGTTCGAAAGGGGGAGAGGTCCATAATTCCATTGGGTCCGGCGGCTGAACATCATAATGGCCGTATACTAAAACGGTAGGTAAATTAGGGTCGATTGTTTTCTCTCCATAAATAATTGGATAGCCTGGAGTATCGCAAATTTCGACAAAATCGCAGCCTGCTTTTGATAAACTTACTTTTACAGCTTCGGCCGTGTCAATAACATCTTGAGAGTATGCGGTGTCGGCACTTACCGACGGAATTTTTAATAATTCGATCAATTCATTGATAAACCGATCTTTATGTTGTTGAACGTAGGACTTAATGTTTTCCATTTAAATTATTTTTATAGAAAACCAAATATACAAAAAAGAGAATTAATATTTTTTTTCAAATTTTTCTTTGAATATTCGAAAGTATGCTTATCTTTGCACCCACAATTACGCGGATATGGTGAAATTGGTAGACATGCCAGACTTAGGATCTGGTGCCGCAAGGCGTGTAGGTTCGAGTCCTATTATCCGCACTAAAAAAGCTTCTGAATATTTTCAGAAGCTTTTTTGTTTTTAGTACTTCTTATTTTTGTTATTAAAATTGTTGATAAGCAATTTACTACAACATCTATATCTCCGTTATCTATTTTTATTTTTGAGAATGCTCCTTAACAAGAATTTAAAATGTTTTTTATGGAAGAATTATATTTAAAAGAAAAAGAATTTCAAAAATATTTAACGGACAATCATTACACATTAATTGCTCCAGTTAATCCAAACCTCTTTGAACCTTTTATAAAAACAATAAACAAAATAGCACCGTCAAATGTCTTTAGTACAATTGATGATTCTTTATCTAATAAAGATGCTGTAAAAGTTGCAATACAAAATTTCCCACCACAAACTGAGTATCAAATTTATGTTATAATATCAGGTAGAGGAATGATGTTACATGCAACTTTAGAAGAATATTGTGAGAGATACAAAATTAAATTTGAATAAACTTACTTTACAATACTTAAAATGGATAATTTTGACTTTTATAAAAACAAATATGAAAGAGAACTAAATAGAAGAAACTATTTAGATGGTGCGATAAATAACCCTATAATTGGGGTAACTGTAGTGGTCACGCTAAATTCTTACATTGTCTCTAAGAACATTTTTAAAGCAGATGAAAGTAGTTCTATTTTAATAATAATCATTTTAATTTTGACTTTGATTCTTGCTTTTATTTCTGTCATTTTCATTTTCATCTCAGTAAATAATCTTTTTAAAGGCTTTAAATATCAAAACTTTGGTCTTCTAAAAGATTTTAGAAAATTCGAACTTGATCTAGAAAAATTCAATAACGAACTAGAAGACATAACACTACAAAAGACTTTTAAACAACAAACTGTTGAAAAATTCATTCAGTTTTCAGACAATCACACTATTTTAAATGACAAAAGAGCATTAAATTTGTATAGATCTCGAAGCTTTATAATATTAGCAGTTTTGTTGACATTTATCAATTTAAGTTTTGTAACAATAATAAATTTTAAAATGGCAGAAGAAAATAATCCTATTATCGTTCCTTCGCCACCAACTCCGTCTGAGCCACCCAAAATGCCGACTGACAGAATTGAAAAAGGCGAAAATCCAACACTGCAAACAAAATAAAATTTGCATTGAATGCTACAAATCCCTGTATCAAAGTAAGAATAATTATAATCTTCTTTGATGCAGGAATTATTTTAAAAAATTTAACATTGTAAACTCAATTTCCCTCAACATCCAAATAAGGATCAAGTACTTCTGCCAATCTATTGAGCCAATAAAAACTATCATCGATATTGTTTAATTCAGATTCCAAGGTTTCGCAACCTCGCATTGAACACATCGAAAGAGCATAATTTACTTGTCGTATTGTTTTTGCCAAATCTTTTGGTTCGATTGTATTAATGAAAAAGTCTTTTATTCTTGTTTCAGCTTCTGTAGAAAGGCTTTTCGTAATCATTGTCTTATTTTTTGGTTATGCCAAATATAGTAAATTACACCCATATATGGGTGTAATTGATAAATAAATCTTATGACTTTTGAAATATGGATATTTCAGAAGATACTTTTATTGTGAATCTTGGTATTCACGTTAGACAAATACGTGAAAAAAAAGGCTTATCTCAGCAAGATTTAGCCGATGATTGTGGTATAACACAAAATCAAGTAGGTAGAATAGAAAGGGCTGAAATAAATACTACTGTAAAAACGCTTGTAAGAATTGCTAATGCTTTAGATGTTGAACCAAAAGAATTACTTGATTTTCCTTTGAAATAAATCTATAACGTTCATTAAAGAAGATCACAAATATGACAAAATATTTTTTAAGTTTTTTTGAAAATTGGTGGAAACCAATATTATTTTGGTTTTTGTCTATTTTGTTTTTAATAACTTCAGATGTTTTAGAGAGTTCTGTTTTGATCAGAATAGGTTTTGTTTGGGTAGTATTTGGGTTATTTGGCTTGCTAATTTCAGTAATATATCAATTAGTTAATAAAAGATGGTTTAAAGGTCTTATAACTCTTGTTCTGTTTGGTGGAACAATATTGATATTTATAGGTTACTTGGTCACAACATTTTTTATAGAACAAGAAACACCAGATACATGGGCTAAAAACTTAACAATTCCAAAAAACATTCAAATTGATAATCCGGTTGATTTGGATCATTATGCAAAGTTTGAAGGACAGCGCCCTGACAGCATCAGTAACAGAATTGTAGAAAAAGCCGATTTTCAACTTTATAATTCTTTTCAGCCTGGACTTTATGAATATGATTTTTGGATAGGAAAGATCGAAAGTGGAAGCATTTATTTAAAAGCATTTGAAATTACTCATAATGAAGCACTCTCTGTTGATGAATTGCCTAGAGCCAGTTCAATTCAAGTTTATAATCCGACCGATAGTATAAAGAAATTTAGTACTGGAAAGGATTTTACAATTTACGAAGGCGATTGGGGAGATCCGTATGCTGCAAGATTTGAAGTTTGGTTTAAACCTGATAATGGAAAAAATGAACGAAAACTATTTTCTAAAAATTATAAAATTGAAGGTTGGATGAGGTAGTTTATTTGAGATTAATCCCGAATCAATAGAAAATTAATAAAAACAAAAAACCCGAATATTGCTATTCGGGTTTTGTGGTACCTCCAGGGATCGAACCAGGGACACATGGATTTTCAGTCCATTGCTCTACCATCTGAGCTAAGGTACCTGCTTATTAATTCACTTTGTTTCAGTTTCCGTGTGTTTCTGTGAACGTGTTTGCGGGTGCAAATATAGAATCATTTTTCGTTTATCCAAAACATTTTTTTAAAAAAAATCAATTCGTACCTTCGCCGTGGTAAATAAATAAATATGGTTTTAACAGTTGATATTGGCAATACCCGAATTAAAGCTGCTGTCTTTGAGGGGAGTACTGTTTTGGAAAAATTTGTTTTTGAGAAAAATGAACTCGAAAAAAAAATTAAAAAAATTTTAAAAAAATTTCAAAACTGCTCTGATTTAGTCGTTGCATCAGTCGGAAATATCGAAAGGCAATCTTTTTTGGCTTTAGAAAAAGAACTTAATATTCATTTTTTGACTCATGAAGATGTTTTTCCTTTTGTAAATAAATATGCAACCCCAAAAACGTTAGGAATAGACAGGATGGTTTTGGCTGCGGGAGCAACTTTACAATTCCCCAAACAAAACAGATTAGTTATTGATGCCGGAACGTGTATAACCTACGATTTTATCGACGAATTTGATCATTATTTAGGCGGAGCAATTTCTCCGGGCCTGCGATTGCGTTACGAAACGTTACATAATTACACAGCTAAGCTGCCTTTGTTAAGTCTGGAAGCACCGGACTCTTATATAGGAAACAGTACTTTTCAGGCAATACATTCTGGGATTGTCAATGGTTTCGTCTATGAGATTGACGGTTTTATCGATGAATATCGCGCAAATTATTCAAATTTTATAATAATTTTAACGGGAGGTGATGCAGAATTTTTGGCTAAACGATTAAAAAATACCATATTTGCCAATTCAAATTTCTTACTTGAGAGTTTGAACCAAACATTTCAATATAAAATCAACAATGATTAAAAAAATTATACTAAGCGCTTGTTTGCTTATTTCGTTCGTTTCATTTGCTCAGCAAGGTACTGCTTCACCTTATTCATTCTACGGAATTGGGGACATCAAATTTAAAGGAACTTTAGAAAACAGGTCAATGGGAGGTGTTTCGGTTGAGCAGGATAGTATTCACTTAAATGTTGAGAATCCTGCAAGTTATGCCAGTCTTATGCAAACTACTTTTACGGTTGGCGGTACTTACGGAACTTCAAAAGTAAAGTCACAAACAGAGACAGCCAGTTCTACAAGGTCAACCTTTGATTATTTACTTTTAGGAATCCCAATGGGTAAATTTGGAGCAGGATTTGGATTGATTCCGGTTTCATCAGTTGGTTATAAAATTAGAAATGATAATTCAGGTACAGAGGGTCTTACAAGTTCTCAATATGAAGGAAAAGGAGGCTTGAATAAAGTCTTTTTGGCATTAGGCTACAAAATAAAACCAAATTGGAGTGTAGGTGCTGATATGCAATACAACTTTGGTAAAATTGAAACTACCAGTATAGAAGCCATTACAGGAGTTTCAAGCGCTACAAGAGAAATTAATACTTCAACCTTATCCGGGGTTAATTTTAATATTGGTACGATGTATCAAACTAAGATTTATAAAAAAACAGAATTATTTACCAGTTTGTCTTATACTTTTGGAAGCAATCTAAAATCAGACAGTGAAAGAACTATTGAGGTTGATGGTGATGCAACTTCAGTAGATGACCTGAATAGCTCTACTTTAAAATTACCAAACAAATTAACCATTGGTGCAGGTATTGGTGAGGCAAGAAAATGGTTAGTGGGTACTACTGTAGCTTTTCAGGGTAATGGTAAGTTTCAAAATTATTATAACACAAGTGACGATGTGCGTTATGAGAAATATGCAAAATATGCAATTGGGGGGTATTACCTTCCCAACTACGGTTCATTTACAAGTTATTTAAGCCGAGTTACCTATAGAGCAGGATTAAAATATGAAAAAATTGGTCTTATTGTAAATAATGAATCAATAAAAGATGTTGGTGTGACATTAGGAGCTGGTTTTCCTATTACAGGAACTTTTTCTAATGTAAATTTTGGAATTGAATATGGTAAAAAAGGAACGGTTTCTTCGAATTTGATTCAGGAAAATTACCTAAACTTTAGTCTAAGTTTCTCTTTTAATGACAAATGGTTTGTAAAAAGTAAATTCAACTAATGCTTAAATTTATGTTTTTATAAGCTCAATACAATTTACTACATTTGGCGAATGAATTTACCAAAAAGACATACTATTATAACCGTTGTCACAGTTCTTGCTGTGACACTGTTTTTTGGTTGCGAAAGTAATTTTAAAGAAGTTCAGAAAATTAACTTTTCAGAATTTTTTCCTGCAACAGATGCTGATACAATCAATATAAAATATACAGATTCTGGCCGTATAACCGGTGTTTTGAAAAGCCGTAAAATGTTGGATTATGCCAGTGTTGATTTTCCTTTTACAGAATTTCCTAAAGGAATTGATGTTACATTATATGATAAAAAACAAAAACGTACTTTTATAGTGGCAAATTATGCGGTTTCTTACAAGCAAACGGGCATAATTGACTTGCTGGGAAAAGTAAAGATTACGTCTGAGGCCGGGCAGGTGCTTGAGACAGAACAACTATACTTTGATCAGAAAAACGAATGGTTTTACACCGAAAGAAAATTTAAGCTTACGGATGCAAAAGGAGTTTCGCATGGTCAGGGAATAGATTTTAGCAAAGATTTTAAAGTGATAAATTCACAACGGGTAAGCGGAGAAATTGAAGCCGACGAAGAATAAAATATAAATTATGAATTACTTAAAATATACACAATACGTTTACTTATTAATTGCTGGTGCTTTTATTTATGATGGAATTACAAAGTTAAGCGATGCTGATGGAACTCCCTGGCTTAGTTTTTTGATTGCAGGTGTAAGTGTTTTTATGTTTTTCTTCAGAAGAAAGTTTTCTAAGAAATTTGACGATCATTATAAAAAATAGTAAAAAATGGAAATTAGTATTATAATACTATGTTTAATACTATCAGCCTTTTTTTCAGGAATGGAAATAGCTTTTATTTCCTCTAATAAAATTTATCTTGAAATCGAAAAAAAACAAGATAATTTTGTTTCCGGAATATTAACAAAACTTACAGAAAAACCATCCAAATTTATTGCGGCAATGCTTATTGGTAACAATGTAGCGTTAGTTGTTTATGGTTTTTTTACCGCAGATTTGATTCTGAAATGCATTACAAATTTAGGGTATCAATTTTCTGATTATACGAATTTGTTTCTCCTCACTTTAATCTCCACTTTTATTATTTTAATAACGGCAGAGTTTTTTCCAAAAGTTTTGTTTCAGATTTATGCCAATTCTCTAATTCGGATTTTTGCCATTCCGGCTTATATTTTTTACCGGTTGTTCTATTATATTTCAACTTTCTTTATTTGGATTTCTGATTTTATTCTAAGAAAATTTTTTAAGACAAAAGGGGATCAGGTACAGTTGTTTTTTAGTAAAATTGAACTTGGGAATTATATTTCTGAGCAGCTGAACGCTGCTGAAGACAATGAAGAAGTCGATTCTGAAATTCAAATTTTTCAGAACGCATTAGAGTTTTCAGGCGTAAAGGCACGAGATATAATGACCCCCCGAACAGAAATTGTAGATATAGATTTATTTGACAGTGTTTCTGATCTTAAATCTTTATTTATAGAAACAGGCTATTCTAAAATTATTGTGAGTCAAAATTCTTTGGATGATATTGTCGGATATGTGCATTCTTTTGATTTGTTTAAAAAACCAAAAACAATAAAGTCAGTTTTGATGGCAGTTGAATTTGTGCCTGAAACAATTTTGATAAAAGATGCTTTGAACTTACTGATCAAAAAAAGGCGAAATGTAGCTGTTGTTCTGGATGAATATGGCGGGACTTCAGGAATTATTACGATAGAGGATATTGTAGAAGAACTTTTTGGTGAAATTGAAGATGAACATGATCTGGATGAAGAATTAATCGAACAGGAAATAAAGGAGGGAGTATATCTTTTTTCGGCAAGGTTAGAGGTTGAATATTTAAATGAAACCTATAAATTAGGAATCCCGGAAAGTGATTCTTATGGAACCTTAGGAGGATTTATTGTCGACTATACGAAAGATATTCCTTATAAAAAAGAAAAAATCAGTATTGGGGGTTATCGTTTTGTGATAGAAGAATGTTCCAACAAGAAAATCGAATTAGTAAAAATGACTATAAAAGAATAATTTTTTTAATAATTTTAAAAAAAAGTCGAAAATAAAACTCTAGTTGTATTGTTATTAACCAGATAATTGTATTTTCGCAAACTGAATATAAAATTAACGATAATAAAAATGGCAGTTTTAGCAAAAATTAGACAGCGTTCCGCATTATTGATAGGAGTTATTGCACTTGCATTATTTGCATTTATAATACAAGATCTTTTCAATAGCGGTACTTTTGGTCAAAGTTCAAAAGATGTAGGAAGCATCGATGGAAAGGATATTTCATTTGAAGACTTTAGAGTTAAAGTTAGTAATGTTGAAAAAAGTGGGCAAGGAATTACTTCCACTGAAGCTGCAAACAGAGTATGGGATCAGGAAGTTTCAATCGCTTTATTATCAACCCAGTTTGATAAATTAGGATTGAGAGTTGGAGAAAAACACCTTCTGGAAGTTTTAAAAGCGGATCCTAATATTGGTAAAAATCCAATGTTCTTAAATGCTGCAGGTATGTTTGATATTACTAAATTCAAAGAATACTTTAAAGCAAATCCTGAAGCAGCTCAGTTTATTACTGAAAAAGAAAAAGATGCTACTTTAAATGCAAAATTCCAAATCTACAACACTCTTGTAAAATCAGGTCTTTATACTACTGCCAGCGAAGGAAAGCTGAAATATGAAATGGAAGCAAACAAAGTAAATTTTGCGTATGCTGCCGCTTTATACTCTTCTATTAAAGATAGTGAAGTAAAAATTTCTGATTCAGAGATTGTGGATTACATGAAGAAAAACGAGAAAAAATTTAAAGCTGATGCAACTCGTGAAATTCAATATGTATTAGTTGAAGACAAACCTTCAAAAGAAGATGAAGCTGAAATTAAAGCTAAAATTACTGCGCTTTTAAACGGAAGAGTAGAGTATAATGCAAAAACCGGTAAAAATGATACATTACCTGGATTTAGAAATGCTACAAACGTAGCTGAATTTGTAAACGCTAATTCAGATGTACCTTATGATTCAACCTATATTGCTAAAAATTCTTTACCTGCAGTAGATGCGGATAAATTATTTAGTTTAGCTCCGGGTCAAATTTATGGACCATATGTTTTTGGAAAATACTATGCTATTTCTAAATCATTAGGATTTAAGCCGGGTGTTAATGCTAAAGCAAGTCACATTTTAATTGGTTATGAAGGATCTCAGACTCCAAACCAAAAAGAAAAAAGAACAAAAGAAGAGGCTAAAGCTAAAGCCGAAGATATTTTAAAACAAGTTCAGGCAAATCCTGATAGTTTCATGATGCTTGCTTTTACAAGTTCTGATGATTCATCTGCTCAGCAAGGCGGTGATTTAGGATATTTTGGTCCAAACCAAATGGTAAAACCTTTCAATGATTTTGTGTTCAGTAACGGAATTGGAAAAGTTGGTTTAGTTGAAACACCATTCGGATTTCATATTATTAAAATTACTGATAAACAAGACGGAATTCGTTTAGCTACCATTGCTCAAAAAATTCAGCCTTCTGAAGCTACTTCTGATAAAATATTTACATTGGCAACAAAATTTGAAATGGATGCCGCTGATAAAGATTTTAATGCTACAGCTAAACAATTAGGGTTAAAAGTTGAAGCTCCTATATCAGCTAAAGCTATGGATGAGTCTTTTGGTCCATTAGGAAACCAACGTGCTATTGTAAGATGGGCATTTGATAAAGAAACAAAAGAAGGAGATGTAAAACGTTTTGAAATCGCAAATATTGGTCACGTAATTGCACAATACAAAAGCGAAAACAAATCAGGTTTAGTATCTGTTACATTAGCAAGACCTTATGTAGAGCCAATCTTAAAAAACAAGAAAAAAGCAGAAATATTAAAAGCGAAAATGACAGGTTCAAGTATCGAAGCTATCGCTAAAACTGCTGGAGTTAAAGTTCAACAGGCAACAAATGTTACTATGGAAAACCCTACTTTACCAGGTGGAGTTGGTCAGGAGCCTAAAGTTGTAGGTAATGCGTTTGCATTGTCAGCTAATAAAATTTCGGCTCCGATTGAGGGGAATACGGGAGTTTATGTTGTAAAAAATATCAGTACTATTAAAGCACCAGCTATTGCTAATCATGCTGAATATGTATCGAAAGTAAAAGCTCAAAGCGCATCTGATGCAAGCAGAATTTTGCCGGCTTTGAAGAACAATGCTAAAATTGAAGATAACAGATTGCAGTTTAATTACTAATCTTAGTAATAAAGTAAGATACAAACCCGAAACGTTTTAAATGTTTCGGGTTTTTCTTTGCTCTAAAATAAATTGTTTTGTAAGATATTTTTGTAATAAACTGAATTTCATAGCCTTAATCATATAGGGATAATAGAAATATGATTTAAAAAATTTGGGATATTCAATTTATTACAGTTAATTTGTCAGAATTTTTGTTTTAACAAAATAAATTTAATTAGGAAATATCAAAAAAATTACGAAAAAGATGATAGGTAAATGCTTTAACAATCAGGTATTTAATTTGTTTTATGTTTAAGTTTTTTAGAAAAAAACCTAAGGTGTATTCCAAAATTGAGAATCATATTTTTGGAATAATAACTGAACTTTTAAAAGTTAGTAACACAGACATTAATGTCGATGAATTAGGCGGTAAGTACTATTTAAGTAACGAAGAACAGCATTTTAAAGTTACGATATTAAGTAACGATTATGTTATCAGGCTTACAAATACACGGGATTCTGTTGCTGAAAAGTATGACAAGGTTTTTGTTGAAGATGTTTTAAGAGCTGTAAAAGAAGAAAAACATCGCAGAATGGAATTAGTTTATGATTCGATTACCAATAGTATAGAGAAAATGGCTGAGCGCCTGCATAATACTCTTATCGAATCTAATGAACTGGAAAATGAGAAAGTCAGACATTTGGAATCTGAGCATATTAGTGATCAGAAAGTAAATTTTTAATAGTATTTTTTTATTGACAAAACAATTACTCTCGTAAAATCATTTCATCATAAGTAAGTATTGTATCATATCCTTTTGATGCAAAATAATATCCTGGGTCATCTTTAGAAATTACCATTACAAAATCACCACCCCACGCACCAAGACTTTTAACAACTCCGTTAAAATCAGGAAAAGCCTTTTCTTTAATAGTTTGCAGCTCGAGTATATCACTAATATGTATTTCGTGATTTTGTAAAGATTGAGCAAATTCTTTCAATGTTTTTGCTTTGATGACCGCATCAGTAATTTTATTATTGTCAAGTATGTTTTTGCTTAAATGATTGTTTTTGTTGTTATAGTAAGCACTAATGGCTTGTTTGCTGCTTTGTTTTTTATTGAGATATACAAAATAAATGTTTTGAGAAAAATCCGGATTAAAATTTATGGATTCTACAATAGGGGAATTGTTTTCTAAGCGATAAATAATCGGACTATCGTTTTGTGCACAGGCGATATCGTAGCCACTACCTCCAAAACTGTTTTTAAGTAGCGTGAAAGCATCAATTTGTGTCCACTGTGCAATGTTGTTGAGTAAAGTTGAAGATGTTCCTAATCCCCAGTTTTTAGGAAACGTGAGCTGTGTTGTTGCTTTATATCCGTTAGCATTATCAATGAAAGCCGGATTTAAAAGATAGGCTTCATGTAATATAGTAATCAGCGTTGTTTTTACGGTTTCAATTTCTGACTTTACATTATTAATTATTTCACTGAACGAAATAGTATCTTCGAACCAGATTTTTTCATCAATATTGTAGCTTTTCCATTGAATTTCCTGATTTGAACCGTTTTCAATAATTAGATTTTGGCCAAATTTTGTTGGTAATGCAAAAGCTTTTGCGCCGTCAAGGACTAAATATTCTCCTGTTATTAAAAGTTTTCCGTTGCTGTAAAAGGTTCTTTTCATTCGTTGTTTTTTAGCCCCGATGGTAACGATATCCTTTTGTGGCTCACGATAGTTATAGGGAGCCACAAAAGATTTAGTGGACAGCGGGAATAGCTTCATCTATAGATTATGCTTCTGGATGATAATATTATTTTCTTAGATTTTCAATAAATTCTACTACAGCGTTATGAGATATGACCGTTTTTTTAAAATGAGTTTTAATTAAATGGCGCTCTTCTTCGTTGGCCTCAAATTGATTGATTATATTATTGAGGTGCATTTTCATGTGGCCTTCCTGAATACCAGTTGTAGTTAGAGAGCGCAAAGCAGCAAAATTTTGTGCTAAACCTGCTACGGCAACAATCTCCATTAATTCTTTGGCTGAAGGTTTTTGGAGAATTTCTAAACACAATTTTACCAGGGGATGTAATGAAGTTAATCCGCCAACTGTGCCTAAAGCTAGTGGAATTTCAAGCCAAAAAGTAAAAATTCCGTTTTCAATTTTAGCATGAGATAAACTCGCGTATTGTCCATTTTTTGATGCATAGGCATGAACACCGGCTTCAACCGCCCTGAAGTCATTTCCTGTTGCCAGAACCACAGCATCAACACCATTCATGATCCCTTTGTTGTGTGTCACGGCTCTGAATGGTTCAACCTCGGCAATTTGAACAGCCTGCACAAATCGTTCGGCAAAATCCCTGGGATTTGGAATGTGTTTTTCGGTTAGATCTTCAATTGGACATGAAACTTCGGCTCTTACAATGCAATTTGGGACATAATTTGACAAAATGCTCATTATAACCTCAATTTCTAAGTTTGCATTTTGTGCTTCATCTTTTAAGGTCGTTGCAAATTGTTCCAGGCATGAATTAATAAAATTTGCTCCCATGCTGTCTTTCGTTTCAAATGTTGCATGTAACTGGAAGTAATTATCGAGCAGGTCTCTTTTGTCTTTTAAATGAATGTCCAGAATTCCACCGCCACGTTGTTGCATGTTTTTAGTAATATTTTGCGTGTCAGAAAAGAATTTTGGCTTTATTTTATTGAAGAAAGCGTTTAATTTTTCAGCATCTCCATTAAAAGTAAAATGAACTTGTCCTATTTTTTCGGTATCTATTACAGTTGCTTTAAAACCTCCACGTGTTGCCCAGTATTTTGCAGATTTTGAAGCGGCTGCGACTACTGAACTTTCTTCAATTGCCATCGGAATGGTTTTGTACTTTCCGTTAATCAGGAAATTTGGAGCAACACCAAGCGGAATATATAAATTGGTTATAGTGTTTTCAATAAATTCATCATGTAATTGCTGAAGCTTTTCGTCTGTATTCCAGTAATTTCTTATAATGTTTAAGGCTTCTTGGGGGGTTGAAAAGTATTCATTTGCAATCCAGTTTATTTTTTCTTTTTTGGATAATTTAGAAAATCCGGCAACGGCGTTGTTCATTCTCAGTCTATTAAGTAGTGTAGTGGTTACAAAGATACCATTTTAAGCGTTTTATTTAAAATGTTTTTTTTATTCAAAAAGGATTTAAATTTTATTTTTTTAACATTTAACAGTTAAAATGTGTATTATGTTCGATTTTTTTACTAAAATTGGACTCTTTTTTATATTTAAAATAATCCTGATGAATTCAAGTAAAATTACTGTAATGCTTTTGTTTTTAGTTGCTACGGTTTTTGGGCAACAAAAAATCACAGTCGAAAATATTTACAGCGGAGCATTTCGTGCTAAAGGAATGGACGAACTGCAATCGTTAAAAAACACAGATCAATATACTGTTTTAAATGTTGATCAGGCCAGCAGAAGCATGCAGATTGATTTATATGATTTTGCAACCCTCAAAAAAGTATCAAATTTAATCGACACCAGAAATCATGCAGCCCTTGCAGACGGTATAGACAGCTATACTTTTGATGCTTCAGAAAAAAAGATTTTAATTGCCTGTAACTCCAATCAGATATTTCGCCACTCGTTTGCAGCAGATTATTTTTTATATGATATTACATCTAAATCACTGACAAAACTTTTTGATTTTCAGGTTCAGGAACCAACTTTTTCGCCGGATGGAACAAAAATTGCTTATGCCAAAGAAAATAATCTTTACGTATATGATGTAGCCTCAAAAAAATCTACAGCAGTCACGACTGATGGAAAGAAAAACGCAATTATAAATGGTATAACGGATTGGGTTTATGAAGAAGAATTTGCTTTTGTCCGGGCATTCGACTGGAGTAAAGACAGTAAAAAACTAGCTTATATCCGTTTTGATGAAAGTCAGGTTCCGGAATTTTCGATGTCTATGTTTCATAAAGATTTATATCCGTCGATTGAAACATTCAAATATCCTAAAGCAGGAGAAAAAAATTCAGAAGTTTCTTTGCATATTTTTGATGTAGCGGCAAATAGCACTAAAAAAGTTGATTTAGCAAATTATAATGACTTTTACATCGCAAGACTACAATGGACAAATGATAATAATACTTTATCAGCTCAGGTTTTAAACCGCCATCAGGATAATCTTGATTTATTATTTGTAGATGGGACTACGGGTTTAGCAAAAGTGGTTCTGAATGAAAAAGATAAGGCATATGTTGATGTCACCGATAATTTGACATTCTTAAAAGATAACAGTTTTATCTGGACCAGCGAAAAAGACGGATTTAATCATATTTATTTATATGATAAAGCAGGAAAACTTAAAAATCAGGTTACAAAAGGAAACTGGGAAGTGACTTCATACTACGGTTTCGATGAAAAAAACAAAACTATTTTCTACCAGTCTACAGAAAATGGTTCTATCAACAGAGCAGTTTACCGTATTTCATTGGACGGAAAAAACAAAACAGCTTTAACTGCTAAAATTGGAACAAATGCAGCTACTTTCAGTCCAAATTTCCAATTTTTTATTAATACTTTCTCCAGTAATTTACAGCCTACAACTTATACTTTAAATGAAGCGAAAACCGGAAAAGAAATTCAGGTAATCGAAGACAATAAATCTCTTGCCACTAAATTAACAGCTTATAATTTACCTGCAAAAGAATTCTTTGTTTTAAAAACGGCTAAAGGAAATGAATTAAATGCCTGGATTTTAAAACCAAAAGATTTCGATCCTTCTAAAAAATATCCTGTTTTTATGTACCAATATTCAGGTCCGGGATCTCAACAGGTAAATAACGACTGGAACAACACTGATGATTATTGGTTTTTATCACTTACTCAGCAAGGTTACATTGTAGCCTGTGTTGATGGAAGAGGTACAGGTTTTAAAGGTGCTGATTTCAAAAAAGTAACGCAAAAAGAATTAGGGAAATTTGAAGTAGAAGATCAAATCGATGCAGCAAAAGTAATAGGTGCTTACCCATATGTGGATGCTTCAAGAATTGGCATTTTCGGATGGAGTTATGGTGGTTTCATGGCTTCAAACTGTATTTTTCAGGGAGCAGATGTTTTCAAAATGGCAATTGCAGTTGCTCCGGTAACCAACTGGCGTTTTTATGATAGTGTTTACACAGAAAGATATATGCAGACTCCACAGGAGAATGCCAGCGGATACGATCAGAATTCTCCGATCAACCACGTTGATAAATTAAAAGGTAAATTTTTATTGATTCACGGTTCCGGTGACGACAACGTTCATGTGCAAAATTCGATGCAAATGATGGAGGCTTTAATTCAGGCTAATAAACAATTTGATTCTCAGATATATCCGGATAAAAATCACGGTATTTATGGTGGAAAAACCAGAATTCAGCTTTACAATAAAATGACTAATTTTATTAAACAAAATTTATAATCTAAAATCTAATAACTTAATTTATACTGAATAATATGGAAGAAACTAAAGTAAGAACCGGGCATCCAAAAGGACTATGGGTATTGTTTGGAACGGAGATGTGGGAGCGGTTCAATTTTTATGGAATGCGTGCTTTACTGACTTTATTTCTTGTGAATTCATTGCTGATGAAAGAAGAAGAAGCATCTTTAATTTATGGAGGCTTCCTTGGACTTTGTTATTTAACTCCAATGCTGGGAGGTTTTGTTGCAGATCGTTTTTTAGGAAACAGAAACTGTATCTTATTAGGAGGTTTGCTTATGGCAATTGGACAATTTTTGCTGTTTACTAGCGGAAGTATTTTTGGTTCTAATTTAGAATTAGCAAAAATCATTATGTATACAGCATTAGGAGTAATTGTTTTTGGTAACGGTTTTTTCAAGCCAAATATTTCCAGTATGGTTGGAAGTTTATATCCAAAACAAGAGAAAACTAAGCTTGATACCGCTTTTACTATATTTTATATGGGGATCAACATTGGAGCATTTTTAGGGCAGTCAATTTGTCCATTCTTAGGAGATGTTAAAGATGCTGGCGGAATTAGAGACATCCATGCTTTTAGATGGGGATTTTTAGCAGCTTCTGGCGCTATGCTTGTAGGAACAGTTCTTTTTTATTTTTTGAAGAATAAATATGTTGTTTCTCCGGAAGGAAGACCATTAGGGGGATTACCATCTAAAAATGTTGCTGAAGATTTTGAAGAAGGAGAAGCACAAAAAGCAAATTTCTCAAATAAAGCTTTGACCATTACCGGAATTGCATTCGTAGCTTTAGGATTCTTTTTTCACTATGTAGTAGGTCAGAACTTAATTTATACTTTAATTTATTCTAGTGGTGTTGCACTGGCAGGATTAATTATTTCTGATTCGTCTTTAACTAAAATTGAAAGAGACAGAATTGTTGTAATTTATATCGTTTCGTTTTTTATTATTTTCTTTTGGGCTGCTTTTGAACAAGCAGGTTCATCTTTGACTTTTATTGCAGATAATCAGACAGACAGAAACTTTTTTGGAATTTGGAATATGCCGCCATCAATGGTCCAGATCTTTAACGGATTATTCGTAGTTGCTTTAGCAGTTCCTTTTAGTGTACTATGGGACACTTTAAGAGCTAAAGGGAAAGAACCAATCTCTCCGGTAAAATTAGCTGTAGGATTGTTGGTTATTTCTATTAGTTTCCTTATGATTGCTACTCAGGTTTCTTATATTGGAACCTCAGGGTTGTTATTAGTAAAATGGCTAATTTTATTATATTTCTTAAATACTTGTGCTGAATTATGTTTGTCACCAATTGGCTTGTCTTTGGTTGGTAAATTATCACCAAAACGTTTTGCATCATTATTATACGGAGTATTTTTCTTGTCAAATGCTGCAGGTTATGCATTAGGAGGTACTTTGGGAGCTATATTGCCTGCTACCGGTGATAAATTTGCAAAAGCAAAAGAATTGGGAATTGATCTTCAGGCGGTTTTAGATAAAACAGTTACGCCTACTGCAGAACAATTAGCATTATTGGATAAGCACCAAATAGCTTCTCACAACCACTTTTTTGCGGGTTTTGAAATTCACAACCTTTATGAATTCTTTATGGTATTTGTTGTTCTTACTGGTATCGCAGCAGTTGTATTATTCGCTCTGACTCCAATGTTGAAAAAAATGATGCATGGTGTTAGATAAGATGGAAAATACAATTACTTTAGAGGAAATTCAAAATTTTAAAGGCAAGTACCCAAAGCAATTATGGTATTTGTTTACTGTTGAAATGTGGGAGAGATTTTGCTTCTATGGAATGCGGGGTGTTTTGACTTTTTTTATGGTGGATCAGCTTTTACTTAAAGATGAAGCTGCTAATCTGCAATATGGAGCTATTCAGGCTTTTGTATATGCTTTTACTTTTGTAGGGGGGATTTTTGCAGATAAAATTTTAGGGTTTAAAAAATCATTGTTTTTTGGGGGAGTTGTTATGATTTTGGGCAATTTGCTTATTGCTTTTGCTCCCCAGGATTTATTTTATTATGGTTTGGCATTTTCTATAATTGGGACTGGTTTTTTTAAACCCAATATTTCTTCAATGGTTGGAGAACTTTATCATGAGAAAGATCACAGAAGAGATGCCGGGTATGGGATGTTTTATGCAGGAATTAATATTGGTGGCTTTTTTGGCGGAATTCTATGTATTTATTTGGGGAAATACTATTCCTGGCAATTGTGTTTTCTTTCTGCAGCTATTGTAATGGCTTTTGGATTATTAACTTTTTTGTTTACTAAAAAACATCTTGGTCCCATTGGGAACTCCCCATTACTTCATTTAGAGCCAAATAAAAGAAAACTTAAAGAAATAAGTGTTTACTTAGGATCATTATTAAGCATTCCTTTTATTTTTATAATGGTAAAAAACACGGATTACACTGATTATTTTATGTATACAATTGGTGTAATTGCTATTATTTATTTTGTGTACGAAGTGATAAAGTTAGGTGATGTAAAATTGCAAAAAAAGATGTTTGCTGCTTTTACATTTATTTTCTTTTATTTAGTATTTAATGCAATCTATGAACAAAGTGGAGGATCATTGTCATTATTCGCCAAGGACAATTTAAGCTATAATTTACTTGGGTTCACGGTTGATCCTAATGCAGTAAATAATAGTTCGAACACTTTATTTGTTGTTATTTTTAGTCCTCTCATTGGACTGCTTTGGCTTTGGCTGGCTAAAAAGAAAATAGAGCCAAATACGCTGATTAAGTTTGGTATTGGATTCTTGTTTTTAGCTGCTTCTTTTTATATTTTTTATTATACTAAATTTTTTGCTGATGTGAACGGAGTTACATCGTTGAACTTATTTACGTTTGCTTATTTGGTAACTACAATTGGGGAACTATGCTTAGGCCCTATCGGAATGTCGATTATTACTAAGCTCTCGCCAAAAAAACTATTCGGGATGATGATGGGATTGTGGTTTTTGGCGACTGCATTTGGCCAGTTGTTTGCAGGAAAACTTGGTGCGGAAATTTCTAAATCAAATACCGGAACTACATTAATGTCTAAGCTGCAGTCTTATACAGACGGATACTATCAGTTAGCGATTTATTCTTTGATAGCCGGAGTGATTTTGATAGCTATTTCTCCATTTATTAAAAAATTAATGCAAGAAGTAAAATAGGTATTTTTCAGTAGTATTTTTGTTTAAATTTGAAGAAAATAAATCGACATGAAAAAAATATTTATACTGGCATTTTTTATAATAGGTTCTTTTGCTGTAAAGGCTCAGGAGTTAAATTGGCATACTGATATAAAAGAAGCAATAACGGTGAGTAATAAGGAAAAAAAACCATTGCTCATGTTTTTTACTGGAAGTGATTGGTGTGGTTGGTGTATCCGTTTGCAGAATGAGGTCCTGAAAACACCAGAATTTCAAAAATGGGCGAAAGAAAATGTAATTCTGGTTGAATTGGATTATCCAAGAAGAACTGCTCAAACACCAGAGATTAAAACTCAAAATGCTGAATTGCAACAAGCTTTTGCTATCCAGGGATATCCAACAGTTCATTTTGCCAGTGCAGAAAGCAAAGATGGAAAAGTAAATTTTAAAGTGCTAGGGCAGACGGGTTACGTTGCCGGAGGTCCAACGGCTTGGCTTGCTGTAGCTGATGGAATAATTAAATCTCAAAAAATGTAAAAAACCATTTTTAATAAATATTAAAAATCCTCTCACGTCAAAGTGAGGGGATTTTTTTTAGTAAGAAAATGTGTTTTAATTTCTGAGTGATAGTTTTGGTAAATATTTTATATTGATAAAATATTATGGTTAAAAAAATGCATTGTATAATTTTAAGTGTAAAAAATCTTGTATAATTAAAATATAATGTTAATTTCGTTTTGCTAACCAACCAAATCTTTATATTATGAATAAAAAACTACTTCTATTAATTTTCTTTTTAGGGACAATAACTTTTCAAGCCCAAAATTTAGTTTGGAAGACCAGTATGGATACTGCTATCGCTGCAAGTAATGAAGAAAATAAGCCGATGTTGATTTTTTTTACTGCTTCTAGTGCTCCAAATAATCTACAAAATGAAGTTTTTAAAACACCTGATTTTGCAGTCTGGTCTAGAGATAATGTTATTTTAGTTAAATTAGATCTATCTGATGCTAATGCCTCAGATACGGATAAAGAGCAAAATGTTAAGCTTAAAAATGCGTTTGGCGTTGAAGATTTACCCGAAGTTTGCTTTGCAAGTGCCTCTATCAGAAAAAATAAAACTACTTTTCAGGCTCTTGGTAAACTTGGATACAAGCCGGGAGGTGCTAAAGCATGGATTTCTGAGTCAGAAGCTATTTTACATCCAAGTGAATAGTAGCTTAGATAAGCTTCTTACTTTATTGGTACAACCCTTTCTTGGCAATTACTGGAAAGGGTTTTTTATTTAAAAGAAGTTAAGAAGCAGTTGAATAATTGAAATTTTAAAGCATTAAAAATTCAATTAAATTTAAAATTTTAATCATAAATTATTGATTTCATTTTAATGCTTTTTAGCAATAAATATTGTTTTCAAATGGATCTTTCGATGTTTATTTTATGTTAATTTAGTTTTATTAATATAATCGAAAACCAATTAAATATGAGCCGAAAATTACTTATTCTTGCATTCTTTCTGATTAATATTTCAATGAAATCGCAGGTATTAGAATGGAAAACTAACATTACAGATGCTATACTTCTAAGCAATGAAATAAGGAAACCAATGCTAATTTTATTTACAGAAGCAAATGCTCCTGAAAATTTGCAAAATGAAGTTTTTAACACGGAAGATTTTGAGAAATGGTCTCGCAAAAATGTTATTTTAGTAAAACTTGACTTATCTGATACTGAAATGTCAACCGAGGAAAGAGATCAGAATATTAAATTGAAAAATGCCTTTGGAGTCGCAAATCTGCCCGAAGTATACTTAGCAAAAGCTTTTATAAGAAATGATGAAAGATCTTTTAGTGTATTGGGTAAGCTGCCGTACAATTTGACAGGAGTTGATGGCTGGATAAACGATTCTAATTTAATATTGAATGCACAATAATTAATTACTTAGTTTGTAGAATCCTTTTTCAGTAATAGAATGAAAAGGGATTTTTTGTTTCACGCAAGTCATTTTCCAATATTTTTGAATCGAATATGAATTTGATGCATCTGCGATAACAATTTTAGGGTGAATGCTTTTTAAAAGACGATTTAAATTTATTTTTGGAGATTGTATTAGCAGCAAAATATCTGGTTGCACATTCTCTAAATAGATACCTGAACTATCAATAATAAAAATCTTTTTATTATTAAAATACAAAGTGTTTCTAATTTTTGTTTCCTTTTTCAAAAGGCTAAAATTGCCAATTAAATAAGAATTTAAAACGTTATTTTTTGATATTTTTTTTAACGGATCATTGTTGTAAAAAAGAGTAACATTTTTTCCGTTTCTTTCAGATATACTTGTTTTTTTCTTTATGTTGTAAACAATGATTTCTTGTTGGCTCTGGACTTCTTTTTTTGTAAGTAAAAAAGAAAGCTGCAAAATAATTACAGAACTCAAAACGGCAGTCAGTTTTAAATAATTTGGTTTTTTTATCCAAACTATAGTAAATGTTATCCATAAGTAAAAAGCAAATAAATAATAAGTGTTAAAACTAATGTCTCTTATTACAAATGAATCAAATGACGCTACAAAATGAATGACCTTATTTAGCAGATAAATACTTTTTTCTAAGATTTTGACCAGGAATTGTGGTGCTATATTAAAAATAGCCAAAATCATGACTATTATTCCGATAACCATGATGAAAGATAAAATTGGAATAATAATAATGTTAGTTACAAAAAACAGTCCGGGAAATTGATGGAAATAATATAAACACAGTGGCAGTGTTCCAATTTGTGCAGCAAATGATACAGTTAAGACATTCCAGATGTTTGCAGTAATTTTGTTTTTGGGATTCCATAAACTTTTTAATATTGGCTGTAGCCAGAGAATAAAAAATAGTGCCAAATAACTTAGTTGGAAACCAATGTCCAATAAAAAGTAAGGCTCAAAAAGTAATATTAAGAGTATTGAAACTAATAAAGTATGATAGGTATTGTCATTTCGGCGTAAATGATTGCTAATGGCCAAAAATGAAAACATCACCACAGATCGTAAGACACAGGGAGATAAACCTGAAATTATGGCAAATATAATTAGTGAAGCTAAAATCGCAATTAACTTTATAAAAGAACCTTTTGGGGTATTGCCAATTGGTTTTAGAATAAAAGCAATAAACAACATAATAAAACCTACATGCAGTCCTGATACCGAAAGGATGTGTGTAGCACCTGAAAATTGATAATCCTGAACAATATCAGGTGATATTTCTTGTCTCTGCCCTAAGATAAGGGCTAAGGCAACATTCATTTCATTCGGATTAAAATGGTTTCGGGTAAGATTGTTTACAATCCGTGTATGTAATTTTGCTGTGTAATACCAAATGTCTTTTTGTATTCTTTTATTAATGCTGATTTCTGATTTTGCAGCATAAACCTGTGCATAGATTTGTTTATCATTTAAGTATTTACTGTAATCAAACTGATTCGGATTTTTGGGAGAAGAATTGTTTTGTAAGGTAGTTTTTAGCTGAATTATATTTCCAATTATAAGTGAATTGGGTAAGCTGTCTTTTTGAATGTTTATAATAATCCGCCCTGAATAATGCTGATTATCAATTTTACTGATTAAAGCAATATATCTGTCATTATAATCATTCCCTTTTAATTTTTCGCGCAGGCAAAGGGTTGTATTTTGTGGTTTTTCAAAAGCTTTCTTACAATTTGTATAATTTGTTTTTTGTAATGATTCGGTATGAAATAATAAAGTTAAGCTGCCGATTAAAAATGATATCACATATGTATTTATAGTAAATAGATTAATGAATTGCTTTTTTTTCCTGGACAAAAAATAAGAGACAGTAAACGTAAGTAGTACTGTAGCTAAAGCAGAATTTATTAACAATAGGGCAGGTTGCCAAAAGTAGGCGGTCAAAATACCAATTATAAAACAAATTGTAATTTTTGTTAGAGGAAATTTTAATACTTTCATATCATAAAAGTATAAAAAAATGTAAGAAAAATACTTTTTATTTAAGCTTATTCAACTATCCTGTTAATTTGAGTAAATGAATTTTTATAGTAAGTTTCTTTTGTTGAAGAAATAATTACTCCTTTTGACGTAGAGGAATGTACAAATTTTATTTCTTCACGGTTGATTTCTGTTATGAGTCCAACATGATTAATTTGTTTGCTTTTATTGGTTTTAAAGAAAATTAAATCTCCTTTTTTGGCATCATCAATTTTGATTATTTTTCCAATCTTCGATTGTTCATAAGAGCTTCTGGGTAGTTTTATGTTTTCTTTTTCAAAAGTAGAATATACTAATCCCGAACAGTCAAAACCTGCTTTGGTAGTTCCGGCAGCTTTGTAACGAGTGCCAATATTATCAGTAGCAGTTTCAATCAAATTATTTACAATGTATTTTGTTTCATGTTTAGATTCCTTACTAACATTAGTTGAACCTGTTTTGCATGATACTGACAAAATAGAAAATAGGATTAGAAATAGTGCCTTTTTCAAAACGATAAAATTTATTGTTTTTTTAAATCTTCAACTATAAGTTTAGCAGTTTTTTTACTGGCTCCAATTCCTCCAAGTTTTTGTTCTAAGACATCATATTTCTTTAAAAGATCCTGACGATAATCCGGTGTTAGTAATTTTTGTAATTCGTCTTTAATTCTTTTTGTATTGCATTCATTTTGAATCAATTCGGTTACTACTTCTTCATCCATGATTAAATTTACCAGTGAAATATATTTTAAGGTTATAATGCGCTTTGCAATTTGATAGGACGCCCAGCTTCCTTTATAGCAAACAACTTCCGGAACTTTGAAAAGTGCAGTTTCTAAAGTTGCTGTTCCTGAGGTTACTAAAGCAGCTGTTGAAGATCGGAGTAAATCATATGTTTTATTCGAAATAAATTTGATGTTTTTATTCGAAATAAACTGTTGGTAAAAATCAAAATCCTGACTAGGCGCACCTGCAATTACAAATTCATACTCTTTAAAGTCATCAACAACGCTTAACATTACGCTTAACATTTTGGTAATTTCCTGTTTGCGGCTTCCGGGTAAAACTGCTACAATTGGTTTGTCACTCAATTGATTTTCTTTCCTAAAGATAGTTTCGTCAAAAACAGGTTGGTTGTGAATCGCATCAATTAAAGGATGCCCAACAAATTCTACCGGAAATTCATGTTTATCTTCGTAAAAGCTTTTTTCGAAAGGCAAAATTACAAACATTTTATCTACATCATTTTTTATCGCAGTAATTCGGTTTTCTTTCCAGGCCCAAATTTGAGGAGAAATGTAATAATGAGTTTTATAATGTAATGCTTTTGCCCATTTTGCAATTCGCATATTGAATCCCGGATAATCAATAAAAATGATGACATCCGGTTTAAATTCTAAAATATCTTTTTTGCAGAATTTAATATTATTTAAAATGGTTTTTAAATTAAAAACCACTTCTATGAATCCCATGAAGGCCAATTCACGATAATGTTTTACTAAAGTCCCGCCTGTTTTTTGCATTAAATCTCCTCCCCAAAATCTAATTTCAGCTTTGGGGTCTTCTTCATATAAGGCTTTCATTAAATTAGAACCGTGTAAATCGCCAGAGGCTTCACCTGCAATAATGTAGTATTTCATGAGTAGATAGTATTTCTTGAATAATCACCTGAATTTTAATGAAGGTGAAAAATGTAATGCAAAGATATAACTTAAGTCAATAAAGTTGAAATTGCCAAAACAATCACTGCTAAAATGACTCCGCCTGCCATAAACTCTTTGTCTTTTTTCAATAAAACCGCAAAAACGATAAGATCCAAAGTTGTGCCTAATGTGATGACTTTTCCTAAATATCCATTTTCTTTAATTGTTTGTATTCCAGTAGAAAGATCAAATTTTGTAAAAAAGGTAATGAACAAATAACTTCCAAATAAAGAAGTGAAAATCCCAATAATAAAGCCTGTAAATATGTCCTTTTTATTCATTTAGAGCCCATGTGTTTAGTTGTTGAATTGCATGATGTGCAGTTAAGTCAAATTGAACAGGAACAACAGAAATGTATCCATTTTCTAATGCCCATTCATCTGTATCATCTCCTTTATCCTGATTTACGAATTCGCCTGAAAGCCAGTAGTAGTCCTTTCCAAAAGGCGTTTGTCGTTTGTCAAATTTTTCTACCCAGAGGGCCTTTGCCTGTCTGCAGATTTTAATGCCCTTGATTTCTTTTTCTTTTAACTTCGGGAAATTAACATTTAAAATAACACCATGAGGTAATTTTTTTTCAAGGGTTTCTAAGACTATTTTTTTCACAAATGTTTTGGCTGGCTCAAAATCAGCATTCCAATTATAATCTAGTAATGAAAATCCTATAGCCGGAATCCCTTCTATTCCTGCTTCAACAGCGGCACTCATAGTTCCTGAATAAATTACATTTATAGAAGAATTTGAGCCGTGATTTATTCCGGACACACATAAATCAGGTTTTCTCTTCAAAATTTCATTTACTGCAAGTTTTACACAATCTACAGGAGTTCCTGAGCAGCTATATTCTGTAATAGTATCGTTCTCTTTTGATATTTTATTTAAATATAAAGTATTGTTGATAGTTATGGCATGTCCCATAGCACTTTGAGGCTTGTCTGGTGCAACCACAATCACTTCGCCAATAGTTGCCATAACATCAATTAAAGTTCTAATTCCGGGAGCTGAAATGCCATCATCGTTTGTTACTAATATTAAAGGCTTTTTGTTTTTCATGGTAAGAATTATTGTGAATATAAGATTTTGAAGACAAATGTAGGGACAGATTTTCTTAGAATAGTAACAAATGAACTAAAATTTGTCAACTAACTTATCTAAGCTTTTTGCGATTCAAAGATTTTCATATCTTTAACAAAAAATTATAGTAGACTTGGCTTTTTTGGCTTGGTTTTTACCATAACTTAGATTAAAAAATTGATGAATGCTATTATTAAATTTATGAAACGAAATTATAAAATCCTCATAGCCGTATTATGCTTGTCTGTAACTTTATTTGCATTCAAAGTAAATGCAGATAAAACCATAGATCCGGATCCAAATAAAGACAAAATGCTTTTGGAGTTATTGGCCTTTGTTATAGAAAAAGGACATTATAATCCGCCACCTATAGATGATGAATTTTCAAAAGGAATTTTTAAGGATTATATTGAAGCGCTTGATCCTTCAAAACGTTTTTTCCTGCAATCTGATATTGATGAATTTAAGCAATATGAATTAATGCTGGATGATCAGTTTATTAATAAAGATTTGACATTTTTTAATCTTACTTATGCGAGATTAATGAAGCGTATGGAAGAAAGTAAAAAAAGGTATAAAGTTCTTTTAGCACAGCCATTCAATTATAATATAGATGAGACTTTTAATGCAGATTATGAGACGATTCCGTATGCAAAAAATACAGCTGAAATAAATGAAAGATGGAGAAAACAAATTAAACTCTCAACTCTTTCATCTTTAGTAACAAAACAAAAATTAGAGGAAGATAAAAAGAAAAGTGATCCGGCTTATAAAATAAAATCGTTTGAAGCTTTGGAAAAAGAAACACGTGAAAGTTCTTTAAAATCTTTGGATGAGTCTTTTGGGAACATAAAAGATTTGGACAAAGGCGACTGGTTCTCGGTTTACATCAATTCAATTATGACTCGTTTTGATCCTCATACAAGTTACTTTGCACCAGAGGAAAAAGATCGTTTTGATGTAAATATTAGTGGAAAATTAGAAGGAATTGGTGCTCGTTTGACTAAGAAAAATGACTTTACTCAAATAGATGAATTAATTTCAGGAGGGCCTGCATGGAAAGGAAAACAGCTTGAAGCGGGTGATTTAATCATAAAAGTAGGGCAAGGTAATGAAGAGCCTGTAGATGTAGTAGGGATGCGTCTTGATGATGTAGTGAAAAAAATTAAAGGGCGAAAAGGAACAGAAGTAAGGCTTACTGTAAAAAAAGTAGATGGAACAATCAAAGTTATTTCAATCATTAGAGATGTTGTAGAAATCGAAGAAACATATGCAAAATCAAGTATTGTTGAAAAAAATGGATTAAAATATGGTGTAATTTATTTACCTAAATTTTATATTGATTTTGAAAATAAAGATGGTAGAGATGCCGGTAAAGATATCGCAATAGAAGTTGAAAGACTTAAAAAAGAAAACATCAGCGGAATTGTACTTGATGTGCGTGATGATGGTGGAGGATCACTATCTACTGTAGTTGATATTGCTGGATTATTTATTGAAGAAGGCCCAATTGTTCAGGTAAAATCTGCGGGGAAAAAGAAAGAGGTTTTATATGACAAGGATAAAAAAATTGAATGGGATGGACCTTTGGTAATAATGGTAAATAGTTTCTCTGCTTCGGCATCTGAGATATTGGCAGCAGCAATACAGGATTACAAGCGAGGTGTTATCATTGGCAGTAAACAAACTTATGGTAAAGGTACAGTGCAAACAGTTATCGACTTAAATCAGTTTGTCCGTAATAGTGAGTTTGGAGATTTTGGAGCATTAAAAGCAACAGCCCAAAAATTCTACAGAATTAATGGTGGTTCAACTCAATTAGAAGGAGTAAAAAGTGATGTTGTTATGCCGGATCGTTATGCTTATTTAAAAATGGGTGAACGCGATATGGATAATGCAATGCCTTGGGATAAAATAGATCCTGCAAACTATACTATGTGGAATTCAAATGAAAATTTTAATCAGGCGATCCTTAATAGTAAAAACAGAATTGCTCAAAATCCTCAATTTAAATTAATTGAAGATAATGCAAAATGGATTGATGTTAAAAACAAAGAAAATACTTATAGTTTAAATATTAAAAGTTTTAAAGCAACACAAGAGCAAGTAGAAAGCGAAGGCAAGAAATATAAACCAATCGCTGATTATAAAAATAATTTAGTTTTTAAATCATTGCCTTATGAAAATGCTGAAATTGCTAATGACGCTTCTTTAAAAGAAAAAAGAGAAGCCTGGCATCAGGCTTTGGCAAAAGATGTTTATGTTGAAGAGGCTCTGAACGTATTAGATGATTTACAGGCTAAAACCAATCTTAATAGACAAACTAATTCGTCTAAAATTAAAAAAGATAAACTGGTTAAATCATAATTTTTTGAAAATTAGTTGAATCTATAATTAAAGCTCCATATTTTTTAAAATTATGGAGCTTTTTTTCAAAAATATAATCATTGAATATGAAAAAAATACTCGTTTTATTTATAATCACACTATTTATTGTCTCTTGTAAAAAAGAGAAAAACGAAAAAGAAACACTGTTGGCACAAAATACTTTTGTTACTTCAATACAAGATGTTTCAAAAGCGGGTTATACAATCGCATATTTACCTACTTCTACAACAAAGCAAATTGTAAAACACGATTATTACACATTGTCATATAATGAAAAATTTGAGCAGGCAGAATGGGTAGCATACGAATTGAAAAAAGAGTACTTGAAAAATAATGATTTCAAAAGACCTTATTTTATTGAAGACCCGAAGGTAACAACTGGCTCGGCAGATTGGAGAAATTATAAAAAATCCGGATACGATAAAGGGCATCTTTGTCCTGCAGGAGACATGGAATTTGATAAAAAAGCATATGACGATACATTTTATACTTCGAATATTTCGCCTCAGAATCATGAATTTAATAGCGGTGTATGGAATCGCTTAGAAAACAAAGTTCGTTATTGGGCAGAAAAATATAATGATGTATACGTTGTGACGGGAGGAGTTTTGAAAGATTCTGATATAAAAATAGGAACAGAAGAGGTTTCTGTTCCTAAATATTTTTATAAAATTGTTGTGACTAAATCAGGAAAGGAACATAAGGCTATTGCTTTTTTAATTCCGAATGAAAAAAGTCAAAAAGGAATTTATGAATTTGTAGTTTCAGTTGAAACTTTAGAAAAAATGACCGGAATTGATTTTTTTCCTAATTTAAAAAACTTAAAAAGCAGTAAGGACTTTTAAATCGGCAATAGTTGATGTTGGGTTTTCTGCTTTAAAAACAAAGCTTCCTGCAACTAATACATCAGCTCCTGCTTCTGTTAATTGTTTGGCATTTTTATTGGTTACACCGCCGTCAATTTCGATTAGTGTTGAAGCATTTTTACGGTTAATTAATGCTTTTAGTTTTCTTACTTTATCATAAGTGTTTTCTATGAACGACTGACCTCCAAAACCAGGATTTACACTCATTATACAAACTAAATCAATATCATTGATTACATCTTCTAATAAATCTATATTTGTGTGAGGATTAATTGCAACTCCTGCTTTCATTCCTTCAGCTTTAATTGCCTGAAGAGTTCTGTGCAGATGAGTGCAGGCTTCATAATGTACACTTAGGATATTTGCTCCTAAATCTGCAAAAGTTTTAATGTATCGATCCGGATCAATAATCATTAAATGAACATCGATGGTTTTTTTTGCATGTTTAGCAATGGCTTCTAAAACTGGCATTCCAAAAGAAATATTCGGAACAAAAACTCCATCCATAATATCAATATGAAACCAGTCAGCCTGACTGTTGTTGATCATTTCGATATCACGCTGTAAATTGGCAAAATCAGCTGCAAGTACAGAAGGAGCAATAAGAGTGTTTTTCATTGTTGTTAGTTGTGATGTGTTATTTTTTGCAAAGGTAATTATAAAAAATAAAAAACTCCGGTAATCAGCCGGAGTTTCAATCATCAATCAAAAAACGAACAGTCAATCAAACTGTTGTTTGCGTTACAAAGGTTTCATATTTCATGTATCAAGTTACAAAAAATAACCTGAAACTTTAAACGTGAAACAAATATTGTTTAACCTAAGTAGGTTTTAAGAATTTTACTTCTTGAAGTGTGTTTCAATCTACGGATTGCTTTTTCTTTAATCTGACGTACACGCTCACGGGTTAAGTCAAAAGTTTCTCCAATTTCTTCCAAAGTCATCGGGTGTTGGTCGCCAAGACCAAAATACAAACGAACTACGTCTGCTTCTCTTGGAGTTAATGTTTCTAATGAACGCTCGATTTCAGTACGTAAAGATTCGTGAATTAATTCTCTGTCAGGGTTTGGAGATTCTCCCGAACGTAATACGTCATAAAGGTTTGAATCTTCACCTTCAACAAGAGGTGCATCCATAGATAAGTGACGACCGGAGTTTTTCATAGACTCTTTTACGTCATTTACAGTCATATCAAGTTCTTTTGCAATTTCCTCAGCAGAAGGCGGACGTTCATTAGATTGCTCTAATAGCGCATACATTTTGTTGATTTTATTGATAGAACCGATTTTATTTAATGGTAAACGAACAATACGTGATTGTTCTGCCAAAGCCTGAAGAATCGATTGACGAATCCACCATACAGCGTAAGAAATGAATTTGAATCCACGGGTTTCATCAAAACGCTGAGCTGCTTTAATCAATCCTAAGTTTCCTTCATTAATTAAGTCAGGAAGAGTTAATCCTTGATTTTGATATTGTTTAGCCACAGATACCACGAAACGTAGGTTGGCTTTTGTTAATTTCTCTAATGCTCTTTGATCACCAGCCTTTATTCTTTGTGCTAATTCTACCTCTTCATCGGCGGTAATTAGGTCAACTTTTCCAATTTCTTGTAGATATTTGTCTAACGATGCAGTTTCACGATTGGTTACCTGCTTGGTAATTTTAAGTTGTCTCATGTTGTTGTCTCCCTATTTTTTTAAAGTGTACAAATGGTTATACGTAAGAAGATGCAAAAAAGTTACAGATGAAGAAAAAATATTTTTAAAATAATAAATCAACTTCAGAATTTATCCTTTCCTGGTAATGATCTATTTTTCGTATTGCTCTGTTAAAGAATAGGTTCTGTTCTTTAATTCCGGATTGTCCCAAAGGTTTTGAATTGATAATTTGCTGTTTAAAAAACTGATGTACATTCTTACAGCTTTCTTCATTATCAGTAATAAAGTATCCTAGCAGTGTATATGGAACAAACATGGTGAGTTTTTCAGGAGTTTCTATCATCATGTTATTATTTAACAATATGAGTTCATTATAATAGAGGGCAAAATTAGTATTAGAAGCATTGCATTTTTCCTGAATTAAATTTACAATCCTTTTTAAGTCTTTGCATAATGCATTTGCACTTTTTAGATTCAGTAGTCCTGATTCATAAAAGTATAAAATTTGCTGTAAACTGCTGTTAATGGTAGTGTCATTCCAAACTTCATTTACGCTAGTATTTTCATATGTTTTTTTTAGTGTTTGCATGTATTCCGAAAAAGATTCATCGATTACGAAATTTTCAAAAGCAACTTTTTTCTGGTTTGTGTTTAAAAGATTTAACCATACAAAAGCCTTAAATTTTGACAAAATTGTACCATCCATAAAATAAAATAGCGGAATGTCTTTCGCGGAATAAAACAAGGTTGTTTTTGGATTTTTGGTTAACAATGCTATCTGTTCAGCAGATGATTTAAAATACTGCAGCATGTCCTTTAAGGTTTCAATTTCAATTGTTTTTTCGACAATGACCTTTTCTTTTTTCAAAAATAAATTGTCCAAAGAAATATTATAATGACTAGCTAGTTTAATGGTTTCGTCGATAGAGAATTTACTCTTTTGGGAGATTCTTCGGTGTGATGCATCGTAACTGATTTCCAGGATAGCAGCGATTTCATCTATTAACGATTCAGACTTAGAAACTTTACTTCTAATTGCTTTTAAAAAAGATTCCTGATGTTTCATAATTTGTGATAATCACAAATATAGAAAATACTTTTATTAGTTTTCGCAAATCCAGATGTGATAATTGCAATAGGTTTGCTCTGCAATTTTAAAATAATCTATAATTATGAAAGCTAAATATTTCAATAAATCGGCAGATGAAAAACTCTTTTTTCTTGCTTTAAAAGAAAAAGTTAATGATAAACTCAAAGATAAAACCGTTTCGCATGGAGGTGCAAGATTTTGGTTTAAAGGTTTGTTTTGGACCCTAATCTGCTACTCGTCGTATTCGTTGTTATTCTTGAACATTGATAAAACTATTTTTTGGCTTTTATATGTGGTTTTTCAATTGTCAGGATTATTGATCGGATTTAGTTTTGGACATGATGCGTCTCATGATACGGCATTCAGAAATAAAAAAGCAAATTCAGTTTTACACTTTTTTAGTTTTCTGACAGTAGGAATTGATCCTTTACTTTGGGGATTAAGGCATATTCGGTCACATCATTTGTATGCAAATGTTGAAGGGAGTGATATTGATATAGATAAAAATCCATTTTTGAGGCTGAGCCCAACGCATCCCTGGAAACCAAAGCATAAATATCAGGCATATTATGCGCCATTTGTTTATATGTTTACTTTACTGCATTCTGTTTTTATGAGCGATTGGGTGTATTTGTTTTCAGATGAATACAACTGGATGAAACGAGGAGTTTCAAAGGCTGAATTATACTTTAGATTTTTACTGTATAAAGTGTTTTATTTTTCTTTAGTGTTAGTGCTTCCGTTATTGTACGCTGACCTTTCCTGGACTTTTATTGTGTTGACTTTTCTAACCGCTAGTGCTTTTACATCGATGGTGTTTATTATAATGCTTGTGGGGACGCATTTTTTTGATGGAGCAGATTATCCACAGCCTGAAGGAGAATTTCTTGAGCATACCTGGGCGGTTCATCAATTATACACTAGTTGTGATTGGGATGCCAATAAAGGTTGGGCAAGGTTTTTAAGTGGTGGGTCAAATTGCCATGCGGCACATCATCTCTTTCCTAATATCTGTCATACTAATTATAGTGAAATAAATGAGATAATCGAAGAAACTACAAAAGAATACAAACAGCCTTATCATCATAAGACCTTATTTGAAATGATGTTTTCGCATTTTAAGCATTTACACAAAATGGGGAAGCCTGAATTTTATAATTAAAAAAGGTTTTAATGCGTAATTAAAATAAAAAATCATGAAAACATTAAATAAAAAAGGAGTTTTAAAACCAGGAAGATGTCAATATACCTTAATTATAATAATGTTCAGTGTATTGAGTTTTGGACAGCATAATTTTTCAAAAGTGACAGATCATACACAGGTAAACAATATTGCTTTAGATTCTTCTGCAGTATTAGATGGAAAAGAAATAAAGCTGGATTATTTCAGATGGAAATCTGATAATAATTTAAGAAATGACAGCGTTAAAATTTTCAGTTTGTCGCCAATTTCTAAAAGAGTTAATAAAGTAAATGGTTTTGCTCTGGGTGCTGGTCATTTTGAAAATCAAAACATTCGACTTCAGGTAATTAATGGGTTAAATATTGAGGCGAGTCCTATATCATTAGCTCTCATTTCTTTTTCTATAAATGTTCCATTTGAGTCATTATTTGTGGGGATTAATGATAATGTTATAAGTAATGTCGCTTTTTTTGATGACAACATAAAAAGTTATATAAAAGTAAATGGATTAAATGTGAGTTCGGGTGGTTTTATGGGAGGGGCAGAAGTGAGAGGAATCAATATTTCAATATTTTCAGGGATGAATAAAATGAATGGTTTTTCTGTTGGCGGGATATTAAATACTAAAAGTTTTGCAGGCGTGAGTATTTCAGGCCTGGCCAATTTGTCGGATTTCGGTAACGGAGTTCAGATTGGAATTTCAAACGTTTCAAGAAAACATAATGGAATTCAGCTCGGATTATTTAATAATTCTAAAGAATTGCGAGGAGTGCAATTTGGGCTTTGGAATACAAATGGAAAGCGTAAACTTCCTTTTTTTAACTGGCAGTTTAAGAAATAAAAAGAAGCGTATTTAATCGAAAAACCCCAAATTCATTTATTGAATTTGGGGTTTTCTATGAATAAACCTTTAGTAAACTAAGATCTGATTACTCTTTTTTCTCCTCACGTGGAGGTCTAGGAACAAGTGCTTTTTTAGACACTTTTTCTTTTTTAGTTTTAGGGTCAACTCCTAAGTATTTTACTTGGAATACATCTCCCATTTTAACTACGTCAGCAACGTTTTCAGTACGTTCCCATGCTAATTCAGATACGTGAAGCAATACTTCGTTTCCTGGGGCAGCAGTATATTCTACAACAGCACCAAAATCTAACATTTTGATTACTTTAACTTCGTAAGCTTCTCCCATTTGAGGTTTGAATGTGATAGATTGGATTTTTGCCAATACCGCTTCAATTCCTGCAGGATCTGTACCTAAGATTTCGATAACACCTTGCTCATCAACTTCGTTGATTACAATAGTTGTTCCGGTAGCTTTTTGTAATTCCTGAATTACTTTTCCACCAGGTCCAATTAATGCTCCAATAAAGTTTCCAGGAATAGTTCTGGTAATGATTTTTGGCGCATGAGCTTTTACATCTGCTCTTGGTGCAGCGATTGTCTCAGTTAATTTTCCTAAAATGTGTAAACGTCCATCACGAGCCTGAGCCAAAGCCTGCTCCATAATGTCATAACGTAAACCATCAATTTTAATGTCCATTTGACAAGCAGTAATACCATCAGCAGTTCCGGTTACTTTAAAGTCCATATCTCCTAAGTGATCTTCGTCACCTAAAATATCAGACAAAACAGCAAATTTCTCTCCATCAGTAATCAATCCCATAGCAATTCCAGAAACTGGTTTTACCATTTGAACTCCAGCATCCATCAAAGCCATTGTTCCGGCACATACTGTTGCCATAGAAGAAGAACCATTAGATTCTAAAACTTCAGAAACAATACGGATTGTATAAGGACAATCTACAGGAATCATATTTTTTAAAGCTCTTTGAGCCAAGTTACCGTGACCAACTTCTCTTCTTGAAGTTCCTCTTAGTGGTTTTGCTTCACCAGTAGAGAAAGGAGGGAAGTTATAGTGCAAGTAGAATTTCTCTTCACCTTGCTCAGATGGAGAATCGATTTGATTCGCTTCTCTAGATGTTCCTAAAGTTACTGTAGCCAAAGCCTGAGTTTCTCCACGTGTAAATAAAGAAGATCCGTGAACTCTTGGTAAATAATCAGTTTCACACCAGATTGGTCTGATATCTGTAGTTTTTCTGCCATCTAAACGAATTCCTAATTCTAAAACTACATTACGAACAGCTTCTTTGTTTGTTTTGTAAAAATATTTACCAACTAAATCACCGTCAGCAGCTAATTCTTCTTCTGTAAATAGAGCTTTTACTTCTTCTTTTACTTCAGCAAATGCAGCACCTCTTTCGTGTTTAGCGGAACCAACTTTTGCAATAGCATAAATTTTATCGTATGCAGCAGCTTTTACTTTTTTGTAAATTTCTTCGTTTTCTTTCTCACCTTCGTAAGTACGAATTTCTTTTTTACCAAAAGCAGCTTGTAAACGTAATTGTGCCTGAATTTGAACTTTGATAGCTTCGTGAGCGAATTTAATAGCTTCGATCATTTCAGCTTCTGAAATTTCTTTCATCTCACCTTCAACCATTGCTACAGAATCCATAGAAGCTCCAATCATCATATCGATGTCTGATTTTTCTAATTCTTCTCTGCTTGGATTGATTACTAATTTTCCGTCGATACGTGCAACACGAACTTCAGAAATTAAGTTGTAAAATGGAATATCTGAAACTGCTAATGCTGCAGAAGCAGCTAAACCAGCTAAAGCATCTGGCATAACATTTTCGTCATGAGACATCAACTGAATCATAACTTGTGTTTCAGCATGGTAATCATCTGGGAAAAGCGGACGCAATACACGGTCAACTAATCTCATTGTTAATACTTCGCTGTCGCTTGGACGTGCTTCTCTTTTAAAGAAACCTCCAGGGAAACGACCTGCTGCTGCAAATTTTTCGCGGTAATCTACCGTTAACGGTAAAAAATCAACGCCTGGGTTGCTGGTGCGAGCTGAAACTGCTGTTGCAAGAATCATTGTATCGCCCATTCTAACTACTACAGAACCGTCAGCTTGTTTAGCTAAACGTCCTGTCTCGATTGTGATGCTTCTGCCATCACCTAAATCGATTTTTTCTACAAATAATTGTGGAATCATAATTTTTTCCTTTTTGATTATACAATGGGTTTTAGTTGTGTTGTAGTTGTTGTTGTGTGTAGTTGTTGTATTCTAAAACCCAATGAAAAACCAAACTTTTTTTCTTGTAACAAGTCTTGTCAGACTTGTGTCTTGTAAAAACAAAAAGAGGCACTTTCGCACCTCTTTTCTATATTGATTATTTTCTGATATTCAATACTTTGATAATCTCACGATATCTGTTGATCTCTTTCTTTTTCAAGTAATCTAACAAAGCTCTTCTTTTACCTACTAATAGTACAAGTGAACGCTCAGTGTTGTAATCGTGACGATTTTTTTTCAAGTGTTCAGTTAAGTGTGAAATTCTGTAAGTGAACAATGCAATTTGACCTTCTGCACTACCTGTGTTTGTTGCACCACCGTGTTGTGCGAAAATCTCTTCTTTCTTTTCTTTAGTTAAATACATTCCAATATTATTTAATGATTTTTATGTATGTCATACAGCTTTTGTAAGACGGGTGCAAAATTACATCTTTTTTTCTGAAAAAATAAATTTAAACTTTGAAAATTTTAATAATTAGTCAATTTCAGGTGGAAATAATTCTTTTTTGCTGATTTTAAGACAGTTTTATTTTAAATCCAATCATTTGTCATTAGTTCTAAGATTGATTTTCAAATTAAAACTTATTTGATTTGAGAACTTTTTTGCCAGTTTGTTTCTCGTTTAAAGAAGAATAAGAAAGTTTAATATTGTTTTCATCTATGCTAAATCCTGAAATTAAAATTCCCTGATCATAATTATCGGTAAATGAAATTTTACGTAAAGCATCGTTTCCAGTCCACACACCTTGTTTTAGTCCGTCTTTAAGAGTTCCTTTTTGTGTTACAAATTTATCTGTTTCTTCATATTCACCATTTCCGTCAATTACGGTTTGGTTATTGTTTTCATCCCAATAATTAAGAATTAAGGTTTGTGATGTTTTCTTTTTAGGATCCCATAGGTTCTGTTTTTCAGACTTTTTACTTTGGTTCTCGTACCAGTTAATTTCTTTACCAGACTTATGGTCTTCAGAATAATTTACAACCGATTCCTTTGCGCCGTTTTTGTAATAATAGATAAATTCCCCATCTTTTTTCAAAAAATCTCTGTCTAAGGTTGCGCCTGTCATTTTTTTTCTTCCGTTTTTATAAAAATCAGTAACAACGTATCTGACACTTTTTTGAGAATAATTGGTAATTACCCGAGTGTAACTATAGTTTTCTGGTTTAGCTTCACAATTTAACGAATCAAGAAAAAATTTTTTCGAGACCATGTTAATTTGTGCAAGTAGGTTTGCTGAAACTAAAAGAAGAAATACTATGAAGATGTTTTTTTGCATTCAGGTCTATTTTTATATAAAAATAGGGCTTCTAGAATAATTTAGCAACTTCTTGATTTACAAATTCAAGGAACCTCTCGTCAGCTTCTGTGAAAGGATCAATCACGTGACTGTCAATGTCGATCTGACCGATATTTATACTGTTTACAAATAATGGTACCACTATTTCAGATTTTACAGTAAAACTGCAGGCAATATAATTATCCTGTGCCTTTACATCGGGCACTACAAAATTAGCGTTGCTTTCGGCAACTTGTCCGCAAATCCCTTTTCCAAAAGGAATTACGGTATGATCTGTTTCGGCACCAACATAGGGTCCTAAATGCAAGGTTTTGTTTTCATGATTGGCAAAATAAAAGCCAACCCAGTTATAATATTCTATATTTGTGTTTAGTAATTGACAGATTGCTAATAATTTATCATCTCTGTCCTTATTTGAATCAGCTACAATAGCACTTACTTTGGGTTGTAATTCCTGAAATGTCATAATTTAAATATTTATACAAAAGTATTTAAAGCTGAACTCAAAAAATATATAAATTTGAAAAAAAAATCTTTTGAAAAAATATTTAATACAATTTAAACCTTTCCTTCTTTTTATAGGTACTTTTTTTTTCGCTTATATTGTACTTACTTTAGTGTATAAGCTTTATTTAAACAGTTTTGAAGCGAATGATGTGGATGCAGTTACAAATATTGTTGGTCGAAATGTTGAACAAATAATGAATTTGTTTAATTGTGATATCAAAATTCAAAAAAACCAATTATCTCCTTTTCTGGAAGTTTGGTATAATAAAAAACGTACAGTTCGAATTGTGGAAGGCTGTAATGCGGTAAGCGTGCTTATTCTGTTTGTCTCTTTTGTAATTGCTTTTTCAGGAAAATTTAAAGCAACTGTATTATTCATCTTGGCAGGAAGTCTTTGTATTTATATTTTGAATGTGATTCGAATCGCTATTTTAACCGTTTTAATATATCGTTTTCCGGAAAATGTGCATATTTTGCACGGAGTCCTTTTTCCTTTAATTATTTACGGGTTGGTTTTTTTATTATGGATATTTTGGATTAATAAATTTTCAAAGTATGCTAAGTAAAATATATGAACATAAAGCTAAAATTCTAATAGCAACATTGATTGTATTGTGTTTTATAGGAATAAGGGCTTTTGAAAGTCAATTATTTTATGATCCTTTTTTGAATTATTTTGAATCCAATTTTAAAAATGCACCATTTCCTGAAGTAGATGTTTTTAAACTTTTTTATGGACTTTTCTTTCGTTATTTTTTTAATACCCTTTTATCATTAATGCTTATTTATGTTTTATTTAGGGATCTCGAGGGGTTAAAATTCAGCACTTTTATGTATGGATTTTTTTTATTGGTATTGTTTGGGATGTTTTTTATAATTATAACTTATTTTCCAAAGGCAAATTGGTTACTTTTTTATGTGAGAAGGTTTATTATTCAGCCCATATTTGTACTGTTATTCATTCCTGCTTTTTACTATCAGAAACAAAATATCAAAAAATAACATTTTATTAGATTGTTTTTAAAGGCTTTTTAAATACTTTTGCAGTATGAATTTAAAGAAATGCACAGGACTATTTTTAGCTTTCCTATTGTTGGTTTCCAACATTGGATTTGCTCTTGATGTGCATTATTGCGGAGGAAAGATTGCTTCTGTTTCATTAAGTACTACAGTATCTCCTGTTAAAAAGTGCTGCGGAGATAAAGAGAAAAAGTCTTCTTGTTGTAAAGACAAAGTGGTTAAATTTGAAAAGAAATCAGATAATGCTACTGTTAAGGTGTTCTTTTATCAACTTGCTTTTTCAGCGTTAATTAAGGAATATAAACCAATTGCTTTTTTGTCTGTACCAAATTTCAAAAACAATCAGGTTATTTCGTATTATGCTGATGCAAATGCGCCCCCCTTATTCAAATTATACAATCAATACATTTTTTATTCCTGATTTTAATGTTTAGAATCAAGCCCTTTTATTGTGGCTTGTAATTGTCTTGTTTTAATATTTCTTTTTTGTTAAGAATCGTTAAATCAGAATTTCTAAATAACATTAAAATCTTTTTTATGCAAAAAAATATCATGCTTTTTATGATGATTTTGCTTTCTGTTTCTGTGTTTTCGCAAGAGGATTTAGAGGAAGTAAAAATAACTAAAAAGCAAAAAGGAATTAAGAAATCCTATAGCCTTACTGCTAATACAACTGTTATTACAAGTAAGGAACTACTGAAAGCTGCTTGTTGTAATCTTGCAGAAAGTTTTGAAACCAATCCGTCAATCGATGTTAATTTTTCGGATGCTTTAACGGGAACAAAGCAAATAAAAATGCTGGGATTGACAAGCCCGTATTTGATGATTACCGAAGAAAATATTCCCTCTGTTCGCGGTGCTTCTCAAGCCTACGGATTGTCATTTACACCCGGAACCTGGATAGAAAGTGTTCAGATTACAAAAGGTGCCGGAAGTGTAATAAATGGATATGAAAGTATTTCGGGACAAATAAATACAGAGCTTCTAAAGCCTCTAAACGATATCCCCTTTTTTCTTAATGCTTACGGATCTACCGATGCCCGTTTTGAATTGAATACCCACTTCAATAAAAAATTATCAGATAAGTGGGCAACAAGTTTGTTTCTGCACGGAAATGCACGCGTGGCAAAAAATGATATGAACGATGACGGGTTTCTGGATAATCCGTTAGGAAAACAAATCAATATTTTAAACCGATATCAATATTATGATCCCGAAAGCGGTTTGGTAAGTTTTATCAATTTCAGATATATGAATGATAAAAAACAAACTGGGGAAGTGGATTTTGATAAAGACAGAGATCGTGGAACAACAAATTATTGGGGATCAGAAATCAATACAGAACGATTTGATGTTTCTACTAAAATTGGATACGTTTTTAAAGATATGCCATATCAAAGTATTGGTTTTCAAAATGCTTTTAATAGTCATAAACAAGATTCGTATTTCGGTTTAAATCAATATGATATTAAGCAGAATAGTTTTTATTCGAATTTAATTTTCAATTCGATTATCAATAATACAATGCACAAATTTACAACGGGTTTGAATTTTACGTATGATCAATATCAGGAATTTGTTAACATAAGCGATTATAGTAGAATTGATAATTCTGTTGGAGCATTTTTTGAATACACCTATGATAATGCGGATAATTTCAGTCTGATTTTGGGAGCAAGAGTAGATAATCATAACCGGTTGGGTTTTTTTGCTACACCTCGTCTTCATGTTCGCTACAATCCCTGGAAAGATGGGGTTCTTCGTTTTTCTGCCGGAAGAGGAAAACGTTCGGCAAATATTTTTGCTGAAAATCAACAGCTTTTTGCTAGCTCAAGAACTTTTTCAATTTTAGATAATAACGGAAAAGTTTATGGATTAAATCCTGAAATTGCCTGGAACTATGGTTTGAGTTTTTCTCAGAAATTCAAACTTTTCAATAAAAATGCTGAAGCAGGTTTTGATATCTACAGAACTGATTTTCAAAATCAGGCCGTTGTCGATTTGATGCAAAGTCCGCAGGAAGTTTTGTTCTATAACTTAAAAGGAAATTCATTCGCAAATAGTTTGCAATTAGAGTTTAACTATGAGTTGATTCATAATTTGAATCTACGAACAGCGTACAAATATTATGATATTCAAACAGATTATTTAAGAGGGACTTTTCAGAGACCACTTCAGGCAAAACATCGTTTTTTAGGAAACCTGGAATACGAAACTAATTTGAATAATGACAGACAATGGAAATTTGATTATACCTTTAATTGGTCCGGAAAACAACAATTACCATATACTGCATCAAATCCTGTGTCTGATCAATTTTCAGATTTTTCACCTTCGTATGCTGTTATGAATGCGCAGATAACCCGAGTTTTTTCATCAGTTTTTGAAGTCTATATTGGAGGGGAAAACATTGGAAATTACAAACAGAAAAAAGCAATTTTGGGTGCTGATGATCCTTTTGGCTCTAACTTTGATGCTTCTGTAGCGTATGCTCCAATTTTTGGGCAGATGTATTATGCAGGATTGCGTTTTAAAATAAAATAATTACAATATCAATTTCAAAAATCAATAACATTAATATTTAATAAAATGAACAGAATAATTTTAATAGCACTAGTAACTTTTTTAGGATTTTCAGCTCAGGCTCAAACTAAAAAAAATAAAAATTTAAAATACACTACAGAGGTAAATGGTAATTGCGAACAATGTAAAAAACGAATTGAAAAAGCAGCATTTAGTGTGCCGGGTGTAAAAACTGCCAATTGGGATATCAGTTCACATCAGCTGACGGTGATTTTAAATGAAGAGAAATCATCAACAGCAGATTTAAACAATGCAGTTGCAAAGGTAGGCCACGATACAAAAGAGGTAAAAGCAACTCAAAAAGATTATGATAATTTACACACTTGTTGTAAATACGAGAGAGAATAATTATTCACGGCCCGGGGTTTAAAGCCTGGGCTTTTTAATAGTTAATTTATGTTTAAAATACCGTAATTTATTGTGGTTAAACTAAATTATTGTTAATTTCACAGCCTTATAATTTCAATAATAAACCCCCATAGTATATGAATAATTTTGACTGGTCTCAATTAATAAATCCTGAGTTTTATATTAATTTAAGCATAGGCGGAATTCAAATAGGTTTGTATATTGTATTGTTTATTGTTTTTGCAGAAACAGGATTGTTTGCGGGTTTTTTTCTACCTGGAGACAGTTTGTTGTTTTTAGCAGGAATTTATAGTGGGGAACTGATTGAAAATATGATTTTTATTCCGAATGATTTCCTAAACGTCTTTTTACTATCGTTTTTGGTAGCAATCATGGGTGTTTTAGGAAATATGACCGGTTATTGGTTTGGTGCCAAAAGCGGATATTATTTGTTTAAGAAAGAAGACAGTTTCTGGTTCAAAAAGAAATACCTCTTACAATCGAAAGATTTCTTCGAAAAGTATGGAGGTAAGGCTATAATTTATGCAAGGTTTTTACCAATTTTCAGAACATTTGCTCCAATTGTGGCAGGTATAGTTTCTATGGATAAGAAGAAATTTATGTTCTATAATATTTTGAGTTCCTTTTTATGGTCTTTTATATTGATATTCGCAGGCCATTACCTATATGGAGTGTTTTTAAAACAAGGAATTGACCTGAAACATCATATTGAATACATTATCATAATCATTGTAATTATTTCTACATTCCCTGTTTTATTGAAGCTTTTGAAGAAAAGACCAATTGAGAAAATTTAATTTTAGTTTATAAAATTAAATGTTTCCAAATAGATTAAAAATTGATCTTGCAAAACGCGAATTATTTTTTTCTTCTACAGTTTCATAACAAGAAAATCCTAAAATAATTTTTATTCCAGGAGGTATACTGTTCAGTATATCTCTTTTTTGTTCATCTAAAAGTAATTTTAAACTTGTGGTTACTTCCGCATTAAACTTCAGATAAGAAATAACGAGTAAAGTAGAAAAATTCAGCACTTCACGTGCTGTTTCACTTTTGATGCCAACTTCATTCGAAATCATTTCGGTAATTCTGGCTTTTTTACTGGTGAAAATCTGTTCTAAGAGTTGATTTCCTTCTAATTTGTAATTTTCGTCTACAGATAAAATTCGGGAAGAAGCAAAATCGACTTCTTTGTAAAATGCTGAGTCCTGAACAAGTTCAGTCATTTCTTCTAATATTTTCTCATCAAAATTGTTGTAGCATCCCATTAACACAGTTCCTAACGAAACGTCGATAGCCTTAATTAATAAAGCATCATTTTCGAAGTAAAATTTGTTCAGTTTTGAGATAACATTGGACGAGATAAAGCGGCGTAGTTCAATTTGTAGATTTGGGGTCATAATTGTATACTGGATTAATTAATAAATGCTGTCAATAACCGATTAAATGTGGTATTTTGTCGTTTATAGTGATAAAAATATAAAATAAATTAACATATCCAAAAAATAAGTTAAATATTTTGTTTTGCCTTTTTTGTAGTTTAATTAACATTTATTGATAATATCAATAAATATAAAGGCTACTTATTAAAATAAAGTAATAATTATTTAAAAATATTTTTATTTTTTAGATGTAAAGTTTTAAAATATAAGAAAAAACTTAAATGTAAATTATACGTTTAAAAAAGGAAACTTCTGTTCTGCCAGATTACATTAAGAAACAGCCCCATATAAATTACACATAATAAAAAATTTATAAAACTGGATGCTAAAAACCCAATCAACGAACCTGTTGCTGCCTTAAATGCCCTTTTATGATTTTTTGAATCATACAGTATTTCTCCTATAAATGCACCTGCAAAAGGTCCTATAATTACTCCAAAAGGTATGGGTGCAAGAATGCCGACTATTAAGCCTATATTAGTTCCCCAAACACCGTAAGAACTGCCTCCAAAATGTTTTGTTCCTTTTGCAGGAATTATATAATCTAAAATTGTGATTATTACCATGATTATAAAAGTGATTCCTAAAACCCAATAGTTATTTTCGACTGCTTTTGTTAAATAGAGCAATAATAATCCAACCCAACAACTCAATAAGCCTGGTAATACAGGTAAAAAGCTACCCATAATTCCGATAAGCATACATATAAAACCAAGTAAAACCAATAGTAGATCCATAATGTTTTGTAATTAATTTTTTTATTTTCAGATAATATTCCAATCTATCTATAAAGGGAAAGCAATCTGTAATTAATCCGCTAAAAGAAAAGTACACTATATAAATGTAACAAGAAAAAAGTTTTAAATTTTTTGATAAAAAATTTAATATGCTTTTTAGAATATTAATAAAAATAGAACTTAAAATTATTTAACCTAATTGTCTATTTGTCTCTTGAACGAAAAGATAGTGGGGTACAAGTAAAGAATACTCATCATAAAAACTATGAAGAATATCTGGAATACGAAGGTTCTCAAAAAAAATAATTGTATTTTTATACCTTATAGTTCAATTCAACATCAAAATCTTGAAGCCGTATTTTCTTTTATTATTTTTTATATTTTTCAGTTCTTGTCAATATTTTGACAAGCAGGTTCCGTCTGAAAAAGAATTACTTCAAAAAGAATTAAAATCAATCAACTGGCAAGAAGTTGACGAATATCCATCAGTTGCAGATTGTGAGAAGATTAACGATAAAAAACAGCGTCAACAATGTTTTTTCGAAATCATGTCACAGCTTATTCAGGAAAAATTAGACATCGACACACTCTCAATTTTGTATCCCGAATTAGATACCATTGAAGTCAAAGTAACTGTTTTTCCTAATGCTACCCTGAAATTTGAACCGCAATTCCCTAAAGATTCAGCCACTTATGATACGATAAAAATAGACAGTATTCTTCGTGCCCGATTGATCGATTTTCCAAAAGTAAATCCTGCTATTAAACGCGGAATTCCGGTAAAATCACAATTTATTTTACCTGTAATTCTCAAGGAAAAAGATAGTAAATAAACTAAGAAGCTATTCCTGCTGTCCGCTGTATCTTTTTGTTTTTAAAGAAAAAACAAAAAGGATGTCGCTTCCATCTGGGCTAGGGCATCGGGATTCTAATAAAATTATATTTTAAAACGGCGGTCTTTCCATTCATAAGAACCAAACAAACTGTACAAAGCCACTGTTGTACTAAAAAAAGGATAAAGTAAACTGCTCAAAAGCAAACTTTTTATTTTTCCTTTAGTCAAAAAAAGATTGGTAACATAAAGTAAGACAAAGTCTGTCACAAATTTTAAAAAAGCAAACACAACAAAAACCGGATAGGACCAAATCCCAAAACAAACAAAGAAAAATCCGAGTACAAAACTCAAATTACCAAGAAAGACAGCCAGTCCCAATAACTTTCCAAAGAGACTTTGATATGAACTTGTTTTTCCCGCCCATCGTACTCGTTGATAAAATAAACTTTTCCAGGTTTCAGTTGGTTTTGTGAGAACAATAGCTTCTTTAGCTTTTAAATAATGAATTTCTTTTGGAAATCTCTCAATCGCTTTTTGCAATAAAAAAACATCATCTCCACTGGCAATTTTATCGTTTCCTTCAAATCCGTTTAGCTTTTCAAACAATGATTTCGTGTAAGCAAAATTGGCACCATTGCACATAAAAGCCCGGCTAAGTCCAAAGCTGCCAATTGTAGCTCCTTGCAGACTGGTTAAATCTAATTGCTGAAAATGATCTAAAAAAGAGTTTTTACATTCATACGTTACAGCTCCTGCAAGCATCGAGATTTCATTTTCCTGAATGTAGTTGTCGAATGCCAAAAGCCAGTTTTCAGAGACAATACAATCGGCATCGGTTGTAATTACCCAATCGGTTTTTACATGCTGCATTGCAGTTGTAATCGCATCTTTTTTTGGAGATTTTGAAACCCGAATATTGTTAATCACAGAAACCTGAAACCTGAAACCTGAAACCTGAAACTTTTCATCAGAACTATCATCAACCAAAATCACGTTAAATAAATCTTCAGGATAATTAAGATTTGAAAAGCTTTCTAAAAGTATGGGCAAATTTTCTGCTTCATTGCGAAACGGAACTATAATCGTAAAACTTGTTTTGGGTCCTAAATTTGATTTTTGATATTTTTTGACTTTTAAAAAACCATAAATCAGCAAGCCGATTGTTATCACATAAATTTTTAATATGACGAACAATATCAGACTCATGCTGCTGTTTTGGTTTTAAAATTCAATACATAATAACTTCCTAAAACTACTGGAAGAACCACGTTTAAAAGCCACATGAGTGTACTAATGAAAACCACAATCCATTCGTTTACACCTAAAATTCCGAAGAAATAGATTGCAACGCTGCCTTTTACCGCAAAATCTAAAAACTGAAAAGTAGGTAATGAAGAAGCCAAAAAATAGACAGAAGTGATGGCCGCCAATAAGGTCAAATAGGGTAAATGAACTTCAAAAGCGAGAAACAAAAAGTAATATTGGTGTGAGAAAACCAGATAACGGCAAATACCTAAAAAGATATTTTTCTGATGAATATGTTTTGGAATCTCATTGATCTTATGAATTAGTTTTTCAATTGAATATCCTTTGACTTTTATCTTTTTTATTGAAAACAATAGAATCAGGATCACCAAAAATCCGCCAAATAAAATCAATACTGTTTTCGTGGTAATGACATTGTACAGCGCATTGAAATACAACAGACCAAAAATGCCAAAAATAATAGTGAGAATCATTTGTATCCCGTTGCATATTAAGTTCAGAAAAACCACTTTTTTAGCTTCAGATTTTGGGTAATACAACGCTTTTCCGGCATATTCTCCAACTCCGTTTGGGGTAAAAATTCCGGCGGTTAAAGCCGCAAGAACCTGTTTTGTGGCTTCTCCTAAAGATATTGGGTAAATGACTTTGGCTAAATTCTGCCATTTTAAAATTTCAAAATAGCGGTTTAAAACACTTAAAAGCAAGATAAATCCAACTCCCAAAACCGACTGATTTTTTCGAAACAAGGTAATGAACTTCTGCCAGTCCAGTTTATCATTGTTCGCCAGCTGATCGTAAATAAAATAAAATGCACTGCCAACAATCAAAAGTTTGGCCACAAGAACAAGGAATTGCTTAGCTTTGTGAGGAATTGAAATCATACCGCAAAGTAAAGAAAACTATTGCGAAAAAGCTATTTCACAAAGATTCACAAAGCAATCACAAAGACACACAGAGAAAACTAAAAAAACTTTGTGAATCTCTGTGTTAACTTAGAGGAACTTTGTGTAACCCAAACAAAAATCTCTTGACAAAAGAACGCATCATATTAGGTATTGATCCTGGAACCACGATTATGGGTTTTGGACTGATTAAAGTCACCAATAAAAAAATGGAATTTCTGCAGTTGAACGAATTGCAGCTTTCTAAATACGACAATCATTACCAAAAATTAAAAATCATCTTTGAAAGAACTATCGAATTAATTGAAACGCATCATCCCGATGAAATTGCGATAGAAGCGCCTTTCTTTGGAAAAAACGTTCAGTCTATGCTGAAATTAGGACGTGCACAAGGTGTTGCAATGGCAGCTGGGCTTTCAAGAGATATTCCAATTACGGAATACGAACCTAAAAAAATAAAAATGGCCATTACCGGAAACGGAAATGCCAGTAAAGAGCAGGTTGCCAAAATGCTCCAGCAACTTTTAGGCTTAAAAGAATTACCCAAAAATCTCGACTCAACTGATGGTTTGGCAGCAGCGGTCTGCCATCATTTCAATTCAGGAAAAGTTGTCGCCGGAAAAAGTTATTCGGGCTGGGATGCTTTTGTGAAACAGAATGAGGATAAAATTAGAAAGTAGCCAGATTAATTTTAATCAATCTGGCTAATGTGTAAAAATTGTAAATATTATTTTATATCCTCGTACTGATAATTAAATGTACCATCTGTAACAGTATAATTTGTGTCTTTTTGATCTGTGTAAGTTGAAGAAGTTGTGAAATTAAATTTCCCTTTTACAACTTTCTTTTGTGAGTTAATTTCGGTTATAGTAATCGAACCTTCTTTTGTATACTCCAATTCATTTGTTTCGCTGTCTGTTAAGTCGATTGCATGACTAATTGGATTGTCTTGATCTGTAGTAAATTTGTAAGTTCCAACCTTAATATCTGTTCTTTTTAACCAAATATTGATTTCTGGATTACCCAAAATACCTCCTTGTCTTCCTTGAAGCATCACAAAGTCTGCTTTAGGATAATAAGACCAGATATTAGTTGAAGAATACAAGTTTGTCCCGAAAGGATTATTTGCTTTAAATGACTTTCCGTTAATTGTAGCAGTCATAGCAAATTCAGGTGATGTACCAGGATTTGGCTCATTATTTTCTGAACTATCATCTGAAGAACAAGAAAATAATAAAAATGGTAAAATAAGAAGCAACTGAGTAATTTTTTTCATGATATAATTTATAGATTTGGCCAAAACTAATAAATATTTTATACTTTATTAAGAATATTCAGTTTATTAAATAATAATTTTATGTCTGGAATTTACATTCATATCCCTTTTTGCAAACAAGCTTGCCATTATTGCGACTTTCATTTTTCGACTTCAATGAAAAAGAAAGACGATATGGTTTTGGCATTGTCTAAAGAAATTGCCATGCGTAAAAATGAGTTTGAAAATGAGATTGTAGAAACGATATATTTTGGAGGAGGAACACCATCTGTTTTAAGTAATGAAGAAATCAACTTTTTGATTTCAGAAGTTTACAGGAATTACAAAGTCACCAAAAAACCTGAAATTACACTTGAGGCAAATCCTGATGATTTGTCTTCAGAACGAATTTTAGAATTGTCTAAAAGTCCTGTAAATCGTCTCAGTATTGGAATTCAGTCTTTCTATGAAGACGATTTGAAGATGATGAATCGTGCTCATAATTCGGCGGAAGCCAAAAAATGTCTGGAAGAAGCGACAAAATACTTCGAGAACATTTCGCTCGATTTGATTTACGGAATCCCTGGAATGAGCGACAAAATGTGGAAACAGAATATTCAGACTGCTTTGGATTTTGGCATTCCGCATATTTCGAGTTACGCTCTGACGGTTGAACCGAAAACAGCTTTGAGCAAATTAATTCAAACCGGAAAAATTGCTGAACCGCAAGATGAAGCAGCTTCAAATCATTTTATGATTTTGGTTGAAATACTTCAAAACAATGGTTTCATTCACTACGAGTTATCGAATTTTGGAAAAGAAAATTATTTCTCCAAAAACAATTCGGCTTACTGGTTAGGAAAAAAATACATAGGAATAGGCCCTTCGGCGCATAGCTATGATGGAAAAAAAAGAGGCTGGAATGTCGCCAATAATTCGTTGTACTTAAAATCTATTCAGGAAAATGTTTTGCCTATAGAAACTGAAATTCTAACCGTTTCAGATCGTTATAATGAATATATTATGACAGGTTTACGAACTATTTGGGGTGTTTCATTAGATCGAATAGAGAATGAATTTGGCTTGGATTATTTGAATTATTTGCAAAAACAAAGCAAGAAATTTTTAAATGATGACTTGGTTTCGATTGAAAATAATATTTTGCAACCTACAGCTAAAGGAAAATTCTTAACCGATGGAATAGCAAGTGATCTCTTTTACTTAAATTTGGAAGAATAATAAACCTTGCGGTTAAACAATATGATAGCAAAAATCAGCAATTTTGAAATCGACTTATCAAAGCCTATTGATATTTCTATTCCGTTAACAAATACTGAGGAAAATCCAATTGCGTGGTACATCGAAAAACCAGCTATTGAACCAGTAGTTTTTGGTGACTGGATTGGGAAAGTTTCTGAAGGGAAATCATCTACCAACTTCAATAATATCTTTTTTAACCCGCATGGGCACGGTACACATACAGAATGTCTGGGACATATTACCAAAGATTTTTACAGTATAAATCAGTCTTTAAAAAAGTTTTTCTTTTTTGCGAGATTAATTACTGTTGAGCCTGAAAAAATGGGAGAAGATTTTGTGATTACGAAAGAGCAGATTTCAAAAGTTATGAATGTTTCGGGTTTTTCAAAAACAGAAGCGATTATCATCAGAACGCTTCCCAATCTAAAAGATAAAAAATCAAGAAAGTATTCAAATACAAGTCCTCCCTATTTGTCTGAAGAAGCCGCGATTTTTATCCGCGAAAGCGAAATTCAGCATTTGTTAATTGACTTGCCAAGTGTTGATCGTGAGCATGATGAAGGGAAATTATTGGCACACAAAGCTTTTTGGAATGTTAAGGATACACATAATTTAAACAGCGATGCGCGTTTAGATGCGACAATTACAGAAATGATTTTTGTACCAAACGAAATTCAGGATGGGGACTATTTGCTCAATCTGCAAATTGCTTCTTTTGAAAATGATGCAAGTCCCAGCAAGCCTGTTTTGTATGCTATTTCAAACTTTCAACTGTAACTTTAGTAGTGCTCTTCGTTTTTTTTCAGCCAATTAAAAACGATAAAGAAATGAAAATGTAATGAATACGAAACAGCTTAAAAAAATTGTTTAAAAGAATAGAATGTTCCAAAAATATGAATCAGATTACCGTTTCTACAGATAAAAGCAAACTTGATATTTTGTTCATTCAAAATTTTCTAAAAGATATTTACTGGGCTGCCGGAAGAACAATAGAAGAAGTACAGACTACAATTGATGCTTCGGTTTGTTTTGGAATTTATTTGGATGGCAAACAAATTGGTTTTGCAAGAGTAATTACAGATTATGTTGTTTTTGGATATGTAATGGATGTTTTTATTACGGAAGAGCATCGTCGAAAGGGATATTCATCGATTTTAATTAAGAATATGATGAATGAGCCGTTGCTGAAAGATATTAAAATCTGGCGTCTTGCAACAACAGATGCGCATTTTTTATATGAGAAATTCGGATTTGCTAAACTAAGTCATCCTGAAAAAATGATGGAAAAAATATTATGATGAATACAATTATTAAATTAGAGGAAACTGCTTTATTTGCTCTGGGAGTCTACTTGTTTAGTCTTTTAAGTTTTGAATGGTGGTGGTTTTTAGTTTTAATTTTAGTTCCTGATATATCGATGCTGGGTTATATATTGGGAAACAAAAGCGGAGCATTTTTTTATAATGTATTTCATCATAAAGGAATTGCAGTTTTATTTTATATTTTAGGTTCGTATTTTAAAATTGAAGACTTGCAATTAGCCGGAATTATTTTACTTTCACATTCTGCAATGGATCGGATTTTTGGTTATGGTCTCAAATATGAAAAAGGTTTTAAATACACTCATTTAGGTGAAATTGGTAAATAAGCAATCATGAATTTAGAAACATATTACGAATATTGCCTTTCTAAAAAAGGCGTAACAGAACATTTTCCTTTTGATGAAGATACTCTGGTGTTTAAGGTTGGCGGAAAAATGTTTGCCTTATCTTCTTTATCACAATGGGAAAAGAATGAAGCTTCAGCTAATTTGAAATGTGATCCGGAACGTGCGCAGGAACTCAGGGCAGAATATGACGAAATTAAACCGGGATTTCACATGAGCAAAGTGCATTGGAATACGATTGCATTAAACGGAAATTTACCGACATCTTTTGTTAAAGAACTTATTGATCATTCGTACGAATTGGTTTTCAAAAGTTTGACAAAGAAAATTCAGAATGAAATTATCGACCCGGAGTAAAATTTTACCGAACGGGCGGAGCAATTAGAAAATTAGGCATTACATTTGTAAGGAATGTCAAAAACATAACACTCAATTAATTTGCAACTTAGTAGTTTATAGAATATGAAAGAACAATTTAAAAAATTTCTGAACGAAGAACAAGATCCGAAAGCAATTGAAAAAATTACTTCAAAACTCAGTGATTTATTAATGAAGGGAGAAGAAGTAGGGTATATCGCGGTTCAAAAAAAACCAGCAATTACTGTTTTTCCTGACAGTATTGTATTAACGAATAAAAGAATTATTATTTGTGAGCCTAAAAATTTAGGGCTTTCGATGGATTTTACAGATTATACCTGGGACAATATAGCTGGTGCTTTTGTAAAAGAAAATATTCTGGGCTCAGAATTCTCATTTAACACAAATACTGATTTCTCGATTTCGATAGATTATATCCCAAAAATTCAGGCTAGAAAAATATATACTTACGCAAAAGAACAATTAGATTTGCTAAAAAATCCGGTAACTATTGAAGCGCCGGTTTTTGAAAATGCAAAGCCAGAAGTAGAAAGCGAAAGCATTGTTGAAGATGATATTGAAGAGGTTGAAACAGAAGAAGTGTCAAATTTTGCAGAAATTATTCCGGCAACAACTCCGTATGAAACTTTTGAGACAATCCAGCCAATTCCTGCTTCAACTGGGGAACGCAAACTAAGTGATTTGTCAAAAGAAGAACTTTTTGATAAATTACAGAATTATAAAAAGTTATTGGATAATGGCTTGATTCTGCAGGGAGAGTATGATGCTTATAAAAAAGAAATTTTAAGTTATATGTAATGAAAAATCCGAAGTTTAGGCTTCGGATTTTTTTATTTTTTTGGTTACCATTCATTGACTTTATTGGCATCCATTTTTAAGAATATAAAAAGTAAAATCGTAAATCCCCATAGTCCGGAGCCACCATAAGAAAAGAAAGGCAGAGGAACTCCAATTGTTGGAAAAATACCGACTACCATGGCAATGTTTACAAAAAAGTGAATGAATAAAATTCCTGCAACACAATATCCGTATACCCTGCTGAATTTTGTTTTTTGCCTTTCGGCTAAATAAATAATTCTTAAAAGTAATCCGGCAAATAAGGCAATAACAATAAAAGAACCGGCAAAACCCCATTCTTCACCCACAGTTGTAAATATATAATCTGTGTGCTGTTCAGGGACAAAACCACCTTTTGTTTGGGTTCCTTCTAAAAACCCTTTTCCAAGCCACCCACCAGATCCAATAGCAATTTCAGATTGATTAGTATTGTATCCAATACCTTTCATATCAACCGTTTTTCCTAATAATATGTTGAAACGGTCTCTGTGATGTTGTTTAAACACATGCTCAAAAACATAATTTACAGAAAAAACAAAAGCCGAAATAATAGCCAGAAGTATGCTGCTTAATATAATGTTTCGATCAACTGTCCGTCCTTTAAAATATATAATAATAAGTACCGCCAATGCAAGTAAAATAACAACGTAAGGTTCTAAAATGAGTGTTAATACAAATAAAAGGATAGTGATAAAACCTGTCCACACATACCAGGATGGAAGACCTTCCCGATATAATACAATGATGAAAATACTGTAAATTAAAGCGCTCCCGGGATCTGGTTGTGGTAAAATCAAAATTACAGGCAGAAATATTATGGCAAGTGCCTGAATTTGGCGATTAGTTTCTTTCAAATTAATCTGTGTGTCGCTTAGATATTTAGCCAATGCCAATGATGTAGCTGCTTTTGCAAATTCTGAAGGCTGAAGTGTAAAACTTCCTATGGCATACCAGCATCTTTGTCCGGCAATTGTTTTTCCAAAGAGAAATAATCCGGCCAATGATAATAGTGAAACCCCAAAAATAATACTGGCATATTTTTCATAGAATTTTCCATCAACAAACAAAACAATGAAAATTAATGGGATAGTACAGGCGATAAATATTAACTGCTTCTCATAAGTGCCTTCTGTAGAAGAAAGGGAAGATGAATATATATTTAGCCAACCCAGAATAACCAGAACACTGTAGATAATAACACTTATCCAATCAATATTATTTTTTACGCTTTGATTTTTCATTTGAAATGGAAGTCCTTATTAATTTCGTTTGATAGAATCTACTTTAGTTTTTGAAATTATTTTTTTGCTTTTTGCGATAGAATCTTTTCTTTGTATATCTAGCTTAATGACATTTGCAATAGAGTCCTTTGTTCTTAGATCTTTCTTAATAACTTCTGAAAGGCCGCCTAATTTTGCATATTCACTTTGTAAACTTTTGTTTAAAACCCTAACTTCTAAATCGGTTCTTGAAATTTTTCTTTTTAAATATTTTTCAATCATTAAACTCGCAATTGGACCTGCTACTGTTGCTCCAAATCCTCCATTTTCAATCATAATGGCAATGGCTATTTTCGGATTATCTTTAGGTGCAAAAGCCACAAAAATAGAGTGATCTTTAAGTTTTTCTCTTTTACCGTTTATTTTGGCATAATTTTCAGCTGTACCCGTTTTTCCACAAATATCAATTCCGGGCACATTTAAACCATGAGCAGTACCTAGATTATAAACATCGAACAGTCCACTAATAACAGGGGGGAAATATTTTTTATCAATGGTTGTTACGTGTTTAGTAGTAAATTTTGCGTCAATCTTTTTGCCCTCTATTTTTTTGATAATGTGAGGCGTATAATAATATCCCTGATTGGCAACGGTTGCCATCATATTTGCTAATTGAATTGGAGTCATCAAAACTTCCCCCTGACCAATTGCATTTGATACAATCGTAGTGCTTCGCCAGCCTCCATTAGGATATATTTTTTTATACGTTTTTGAAGTAGGAATATTTCCTCTTTTACCGGTTGGCAAATCATAGCCCATAAACTGACCAAGTCCAAAACTTTTAACGTGATCGCTCCAAACATCCACTGCCTTTGCTGGATTATTGTATTTGTTAATGGTAAGCATGTAAGATTGGGCAAAATAGGTATTACATGAATTATAGATACCATTATGTAATTGATGCGGTCCAAAACCATGGCATTTCATAAAACGTCCTCTTCCGTAGCTAAAACCGTGATGACACATAAAAGTAGTCTGCTCATTGATTACGCCTTCTTGTAATGCAACTAAGCCGGTTAAGATTTTAAAAGGTGAGCCTGGCGGATACTCTGCTAACAGTCCTCTGTCATATAAAGGTTTTGCTATAGAATCATGATATAACAGCGTATAGTTTTTAGAACGCTGCCTTCCAACTAAAATACCTGGATCATATGAAGGAGCGGTAACAAGTGCCAGAATTTCACCTGTTTTAGGTTCAAGAGCAACAATACCACCTCGTTTATTGATCATTAATTCTTCGCCGTATTTTTGAAGTTCAGCATCAATAGTTAAATTAATATCTTCTCCTTGTACCGCAATAGTATCGTACTTCCCATCCTTATAGGAACCAATTTCTCGATTATACTTGTCTTTTTGGATATATTTTACGCCTTTAATACCTCTCAGGATTTCTTCGTAACTTTGTTCAACACCTTGTTTACCAATTAAATCGCCACTATTGTAATAAGGGTTTTTTGCAATCAGTCTTTCGTCTACCTGTGTGATAAAGCCAAAAATATTGGCACCATAATCTACTTCATAATCACGTAAAGAACGTTTTTGAAAATAGAAGCCCTCATATTTTCTTATTTTCTCCTGAAAAGCGGCAAATTCTGATTTATTAAGTTGTGCTAAAAAAACAGATGGTAATCTAGGGCTGTAAACCCTTGCTTTTGCTATTCTTTTTTCGTAATCTTCTTTTGTAATATGTAATAACTCACAGAATTCAGCAATATTAAGATCGTCTTTAATATCTCTCGGAATTACCATGATATCATAAGAAGACTGATTTGCAACAAGCAGTTTTCCATATCTGTCGTAAATATAGCCACGTTCAGGATAATCATATTTTATTTTAATAGCATTATTTTCTGATTTCAATTTGAAAGAATCATCAATAACCTGCAAATAAAATATCCTGATCACTAGCAAAGATGCTGCAATAATAATTAAAGTGGGCAGCAGGACTTTTCTCATCGTTTATTTGGCTTAATAAGATATATAATTATGATAGAAATAAGTATCGTGAAAACAGAACTGAATAGGGTTCTGAGTGAAATATCCAAGATGAATTTAAATTCAAAGGCCAGCAGAATAAATAATACTATATGGTGTAGTAAAACAGAAACCAAAATGAATGAAAATCGTTCAGGTGTCAATGACTCATTTAGTTTTATAGTTTGATATTCATAACTTAATCCGAAGGAAAACTTAAAAATATAAGGTCTGTAATACGATAAAATTACGCATGAAGCGGCGTGAATTCCACCTGAATTACAGAACATGTCCATAGTAAGGCCTAATAAAAAACTGGAAATTATTAAACCGGTTCTGTTACTGTTTACTGGATATAAAATGATATATAGAATATACGGGAAAGGACTTATGTATCCCAGGAAATTCATATTATTAAAAATAACAATCTGAATTGCGAGTAACATAATAAATCGAAAAATATTGACTAACAATGTGCTATTCATCTTTTTCCTTGTTTTTGTTTTCTAAATTAATAAGTTCTTCCCTTCCCTTACTTTTAATTATATAAACATGTCCTAAATTAGTCATGTCGTTAAATAATTTGACATCAATGGTGTAGAATGTAGTTTTTGTGTTGGTATAATATTTATCAACTACGCCAATATTAATGTTTTCAGGGAAAATTACAGATTGCCCACCTGTAACAATAGTATCTCCTTTTCTAACAGAAGCCAGTCTGGGAACATCGGTTAATTGTACAGTACCTGTGCTTTTTCCATCCCAGGTTAGAGAACCAAAATGATTTGATTTTTTTAGTTTTGCATTAATTTGTGATTTCATATTCAGAATGCTAATCACGGTTGAGTAATTTGGTGAAGTATTGTCTACAATACCAATAATGCCTAAACTATTTATTACCCCCATATCTTGTTTGACTCCTTCGTTTGATCCGGAATTCAAAGTAATATAGTTTTCATGTGTACTGTATGAATTATGAATTACTTTCGAAACAATGATATCAGCTGGTTTAACACCTCTAATGCTATCAATCATTGGTGCTTTGGTGGTATCTTCTTTGTTAAATAAAAGACTTTTTAATCTTGCGTTTTCAAGTACCAGTTCGTCATTTTCAGTTCTCAAATTCAAATACTCATTTACATTGTTTATTTTTTCATAAACGCCGCCGCTAATAAAGTTAGCAGAACTGATCATTCTGCTTCTGTGAAAAGAGTGAGATTGGATTGTGAGTGCCAACGAAATACCTAAAAGCAGCAAAAACAGCAATCGATTACTGTTTCTTATAATGAAATTAAAAATTTGCTGCATTTCTTGTTCGGTTATTTTGTTTCAGGATATGCTTTGGGTTCAAATTTTATTAGAGTCAAATGATTCAATTTGACTCTAATAAAAATATTTTGATTGTTATTTTTATCTTACTTGATTAAGATACTTTTAAATTTTGCAATGTTTTTAAGTGCCATTCCTGTTCCGCGAACAACTGCTCTTAATGGATCTTCGGCGATGTAAACAGGTAAATCTGTTTTTTGTGAAATACGTTTATCAAGACCTCTTAACATTGATCCTCCACCAGCTAAATAAATACCAGTGTTGTAAATATCAGCAGCTAATTCAGGAGGCGTTTGAGATAAAGTTTCCATTACAGCATCTTCGATACGCTGAATTGATTTGTCTAATGCTTTGGCAATTTCGCGGTAAGATACATCAACTTGTTTTGGTTTACCGGTAAGTAAATCTCTACCCTGAACTGACATGTCTTCTGGAGGACTTTCTAAATCTTCAATAGCAGCTCCAATTTGAATTTTTATCTTCTCTGCGGTACTTTCTCCAACAAAAAGGTTGTGCTGGGTACGCATATAATAAACAATGTCATTTGTGAAAACGTCACCCGCAATTTTTACAGATTTGTCACATACAATTCCACCTAAAGCGATAACTGCAATTTCAGTTGTACCACCACCTATATCTACAATCATGTTTCCTTTTGGCTGCATGATATCGATACCAATACCAATTGCTGCTGCCATTGGCTCGTGAATCAAATAAACTTCTTTTCCGTTTACTCTTTCACAAGATTCTTTTACAGCACGCATCTCAACTTCAGTAATACCGGAAGGAATACATACTACCATTCGTAAAGCAGGAGTAAACATTCTTTTCTTTAATGCCGGAATACTTTTAATGAACATATTGATCATTTTTTCTGAAGCATCAAAATCGGCAATTACACCATCCTTCAAAGGCCTTATGGTCTTGATGTTTTCATGCGTTTTACCTTGCATCATGTTGGCTTCTTTACCAACAGCAATGATTTTGCCAGAAATTCTATCGCGTGCAACGATAGATGGGCTATCAATAACAACTTTATCATTATGAATGATTAAAGTGTTTGCGGTACCAAGGTCTATCGCAATATCCTCGGTCATGAAATCAAAAAATCCCATAAGTTTGTTAGGGGTTTAAAATGTTATAAATAATTATCGAACAAAGTTAAACAAATTAATGTTTAAAATGACGTGTTCCTGTAAATACCATTGCAAGATTATTTTCGTTGCAATAATTTATGCTTAATTCATCTTTTATTGAGCCACCTGGCTGAATTACTGCTGTTATTCCTGCTTTTTTGGCTAATTCAACACAATCCGGAAAAGGGAAAAATGCATCGCTTGCCATAGAAGCTCCCGTTAAATCAAATCCAAAAGCTTTTGCTTTATCAACTGCCTGAACCAAAGCATCAACTCTTGAAGTCTGACCTGTTCCTGACGAAATTAATGTTCCGTTTTTTGCAAAAACTATCGTATTCGATTTGGTGTTTTTACAAATTTTGGAAGCAAATATTAAATCCTCAATTTCTGAAGCAGTAGGTTCTGTAATTGTAACGGTTTTTAAATGCTCTTTAGTATCTGTAATATTATTTCTGTCCTGAATTAACAAACCATTAAGACATGTTCTTACTTGTCTTGAAGGTAATTCAACTTCATTTTGAACTAATATGATTCTGTTTTTCTTTTCTTGTAGAACTGTAATTGCTTCATCATCATATGCAGGAGCTATTACAACTTCGCAGAATAATTTATTAATTTCCTGAGCTGTAGCTAAATCAATTTTCGTGTTAGCAATCAAAACTCCTCCAAAAGCAGAAGTTGGGTCACAAGCCAAAGCTGCTAAATAAGCTTCACTGATTGTTTTTCTTGAAGCTAAACCACAAGCATTATTATGTTTTAAAATAGCAAATGTTGGCCCATCAGTTTTAAATTCAGAAATTAAGTTAACAGCAGCATCAACATCTAATAAATTATTATATGACAATTCTTTACCGTGAACTTTTTTGAACATAGCATCAAAATCTCCAAAGAAAAATCCTTTTTGGTGTGGGTTTTCGCCATATCTTAAAACTTGTCCGTCAGCGATACTTTCTTTATAGATCGTTTCGTCTGTGTTGAAATAATTAAAAATTGCTCCATCGTAATGAGAAGAAACATGGAAAGCTTTTGTTGCCAACAATCTTCTGTTTTCAAGAGTTGTTGCTCCATTTTGTTCTGTAATCAAATCTAAAAGTAATCTATATTCGTTTACTGAAGCTACGATTACAGTATCTTTAAAGTTTTTTGCACCGGCACGGATTAATGAAATTCCGCCAATATCAATTTTTTCAATAATATCTTGTTCGCTTGCACCTGAAGCAACCGTTTTTTCAAAAGGATATAAATCAACAATTACCAAATCAATCTGTGGAATGTCAAATTCTTTCATTTGCTGAACGTCACTTTCATTGTCCTGACGATTTAATATTCCGCCAAAAATTTTCGGATGCAACGTTTTTACTCTTCCACCAAGAATTTCAGGGAATGAAGTGATATCTTCAACAGGAACTACCGGAATACCAAGGTTTTTAATGAAATCTTCAGTTCCGCCAGTCGAGTAAAGAGTAACGTTTTGTTCGTGTAATTTTCTAACGATTGGCTCTAATCCATCTTTCGAAAAAACAGATATTAATGCTGATTGTATTGTTTTAGTTGTGCTCATTGTGTAGTTATAATTTTCAGACTGCAAAAGTAGTTTTTTTTGATAATATATTTAAAGGAATTCTTGTAACATTCTCTTAAAAAAATCTACTGATGAGTTAGTTACCTTTTGTTAGGTTTTTGATTTAAATTTATTGAATTTTACTTTATCGGAAAAAACCAAAATATGCTACTTTATCTTAGGTTATTAAAAGAAAGTCTGAGTTTTGCAATTAATGCTTTGCGAAATAATAAGTTACGAACTTTATTGTCATTATTAGGCGTGACAATTGGTATTTTTTCGATCATTGCTGTACTTGCTGCTGTGGATTCTTTAGATAGAAAAATTTCTAAAGATTTGAGCAGTTTAGATAAAAATACGATTTATTTAATGAAATATAACTTTGGTCCATCTGAAATTCCACAATGGAAGAGAGAGCAGTTTCCAAATGTAAAATATGATGAGTATATCGCTCTTAAAAATTCTCTTAATAATACAGATCAGGTAGGGTATCAGCTTTTTGTAAATCGTGAAAGTTTAAAATACGATTCGAAAACTGTCGCAGATGTAAATATGATCCCTTCTTCTTTCGAAATGGTTGATATTGACGGATTGAGTTTTGACAAAGGAAGATTTTATAATGAATCTGAATCAAATTCCGGAACTCCTGTAATTGTTTTAGGTTATGATATTGCTAATGGACTTTTTGGAGAAAGTGATCCTGTAGGGAAAAATATTCGTTTGTACGGACAGCGCTTTACTGTTATTGGTGTAATGACAAAACAAGGAGCGGGATTTTTTGGAGACAGCAATGATACTTCGGTTTATTTTCCGGCTAATTTTTTACGTCGAATGTACGGAGACAGTGATGCAATGACACCTGTAATTGTTTTAAAGCCGGTTAAGGGTATCGATATGGATGCTTACAAAGCTGAAGTCGCACAAAAACTAAGAGCAATTCGCGGAATGAAAGCAGGGGAGATGGATAATTTCTTTATCAATGTACTTTCCGGATTTACCGATTTTATTGATGGAATTTTGGGTCAGATGAATGTTGTAGGATGGATTATCAGCGGATTTTCGCTTTTAGTTGGAGGATTTGGAATTGCGAATATCATGTTTGTATCCGTAAAAGAAAGAACCAATTTAATTGGAATACAAAAATCACTGGGTGCTAAAAACCGATTCATTTTATTTCAGTTTTTATTCGAAGCCATAATTCTTTCCGTGATTGGAGGTATTATCGGTTTACTGATGGTTTGGGGAATTGCACTTATTTTAACAAAAGTACTGGATTTTGAATTTGTCTTAAGTTTTGGAAATATAATTTTAGGGACAACTCTGGCTGCCCTTATTGGATTAATTTCTGGAATATTGCCGGCAATTTCAGCTGCAAATTTAGATCCTGTTGAAGCTATTCGTACAGGAATGTAATGTAAAAGAGTTATGAAATAATTGTTAATTCTTTAAGTTTTTGATTCGAATTGGAGGTTTTATAAATTTAACTTGTTCAGGAAATGTAATTCTTTTTTTATCCCATTTAATATTTTCCGATGAATAATATTTATTAGTTTTCTTGTATTTAAGAACAGTGTCTTCTTCTTGAGTAGTTCTTCCTATGTAATAAAAATCGCGATCTTTTAAAGAAGATTCTAAAGCGTTAATTAAATTGAAAAAACTTTCAGACTTTAAAGTGTCTAATTTTGATGAAACAAAAGTGAGATTTCGAAAATCATCTTTATAATTCAGTTTTACAAAATCGGATATGCTGTTACTTGGGATTTCAATTAAATCTTTAGGCTGTAAATTTATAAAGTGTGGAATTGTATCGTTTTGGGAACCAGTACCACAAATGAATCCTATTTTTTCTCCCTGGAAGTAATATATTTTGGAATCAGAATCAATAATAAAAGTATTTGTTCCATAAGTTAACCAACCTGGAATAGGTGGTGGTGGAGGTGGTGGGTGCTGGATGTTATTATGTTTGTTTTTTGTTTCTTTTAATTTTTCCGGTTTAATATCTTTTTCCGAAATTATATAAGGCGTATTGTGCTTAGGGCTTTCTTTCTTACCACAATTCAAAATAAATAAACAAATTATAAACCCAATAAAAGCTCTTTTCATAAACTAAGATTTAAATTAAAGATATAAAAAAATCCCATCAGCCGAAGCAAATGGGATTTTATATGTTAGGAAGTTTGAAAAACTATCTAATACTATTATTCTGAATCAAATCAATATATAAGTTGATCTTATCTTTTAAATCTTTTCTAGGTGTAATAAAATCAAGGAAACCATGTTCTAAAAGGAATTCAGCAGTTTGGAAACCTTCCGGTAAATCTTTTCCTGTAGTATCACGAACCACGCGAGGTCCTGCAAAACCAATTAAAGCACCCGGTTCAGAAATATTAATATCTCCCAGCATAGCGTAAGAAGCAGTTGTTCCACCAGTAGTTGGATCGGTACATAAAGAAATGTATGGTAAGCCAGCTTCGGCAAGCTGTGCTAATTTTACAGAAGTTTTTGCCAATTGCATTAAAGAATAAGCAGCTTCCATCATACGGGCTCCGCCAGACTTAGAAATCATTACAAAAGGTAATTTGTTTTTGATTGCATGATCAATACCTCTTGCGATTTTTTCACCTACAACTGCTCCCATAGATCCACCGATAAAAGCGAAATCCATACAGCAGATTACAAGTTCTTTTCCTTTCGATTTTCCTACTCCAGTACGAACAGCGTCTTTAAGATGCGTTTTTTCCATTACATCTTTCAAACGCTCTGCATATTTTTTTGTATCCACAAAATGCAAAGGGTCTTTTGATGTCATGTTTTTATCCAGCTCAACAAATTCATTGTTGTCGAATAAAATTTCAAAATAGATTGCGCTTCCAATTCTAACGTGAAAATCATCTTCAGGACTTACGAATAAGTTTCTCGCTAATTCATCAGCGTCAATAATTTTTCCGGTAGGAGATTTGTACCACAAACCTTTCGGAACGTCCATCTTATCTTCTGTAGCAGTCGTAATCCCTTTTTCCTGTCTTTTAAACCAAGCCATTTTTTTAATTTTAAGAATGTAGATTTTAAAGTTTAGATTTTCAAAAACTGATTTAAAATCAAGATTCCGGGCTTCTGTTTTAGAAAACCGGAATCTGGAAATCTAAAATTTAAAGTGTATTTACGTTATTCAAATCTGCAAAAGCTTGCTCAAGTCTTGCGTTGAATGTCACTTCGCTTTCACGAACCCATCTTCTTGGGTCATAATATTTTTTGTTTGGAACATCTGCACCTTCAGGGTTACCGATTTGAGATTTCAAATACTCAAGATTTTTAACCATATAATCACGAATTCCTTCAGTGTATGCAAATTGTAAATCTGTATCGATGTTCATTTTGATAACTCCGTAGCTAATTCCTTCTCTGATTTCTTCAAGTGTAGAACCTGAACCTCCGTGGAAAACGAAATCTACCGGATTATGACCAGTGTTGAATTTGTTTTGAACGAAATCCTGAGAATTTTTTAAGATTTTTGGAGTCAATTTTACGTTTCCTGGTTTGTAAACACCGTGAACATTTCCAAAAGCAGCAGCAATTGTAAATTTAGGGCTTATTTTAGATAATTCTTCGTAAGCATAAGCAACTTCTTCTGGCTGCGTATATAATTTTGAGCTGTCTACATCAGAGTTGTCAACACCATCTTCTTCACCACCTGTAATACCAAGCTCGATTTCTAATGTCATTCCCATTTTGCTCATTCTTGCCAAATACTCTTTACAGATTTCAATGTTCTCTTCGATTGGCTCCTCAGACAAATCGATCATGTGAGAACTGAATAATGGTTTTCCTGTTTCTGCAAAATGTTTTTCAGAAGCATCCAATAAACCATCAATCCAAGGCAATAATTTTTTTGCGCAGTGGTCAGTATGTAAAATTACAGTTGCACCGTAGGCTTCTGCTAAAGTATGAATGTGTTTTGCTCCTGCGATTCCACCAGCTATTGCTGCTTTTTCACCTGCATTAGATAATCCTTTTCCAGCGTTGAATTGTGCTCCTCCATTTGAAAATTGAATGATAACCGGTGCGTTAAGTTTTGCAGCAGTTTCAAGAACTCCATTGATTGTACTTGAGCCTGTTACGTTTACTGCAGGAAGTGCAAAACCTTTTTCTTTTGCATAATTAAAGATTTCCTGTACTTGATCTCCTGTAGCCACTCCTGGTTTAATATTGTGTGCCATTGTAATTTTTTTTAGTTGTTTTTAGGTTTTTAGGTTGCAAAAATAAGAATTAATTAGCATTAGAAAGGATAATTTATCCCAAAATTTAAAACCGAGTGCCCAAAATTGTATTCTTTAAACCATCTGTCTCCCTTGTCATGCGAGGGATTATAGGTCTTAAAGCCTAAATCTAAACGAATAACAAAAAAGCTTAAATCGTACCGTAAACCAAATCCAGATCCTAAAGCAATTTCTTCGAAATCGTTTAAGCTGGAGAATTTTGCTTTTTCATCAGTTACATTATCGAGAACATTCCAGATATTTCCGGCGTCTGCAAAAATGGCTCCTTTTACATCTCCGAAAATTTTGAACCTAAATTCGCCACTAAGAGCGATTTTCATATTGGCTTCATTAAAATCATTTACGGCATTTGTACTTCCGGGGCCCAATGCATAAGGTTGCCATGCACGATTGTCATTTGATCCTCCGGAATAATAACTTCGCGAAAAAGGAATGTAATCTGAGTTTCCAAAAGGAATTGCTATTCCAAAAAAGCTTCTCACAGCCAATACTTTTTCTTTTCCAAAATCCCAGTGCTTGATGTAGTCAAATTCAGTTTTTAGATATTCTGAATATGCGAGATTAAAGATCTCGTAATCGCCATTTGAATTTTTTGGTAAACTTGCCACATTTGAAATAGCCGATAACAAAGTACCTGCAGATTCTATTTTGGTTTTAAATTGATAAAAGGTATTATCTGCTAAATCCTTTTTGGTTGTTTTGGTAAACGTATAACTGGTGGCTAAAATAAAATCATTTTCGGTAAGTCGAACTCTTCTTTCTTCAATGCTTTTTATGTTTTCATAATCATTTACACCAGGTTGTAATGCAGGAATAGTACCCGATAATACATCATTCGTGAAGCCTGTCGAACCATAATTTATAAGTAAATTTCCATTTTCAACATACGAAGAATTGGTGTTGTAAATTTTAGCAATTTTATTTAGCTCATCATAAGAAGAAGTATAAACCCTAAAATAATTAGCAGGGTTTAGGTTACGAACATATTGTGCATTTAGTAAGTCTAATTTTGCAGAATTATATCTTTTTGGAGACCAAAGATAGGATAGGCCTCCGGTGAAACTTTCTTTGTCCAGTCCTATGTTTCTTTGTTTAGAAAAACCAGCCGCTATTGATGTAGATGGAATCATGCTTTTTGGAATAATCTTTTCAGTGCCAAAAGGCATTAAAATTCTCGGAAAATTAAGTTTCATGTCAACTCCATATTCAGAAACATTAAAGAAATTATCATTAGGATTCGCCATGTCTTTTGATGAGCCTATATTTGCACGCGCAGAAATTTCTAAGGTTTCAGCTCTGTTAAAGACATTTCGAATTGTTTCTGAAACACTGGCTCCAATTCCAAAATCCTGGATATTGGAATGGGTTAAATCTAAAGTAGCTCCAAAACTGTATTTTTTTCTTGGCGTTAAATAAACTTTTGCAATTAATGATTGTGATGTAGAATCCCGTTTGTCAACTTCGTATTGTATCGATGGATAATTGAAAATTTTCAGATTGTTTAAATAACGTGTTGAAAGAGTAGTTCTAAAATCAGCATAAGTACCGCCCTTGGTAATAAAAATCGCATCTGTAATAGCGCGGGGTTTGTATTTTAATTTGTCATAACTATACAAATTAAAGTTGTTGTAGGTAGTGCTGTCCTTAATTTGGCTTTTTGCACGTGCGGGAGAATAATCAGTATAAATATTAACGTCACTTATTTTATACAATTTAAAAGGTTCTGTTCTGCTGGAATCCTTTTCTTGTATGCTGTTGTTTTTAATAATTAGATTTATATCTGCTTTGTTTTTTTTACCAATAGTGTCAACGTCGAAAGTCACATAAGTGGGTTGAAAAAAGTAGGCACCGTGATTTCTAAAATAGGTAGTAATACGATTTTTTTCTTCTTCAAAATCACTTGTTTTAAATTGATTTCCTGATTTTAAAACAGAAGGCTCAGGATTTTTTAGATATAATGAATCTAAAGCCGGAGTGCTAATACGGGTTCTGATAGAGTCTAATGTATAAACAGGTCCGGTTGTAATATTGTAGTTGATTTTTGCCTTTTTATAACCTACGCTGTCTATGTTGTAATTCGTTGCTACATTAAAATATCCGTTGTTAAAATAATAAGATTTTAAGCGAAGTAAAGTTTTTTTAGTTTTTGAGGTATCAATAATTACAGGAGCTTCACCGGTTTTTTTTAAGAACTCATGAATTCCTTTGTACAAAAAAGATTGGCCAAGACGATCAACTTGCTTAGCAGATAATATTTTCGACTGACGTTCGTATTTGCCAGGGTTGTTTTTAAATTTTGCCTGATAGGAAGAATCGGGATTTAATTTCGCCAGGTTATATAGATTTAATCGCAGCTTATATCCTAATAAATTACTATTAGGTTTTTGATACATTTGATTCGAAGCGGTTTCATCATTTGTAGATTTGCCATTTACAATAATATCATTTTTTGTAAGTAAGCTTTTTCCGTTTGGGACTCTTTTCACAGCATTACAAGCGCAAATAAATATTGCTATTAGAATAAATGCTGTTATTTTTGTAAAAATCTTTTTCAAGTGTTTTTAAATATTTAATTCAAAAGTACATTATTTTATGATTAGTAAAAACCAAATAAAACTTATATCAGGTTTACATCAAAAAAAGCAACGTTTTGCTAATCAATTATTTTTTGCTGAAGGAATAAAAGTAATTCAGGAATTGTTGCAATCCAATTTTGAATTAGAGCATTTATTTACCACACAAAATGATTTTGAAACAGTTCCGTTTTCAAAACGTGTTTCTGTTACTGAACAAGAACTTAAGAAAATAAGTGCTTTGTCAACTCCAAATACATGTTTGGCTGTATTCAAAATTCCTGCCGAAAATCCTATAATCGACTCAGGCTTAATTGTAGCTTTAGACGATATACGTGATCCGGGAAATTTAGGAACCATTTTAAGGCTTTGCGACTGGTTTGGAATTCAACAAATTATTTGCTCAAAAGAGACAGTTGATATTTACAATCCTAAAGTAGTTCAGGCCACAATGGGGTCTATTACAAGAGTAAATGTTAATTATGTTGATTTGAAATCTTTTATAACAAACGCAAAATTGCCTGTTTTTGGAACTTTTATGAATGGTGAAAATATTTATCAATCTGTATTGTCTCAAAACGGAATCATTATTATGGGTAATGAAGCCAATGGTATTTCAGCAGAGATTGAAAAAATGGTAACAAGCCGACTCACAATTCCCAGATTTGGGACACTACAAAAAACCGAAAGTTTAAATGTAGCCACCGCCACCGCTATTGTTCTTAGTGAGTTTAAACGAAATAGTTAGGTTTTTGTTTTAATGAAAAGTAAAATTTATTAAAATTGCTCTCGATTTCATAGAATCTATGTTGTCTGTCCAGGGACTATTTGGATTTTCAGGTGTTTTATTGTCCCTGATTAATTCATCCGTTATGCCAAACATACCTCTGATAGATGGCGAAAAAATAAAATATTCTGAGAAGATATCTATACCGAAGCCAATTTCATAAGCTGAACTCCAAGTTTTAGCTCTAAATGTACCTTCGAAATTATCATCTTTGGATTTTGAATTACTGGATAAATTTAAAGTCGTAGAAAGTCCTCCAGTTAAAAACGGGCGTATATTTCCGGTACGTAAAGCTGAAAACTTCAATAACAAAGGAAAATGAATGTAAGTACTGTTAACTTCTCTTAAATAATCATTTTCTGAAGTGAAATTAGCAAAATGTAAATCTCGTTTTGTGTAGTACAAACCTGGTTCAAAACGTAAATTGATGTATTCCTGCAATCTTAAATCTGCGACAACGCCAACATTAAACCCTGTTGTTTTTTTTACCTGAATATCCTGTACAACTTCTTTGTAATCAAATTTGAAATCAAAGCTGTTAAAACCTAAATAATACCCAAAGTATAGGCGTTGTTTTTGCCAGTTTTCCAGGTTAATAATAGGGTCTTTGCTAAACATGCTTTTAGCAAATTGAGAATATCCCTGTGTCGATAATACTAATAAAATTAAGATTACTGTTTTTTTCATACTATTTTTTAGAAGCAGAATATATGGTTGCTACACCAAAAGTTTGCGGTATTGCCACAACATCTATAAACCCAATTTTTCTCAAAATATTGTTCAAAGCTTCTCCATAAGGAAAAACAGCTGCAGATTCTGATAAATATCCATAAGCTGAATTATCTTTGGAGAATAATTTTCCGATAATTGGAAGTATATTTTTGGTGTAAAAACGATATCCTTGTTTATAAGGTGTTTTAACAGGAACTGAAGTTTCTAAAATTACAAATACACCATCTGGTTTTAAAACTCTTAAAATTTCGGCAAAGCCTTTTTCTAAATTCTCAAAATTTCGAACACCAAAGCCAACAGTTATGGCATCAAAATAATTATCCTCAAAAGGTATATTTTCAGAATCGGCTAAGACTAATTCAATTCTGTTTGAAAGTTTTTTTTCTTCTACTTTTTTTCTTCCAACTTCCAGCATTCCGGCTGAAATATCTAGGCCAATAATTTTTTCGGCATTACTTTGTGCCATCAAAATAGCCAGATCTCCGGTTCCGGTAGCAATGTCAAGTATGATTTTTGGTTTTGAATCAGAAACTATTTTTAAAACTTTTTTACGCCATTTTACATCTATTCCAAACGAAATTACACGATTTAAATTATCGTAATTTCCTGATATAGTGTCAAACATTTGTGCAACTTGTTCTTTTTTGCCTAATGTTGAGTTTTTGTACGGAGTTATTTTTTCAGACATTTTTTTTATTTACGCAAATATAACATAAAGTATTTAACTGCAATTGTGTTTCTCAATTAGGATAGAAAATGTTTTTTCAGACTTGGTTATAAAATCACTAAAAGTGGGTATTGTAGGTAACGTATTTATTGGTCAATTTAGCATCTGTAAAAATGTTAATATTTTTTCAATGATAAATAGAGATACAATGACCCAAATCAAATGGGTGCTCTTTGCGCTTAGCATCTCATTTGTTCTTGTAAGCTGTTTTGAAAGTACTGTTTTTGAGAGCAGTATTATATTTAAAGTGCAAAATACGTTCTTAGGATTAAATTTGTTTTTGGAAATTTTAATTTTCTTTGCCTTTAGTACCTTCGTGGTATTTGGTATTAAGGGTTTTTTTGAGATGTACTCTCAAAAAATATCAAATGTTATCATATTCCTTTCCGGAGTATTTTTAATATTTGTAATTTTTATTTTATGTTATCAAATATTGTTTCAGGAGTAGGTCATTGCTCTAATCATTGGATTTAAATAAAAACATCCTCAAGAAATTGAGGATGTTTTTTTATTTTCTGATATACGTTTCATACGTATAGTCATAAAGATGGGTGTCATCTTTGAAGTTTTCTTCGGATTCTACCAATTGCCATTCCCGTTCATTAAATTTAGGAAAAAAGGCATCAGCGTCAAAAGTATGATGTACGCGTGTTATTTCTATTATATCAGCATACTGTAATCCTAAAGTATAAATTTCTCCTCCTCCTATAATATATGAATCTTCATTTTCTGGGCATAGTGCAATGGCTTTTTCAATACTGTCAACCACAATACAACCTCCGGGGTTGTAATTTTCCTGACGGGATATTACAATATGTGTCCTGTTTGGTAACGGTTTCGGGAAACTTTCAAAAGTTTTTCTCCCCATTATAATATGGTGATTGGTCGTAAGAGATTTGAATCTTTTAAAATCATTTGGGAGATGCCAAACTAATTTGTTTTTTTTTCCCAAGGCATTGTTTTCGGCAACGGCCGCTATCATTATAAGCATAGTATATTAAAACTAAATATTATTTTCAGGAGTTTCACTTATGGAAGATTCTAATTGATTGATTCTCTTTTGCTGAAGTGAAACTAAGCGTTCGATTTGCTCTCTTTCCCATTTTTTATTCATAAATCTATCGGTTATGTAAATTTTTATGAAGTGCAAAATAAAAATAAAAAACCATAATGTAATGATCCAAATACACCAATTTTTTTCTTCACCAATACGTAATCCAAAAAAAACATCAGCAACAAATAAGAATAAACTTCCTAACAGAAAAAGTACAAAATGAAAATATAATACTTTTTTTTGTCTAATTCTTTTACGGGCATATTCGTATTGTTCGTGCACTTCTTTTTCCATAAATTATTAAAAATTAGAATATAAAGTTATAATTTATTTTGAGAACTCACTATTTTCAATAAATAATATTTGCTTCAAAATTGGCGATAAATCCGAATTCAAAAATTTTAAGGCTTTAAAATAGGGATATTGTAAAAAAAATGTTTCTAATTGCCAGAATGATAAATCATATCGATAGGCATTGTTTACTGAACTGAATTTGCGAACTTTGAGGTATAAACCTAAAAATGAAACTGTTATGTCTTTAAAAAAGCAATTTGTAAAAACTAAACCAGTTTGTAAAGTAACATTTGCAATTGAAGCGAAAGATGCTAATTCTGTGGCTGTAGTTGGAGATTTTAATAACTGGAACATAGAGGAAGGAACTTTGAGTAAACTAAAAAACGGAACTTTTAAAGCTACTTATGACTTGGTAAAAGATGCTATTTATGAGTTTAAGTATGTAATTGATGGATTGTATGTGAATGATCCTGAAGCAGATTCATACAGATGGAATGATTTTGCAGGAAGTGAAAATAGTGTTTTAGTTTTATAAAAAAATCCGCTTAAATTTAAGCGGATTTTTTTATAAAACTATACAGCAACACTTCCTTTTATTCCCGCGTGTGGTTCGTAATCTAAAAGTGTAAAATCATTATAATCAAAATCAAAGATGTTTTTAATCTCAGGATTTAAAATCATTTTTGGTAATGGTTTTGGTTCACGTGTTAATTGCAATTCCAGTTGTTCAAAATGATTGTTGTAAATGTGGGCGTCACCAAAAGTATGAATAAATTCACCATATTCTAAATCGCAAACCTGAGCAATCATCATGGTCAATAAAGCATAAGAAGCAATATTAAAAGGAACGCCTAAAAAGATATCAGCACTTCGTTGGTACAATTGACAGGATAATTTTCCTTTTGTTTCACCTTTTTCGAGATCCGGACTGCTTACATAAAACTGAAAAAAGGCATGGCAGGGAGGTAAGGCAGCTTTATTGTTTGCTACATTTTCCTCAAATGATTTTTTAGTATCCGGAAGAACTGATGGATTCCATGCCGAAACTAACATTCTTCGGCTGTTTGGATTTGTTTTCAACTCGGTAATTAACTCAGAAATCTGATCGATTTCCTCGCTGTTCCAATTGCGCCATTGATGCCCGTAAACCGGTCCTAAATCACCATTTGAGTCTGCCCAGGCATCCCATATTTTCACTCCGTTTTCCTGTAGGTATTTGATATTGGTATCTCCTTTTAAAAACCAAAGCAATTCATAAATAATTGACTTTAAGTGTAATTTTTTGGTTGTGACCATTGGAAAGCCTTCGCTTAAATCAAAACGCATCTGGTAGCCAAAGACGCTTTTAGTTCCGGTTCCGGTTCGGTCACCTTTTTGATTGCCGTTTTCTAAAACGTGTTTTACCAGGTCTAAGTATTGTTTCATGATTGCTTTAAGCTTTAAGCCATAAGCTTTAGGCTTTTTCCTAATTGCTTTTAGCTTGTTTTTTTATGTTTTGTGCTTTAAGCTTATTGCCTAAAGCTTATGGCTTATAGCCTTAAAATTATCTTCTTGAAATTTCGTCTCTTATTTTTGCTGCTTTTTCATAATCTTCCTGAGAAACAGCCTGATCTAAAAGTTCGTTTAGCTCTTGTAAACTGTGTTTAGCATAAACATCTCCGGATTGATTGGTTTCTTCTTCATGCCCAAAAGTTTCAGGATTAGAAAGTACATCGTCAAGTTCCTGAGAACCCTGATCAGCGTCAGCAGTATTCGATTTCAAATAAATTCCTGCTTTATCTAAAATATTTTTATAAGTAAAAATCGGAGCGCTAAACCTCAATGCCAAAGCAATTGCATCAGATGTTCTTGCATCAATAATTTCTTCGATTTTATCTCTTTCGCAAATTAAACTTGAATAAAAAACGCCGTCAACTAATTTGTGAATAATGACTTGTTTTACAACGATATCAAATCTTTCAGCGAAATTTTTGAATAAATCATGTGTTAATGGGCGAGGAGGTTTAATTTCTTTTTCTAATGCAATAGCGATTGACTGGGCTTCAAAAGCACCAATAACAATTGGTAATTTTCTTTCGCCATCGACTTCGTTCAAAATTAAGGCATAAGCGCCATTTTGAGTTTGACTGTATGAAATTCCTTTTATTGATAGTTTTACTAGACTCATATATGTTTGTAAAAAAGGCACTTAGTACCTCATTTTAATACTTTTTTTGATTCGAAATAAAGGTGCAATTTTAATCAAAAAATATGGAACAAAAAAGCCACCTAAAGCAAAGATACAATTATCTTGTTTTTAGGTGGCTATATTTTTATAGAGATTTTTAAATTATGAATGCTGTGCTTTAAAAGCTTTTAATTTCTCAATTAAATTTGGCACGATTTCAAATGCGTCTCCTACTATACCATAATCTGCTACTTTAAAGAAAGGAGCTTCGGGATCACTATTTATAACCACTTTTACTTTTGATGAGTTGATACCTGCGATATGCTGGATAGCTCCTGAAATTCCAACGGCAATATATAAATTTGTGGCAACTGGCTTGCCTGTTTGTCCAACGTGTTCACTGTGAGGTCTCCATCCTAAATCAGAAACTGGTTTAGAGCATGCTGTTGCAGCTCCCAATACAGCAGCTAAATCTTCGATTAATCCCCAGTTTTCAGGACCTTTTAATCCGCGTCCACCAGAAACTACAATGTCAGCATCAGCGATAGATACTTTACCGCTTACTTTTTCGACAGATTCTACTTTTACACCAAAATCATTATCTCCGATTGTAGGATTAAAATCTTCTTCTGTTGCAGATCCTGTACTTTCAAAAATTCCGTAAGAGTTTTTAGCAAGTCCAAGAACCTTAATATCTGTGCTAATTTCTGTTATGTTGAAAGCTTTGTTTGAAAAAGCATTTCTTTTTACCTGAAAAGGAGCTGTACTAACTGGTAATCCAACCACATTTGAAGCAAAACCGGCTTCTAAAGAAACGGCTACCAATGATGAAAGATAAATACTGTCTGTTGTTGAAGAAAGCAAAACTAATTTAGTCCCTTCTTTTTGAGCTGCCTGTTTAATTACATCAGCGTAAGCTTTCGCTGTAAAGCCAGCTAATTTCTCATTGTTTACTTTTAAAACTTTATCAACCCCGTATTTAGCTAATTCGCTAACATCACTCATGTTTACAGCCAAAGCCGTAACAGTAGTGCCTAATGACTCAGCTACTTTTTTAGCATAAGAAGCTAATTCAAAAGCTACTTTTTTAAATTTTCCTTCTGCAGATTCTGCATATATTAATATTGACATAATTTTTATTTTTAGTTATAAAGTTTAAAAGTGTAAAGTCATAAAGATAAATATTATTGATTTCCCCTTTTGACTTTCGACTTTTGACTTTCGACTTTTGACTTTCGACTTTTGACTTTCGACTTTTTGACGGTTAGATTACTTTCGTTTCGTTGTGTAATAAATTGATTAGCTCATCTAAGTTATCTGCAGGAACTAATTTTACTGCTGATTTAGGAGCTGGTTTTTCAAATTTCACTGCCTTAGTGTTTATCGGTGCATCAACAGGCTCAAGAATCGTAAGGGCTTTTGTTCTTGCTGTCATAATTCCTCTCATGTTAGGAATACGAAGATCTTTTTCTTCAACAAGGCCTTTTTGTCCTCCAATGATTAATGGAAGAGTAGTGCTTACTGTTTCTTTTCCACCGTCGATTTCACGAACTGCTTTTACGTTATTACCATCAACAGTCAAACTTGTGCAGGAATTTAAGAAGTTTGAACCTAAAATTCCGGCAATCATTCCGGGAACCATTCCGCCATTATAATCTAAAGATTCTTTTCCGGCAATTACTAAGTCGTATCCGCCATTTTTGATTACTTCGGCTAATTGTTTTGCAACAAAAAATCCGTCAGTAGGATTTGCATTTACACGAATCGCTTCGTTTGCACCTATTGCCAAAGCTTTGCGTAAAGTTGGTTCAGTATCAGGACCTCCTACATTTACAACGGTTACGTTAGCTCCTTGTTGTTCCTGAAACCAAATTGCACGTGTTAAACCAAACTCGTCATTAGGATTAATTACATATTGTACACCATTGGTATCAAATTCTGAGTCGCCATTGGAGAAGTTGATTTTTGAAGTAGTATCAGGCACATGGCTGATGCAAACTAGTATTTTCATAAGTATATATTTTGAATTTATAATATGCTTTTACAAATTTAGAATTTAATTTGGAATAATTATACTATGCACGCATAATATTTTTAAAAACTATTACGATTTCGCTTAAGACCGGAAAATATAAAGAGTGTTAGATTAAAAACATTATTTTAGAATGATTTAAAAGTGCCGTTTAGAAAGATTTTTATTGCAAATATTAAATTTTCAAATAGTTGTGATTTTTAAAAAGTAATTTCCGTTTTTTAAAACTTTGTATAATTATAGCCTGCTTCTTTTGATTGCACTACTTAAAAGAAACTTTTAGCATTGAAGAATCCAACAAATTATAATAAGTTTGTCTGAAAAAAATAATTATTTGAATAATCTTTATAAAGAAATCGATTTCGTAATTAAGGAAAAGGTACTTTTTAGGTTGAAAACAGCAGTAAACTATAATTAATGCAGAATCTTCCTTTTTTTTAGACTTAATTTATGCTTTTAAGTTATTTAAAATATTTATTTTTGCTCATCAGAAAAAAAGAACATAATATACAACTATGAGAACAATACAATTTAGAGAGGCCATTTGCGAAGCGATGAGCGAAGAAATGCGTCACGATGAATCCATATATTTAATGGGCGAAGAAGTTGCAGAATATAACGGAGCATACAAAGCTTCAAAAGGGATGCTTGCTGAATTTGGCGAAAAAAGAGTAATTGATACTCCAATTGCTGAACTTGGTTTTACAGGAATTGCAGTAGGTTCTGCAATGAATGGTAACCGACCAATTGTAGAATATATGACTTTCAACTTCTGTTTAGTTGGTATTGATCAAATTATAAATAATGCTGCTAAAATGCGTCAAATGACAGGTGGACAATTTAATGTGCCTATCGTTTTTCGTGGACCAACTGCTTCTGCAGGTCAATTAGGAGCAACTCACTCTCAGGCTTTAGAAAACTGGTTTGCTAACACTCCGGGACTTAAAGTTGTAGTTCCTTCGACACCTTACGATGCTAAAGGACTTTTGAAATCAGCTATCCGTGATAATGATCCTGTAATCTTCATGGAATCTGAGCAAATGTATGGTGATAAAGGAGAAGTGCCGGACGGAGAATATACAATTCCGTTAGGAGTTGCCGATGTTAAACGTGAAGGAAAAGATGTTACGATTGTTTCTTTTGGAAAAATTATCAAAGAAGCTTTTATTGCTGCTGATGAATTAGCCAAAGAAGGAATCTCTTGTGAGATCATCGATTTAAGAACCGTTCGTCCAATGGACAATGAAGCGATCTTAAAATCAGTTAAAAAAACAAATCGTTTGGTTATCTTAGAAGAAGCCTGGCCATTTGCCAGCATTTCATCTGAAATCACCTATATTGTACAAGAACAGGCTTTTGACTTTCTTGATGCGCCAATTCAGCGTATTACAACAGCTGATACACCAGCACCTTATTCTCCTGTTTTACTAAAAGACTGGCTGCCAAATGCAGCTGATGTAGTAAAAGCAGTGAAAAAAGTAATGTACAAATAATAATACATACAAAATTCATAAAAACTTCATCAGTCATAGTTCATTGATGAAGTTTTTTTTTGCCGTAATATGAAAAGAATAATTTTCCTTAGTCTGTTTTTTGTATTTGCTTTTGCAAATAATGTTTTAGCGCAAACTAAAGTGAGTGGAATTGTTATGGACAAATCCAATCAGCCTATTCCGTTTGCAAATGTTGTTTTTAAGGGCTCAAATACGGGTATCGTTTCAAATGAAGATGGTCGTTTTTATTTAGAATCGCCAAATACTTATACTGCTTTACTGGTTACTTCGGCAGGATTTTCAGATAAAGAAATTCCTTTAGAAAAAGCTGTAAACTATGATTTTAAGATTGTTTTAAACGAGCCCGAAGCACTTAGTGAAGTTGTAATTTTTACAGGGAAAACATCAAAAAAGAATAATCCGGCATTGGATATTTTGAGAAAAATATGGGAAAGGAAACGTAAAAACGGTCTCTACCAATTCAATCAATATCAAATGCAGAAGTACGAAAAAGTCGAATTTGACATGAACACTATTGATAGTGCTTTTATGAAAAATAAACTTTTTAAAGGAATGGAGTTCGTTTTCAAGCATGTGGATACTTCTGATGTTACCGGAAAAACCTATTTACCAATTTTCATCAACGAATCTGTTTATGATGTTTACGGGGATAATAAATTAAAAAAAGTTAAGGAAAATATTACAGGAAACAAAATGTCCGGATTCAATGGGAATCAGCAGATTTTGTCTTTTGTAAAAGATCTTTATTCTGACTATAATATTTACGACAATCATCTTAAATTTTTCGATAAGAGTTTTACAAGCCCACTTTCGAAAACGGGAATAGATGTTTATAATTACGTACTGAAAGACAGTGCTTTTATAGATAAAAAATGGTGTTATAATATTGTTTTTTATCCAAGACGTAAAAACGAATTAACGTTTAAGGGAGATTTCTGGGTAAACGATACCACTTTTGCTATCAAGAAAATTAATATGGGTGTTACCAAAAGTGCCAATATTAACTGGGTAAAAGATATCTACATTGAACAGGAATTTGAAGTTGAGAACGACTCTGTTTTTCTCTTAACCCGTGACTATATGATGTCTGATTTTGCTTTAAACAAAAAGGAAAAATCAAAAGGAGTTTATGGAAAACGAACGACTTTGTATCGCAATCATAAATTCAACATTCAAAAACCGGAAAAATTTTATAAAGAAGAAGTCAATTTTATAGACAACGCTGTTTATCAACGACCGGATGAATTTTGGGAAGAAAATCGTTTTGAAAAGCTAAACAAGGATGAGCAGGGTATTTATAAAATGCTCGATACTTTACAGACAGTCAAGAAATTTAAACAGCTTTATAGTTTAGTTTCGATTTTAGGAAGTGGTTATGTCGAATTTAAAAACTTTGATTACGGACCTATCTTTTCAACCTTTGGTTATAATGAAGTCGAAGGTTTACGATTAAGAGTTGGAGGAAGAACCTATTTTGGACCAAATGATCCTTGGCGTATACAAGCCTACACTGCCTATGGTTTTGATGATAATAAGTTCAAATATGGTGTTTCAGGAAAATGGATGGTTGATAAGAAAAACCGGGTAATTATTTCTGGCGGAAACAGGCGCGATATTGAACAAATAGGCGCGAGTTTAACCACTACAAATGATGTTTTAGGAAGAAGTTTTGCTTCTTCGGCTTTGTTTACAACAGGAAGCAACGGAAAACTAACCAATATTAATTTGAGTAACGTTTCTGTTGAAATGGAGGCTAAGAAAAACTTTATTGTTTCAGCAGGTTTTTCGTATAGAACGTTAGAATCGGCATCTCAGACATTTAGTCTGGACTATTATAAGGTTCTGCCGTCTGCTTCAGATCCGTCTGGTGTGATTGAAAATAAAGTGACACAAACTGAGGCCAATATCCAGTTCGAATTTATGCCAAATCGTAAAACCATTGGTTATGGGGTAGAGCGTGATCTTGTTGATAGTCCTTTCAGTCATTTCTTTGTGAATTTCAGTTATGGACTTAAAGGAGTTATGAATAGTGATTTTGCTTATGAAAAAGTACAGTTATTTTATAGACAGCCCATTATTATAGGACCATTAGGAAGAACAAATATTACCCTTGAAACTGGAAAAACTTTTGGTGCCATTCCGTTAGGATTAATGAGTGTAATTCCGGGGAACCAAACGTATTTTACAATCGAAAATACATTTAGCAACCTGAATTTCTATGAATTTGTAACGGATCAGTACACAACATTGCAATGGAATCATGATTTTGGAGGAAGATTGTTTGCCCGTATTCCATTTATGAGAAAACTGAACTGGAGAGAGTTTATAGGTGTCAGAGCCGTTCATGGAACAATTTCTGATGAAAATCGTGCTTTAAACGCGTCAGGATTACCTTATAATGCTCCGGAAAAAGTATATTGGGAATATAATGCCGGAATTGGAAATATCTTTAAAGTTTTCAGAATTGATTTTTCATGGAGAGGTAATTATTTGAATATGCCGGATGCTGCTAAATTTGCAGTAAAAGGATCTTTTGGATTCTATTTTTAAAGATTTTAATAAGATTAAGTAAAGTTCAAACTTTTAATAATCTCGCAAAGACGCCAAGTCGCTAAGTTTTTAAATTCTTTGCGTCTCTGCGCCTTTGCGAGATTCTTTTTTTATTTAATTTTAGAAGCTAATCCCGCTATCCGTTTCAAATGAAGTTGACTGAATTCCGATTAAAATAAGATTTAAGTGAAGTAATCTTTTATTTTTTAAAGAAAAAATAAAAGGATTTCCTCTACTATCGGGGCTAAAAAAATCACGTTATGCAAGAAGCTATTGATTATTTATTAACTAAAAATCCAATATTTCAGCAAATCATAGAGAAATATGGATTGCCAACAATTCCTAAAAGACCTCAGGGTTTTGAAACTTTAGTTTTATTAATTCTCGAACAACAGGTTTCTATAGATTCGGCGAAAGCAACCTTCTTAAAAATTAAAAATTATACAATTTGCAATCCCGAAACAATGTCGGTTTTGGCAGACGAAGAGTTTAGAATGCTTGGGGTAAGCCGTCAAAAAACAAAATATATCAAGATTCTTTCAGAAGCAGTTTTGGATAAAAAATTAGCTATCGAAAGCCTCGCGTCAAAATCGGCAAAAGAAGTTCGGGAAGAACTCATTAAATTAAAAGGCATAGGAAACTGGACAATCGATATCTATTTAATGTTTTGTCTTCAGGAGCCGGATTTGATTCCGCTTGGTGATATTGCAGTCATAAATACGATCAAAGAATTATTGAATATTCATGACAAAGAGGAGATGGAAATCCACACTGAACAGTGGAGCCCGTACAGGTCTTATGCGACTTATTTGCTTTGGCATTATTACTTAAATAAGCGAAATCGCAAGATTACATATTAACTATCTGTTATATAAAAGGAAAGTATATTAATTAATGAATAAAGTATATAGATTAATGTATTTTTTTCATTGTAAAAAAGGATTCTTTGGGTTACTTTTGCAATCGAAATTATAGAAATAATAAAAAGTAAAAATGACCGCAGACAAACTAACAACTTTCGATGTATTAATCGAAATACCAAGAGGAAGCAGAAATAAATATGAGTACGATTTTGAAATCAAAAGAATGCGTTTCGACAGAATGTTATTCTCTTCGATGATGTACCCTGCAGATTACGGATTTATTCCTGAAACTTTAGCTCTTGACGGTGACCCTCTTGATGTATTGGTTTTGATCAACGAACCAACTTTCCCTGGATGTGTGATAGAAGTTAAGCCAATTGGAGTTTTCCACATGGCAGATGATAAAGGTCCGGATGAAAAAATTATCTGTGTGCCGGTTTCTGATCCAATCTGGAATTCATTAAACGACCTTTCTGATATTAACGGACACTTATTGAAAGAAATCGAGCATTTCTTCCAGGTTTACAAAGACCTTGAAAACAAAAAAGTAGATGTAGAAGGATGGGGAGACGTAAACGAAGCATTCGCTATTATTAAAGAATGTACAGAGCGTTTTAATCAAATTGAAAATAAACCGGAAGGATTATTTAGTATTAAATAATTTAAGGCATCATATTTTGTAAAAAAAGCAATACTTCGTTAAGAGTATTGCTTTTTTTTTTAAATTCGTTAGAGTTAGTTTGTTGACTATTAACCAAAACCAATAAAATATGAATGCATTTATGATTTACCTGCCTATTGCAATGGCAGTTTTAGGATTACTTTTCATGGGAATAAAAAGGAGTTGGGTTTTAAAACAAGATGCCGGCGATGGTAAGATGAAAGAAATCTCAGATCACATTTACGAAGGAGCCTTAGCCTTCTTAAAAGCCGAATATAAACTATTGACCATCTTCGTAATTATTGCAAGCTTAGCTTTGGCAGGAATTACTTTTATTCCAGGTGTAAAAACACATTTATTAATCGTAGTTGCATTTATTTTTGGAGCATTATTTTCAGCTTATGCAGGTAACATCGGGATGAAAATCGCAACCAAAACAAACGTTAGAACCACTCAGGCAGCCAGAACAAGTTTACCACAGGCGTTGAAAGTTTCTTTTGGAGGCGGAACCGTAATGGGACTTGGAGTTGCAGGTTTGGCAGTTTTAGGCTTAACCACCTTTTTCATAATATTCTTTAATCTTTTTTCTGGCGGAGTCTGGAAAGACACCGAAACAATGACCGTAGTTCTTGAAACCTTAGCAGGATTTTCACTTGGTGCAGAATCAATTGCATTATTTGCCAGAGTTGGAGGCGGAATCTACACAAAAGCAGCCGATGTTGGGGCTGATTTAGTTGGTAAAGTTGAAGCAGGAATTCCGGAAGATGATCCTCGTAATCCGGCAACAATTGCAGACAATGTTGGTGATAATGTTGGAGATGTTGCCGGTATGGGAGCCGATTTGTTTGGATCTTATGTGGCGACTGTTTTGGCAGCAATGGTTTTGGGGAATTATGTGATAAAAGATATGGGTGGAAGTATCAATGATGCTTTTGGCGGAATTGGTCCAATTTTACTTCCGATGGCGATTGCCGGTTTCGGAATTTTGTTCTCCATTATTGGAACGACATTAGTCAAAATTTCAGATGATAATGCTAAAGAAGCGCAAGTTCAAAAAGCGTTAAATATAGGAAACTGGATTTCTATTGTTTTAACTGCAGTAGCTTGTTTCTTTTTAGTAAAACACATGCTTCCTGAAACAATGCAGATGACTTTCTTTGGAGAAGGATCAAAAGATATTTCATCATTGCGTGTTTTCTACGCTACTTTAGTCGGATTAGTGGTTGGTGGAGCAATTTCATCCGTAACAGAATATTATACAGGATTAGGGACAAAACCAGTATTAGCGATTGTTCAGAAATCATCTACCGGAGCCGGAACTAATGTAATTGCAGGTTTGGCAACAGGAATGATTTCTACTTTTCCAACCGTAATTTTGTTTGCTGCGGCGATCTGGATTTCGTATGCTTTGGCTGGATTTTACGGAGTTGCTTTAGCGGCATCTGCAATGATGGCAACAACAGCCATGCAATTGGCAATTGATGCTTTCGGACCAATTTCAGACAATGCGGGAGGAATTGCAGAAATGAGCGAATTGCCAAAAGAAGTTCGCACCAGAACAGATATTTTAGATTCAGTAGGAAACACAACTGCTGCAACAGGAAAAGGATTTGCGATTGCTTCTGCGGCTTTGACTTCATTAGCCTTATTTGCAGCATATGTTACTTTTACGGGAATTGACGGAATCAATATTTTCAAAGCGCCGGTTTTAGCGATGTTATTTGTCGGAGGAATGATTCCGGTTGTTTTCTCGGCATTAGCGATGAACTCTGTTGGAAAAGCAGCGATGGATATGGTGTACGAAGTGCGTCGCCAGTTTAAGGAAATTCCGGGTATTATGGAAGGAACCGGAAAACCGGAATATGGAAAATGTGTTGAAATTTCTACAAAAGCCGCTTTACGCGAAATGATGCTTCCAGGGATTTTAACAATTGGTTTTCCAATTGCTATTGTACTTTTAGGAAAATTGGTTTATATAGACAATAATCAGTTAATTGCTGAAATGTTAGGAGGGTATATGGCCGGAGTTACCGTTTCAGGAGTACTTTGGGCTGTTTTTCAGAACAACGCAGGAGGTGCCTGGGATAATGCGAAAAAATCTTTTGAAGCCGGAGTAATGATCAACGGCGAAATGACTTATAAAGGTTCTGATGCTCATAAAGCAGCAGTAACCGGAGATACTGTTGGAGATCCGTTTAAAGACACTTCTGGGCCTTCAATGAATATTTTAATTAAACTGACTTGTCTGATAGGATTGGTGATTGCACCAATTTTAGGTGACGGACATGCTTCGTCAGATATTGCCGCAAAAGGTTCCTGCTGTAAAATGGAAATGCATGCAGGTGGAGTGTCTAAATGTGGAGATATGTCTGGCATGACCAAAGCAGAATGTATTAAAATGTGTAAAGAAAAAGGCTGCTCTGAAGAAGAAACAGCAAAATGCCTGGCTCATTTTGATGCAAACGGAAAATACGTTCATCAAAAAACAGATTGTTTTGATACCAGTAAATATGATAAAAAACGTGTTGAAGTTAATTTGGCTACCGTAAACGGAGTTACCACAGGAACTTTAACAAAAACAGAAAATGGCAAAACAACTACTGAAGTTTTTGAAGGAAGTGAAGCGGAGGTAAAAGCAAAAATTGAAGCTGCCAAATAAAAAAACTTTGAAATATAAATGATTATAGAAAATTATTGAGCATACTAATATAAAGTTTGAATTCATAGAACTGTCAACGCTGTAAGATTTTTGTTTTACAGCGTTTTTTTTTTGCAGTATAAATTAGGCTTTATAGCTGTAGCTTTAATATGTAAAAAAAACCGTATAAATTATAAGGAAATATATTTGGATAATTAACTTTAAGGGTTGTTTTTGGAAATAAATTCTTACTTAATATATCACCAAATAACTTATGGGACATTTTTCAGAACAGGTACATATCAGCATAGGGAGCTTTACCCAAAATGTAGTTTATCATAATTTAGAACTGTCCCAAAAGATGGCAGATCACCATCATTTTTCTTTTGTATGGCAATATACAGGCAAAGCGATTATAAATCCGGCAGATCAGGCAAAGGCTTTGCGAACATATCTTGGAGATGAAGTTATCTTTACCTTCAAAAGCCTTACCGGAATCCGGTTGATGAGCAAAGGAATCATTACAGAATTATCTTCTATAGATCTTCATGGCAGCGCCGAAGGATTGCATGTAAAAGGTATTAGCCATACTATCGTTCTGGATGACATGAAAAAATCAAGAACCTACCAGCAAAGAGGGATGGATAATATCGTATTGGATATTTTAGCAGAAGGTCCTGGAGAGTTTTACGAAAGAGATGCTATAAAATCTACCTATCTTCAGGAGTTCAAATATATGGCTCAATATAATGAAACCAATTTTGATTTCTTAAAACGATTGGCCAGACGTTACGGGCAATGGTTTTATTTTGACGGAATGCGAATGCAGTTCGGACAAACCAAAACCAGTAAAATAAAACTCATCAACGGATCTTCGCTGCATGGTTTTAAAATCCAGACCAATATGGCTTCCCATAAAATTTCTTTAGGAGGGTATGATTACAATGGAGCTGCCAATATTCGTAATTCCTCAGCAAGAACATCCTCAGGAAGTAAAGACAGCTTCTCTGCTGTTGTAGGTCATAACCAGGGAACCGTTACCCAAAACGATTTGAATAATGGAGCTTACACGACCAATGCCCAAAGCAGTGAAGAAATCGAAGAAATGGTCAAACTGCAAACTGCAGGTAGCGACGCCAATAGTGTGTATTACAGCGGAACCTCTTATTTTCCGTTAGGACTTGGACAGGTTTTCAGCATCGTAAACCAAAAAAAGATCCGGAAGGATTAGGACGTGTAAAAGTACAGTTCAACTGGGCAGGCGGAAACAATTCAAGTGAATGGCTTCGTATGATACAGCCACATTCAGGTTCAGGAAAAGGATTTTACTTTATTCCGGAAATTGGTGAAGAGGTTTTAGTAGGTTTTGAAGGGAGCAATGCACAGAATCCGTATGTTTTAGGAACACATTACAACGGCATAGAAAGTTCCGGTTATAGTTCGGGTGGTAATGATCAAAAAGTAATTCATACCCGTTCAGGTACTAAAATGGTTTTTAATGATGCAGAAGGCAGCATTTTAATAGAAGATCCTAGTGGAAATACTTATCAAATGGATGGAAAAGGCAACATCAATGTTAATGCACCAAATAGAATTTCTTTTAATTGTACTGATATGGATATTAATGTTTCTAATAATTTATCAACTTCGGTAGGTGTTAACAAAACCGAAACTGTGGGTGTAGATGCCATTGAAACAATTGGAGGCATAAAGACAGAAGTCGTTACGGGAAATAAAAACAGCACAATTGCGGGTAATTTTATAGAAAGAGTAGAAGGTAATTTAGAATCTCATACAGTCAAGGAACTCATATTTAATGGTGATAAAGATGTTGTTATTTCTTCAGTGGAAGAATTTACAAAACATTCACAAAAACAGATCATTCATAATAGTTCAGAACCTAGTAATTTCTATTAGTATGAAGGAGAGAAATGTAAGTGGTAAAACACAAATTACTTCCGATGGGAAAATCACTTTTTATTCTAATGGAAGCATTATTACAAATGCAAAAAAAATAAAAACATTTGCAGATCAGGACGGTGTTAAATTAGATGTAAAGCCAGAAAAATTAACGACAAATTACGTCGAAAGTGACGACTCTGTAAATGTTTATATAGGGATGTTTTTTGATGGGACAGGAAACAACCGGTATAATTCTGAAAAAACATATTATTCTAAAGTCGATTCTAATGATAAGTTTTATAAAGCAGACACGATTCCTTCCAGTTTTAAATTTGTAAAAACCGTTAAGGATAAAAATAATAAAGAAGTTAATGTTAAAGTAAAAGTGTTAGATAGAGACAGCTACTGGAATCCGTATTCTAATATTGCAAAACTTTTTGATTTGTATAAAGAAAAAAAGAATTTTGAAAGAGATAAAACATCTGAAAATGGAGGTCATCCAGAATATGGAGATTATGTAATTCTAAAACAATATGTAGAAGGGATAGGTACCAAAAAAGATGAAGAAGATGATATTTTGGGTTCAGCGTTTGGGCGGCATGACTGGGGCATAATCGGACGTGTAGAAGAAGGTATTGAAAAATTGATTAAATTACAATTTAGTGCTATCCCTAAAACCAAAAAAATTAATAAAATAGTTTTTGATGTTTTTGGTTTTAGCCGGGGCGCAGCAGCAGCCAGGCATTTTTGTAATGAAGTGAAGAAAAAGGAAGTGTATGAAAATGAAATGGTCAATGACCCTTATGATAAGTATCCAATGCCTTCGGGAAAAATCATATTAAGAAGACATGCAGGAGGATTGCTTGGGCAGCACTTAAAAGACAACGGATTCGTGCCGGCAGGTAAAACATACGAAATAGAGATTCGGTTTTTAGGTGTTTTTGATACTGTAGTGGGTGATATGGTGGTCAGGGACAATTTAGGATACAAACTTTCGGTTATTCCGGGAATCGGAATCGTGACTAGTATAGGGCAAGCGATGTTACAAACGATAAAAACAAGTCTGACAGGTTTGGGCATAAAAAAAGTATTTCATATTGTGGCTCAAAACGAGTGGAGAGAAAATTTTGCACTCACTCCTACAGATGCAGGTTATACGTTGTACATGCTGGGAGCTCATTCTGATATTGGAGGCGGCTATGCAAGTCTTGATAAATATAAAACAGTGGTCGATTATTTTGATGTTCCTGTTGATAATACTACGATCTTAGCAGAAAAACAAAAAGTAAAGGAATTTTATACAAGCCGTTATTTTTCTAAAGATAAAGCAGAAATTAATATCGTTAATACCTACGATCACTATCAGGAGGTAACAGCAGAGCCATTGTTTGATGATGGGTTTCCTGTAATAGAAAGCAATGAGGTACAAAGACCTGGAGATTACGTATCTCCAAAAGAATGGATGTACGATCCGACCAAAAAACACATGCTTAGCGAAAGAAAAATATCAGACCATTATATGATAACCGATGAGCGGGTAATTTCAAATAAATACAGTTTAGTGCCTATGTATGTAATGCTTCAGAAAGCAATTGATAATGGCGTTCCATTTTATGAAAATTATGAATTGAGTCCTAATGATATACCTAATAGTTTTGAACATGAAATCCCAGAAAATGACACTGTGCTAAAAGACTATTTAGCAAAAATGATTGATATAAGCAAAAAACAAGCTAATGAGGTTTATAATCTTCCTGTCGAAATGTATAGTCATATTTGCAATAAGTATGTACATTTATCGGCTCATTATGGTGGTCTGGATGCCCTTTATTCTAAAACCGGGGATCATTATTTATTAGGAAACTACGGTTTTATAAACCATCCTGTAGCATATTCAAAAGATGAAAATGGAAATATCAGTTATAAAAGAAAAATTTATGAGAATCGTTAGTTTTATTTTTTTACTACTTGGTTTATTGGCAAGTTGCCAATCCCCCAAAGATAAAGCAAAAGACCAGGATAAGTTTAATTGGAATGCTGGTATTTCTGCACCAAAGAATTATACTTATGGAGCTCCATTTGTAGAATATTTATATAAAGGGAAAGGGATTGGTGGTGCTTCTGCTAGCATTGCGTCAGCTCAAGGTTGGGGAATAACAAGTGGAGGCTATACAGGAGGAGCTAAATTTAAACCAGTTCCCGATAGTGTTTTTGTAAAATGGCGTTGTGGTTTTGATTTAATAAATTACGAAGGAGGTTTTAAATTGCCTAGAAAGAAGATGCTTGAATTATTCAGCAAAGGGATTATAGACCCATTTAGTGGAAGAAAGGAAGATTATGCAGTTTTGGTTGCAGGTATGGCACCTGGTGGTAATGTGACAATTTGGATGCAGGCAAGTGGGATAAATACAGAAATTGTAAAATTCAAAGCTAAAAAAATAAGCCAAGATGGACGATATGATGCTCATTCCGTTTCTCTTTGGTCTTCGAAAGGATATGAAGCCAAAGATATTTTAAAGTATATAAGTTTTCATGGCGTGCCATATAAAATTTGGGAAACTGGTGAAAAAGAGTATAACTATGATATTGGGTTTAGCAGTAGAGAAGAATCTTATGGTTATCATTTGACATTTAATGCAAAAGATGGCTCTTGGTTTTCATTAGACAAATCTGATTCATTTGTTCCTTGGGGCGAAAAAGAAATAAGAACAAAAAATATTGTAGAAAAAAAGCATAAATCTCCTGTTCAATTAGATATTAGCTGGTACACTTATGAAAAAAACTATAAAAACAGACAATGGTATAGTGGTAAAATAATTTTGCCCCAAAATTTAGAAAATCTTTTAAAATCAGGAATTTTTAAAAGATTACTTATACGTATTGAAAAAGATGAACATAAAGATGCTGTATTTGGTACATTATCATTAAATGGTAAAAATGTAGAAAAAAAAATTATGGTCTTTAAACTTGGAAGATATGATTACAAAATAGAAAAGCAACTATCCCCGGAATATATATTACCAAAAGATTTTATATTTCCTAAATGGGAGAAAGGCAAAGAGCCATTAAATACACCAGATGTTGATTATTGGCAAGAGCAATAAAGAAAAATTTATGAGAATCGTTAATTTTATTTTACTGTTAGGTTTATTTATAAGCTGTCAGTCTCCCAAAGATAAAGCACGAGAAGAAGAAAAATTTAGATGGAATGCTGGAATTTCCGCACCAAAATTTTACCCCTCTGCTCCTTTTGTAGAGTTTTTGTATCAGGGAAAAAGTGTTGCAGGAGCTTCCACTGGTGCAGGAAATGGGTGGGGAATCACAAGTGGTGGTTTTACTGGAGGGGATGTTTTTAAACCAGTACCAGATAGTGTTTTTGTACGTTGGAAATGTGGTGTTGATCATCTTCTGTATAAAGGAGGGTTTAGACTGCCAAGAAAAAAAATGTTGCTATTGTTCAATAAAGGAACCAAGGATCCTTATACTGGTCAAAATGAAGAATATTCCACTTTGGTTGCTGGTACTGCACCCGGAGGTAATGTTACAATCTGGATGAAATCCGGGTCTATAATAACTGAAATTATTAGATTTAAGGCTAAAAATAAAGGAGTTTATAATGAAGGAAGCAAGGAGCAGCAGAAAATTATGGATGAACTTTATAAATCAAAAGAATTCATTAATTCAGAGACAAATGTATATCAGTATTTTCATGGTATTCCATATAAAATTTGGGAGACTGGTGAAAAAGAGTATAATTATGATATTGGATTTAGTACTGAAGAAATTGATAAGCAGAATATAGGAATGGCAATTACAGGTTATACTAAAGAAGGAAGCTTGGTGTATTCAACAGGTGATTTACAATACATTCCTTGGTATGGTGATTATAAATTTCAAGATATTAATTTAAATAAAAAACTTCCAGTTGAGCTTTTTTTACAATGGATATCGCATGATCAGCAAGATTGGTATCAGGCAAAAATTGTATTGCCTAATAATTTAGATAAAAAATTATTGGCTTTTCAAAAGCAATACGGTAATCAGACTTTATTGGTTGTTGGGATGGATAAGGTAAAATCAGATAACGTTAATAGTAGTTTTGGTCGGGTATGGTTTCAAAGTCCCAAAAACAAAACTGAGATTATGCGTTTTAGAGCTGCAAAGCTAAATACAAAAACAAGAGAGTTTTTAGTTTCTCAATATTCTATTCCCAAAGACTTTATATTTCCTAAATGGGAGAAAGGCAAAGAGCCATTAAATACACCGGATGTTGATTATTGGCAAGAACAATAAAATGAACATAAAAATGCCTCCAAAATTTCAGAGGCATTTTATGTTTTTAAAGAATATATTCTAAAACAATCCATTCAGTTCAGCATCAATTCTATTAATGATGTTTCCTAAATCTTCAGGGTTGTCAACAAAATTAATATTATCAACATCAATAATCAATAGTTTCCCTTTTGTGTACGTCTGAACCCAGGCTTCGTATCTTTCGTTCAGTCGGCTTAAGTAATCAATTGAAATAGAGTTTTCGTAATCGCGTCCGCGTTTGTGAATCTGTCCCACCAAATTTGGTATAGAACTTCTTAAATAAATCAATAAATCAGGAGCTTTAACCAACGATTCCATTAATTCAAATAAGGATGTATAATTTTCAAAATCACGGCTTGTCATTAAACCCATAGAATACAAGTTGGGAGCAAAAATATAAGCATCTTCGTAAATCGTTCTGTCCTGAATGATTTTTTTTCCGCTTTCACGAATTTGCTGCACCTGACGGAATCTGCTGTTTAAGAAATAAATCTGCAAATTAAATGACCAGCGTTCCATCTGATGGTAAAAATCATCCAGATACGGGTTGTCAACAACATCTTCATAATGGGGTTCCCATTTAAAATGCTTGGCCAGTAATTTAGTTAAAGTTGTTTTTCCTGCGCCTATATTTCCTGCTATTGCTATGTGCATTACGGTATTACGATTTTATAATTGGTAATTTCTTTGGCTGTAAAAATAGATAAAATTTGGTCTTTGTAATAGAATTTGTTTAATGATTTTTCAGGAATTCCAATTTCAGAAACGGTTTCAGATCCATCCTTATGAATGTCTTTAAAATACAACAAACCAGCTTTGCTAAAAATGTATTGCTTAGGGCTTAAAATCAGTATTTTATCAAAGTCAGAAACTTTTCCTAAAGAGCTTGTTTTGCCAAATATATCACAGGAGAACCAATTGTTTTTTTCATCAATCCAATAAAAAGTATTAAAATCGGTTTGGTAAAATTGGATATTTTCCGTTAAAGGAGTTGAGACTGTTTTGTATTCGTTTTTTAAATAATCAAAAAGGCCAATTTGCTGATTCAGCGAATTAAAAACCCATAATTGATTTTGGGTTGACATGCCAATTGCCGTAACCACGATAGGAATATTATTTTGAGAAAAATTGATTTCTGTAATTTTATTCAACTGATTGTCCAGCAAAACGACACTGTTAAAATCCTCGTAATACAAAACTATTTTAAGCGGATTCACGATATCTGCTCTGGTGATTTTCCCCAACGAAACATTTTTGTACTCAAAGATTTCCTTTCCTTTTATTTTGCTAAAAACATTGTCTTTAATCTGGTACGAAAATCCAAAAGAATCATAGCCTAAAAAAACGTCAGCATCAATAGTAAAATGTGAATCCGGTGTTGAGGCTATCTTCTGATTTTGAGCTAAGACAAAAGAGAAATTACAGGCAATAAAAAGTATACATAAAATTTTGCGTGCAGTTTTTCTCATTTCAATTGGTTTTCTGAAAGCCAAATTACAAAAAACTACAGTATTAGGAGGTTTAAAATTGATTTTTAGGCAATATTTGATTTTAAACGTTTCCGGAATCTAATAGTCTAATTAATAGGCAATTTTGTCTATACCTTATCAGTATTGATATATTTAATTTTCTGCATTTTAAAAATAGTAATACATTTGAATGTAAGTTTTATCGGATTTACCCAATTTTAAAAAAGAACAATGAAAAAATTATCATATTATTTGCTTTTAGTACTTGCTTTTAGTCAGGTACAGGCTCAGAAAGATTTTCAGGGAATGGCCGTTTACGAGTCAAAAACCCAGGCGCCAAAATTTGAAGGAATGCGCGGCAATCGTGACATTACCCCCGAAATGCAAAAAAACATGGAAGAAAGGATGAAAAAAATGCTGGAAAAGACATTTATTTTAAACTTCAATAAAGCGGCGTCTATTTATAAAGAAGAAGAAAAATTAGAGGCTCCGGGACAACAAGGCAGTGGAATGAGAATGATGATAAGCTCAATGATGGGCGGTGGAGGAACTTTTTATAAAGATGTAAAAAATAAGACCTATACAGTAGATAAAGAGTTTATGGGAAAAGAATTTTTGGTCAAAGATTCGCTGCCAAAATTAAACTGGAAATTAGAATCTGAAACCAAACAAATTGGAGGTTATAATTGTTATAAAGCAACTGCAGTAAAAGAAGCTAGTAAAACCGATTTTAGAAATTTGAAACCTAAAAAGGAAGACGATAAAGAGGTGAATGATAAGAATGATAAAAAAGAATCTACAGATAAGAAAACCAACTTCGAAGACAATTTTGAAATTCCAAAGGAAATAGTTGTAACAGCCTGGTATTCGCCAGAAATTCCAATTAATCAGGGTCCTGAGAATTATTGGGGACTACCTGGTCTGATTTTAGAGGTTAATGATGGAACGACAACCATTTTATGTTCAAAAATAGTCTTGAATGCCAAAGAAAAGGCTGACATAAAAGAACCAACAAAAGGAAAAGAAATTTCTCAGAAAGAATATGATGAAACAGTAGTAAAAAAAATGAAAGAGTTTAGAGAAATGAATCGTGGACGTGCCGGAGGACCGCCGCCAATGGGGAGATAAAACGTCTAAATCTTAAAATTTATTTATCCTAATCATTTTTTTAATGTATAAAATTCTCTGTTTTTTCGTTTTTTTATTTACTTCTATCTGCTTTTCCCAAAGTGTTCGTTTTGATGGTTTTATTCAGGACGGGCAAAAAAATCCTTTGGAAATGGCCAATATTATGGCGGTTAATTCAGCCACAAAAGCAATGGATTCTTATGGTATCACGAACGATAAAGGAAAGTTTCAATTGACTTTGAAACCCAATACCGCATATCTCGTAAAGATTAGTTACCTCGGTATGAAATCGAAAGAAATTCAAATCACAACTAAAACCGAAAATATAGCTCAGAACATTGTCATGGATGATGTAGGGATCGAGCTTGAAGGAGTTGAGATTGTCCGTGAAATGCCGGTTTCTATAAAGGGTGATACCATTGTATATAATGCAGATTCTTTTAAATCCGGAACAGAAAGAAAACTGGAAGATGTGCTGAAAAAATTGCCGGGAGTTGAGGTAAATGCCGATGGCGAGATTGAAGTAGAAGGGAAAAAGGTTAGCAAATTAATGGTAGAAGGTAAAGATTTTTTTGACGGGGATACCAAATTAGGTGTTAAAAATATTCCTGCCGATGCAATAGATAAAATTCAGGTTTTAAGAAATTATAACGAGGTCAGCGCTTTAAAAGGTCTTGAAAATGATCAGGACAATGTGGCGATGAACATTAAGCTGAAAGAAGGAAAAAAGAACTTCTGGTTTGGTGATGTCACTGCAGGGATTGGTGTTGCAGAGCTTGACAGCCGTTACGTTATCAATCCGAAATTGTTTTATTACAGTCCAAAATACAGTATTAATCTAATTACAAATTTTAATAACATTGGAGAATTGCCAATGACAGCCCAGGATTATTTTAAATTCACAGGCGGATTTAAAAATATGATGAAAAAGGGTGGAAGCAATTTTAATATTTCTTCGAATGACGTAGGAATATCACTTTTAAGGAATAACAGGGCAAAGGAAATTGAAACGAAGTTTGGAGCTACCAATTTTGCTTATTCGGTTAATAAAGCATGGAATATAAGCGGTTTCGGAATTCTTTCAACTTCAAAAACCGATTTAGAAACCAAATCCCAAACTACCTATTTAGGTTCTGGAGATCAGCAGAAAAGGGATGAAGAGACTCATCAAAAAAATAATCTGGGGCTTTTTAAATTAAGCTCGACTTATAAACCGAATGATAAATTTCAATTCGATTATGATATTTTAACTAAGCTGACAAAACAGAATGAAGATACAGATTTGCTGCGTGAACAGGTAGTTAATAATATTGCAGGTTCAGAAACTATTTTTACAGCTAAAAAACAAAATCCTACTTCTATAAATCAAAATTTGAGTTTGTATTATACGCAAAGCGACAAAAATATTTTTGCTTTTGAAATGCAGCATTTATATCAGGATGAAAATCCTTTTTATAATGCTAATCTACGTACACAGCCTTTTAATTTGTTAGGTTATACTCCAGGTCAGCAAAGAAATGATCTAAATCAGGATCGTTTTGTAAAAACTAATAAAGTGGATGCCAAACTGGATTACTATTACATGGTAACACCCAAAAGCAACATCAATATAACATTAGGAAATACATATTCATACCAAAATTTCAACTCGCATATTTTTCAGATTCTGGATAACGGAGATAAAAATGACCTGAACGGTTCGACTAATAATAATGATGTAAACTATAATTTTAATGATACTTTTTTGGGACTCCATTATAAGATTCTGGCTGGTAAATTTACCTTGACACCCGGTGTCAGCCTGCATTCGTATACAATGACAAACACACAATCAGGTACAGATTATTCGCAGAATTTCACAAAAGTATTGCCGGATTTCTTTGCTCTGTATCAAATCAAAAAATCAGAAACCCTGACCTATAATTTTTCCCTGACGAATGATTTTACAGATATCAATCAATTGGCTGAAGGTTATGTTTTGTCAGATTACAGCAGTTTGTTCCGCGGAGATCGCTCATTAGAAAATGCTACTTCACAGGTGCATTCACTTCGTTATTTTAAATATAATATGTTCAATTTTGAGAACATTTTTGCAAATGCAACCTATACCAGAAAAGTAGATGCTATTAAAACCGAAGCAAAATTTATCGGAATCAATCAGGAGTCAAACCCTTATAATTCTAATTTGGCAGATGAAACTTTTTCAGGATTGGGAAGTTATGGCCGTTCATTTTTAAAGAATTACAAAGCTTCGGCAAGTGCAAACCTTAATTGGTCAAAATTCAATAATAGACAAAATGGAGAACCGGCAACAACAGAGAGTTTTACGCAAAGTTATACCGTAAAAGCTTCTACAAATTATAAAAATATGCCCAATATTGAGTTTGGTTATAATATGCTGATCAACAAATACAGCGGCTCAACTTTTTATACCGATAAACCGTTTGCAAAATTAGATTATTATTTCTTAGACAGCTTTTCATTTGTTTCAGAATACGAATTCTATCATTATTACAACGGAAACAAGTCTGTTGATAACGAATATGATTTTTTAAGTGCCAGTTTAATTTATCAAAAAAAGAACAGTCAATGGGAGTATAAAATAGCGGCCACCAATTTGCTAAATACCAGAAATCTTAACGATGACAACTTCTCACAGTTTTCTACACGAGTTTCTCAATATACGGTTCAGCCACGATATATTATTTTTTCGATGAAGTATAATTTGTAGTATTTTATTAAAAATAATAGCGTTAATGAAATTAAAGTGTCAGGCTGAGCGGAGTCGAAGCTTCCTTTTCAATAGAAAGAGCCTTTGGAAATTACTATTCAAAGGCTTTTTTTGAATCTCATTTTTTTATTTTTATCATCACCTTAATCTTATAAAATAAAAATGTTGTTCTTAGTTTAATTGTTACATTTTTAGCAATTTTTTGACCATAAATCGGTTTTTTATCTTTATAAATTACTAAGTTTGGGATATTAAATTAAAGAATATGAAAAATAAATTAATCTTCCTTTTAATTGCTTCCGGCAGTGTGATGTTTTCACAGGCAATTAAAAAGCCATTAGTTTCTGCAATTACAGAAAAAGATCTCAGAACTGATATGTACCAAATGGCCGGCGATCATTTTAATGGTCGTGAAGCAGGAACTTTAGATGAACTTAAAGTATCGATGTGGCTGGCCAACAAAGCCAAAGAAGCCGGAATGGCTCCCGCAGGTGATGACGGAACGTATTTTCAGTTTTTTGATTTGTACAGGCATCAGGTTACAGCAAATACAAAGTTTAAAATTGGTCAGAAATCTTATAAATTATGGAGTGAGGTTTTAGTAGCTGAAACAACAAATAGTAAGGTTGAGGCTCCATTGCTTTATTTAGGAGCAGCCACTAATGCTGAAATACAAAAAGCTGATATTAAAGGAAAAGCTGTTGTTATCTTAGCTTCTAAAGAAGGTATTTCAGATGAAATTTCTCTTTTTGACAGACGTTACCCAGGTCTGGTGAAGCAAAAATATTATGATTTATTACTTTCAAAAGGGGCTGCAGCACTTATACTTGTAGCTGATGATTTAGGAGAACAAAGCTGGTCACAAGTCGAACCGCAGATGACAAGAGGGGTTTATGGGATTGAAGGTTTCAGGGATAAAATACCAGTGCCTCCAAGAATGCCTGCATTTTGGCTGCATAAGGATCAGTTAGAATATTTAAAAACCACTAAAGATTTATTATCTACAGAAGTGGTTTCTGAAACGTATAAATATCCATCTGTAAATGTGGTTGGAAAAATTGAAGGAACAGATGCGAAGCTTAAAAATGAGTATGTACTTTTTAGCGGACATCAGGATCATGACGGTGTAAGGCAAAAATACGGACAGGATTCGATTTACAATGGTGCCGATGATAATGCAAGTACTTGTGTGGCGATGCTGGCAATTGCAAGAGCGTATAAAAAACAACCGGGGAAAAGAACAGCTTTGTTTGTTTTTCATGGTTCTGAAGAGAGAGGTTTGTTAGGTTCCAGCTGGTATGCATCGCATCCAACTGTTCCTGAAAAAGATATTATCGCTGTTTTAAATGGTGATATGATTGGAAGAAACAATGTAAATCAGGCAGCATTATTAGGGTCAAGTTCACCTCATGAAAATTCATCCGATTTGGTAGCAATTGCAAAAAAAGCAAATGAGGAAGGACCAAAATTTGATTTGGATAAACTTTGGGACCGACCGGAACATCCGGAGTATTTTTACTTCCGTTCAGATCATTTGCCTTATGCCCGCAAAGGGATTCCAGCTGTGTTCTTTACAAGTGTTTTACATAGCGAATATCATACTCCAATGGACGAATCTGAAAATATTGATTATGTAAAACTGCGTAAAATGACAGAGTGGATGTACCGAACAGGATGGATTTTATCAAACGATGCCAATCGTCCTAAAACATTACCAAATGTCAAATTAGAAAGATAAAAACACTTTTTGATAAAATAAAAAACCCGATTTCAAATCAAGAAATCGGGTTTTTGTATATTTAAGAATAAAGTAGTTGTCAAAAATCTAACAATCTAAGTTAGTCTAATGTTCTAAATTAGAGTCCAAATGCAGCTTTTACCTGATCAACAAAATCAAGTTTTTCCCATGTAAACAATTCTACGGTAACTGTTTTTTCGTTTCCGCCCGGAGCAGAGAAAGTTTTAGTTACAGTTTCCGGTTTACGTCCCATGTGTCCGTAAGCGGCAGTTTCGCTATAGATAGGGTTTCTTAATTTTAAACGTTGCTCGATAAAGTAAGGACGCATATCAAAAATAGCTTCTACTTTTTTAGCGATTTCACCATTCGTTAAGTTTACTTTTGAAGTTCCGTAAGTTTCAATGAAAATACCCATTGGCTGAGCAACTCCAATTGCATAAGAAACCTGAACTAAGATTTCGTCGGCAACACCTGCAGCAACTAAGTTTTTAGCGATATGACGTGTAGCATAAGCAGCACTTCTGTCAACTTTACTTGGGTCTTTTCCGGAGAATGCACCACCACCGTGAGCACCTTTTCCACCATAAGTATCAACGATAATTTTTCTTCCCGTTAAACCAGTATCTCCATGAGGTCCTCCAATAACGAATTTTCCTGTTGGGTTAATATGGTAGTTGATTTTATCGTTGAATAAATGTGCGTGCGTTGGGTTTTTAGCAATAATTCTTGGAATCAAAATTTCGATAATATCTTTTTTGATTTTCGCTAACATCGTAGCTTCTTCATCAAAATCATCATGTTGAGTTGAGATAACAATCGCATCAATACGAGTTGGTTTGTTATCATCACTGTATTCTAAAGTAACCTGAGATTTTGCATCTGGACGTAAATACGTGATTTCGTTGTTTTCACGTCTTAAAATCGCTAACTCCTGCAATAATTTATGAGATAAATCAAGAGCCAAAGGCATGTAGTTTTCAGTTTCGTTTGTAGCGTAACCAAACATCATTCCCTGATCTCCTGCTCCTTGCTCTTCTGGCTTAGCTCTGTCTACTCCCTGATTAATATCTGCAGATTGTTCGTGAATCGCTGATAAAATTCCACAAGAGTTTGCTTCAAACATATATTCACTTTTAGTATATCCGATTTTACGGATTACCTCACGTGCAATTTGTTGTACATCAAGATAAGTATTCGATTTTACTTCACCTGCTAAAATCACCTGACCAGTTGTAACCAATGTTTCACAAGCTACTTTTGAGTCAGCGTCAAATGCCAGAAAATTATCAATTAATGCATCCGAAATTTGATCTGCAACTTTGTCTGGATGCCCTTCACTAACAGATTCTGACGTAAATAAATAAGCCATAATAATGTATTAAATTAAAATTAAGCGAGGAAAATAATTGCTGAAAAATGCTAAAGAAGAGTTTCTGCTTTAGCATTTTTTACTACCGAAATCAATTTTTCAGTATCCATAACGAACCATTTCATTATGAAGAGGTTGCAATCAGTTCAAATTTTTCCTCTGTTTTCGCGTGCAAAGGTATGAAACCATTTTGATTTGCAAATTAAAGTTCAACTTTTTTTATTTTTTTGAAGAGAAATTTAACAGTATCATATTAAATTGATAGGGTAATAGAAATTATTTTCTTTTTTGTTTGGTCGATTAAAAAATAGTTTGCAACTTTGCCTCGTTAAAATAACAAAGAAATGAAATTTATAGTTTGCAATATGATGTCTTGTAAGATGCCGGAGTTTTCCGCAGAGACGCTGTTGTAATTATTTTTCAAAAATATATTAAATAGAACCTCTGCAAACCGCAGAGGTTTTTTTTGTTCAAAAATGAAACGTGTAAGATTTTTATTAAAACCAAAACCCTAATTAATCAGTAAAAAAGAAATGAAGAAAAATGTATTAATCGTTTTAGGTCTTGTGACATTTTCAGGACTTTATGCTCAGGAAAATACTAAGGAGCAGGATAGTTTAAAAAATAATGAATTATCTGAAGTTACTATTGTGGGATCGAGAAGTAAAAATAGGGTAAAAACAGATGTACCTGTTCCTGTAGATGTCTTTAATATCTCTGAAATAACAAAAGGAGCTCCGCAAACCAGTATAACTCAAATTTTAAATTATGTTGCACCTTCTTTTACGAGTAATGCAACTTCTACTGCAGATGCTACAGATCACGTTGATCCTGCGCAATTAAGAGGATTAGGCCCAGATCAGGTTTTGATTTTAGTAAATGGAAAACGCAGACATACAAGTGCTTTGGTAAACATAAACGGTTCACCGGGAAGGGGATCTGTTGGAACGGATTTAAATGCAATTCCGTCTTTTGCTATCGAAAGAATCGAGGTTTTACGAGATGGTGCTGCGGCACAATATGGTTCTGATGCGATTGCAGGGGTTATTAATATCGTACTTAAAAAGAATGCCAATTATATTTCAGGGAACATTCAATATGGGGCTAATTTGTCGTCAGGATCGAATAATTTTAAGGGTGGTGCTGATGGAGAAACGTTACAGGTGGATTTAAATTACGGAACTTCTTTGGGCAAAGAAGGAAGTTTTCTAAATATAACAGGTAGTGCTGTAACCAGACAGGCAACCAGCAGGGCAGGAATTAGAAACAACAATATTTTTAACGCATACAATGCTGTCGAAAACAGAGCAGCGCAAAATGGCGTTGAAATCAATTCGTTGTTCAGTAATATTAGTAATACTCCAAATTCGGCACAAATTATTAGTACTCTGCAGCAATATGCACCAGAGGTAAGTTATTTTACAACTGCGCAACAAAATGCTATTGCATCAGCAACTACAATCACGCAGTTACAATCAGCGTTAAGTTTTGATGTAACTAATAATGAGCTAGCCTATAGAGGTCAGGAAAGAAGTGATTACAACATGAGTGTGGGACAGTCAGAACTGGTTTCTGGACAAGCTTATTATAATGCCAAATATTCATTAACAGAAAATACTTCCTTGTATTCTTTTGGTGGATTCTCTTATAGAAATGGTCAGTCGTATGCTTTTAACAGATTGCCAAATGGTGGAAGTACTTTTACGCAAGTTTATCAAAATGGCTTTTTGCCGGAAATTGAATCTAAAATAACAGATGCTTCGGCTGCACTTGGAATTACTACAGAAATATTTGGTTTTGATACAGATTTGAGTACTAATCTGGGAACAAATTCTTTTCAGTATGATGTAAATAATACCATAAATGCGACTTTGGGAGTAAATTCTCCAACAAGTTTTGATGCTGGAAAAGTTTCTTTTTTACAAAGTACGACAAATTTAGATTTTAGTAGAAAATATGATGTCCTGGCGGGATTAAATGTAGCTTTTGGAGGAGAATTCAGATATGAAAATTACCAGATTAAAGCAGGTGAGGAAGCTTCTTATGGTCTGTATGATGTAAATGGGGATTTGGTTTCGGGAATTTTACCAAGCAATTCACCATTAATTGTAACAGATTTTTTTGGAAACAAAAGAGGTGCGGGAGCCCAGGGGTTTTCAGGATTTCAACCTTCAGATGCTAAAGAAAAGGATAGAAAAAGTGCAGCAGCTTATATTGATTTAGAATTAAACCCAACAGAAAACTGGCTTTTAAACGGTGCAGCACGATATGAAAATTATTCTGATTTTGGAAATACAGTGACTTTTAAATTAGCATCACTTTTAAAACTAAATAATTATATAAACTGGAGAATTTCAGGGCAAACTGGTTTTAGGGCGCCATCATTACAGCAAAAATATTTTGAAGCAAGTTCTACCTTGTTCATCAGCGGATCTCCATATCAGGTAGGATATTTTACAAATGATTCTCAGGCTGCAAAAAGTATTGGAGTAGAAAGCCTGAAACCAGAAAAATCCAAAAGTATAAGCACAGGATTCACATTTAAAATCCCTGATGCAAACATAACTATTGCGACTGATGCATACTTTACAAGAATTAACGACAGGGTAGTTTTGTCAGGACAATATTCAAGACCAACAGATGCGCAGATAGCAGCCGCAACATCTCAGGGACAAGCTGAAGCGTTGACATTATTTCAGCAGGCTTTTGATTTGAAAGCCGTAGAAAGAGCATCCTTCTGGACAAACGGAATCGATTCTGAAACAAAAGGAATTGATGTAGTAGTTTCTCATAAATATGATGTAATACCGGATTTTATTATCAGAAATGATTTTGCTTTAAGCTATAACGAAACTAAAAGAGTAGGTGATTTAAATGTGCCGGAATCTATTATAAATGCTGGTGGTGAAACGTTTAAATATTCGTTTTTTCCGGAGTCAAGCCGAATTTATCTAGAAGAAGCAATTCCGAAGTTAAAAGCTAATTTAATGACGACTTTTAGTATAAAGAAACTGGACATTTATTTGCGAAACAGTTACTTTGGAAAAGTTACAGATCCGGGAGCAACTGATGTGAATCTGGATGGATTTTCTTCTGTTTACGAACACCCTGAATACAGCGCAAAAGTAGTTACAGATTTGTCTTTTGGTTATCAGATCAATGAACGTTTCAGAGCTACAGTTGGATTTAATAATATAGGAGATGTTTATCCTGACAGGAATAACCCTGCAACGCCTGCCTTTACAAATACAACGCCAACATTAGGTTCACCAAGTACAGATTTAACTAATGCGAATCAGTTTGCTTATTCAAGAGCGGTGTCTCAATTTGGATTGAATGGAAGATTTGGTTTTGCCCGGTTGAGTTTTAAATTCTAATTTAAAGTTTTACATCGGATATGAAAACGGATATCTGATGTAATTTTAAGGAAAAATTTTAAGTTATAATTATCTGTAAAATAATAAATTGAAAAATTTTAATAGTAAATATCAATTTTAAATTTGGTGTTTAAAAAAATAGTTATTATATTTATCCTATCAAATTAGTCGAATTTAAAAAAACAACTTAAATTTAATAATAATGAAAGCAATAAAAAGAAGAGAAATGATGTGTTGTAAGATGATGCGAATGTGCAACTCAAATTGCTGTTACCAAAAGTGAAAGATAAATCTTTGTTATAGTTCCTAGCTATAAGCCCTTTTGGTAGCCATACAAAAGGGCTTTTTTTATTCCAAAATTAAAATCATGAAAACACTATATAGAATCTTAAGAAAATTTGCTCCGAAAAATAGTATCGGTTCAATTCAACATCAAAAAATAAAGCAGAATATCTTAAAAAGCAGATTGCATGCAGACAAAACCATTTCTCTGCTTTCGCAAATGTATGCTGCAGAAAACGGAAACCTTTTTATCTAAACAGAAATAATTTCAATAATAAAAAAATAAGAATAGTATTAATACTTAAAAACTAAGAAATCATGAGCACACTAAAATTTGCAACAAACGCACTACACGCAGGACACGACGTAACTAAAAATGCAGGAACCAGAGCGGTGCCAATTTACCAGACATCATCGTATGTTTTTAATAATTCTGACCATGCAGCCAATTTATTTGGTTTGGTTGAAGCCGGATTTATTTATACAAGATTAAACAACCCTACTAATGACGTATTAGAACAAAGGCTGGCTTCGCTTGAAGGTGGAATTGGAGCTGTTGTAACAGCCTCGGGAACAGCGGCAATTTCTACTACATTGTTAACCTTGCTAAAGTCTGGGGATCATATTGTGGCTTCAAATAGTTTGTACGGAGGTACCTATAATCTTTTAAAAGTCACTTTGCCTCGTTTAGGAATTACAACCACTTTTGTAGATCCTTCAAAAGCAGAAAATTTTACAAAAGCGGCAAAAGAAAATACCAGAGCCTTTTTTGTAGAATCTTTAGGAAATCCAAAATTAGATGTTTTGGATTTGAAAGCGATTTCGGCAGAAGCCCAAAACTTTAAAGTGCCTTTTATTGTAGATAATACTGTTGCAACACCTTATTTGTTAAATCCAATTGAGCATGGGGCAAATATTGTAATTCATTCACTGACTAAATATCTTTCAGGAAACGGTACTTCATTGGGAGGTGTTATTATCGATGCCGGAACTTTTGACTGGTCTAACGGAAAATTCCCTGAATTTACAGAACCTTCACTCGGATATCACGGGTTGATCTATTATGAAGCGCTGGGTAATGCTGCCTTCATCGCTAAAGCAAGAATTGAAGGATTACGTGACTTTGGTGCAGCTTTGAGTCCGTTTAACGCCTTTCAGATTATTCAGGGACTGGAAACCCTGCCAATCCGAATTAAAAAACACAGTGAAAATGCTTTAGCCTTAGCAGAATGGCTAGAGAAACAAGATCAGGTGGTCTGGGTAAATTATCCGGGTTTAAAATCGAATAAATATTATGATTTAGCTCAGGAATATTTGCCTGAAGGTCAAAGTGGAGTGATTACCTTTGGTTTGCAGGGAGGTTATGAAGCAGCGAAACAAGTTGTTGATGAAACTAAACTGTTCTCGCTTTTGGCTAATATTGGGGATACCAAATCGCTTATTATTCATCCGGCCAGTACAACACATCAGCAACTGACAGAACAGGAGCAGCTGGAAACAGGTGTTTCAAAAGATTTAATCCGCCTTTCTGTTGGGATTGAAGATATCGAAGATTTAATTGATGATTTGAAAACAGTTTTTGCAAATGTTGCCAAATCGCACAATACGGTCTTTAATAAAAATTAAAGTTTTTTTGTTTTTTGTTTGAAAAATTACCTCTGGTATGCATTTACCAAAGGTGATTTTTTTTTTGAACCCAATTTTTCGATAGCACTTAAAAATGATTCAACGAAAAAATGTTCTTTGAAAGACTGATGATGGAGAAGTTCAATAATTCATGCATGATTTTGTAAGTTTTGACGTGTATTTCAATCGTTGTAATTTTTGTAAGATGTTTTTAACGTTAAAATATTGTTTTTAAATTGATTTTGCCCGTTTTTATTTGGTAAATAAAAAAAACTTTCGCATATTTGTTAAACCCAAAAACTACTGAAGATATGTTTAATTCCTATAAAATGTTTTGCGCCATTTCGAAAGAAACCGTTGGGGTGTCTATTGCTTAAAAATTGTAAGAACAATATCAATATAGCAAAGCCTCCCAAAATATTTTGAGAGGCTTTTTTAATTTAGATGACAAATGATAGAATTTTTTAAAATAACAAATAAATCACAGATGAACAAGTCCCTACAGATGAACAAGATGTTCAATGTCGCATCTATTCGCGTATGCGTCTGTTGATTCCAAAAGTATAGTAAGTTAAAACAACTTAAACCCTTTTGGCATCTGAAACCAAAAGGGTTTTTTGTTTTAAAGGACTTAATAAAAAGAGAGAAATAATTAGATATAAATAAACAAACTAAACACTAATATCATGAGCACTTTGAACTATTTAACAAAAACGTTTTCTACATTAAAAAACATCAGGGCTAAAAGAAATAATCCGCCGCCAAAAAATGAATTGATACATCCAAGATTCGGAATTAATGAAACGGATAATAAAAGAGAAAAGAAAAATCCTGACTCTTTATTGTTTTTAATGTATTCTAAAGAAAATGAAACGCTTTTCATCTAAATCAAAAAGCATTTCAAATAGGTAATATCCTGCTTAATTTTACTGGGCAATTTTGTTCGGTAATTTTTTGCGTATAATAGTTTTTGTTTGTGATATAGTTAATAAACAAAAGAATCTCGTCAGATAAATTTGTTTGTTTAAGAAAATAGTAGTTAATTTGCACCGTTAAGTTCAGAAACGTATTGAAATGTTATAAAGAAAGGACGAGGGATTAGACCCGATGAATCCTTAGCAACCCTTCGGTAAAGCGAAGAAGGTGCTGCATTCTACCACGCCCAACGTGGAAAGATAACAAAAAGAGTTTTTCTAGTTTCGTTCTAGACTTTCTTTCTAATATTTCCATATACAAATCAAAAAAATAAAAGATTTGAAATTGGAAAGTATACCAAACCCTATCATATTACAAAATTTCACTACCGAAAGTGGTGCCTTATATAATTCGTTGCCCTTAAGTTTTGCACTTTTTGGTTTACCATTGCACAGTGCTCCTGTTGTTTTGGTCAATCATGCATTAACAGGAAATGCACAGGTTACCGGAGAAAATGGCTGGTGGAATGATTTAATTGGTGAAGGAAAAACAATCGACACTACTAAATATTCCGTTTTAGCATTTAATGTTCCGGGTAACGGAAGCGATTCTTTTAGTATCGAAAATTATCAGGATTTCACGGCAAGAGATGTTGCCCGAATTTTTTTGAAGGGAATAGAAACTTTGCAAATTGAGGAGTTGTATGCGATTATCGGAGGTTCGGTAGGCGGAGGAATTGCTTGGGAAATGATGGCATTGGCACCAAACATCACACAACATTTAATTCCGATTGCAACCGACTGGAAATCGACAGACTGGATGATTGCGAATTGTTTTTTACAGGAACAAATCCTGAATAATTCATCAAAACCTATCGAAGATGCCCGAATTCATGCCATGTTGTGTTACCGTTCGCCGGAATCATTCAAGGAGAAATTTCAAAGAACCATTAATCAGGATCTTTTAATTTTTAATATAGAAAGCTGGCTGGCACACCACGGAGATAAATTACAAAAGAGATATCAATTGACATCTTATAAATTGATGAACCAGTTGCTCAAAACAATAGATATTACCAGAAACGGGGAAGATTTTAAAACTTTAATGCTAAAAACTAAAGCTGATATCCATATTATCGCAATCGATTCGGATTTGTTTTTTACACCAAAGGAAAATCAGGAAACGTTTCAGGAATTAAAAAAGTTCAAAGACAATGTTTTTTACAGCGAAATAAATTCGGTACACGGACATGACGCTTTTTTAATCGAGTACAAACAATTAGATAATTTACTAGCTGCTATTTTTTAGCAGAAAATAATAAAAGATAAAATGAAAATATTAAAATTTGGAGGTAAATCATTATCAAACGGAGAAGGGCTTAACAAAGTGGTCTCTATTATCGCCGAGAAAGTAAATCAGGGCGAAAAAATTGCTGTAGTAGTTTCGGCAAGAGGAAATGCTACAGATGAATTAGAATATATTTTAAAAATTGCTGCTAAAAATGGTGATTACAAACGATTATTAGAAAATTTCAAAACCTATCAGGTTTCAGATTATCCTCAGGTTGATTTGTCTGAAGAGTTTACTATTCTGGATAAACTTTATGAAGGAGTAAGCCTGATTGGTGATTACAGCAATAAAATTAAAGATCAGATTTTATCTAAAGGCGAATTGCTTTCGGCGAAATTATTGACTGCTATTTTAATCGAAAAAGGGATTCCTGCTAATTTCACTGATTCAAGAGAATTGCTGAAAACAGATTCTAAATTTGGTGATGCTCAGCCCTTGGAACAGCTTTCTAAGAAAAACGTTGTCAATTATTTTAAAGAACATAATGGTTCAACCGTTAATATCATAACTGGTTTCATTGGTTCAAACAACAACAACGACACAACAACATTAGGAAGAAACGGTAGTAATTATACCGCTTCTTTAATTGCTAATTATTTAAATGCTGAAGAATTACAAAACTTTACACACGTTGACGGAATTTATACCGCAAATCCGGATTTAGTTGCGGATGCTAAAAAAATTGAATATTTATCGTTTAACGAAGCAAATGAATTAGCTAATTTTGGTGCAACAATTTTGCATGCCAAAACTATTATTCCTTTGTTGGAAAAAAATATTCCACTTCGAATTTTAAATACGTTCAACCATGAAAATCGCGGTACTTTAATCACTTCAGATGCTGCAAAAGAAGGTATTAAAACGCTTTCAGTTCTTGAAAACGTTTCGTTACTAAACCTGGAAGGCCGTGGATTACTTGGAAAAGCAGGAGTTGATGCACGAATTTTCAAAGTAATGGGTGATCACAATATCAGTGTAAGTATTATTTCGCAGGGTTCTTCAGAAAGAGGAATTGGACTTGTGGTTGCTACTGATAAAGCGACAACAGCAATGGTTGAACTGGAGAAAGAATTCGAAAATGATTTTTATTCTAAAGATGTAAACCAGATTACAGTAACAGACAATGTTTCGGTTATTTCGATTATTGGTCAGGATTTGAGCACTTTTCATAAACCATACACCGCTTTAATCAAAAATAAAATTGTTCCGATATTATTTAACAACACGGTTACGGGTAAAAACGTGAGTTTGGTCGTTAAAAAATCGGAGCTGAATAAAGCTTTAAATGTAATTCATGGTGAGATTTTTGGCGTTTCCAAGAAAATCAATATCGCTGTTTTTGGTCACGGATTAGTAGGTGGAACTTTGATTAATCAGATTTTAGAGTCTGCTTCAGCGATTGAAAAGCGTAAAGATATTAAGCTGAACGTTTTTGCAATTGCGAATTCTAAAAAACTGATTTTAAACAAAAACGGCGTGACTTCTGACTGGAAAAATGAAATCCAAAACAGAGGACTTGATTATACGATTCAGGATATTATTGACTATGCAGACAAATACCATTTAGAAAACCTGATTGCAATTGATAATACAGCAAGTGCTGCATTCGTAGAGAACTATATTAAACTTGCAGAAAGCAGTTTCGATTTGATTTCTTCGAATAAAGTTGCCAATACGTTGAGTTATGGTTTTTATAAAGAATTAAGAAAAGTTCTGGCTGAAAATCAAAAGAATTATTTGTACGAAACCAATGTTGGTGCAGGTTTACCATTAATTGATACCATAAAATTATTACACCTTTCAGGCGAAAATATCACTAAAATAAAAGGCGTTTTCTCTGGCACCCTGAGTTATTTGTTCAATAATTTCTCTGCTAAAGATGTTCCGTTTAGTGAAATTTTACAAGAGGCAATTGATAATGGTTATACTGAACCAGACCCGCGTGAGGATTTATGCGGAAATGATGTAGGAAGAAAATTATTGATTTTGGCAAGAGAATTAGATTTGCAGAATGAATTTGAAGAAATTTCCATTCAGAACTTAATTCCGGAACATTTACGTGAAGGAAATGTTTCAGATTTCTTAACTAAATTAAAAGAGTTTGATCCAATTTATGATGAAATAAAAGCGGCACAAAAATCAAATCACGTGTTAAGATACATTGGTGAATTATCAGGAGATTTGCAGAATGACAAAGGAAATCTGGAAGTAAAATTAGTTTCAGTACCATCAGATACTGCCCTTGGCGGATTAAAAGGTTCTGATTCTTTCTTCGAAATTTATACAGAATCTTATGGAGACCGACCAATTGTAATTCAGGGAGCCGGTGCAGGTTCAGCGGTTACAGCAAGAGGAGTTTTTGGAGATATTTTGAGATTGTCTGATAAAGGATAGAAGATTTAAGAATTTAGATTGTAGATTTCAGATTTTTGAATTCAAAAAAAACAAAAAACAGAAAAAATGAAAGTAAGCTTAAACAGAGTAAACGAAAACTTCCATTTCGAATTAAAAAACGAACGTGGACATATTGTAAATGTTGATGCACGTCCTGAGTTTGGAGGAAACGACATGGGACCAAGCCCAATGGAATTAGTATTGATGGGAGTAGCAGGCTGTAGCGGAATTGATATGATTTCGATTCTAAAAAAACAACGTCAGGAAATTACTTCTTTCAAAGCTGAGGTTGAAGGCGAGCGCGTACAGGTAGGAGAAGCAAAGCCGTTTAAAGATATTTACGTGGTTTTTTCTTTGGAGGGAAATATAAAAGAAGACAAAGCAGCTAAAGCAGCACAATTGTCTTTCGAAAAATATTGCTCGGTTTCTAAAACAGTTGAGCCAAATGCAACGATACATTACAAAGTAATTTTGAACGGTGTAGAATTAGAAAAATAAAATAATTAGAAAATTAGTCAATTAGAGAATGAGATAATTCAAAATGAAAATTGAATAATAACTCTAAACAGTTTGAGTTTTAAGTGCTGGTTATTGCCGATTGCAAAAAACTTGAAACTTAAAACTTGAAACAAGAAAAACAAATAAAATGAGCGAACAAGAATTTGGTTTTGAAACACAAGCCATCAGAACACATTTAGAAAAGTCACAATTTCAGGAACATTCAACTCCTTTGTATTTATCATCAAGTTTTGTATTTGAAGATGCAGAGGACATGAGAGCTTCTTTTACTGAAGAAAAAGTACGTAATATTTACTCTCGTTTCAGCAACCCGAACACCACAGAGTTTGTAGACAAAGTTTGTGCTATGGAAGGTGCTGAGGCCGGATATGCCTTTGCAACCGGAATGGCTGCAATTTATTCTACTTTTGCTGCTTTATTGGAGTCCGGTGATCATATTGTTTCTGCCGGAAGTGTTTTTGGGTCTACACATGCATTGTTTATGACTTATTTTCCAAAATGGAATATTGAAACGACCTATTTTGATATCAACAAACCGGAAACGATTGAAGGTTTTATTAAGCCAAACACTAAAATTTTATACGCTGAAACACCTACAAATCCTGGTGTAGATGTGATTGATTTGGAATTGTTAGGACAAATAGCCAAAAAACACAATCTGATTTTGATTATTGATAACTGTTTTGCAACACCATACATTCAGCAGCCTATTAAATACGGAGCACATATAGTAGTGCATTCTGCTACAAAATTAATGGATGGTCAGGGTCGTGTTTTAGGAGGTGTTGCCGTTGGTAATGCTGAATTAATTCGCAAAATATACTTGTTTTCAAGAAATACAGGTCCTGCAATGTCACCATTTAATGCATGGGTATTGTCAAAAAGTTTAGAAACTCTGGCGGTTCGTGTAGACAGACATTGCGAAAATGCTTTGAAAGTTGCTGAATTTTTAGAAAGCCATCCAAATGTAAACAGTGTAAAATATCCTTTCTTAAAATCACATCCAAAGTATGAAATCGCTAAAAAGCAAATGCTTTTAGGTGGTAACATTATTGCATTCGAAATTAAAGGCGGAATTGAAGCAGGACGTAAATTTTTGGATAAAATTAAATTGTGTTCACTTTCAGCCAATATCGGAGACGTAAAAACGATTGTAACGCATCCGGCATCAACAACACATAGTAAATTATCGATTGAAGAAAAATTAGCAGTTGGAATTACTGAAGGTTTAGTACGTGTTTCTGTAGGTTTGGAAACCGTAAAAGATGTAATTGCTGATTTAGAGCAGGCACTTTCTTAAAATAATTTTGGATTATACAAAATGACAATTTTTGACTGTAAACTTATTACTGTTAAAAATTGTCATTTTCTTTTACTGTTTGTTTGAACTAAAAGTATATTTTTGTTAGCAACTAAAATTAAAAAGGTGCCATAAATTCAATTTAATTGGAGTTCAGGAAGATGATTGATAAAACTATACTAATTTAGTAGAATTAACTTTTGTTCTATTAGAAATCTCATTCAAAAAGCTTACTTTTGCTGCGGAATAACAGGAAGCTTTATGTTTAATTTATTGATAGCTTCTGAACTAAATTTACAATCTAAAATTTAAAAATGCTTTCAAAGAAAACAAAATACGGAATTAAAGCTTTAACTTATTTGGCCAGACGTGAAAATAATGAGCCTGTACAAATTGCTGAAATTGCCAAAAGCGAACATATTTCGATCAAATTCCTGGAAAGTATTTTATTGCTACTAAGAAACTCTGGCTTTCTGGGAGCCAAAAAAGGTAAAGGCGGAGGATATTATCTGATTAAAGAGCCAAAAGATATTAGCATGGCAAAAGTCTATCGTATTCTTGAAGGACCAATAGCGCTGTTGCCTTGTGCCAGTCATAATTTTTATGAAAAATGCGATGATTGTGATGATGAATCAACCTGTGCAGCAAGACGTTTAATGACGGAAGTTCGTGATAATACGCTTAAAATACTTGAAAGTAATTCTTTGGCTGATATAGCTTTTTAATTAAATTCTTTTTGATTAAAAATGAAAAATGACCATTTCAAATTCAGAAATGGTCATTTTTTTATAGTTATTTTTTAATCTAAAAAATTAATTTATATCCGGCTAAGAAAAGCATTACAGCGATTGCGTTTCTAAGAAACTGATCCGGAACTTTTCCACTTAGCATACTTCCTATAAAAATTCCCGGAAGAGACCCCAATAATAATTGTCCTAATAATATCAAATCCAGATTTCCCATTGAAGCATGTCCAATTCCCGCAACTAAGGTTAATGGAACGGCATGTGCGATTTCAGTTCCTACTAAACGGGGTGTTGGCAATAAAGGATAAAGAAAGAATAATGTAACGGTTCCCAATGCACCGGCGCCAATAGATGTCAAAGTTACTGTTGCACCTAATAAAACACCAATTCCTATGGTTAGCATATTTTGAGTTGTGCTTTCGCTGTGAAATTTATCTCCGGCGTGTTTCTGAGAAAACTTTAATATCTTTTGTTTAAATATAATGGCTACAGAAGTGAAAAGTAATGCCCATCCTAAACTTTTTTTAATCACCTGATTAACAGTTTCAATATCTGTTTTGATATTATTTAGAATCCATAAAGTCAATAAGGCTGCCGGAACACTGCCTAAGGTTAACCATCCGGTAATGGACCAGTTTATGTTGCTTTTTTTATGATGCACAAATACACCGCCCATTTTGGTAAAAGCTGCATAAAGCAAATCGGTACCCACGGCCTTTGTTGGCGGAATTCCAAAATATAATAAAATAGGTGTCATTAAAGAACCACCTCCAACACCTGTCAGGCCTACTACAAAACCAACAACTAAACCTGCAATAACTAAACCTATTTGAAAATCCATAAATAAAAGTTTGGCGCAAAAATAGAAACAATTTTATAATTATCCTATGGAAATGGTAGGCTTTAAAAGTGTATATTTGGAACTTGAAATAATTGTAATTGTAAGTATCTTAAAAACAGAGAAATATGGTTTTAGATTTATTGAATTTATTTATTAATCTTTTAAAATTTCCTTAGAATTTGATTTTAAGAAGTTTAGAAGTTTAAAAAAATTAAAAATTGTTTTGATATTTAGAAATAAGTAGTAATTTTGCTTTTCAATCTACTAACCCGATAGGGTAATAGATTTTGGCAAAAAAACCCAGTAATTATGGAGAAAGAATTAAAAATTAATAGTGTTGATGCTAACTTTTATTCGTCAATAAAAGATAAATTATGGATAGGGATACCTGTTGTTTTATTAATAGGTTTGCTAAGTACACTGATTTATAACCACCATGCTGAGTTTTCGTGGGATGGGTTTGTGGGAGGTTTTGATCAGCAGTTTTTAGTTTTTTTTGGTATTGGTGTTTTTGCACAATTAGTAGATGGTACGTTAGGAATGGGTTATGGAGCGACTTCAACTTCATTTTTGCTGGCTTATGGAGTTCCTCCGGTAGTTAGCAGTACAGGAGTTCACGTAGCTGAGATGTTTACAACGGGAGCATCTGCGATATCGCATCATAAGTTTGGAAATATCAATAAAAAACTCGTAAAACATTTATTGATTCCGGGAGTATTAGGTTCTATTACAGGAGCTTATTTGTTATCTGATGTTATTAATGGCGATGTTATTAAACCGTTTATTGCGGTTTATATGATCATTTTGGCGGTTGTTATTATTAGAAAAGCATTAAAAAAGAGCATAGTAAAAAAGAAAACTACAAAATTGAGCGCTTTAGCTGCTTTTGGTGGTTTTATGGATTCTGTTGGAGGTGGAGGCTGGGGACCTATTGTAACTTCAACGTTATTAGGAAGAGGAAGAAATCCGAGATATACGATTGGGTCTGTAAATGCAGCTGAGTTCGCAATTTCATTCGCAAGTGGTATTACCTTTATGCTTTTTGGAGGAATTCACGGCTGGCAGGTAATCATAGGGTTGATTTTAGGAGGCGTTATTTCAGCTCCATTGGCAGCTTATTTGGTAAATAAAATCAGAAGAAAACCAATGATGGTGGCAGTAGGAATTTTAATTATTTTATTGAGTTTAAAAACATTATCTAAATTATTGTAATAAATATTTAGGAAGGAAAGAAAGAATATGAGTGCGACAATTATACAATCACTGTTAGATAAAACGAAAGATTTTTCAATTGAAGAGACTTTTGCTTTTTTGGCTGAAGAATTTCCGGGAAAAGTAATTTTTTCGACTTCTTTTGGTCAGGAAGATCAGGTGATTACAGATTACATTGCCAAAAGCAATTTGGATATTACCATTTTTACATTAGATACCGGAAGGTTGTTTCAGGAAACGTACGATGTTTTTCATAAAACATTAAAAAAATATAAGAAACCTATTGAGGTTTTCTTTCCTGAAGCTGCATCGGTTGAAAATTTACTGAAAGAAAAAGGACCAAATAGCTTCTACGATTCGGTTGAAAACAGAAAAGAGTGCTGTTTTATCCGAAAAGTGGTTCCGTTGCGAAAAGCTTTGGCAGGAAATGCGGTTTGGATTACAGGTTTAAGAGCAGAACAATCCGAGAACAGACAAGATTTGAGTTTGTTCGAATATGATGGAGGTTTTGACATTATCAAATTCAATCCTTTATTAAAATGGTCTTTGCAGGAAGTTGAAGATTATTTGAAGGATAACAATGTACCTCAAAACGCATTACACAAAAAAGGTTTTGTAAGTATTGGTTGTGCACCTTGTACCAGAGCCATTTTTCCCGGAGAAGATATCAGAGCAGGAAGATGGTATTGGGAGTCCAGTCATAAAGAATGTGGTTTGCATAGTGCGAAAAAAGAGTAGCAGAAGAAAGAAGCTAGAGGCAAGACGCTGATAGCAGACAAGAATATAGATTATCAGAATAAAAGCGGAGATTTTTAGATCAGGCGAAAAAACTTGAAACTAAAGTTTTCACAAATAAAATATCAAATAAAATATCAAAAATGAGTTCAGTATTAAAAACAAATGCTTTAGAAAGTGAAGCGATATACATCTTTAGAGAAGTTGTTTCTCAGTTTGACAAACCGGTTTTACTTTTTTCAGGCGGGAAAGATTCTATAACATTAGTACGTTTGGCACAAAAAGCATTTTTTCCTGCAAAAATTCCGTTTCCTCTATTGCATGTTGATACGGGACATAATTTCCCTGAAACAATTGCTTTCAGAGATAAATTAGTTGAGGAATTAGGTTTAGAGTTGATAGTTCGTAATGTTCAGGATGCTATTGATGAAGGAAAAGTGGTGGAAGAAACAGGAAAATATTCAAGCCGTAACAGCTTGCAGACGACTACGCTTTTAGATGCAATTGAAGAGTTCAAATTTGATGCTTGTATTGGAGGAGCGCGTCGTGATGAAGAAAAAGCAAGAGCTAAAGAACGTATTTTTTCAGTTCGTGACGATTTCGGACAATGGGACGAAAAAAATCAAAGACCTGAGTTATTTGATATTTTGAACGGAAAAATCGAAAATGGTCAAAACGTTCGTGTTTTCCCAATTTCAAACTGGACGGAATTAGATGTTTGGAGTTATATCGAAAAAGAGCACATCGAAATTCCATCAATCTATTTTTCACATAAAAGAAAAGTTTTTTTGAGAGACGGTTTAATCTGGTCACATTCTCCTTTTGTGTATCAGGAAGAAGACGAGCAAATCGAAGAGCGAATTGTTCGTTTCAGAACCGTTGGAGATATGAGTTGTACGGCAGCAGTTGAATCTTATGCGGCAACAATCCAGGAAGTTGTGGGTGAAATCAGAGAATCTACAATTTCTGAAAGAGGAGCCAGAATTGACGATAAACGTTCTGAAGCTGCAATGGAGAAAAGAAAACAACAAGGATACTTTTAATAATTATGAGTTATGAATTGTGAATTATGAATGCAATTCTAGACGAAATTTTAAAAGTGAAAATCAAGAAAACAAAAACATGCAGATTATTAGTTTCAACAGAAAACCTGAAACTTTAAACCTGAAACAAAATATTACAGAATGGACGTTTTAAAAATAGCAACAGCAGGAAGTGTAGATGACGGGAAAAGTACTTTAATCGGAAGATTATTGTACGATACAAAATCATTGACTACAGATAAAATTGAAGCAATCGAAAAAAGCAGTAAACAAAAAGGATACGATTATCTTGATTTTTCGTTAGCAACAGACGGATTGGTAGCAGAAAGAGAGCAGGGAATTACAATTGACGTTGCTCACATTTACTTTTCGACTGCAAAGAAAAGTTACATTATTGCCGATACTCCAGGGCACGTAGAATATACAAGAAACATGGTTACAGGAGCTTCGACTTCTCAGGTTTCTATTATTTTGATCGATGCCAGAAAAGGAGTTATCGAGCAAACCTACCGTCACTTTTTCATCAATAATTTATTGCGAGTAAAAGAAGTAATCGTTGCCATCAACAAAATGGATTTGGTTGATTACTCGGAAGAAGTATTCAACAAAATCAAGGCTGATTTTCAGGCATTAAATGCAAAAAGTACTTTCAAGGAGCAAAACGTAAGTTATATTCCGTTGAGTGCTTTGACAGGAGATAATGTTGTGGATAAATTAGATGGAATGCCTTGGTATCAGGGACAGACCATTTTAGAGCATCTAGAAGGATTGCATTCTTCAGATGTATTTGAAAGTGGAAAAGCACGTTTCCCTGTTCAGACTGTGATTCGTCCTAAAACAGAAGAATACCATGATTTTAGAGGTTACGCAGGAAAATTATACGGAAACTCAATTAAAGTCGGTGATGCCGTTACAGTTCTTCCATCATTAACAGAATCAAAAGTTACAAATATTCACTTTTTTGATAAACAATTTGATGAAGCTGTAGCAGGTTCTTCAGTTACAATCGAATTAGAAAATGATATCAATGTTACGCGAGGAGATATGATTGTAAAATCGGATGAGCTTCCAAAAATTGAAAAAGACATTGTGACTACTGTATGCTGGATGGACAGCAAAAAATTAGTTGCTGGAGCGAAGTATTTTGTACAGCACAATACGAATAGAGTTTTAGCTAAAATTGAAAGTGTTACCAATACAATTGCGACTGATTATTCAGGAACTACTCCGGCTTCACAATTAGCAATTAATGAAATTGGAGAAGTAAGCATTAAATTAAGCAAAGCATTGTATTTTGACTCTTATAATGAAAATAAATCAAACGGTGCTTTTATTTTAATTGATGCCGTAACTAATACAACAGCAGGAGTAGGATTTATTAAATAGTTGACAGTTTATGGTTTTTGGTTGATAGTTATTACTAAAACCAATCGTAAATAAAAATAAAATAATGAGTTGATGGTTTTAGTTTGGCAGTTATAGCCAACAACCAACAACCGACAACCAACAACTAACATAAAATGGAAAGTTTTAGAACAGAAATAGAAAATCCGATAGTTCAAAAAGAGATTATCGATTTAGAAAAAAAGATTCATTTATTCCGTGGAGGAAAAATTGATGATGAGCGTTTTCGTAGTCTTCGTTTAGCGCGTGGAATTTACGGTCAGCGTCAGGAAGGTGTACAGATGATTCGTATCAAATTGCCTTACGGTAAAGTAACGAGCGAGCAATTAGTACGTATTACGAAAGTTTCTGATGAATATTCTACAGGACGTCTGCACATTACAACACGTCAGGATATTCAGATTCACTATGTAAGTCTAGACAGAACGCCTGAACTTTGGGCTAATTTAGCTAAGGACGATATTACATTAAGAGAAGCTTGTGGAAACACAGTTAGAAATATTACAGGAAGTGAATTGGCTGGTGTAGACGTAAACGAACCGTTTGATGTAACACCTTATGCACACGGAATGTTCCAGTACTTATTAAGAAACCCAATCTGTCAGGAAATGGGACGTAAATTCAAAATTTCGTTCTCATCTTCAGACGAAGATACGGCGTTGAGTTATTTACACGATTTAGGATTTATTCCAAAAATTAAAGACGGACAACATGGATTTAAAGTAGTTTTTGGAGGAGGTTTAGGTTCTCAGCCAGCACATGCCGAATTACTTTCAGAGTTTATTCCCGTTAACGAAATCATCCCAACAGCAGAAGGAATCATTCGTATTTTCGACAGATACGGTGAACGTGCAAAAAGAATGAAAGCACGTATGAAATTCTTAATCAAAGAGATCGGAAAAGATGTTTTTCTTGATTTAGTTGAAAAAGAGAAAAAAGCAATCGCTTTTGAAACATATGAAATTGATACAACCGCTTTTGACGGACCAATTCCGGAACCTTTATTGGAAGTTCCACAGGTAACTATTGATGATACTGCTGCTTATGAAGCATGGAAAGCATCAAACGTAATCGCTCAAAAACAGGCAGGTTATTATGCTATCGGAATCAAAATTTTATTAGGTGATTTTTACACAGATAAAGCGAGGTTATTAGCAGATTTGATTAAAAATTACGGAGCCAATGAATTACGTTTTTCATTGCGTCAAAATATTGTGATTCGTCATATAAAAGAAGCCAATTTGCCTTTCTTTTATCAGGAATTAGCCAAATTAGATATGGTAGCTTTAGGTTACAATACTATAGGTGATATCACTGCGTGCCCGGGTACTGATACTTGTAATTTGGGGATTGCGAGCAGTACCGGAATTGCAGAAGAATTAGAAAAAGTAATCAAAGCAGAATATCCGCAATACAGCAATAACAGCGAAATTGAAATCAAAATCTCTGGTTGTATGAATGCCTGCGGACAGCATAATATGTCTGCAATAGGATTTCAGGGAATGTCTATCAACTCAGGAAAATTAGTGGCTCCGGCTTTACAGGTTTTATTAGGAGGCGGACGTCTAGGAAACGGAGAAGGACGTTTTGCTGATAAAGTAATTAAAATTCCAAGCCGTAGAGGACCAGACGCATTAAGAACTATTTTAAATGATTTTGATGCTAATGGAAACGGAGACAAATTCCTTAATTATTATGATGCTAAAGGAGAGAAATATTTCTATGAAATCTTAAAACCTTTTGCAGATGTAACCAATTTAACTGAAGCCGATTTTATTGACTGGGGTAACGCAGATAACTATGTAAAAGCGGTTGGAGTTGGAGAATGTGCCGGAGTTGTAATTGATTTAGTGGCTACTTTGTTGTTAGAAGCTAAAGATAAACTGACTTTCGCACAGGAATCTTTCGACGAAGGAAAATGGGCTGATGCAATCTATCACGCTTATGCAGGATTTGTTAACGGTGCAAAAGCATTGTTGCTTTCAGAAAACCAAAAAACAAACAACCATGCAGGAATCGTAGATTTATTTGATACTGTTTTTGTTGAAAGTGCTAAAATTGGATTGCCAACAACGTTCAAAGAATTGGTTTATCAAATCAATAAAAATGAACCAATAGAAGCATTCGCAAAACAATATATTGAAGAAGGAATTGCATTTTTTGCGATAATTGAAAAATACAGAGCACAGGAATTAGCAAATGCATAATACTATAAAACCAAAAGTAACTTTAGTCGGTGCAGGTCCCGGCGATCCGGAATTGCTTACACTGAAAGGAGCAAAAGCACTGGCTGAAGCGAATGTGGTTTTGTATGATGCCTTGGTAAATGATGAAATTTTAGGCCACGCTCCTAAAAATGCGATCAGAATTTTTGTTGGAAAAAGAATTGGAGATCATGTTTATTCGCAGGATCAGATCAATCAGTTGATTGTGGATAATGCGCTGACGTATGGAAATGTAGTTCGTTTAAAAGGTGGAGATCCGTTTATTTTTGGAAGAGGAAGTGAAGAAATAGAATTCGCAGAAAGTTTCGGAATCGAGACAGTTGTAATTCCGGGAATTTCTTCTGTAGTAGCTGTTCCGGCAAGTAAGGGAATTTCGATTACAAAGAGAGGAGTTTCAGAAAGCTTTTGGGCCATTACAGGAACAACTTCAGACAGGAGATTATCAGCAGATGTAGCTTTGGCAGCACAATCATCAGCAACAGTTGTGATTTTGATGGGAATGCACAAATTGCCTCAAATTGTTGAATTGTTTCAGCAGGAAAACAAAGGCAATTTGCCCGTAGCGATTATTCAAAACGGAACAACAAAGGAGGAGAAAACAGGTGTTGGAACAGTTGATTCGATTTTAGAAATTGTAAAAGAACAAAATCTAAGTTCACCGGCAATTATTGTTTTGGGAGAAGTAGTTCGCGAAAGCAATAAGTTAAAAGGTTTTTACGAAGAGTTTCTATTAAAAGAAAATGTTTCGTAGAGTCGGGTTTCAAACCCGACTTTTAACAAAGAAATAGTTGGTATAAAAGTTTCTTAGGAACGACAAATATTGTAGCGTCGGATTTTAATCCGATGGAAGCATGACGATAACGGGTAGAATATAAAATCAGATTTTTTAATCTGATCGAAATATAAATCATCTAATTTTGGCTGGATGAAAATAAATTAAAATGGAACAAAACGAATTATATCCGATATTCTTAAAACTTCATAATCTGAATGTACTGATTGTGGGTGGCGGAAATGTAGGACTGGAAAAACTTTCTTTTTTACTAAAATCGAGTCCAAATGCCAATGTTGAGGTAGTTGCGCCCGACTTTCATTTAGAAATAAAAGTATTGGCTGAAAATCATCCTTCAATTAAACTGACAGAAGCTAAGTTCAAAAAGAAAATGCTCAAAAAGCGTCACATGGTTATCGCTTGTACGGATGATTTAGAAGTTAATAAAAGAGTGTATGATTTAGCCAGAAAGCGTTATCTGATTTGCAATATTGCAGATACACCTGATTTATGTGATTATTATCTTGGTGGAATCGTAACAAAAGGAAATGTAAAAATTGCGATTTCGACCAACGGAAAATCACCAACAACAGCCAAAAGGCTAAGAGAATTTTTTGAAGAAGTAATTCCGGAAGATATCAATTCAATGGTCGAAAACCTAAACGAATATAGAAAAACGCTAAAGGGCGATTTTGAAGATAAAGTAAAGAAGATGAATGAAATAACAGCTTCTTTGAGAAATAGAGAATAACAAAAAAGTTCCGGAGGAACGACCGATTTTGTAGTGTCTTTTTTTTACCAGATGTAAACGAATGAACGAAATTACCGGTTCGTTAAAAAATAAAGAGTAAAAAGTTTCGCAAGGAAATGAATGATAAAAATCATTGAAATTAGAATAAATTATTCGTTTCTTTGTATTATTAAGAATGATTATAAACAACACCATAATGATTAAAACAGATATACTTATAATTGGAGCAGGACCAACAGGTTTATTTGCCGTTTTCGAGGCAGGATTATTAAAATTAAAATGCCATATTTTGGATGCTTTGCCACAACCTGGCGGACAACTTTCAGAATTATATCCAAAAAAGCCAATCTATGATATTCCTGGATTTCCAGAAGTTTTGGCAGGTGATTTGGTGGATGGACTGATGGAGCAAATTAAACAATTTGAACCAGGTTTTACCTTAGGTGAGCGTGCCGAAACAATCGAAAAGCAAGAAGACGGAAGTTTTATTGTAACGTCAAATAAAGGGAAGAAATTCCATGCACCTGTAATTGCAATTGCAGGAGGTTTAGGAAGTTTCGAACCAAGAAAACCTCTTATTGAAGATATCGAATTTTATGAAGATAAAGGTGTAAAATACTTTATCAAAAATCCTGAGAAATTCAGAGATAAAAGAGTAGTGATTGCTGGTGGAGGAGATTCAGCATTAGACTGGAGTATTTTCCTTGCCAATGTAGCTTCAGAAGTAACTTTGATTCACCGTAGAAATGAATTCAGAGGAGCTTTAGATTCTGTAGAAAAAGTGCAGGAATTAAAAACTGCCGGAAAAATCAAATTGATCACACCGGCTGAGGTAATCGGGATCAATGGTGCTGAACACGTAGAATCTTTGGATATCGAAGAAAACGGAGCACACCGTAAAATCGAAACAGATTTCTTTATTCCGCTTTTCGGCTTGACACCTAAATTAGGCCCAATTGGAGACTGGGGATTAGAAATCGAGAAAAACGCGATTAAAGTAAACAATGCATTAGATTACCAAACCAACATTCCGGGAATCTTTGCCATTGGAGATATCAACACTTACCCAGGAAAATTAAAATTAATTCTTTGCGGATTCCACGAAGCGACATTAATGTGTCAGGCAGCATACGGAATCATCAATCCGGGTAAGAAATACGTTTTAAAATACACAACGGTTTCCGGTGTAGACGGTTTTGACGGAACTCGTAAAGAAGCGCCAAAAGCAGTTGTTAAGTCGATAGTTTAAACAAAGCTTCTAAGTTGCTAAGCGACTAAGATTTTAAATATTGAAAGCTCAAACTTTTTAAGTTTGGGCTTTTTTATTGATGTTAATTTAAACTTAGTCTGTAAAAAGTGAGGTAAATTTGCAGTATTAATTTTTTTCAGAAAGAGAAATTTTGATTTTAGCATTTTGAATTACCAATATAAAATACTAACTTTAAGAAAGTATTAAACAAATTATCTATTATGAACAATGACGAACAACTACTAGAAGAAAATTCCAAAGTCGGCAGTGAAATGAAAATGACAGATAATGAATTAACAGATCATCAGGAAGTCATGGATACATTTCTAAAATGGGACAGAAGTTTTTAAACGACCCCATTCTGATCACCTTAATAAGCCCGTAACGCTGGGTTTATAGACTAAGATTTTAAAATCGAAAGCTCAAACTGATACATAGTTTGAGCTTTTTTATTTTAGAAAATTTAAGCATAAAGCCTCAGAACCTTAGTGTTTTAGAATCTTAAAAAAAACTTGCAAGTCGAAAGGCTATTTTGTACCTTTGCGCCGTTCCTAATTTTATTGAAAGTTATCACGAAAGGCCGAGGGAAAGACCCAATGAAACCTTAGCAACCCTTTGCCATAAAGAAGGTGCTACATTCTACTTAATACAACAAAATGTATTCAAGATAGATAACGCAAAATACACTACGTATTTCTCAAAAACTTTTCTGACAACTTACAATATTCTGAAACAGATTCAGTATTTCGAGCGAATCATTGGCGCATTTTTGCAGTCAAAGTTCCCGCTGTATGCTATATCTTTTATTCTGAACTCCAGAATAAAAGGATATCACACCCATCGGAGCTAATTAGCCGACAATAGTGAACTTTTGGAATTAATAATGAATTAAAAACTTAGCATTTAGAACTTTAGAATCTTTAGCGGCTAAAACAAAATAAATATGTCGATTACAATTCAGGAAGCAATCAAAAAAAATATCCTAATCCTTGACGGAGCAATGGGAACCATGTTACAACGCTACAACTTCTCAGAAGAAGATTTTCGTGGCGAACGTTTCAAAGATTTTCCGCATCCGTTAAAAGGCAATAACGATTTATTATCCCTCACACAGCCACAGGCAATTCGTGATGTACACGCTGCCTATTATGAAGCTGGAGCGGATATCGTAGAAACAAACACATTCTCCGGAACTACAATCGGTATGGCTGATTATTTCATGGAAGATCTGGTTTACGAACTCAACTACGAATCGGCTAAAATTGCAAGACAAGTTGCAGATGAATTCACAGCAAAAAATCCGGAAAAACCACGTTTTGTAGCCGGTTCAATCGGGCCGACAAACCGTACAGCAAGTATGTCACCAGATGTAAACGATCCGGGTTACAGAGCCGTAACTTTCGACGATTTAAGAATTGCATACAAACAACAGGTAGAAGCTTTAATGGACGGAGGCTGCGATTTACTTTTAGTAGAAACAATTTTCGACACGTTAAACGCAAAAGCAGCACTTTTTGCGATCGAAGAAGTAAAAGACGAACGTAATCTGGATATTCCGATCATGGTTTCAGGAACAATTACTGATGCCTCAGGAAGAACGCTTTCCGGGCAAACGGTTGAAGCTTTTCTGATTTCAGTTTCGCATATTCCGTTGTTAAGTGTCGGATTCAATTGCGCTCTTGGAGCCGATTTGTTGAAACCGTATTTAAAAACATTAGCGCACAATACAAGTTTTAATGTTTCGGCACATCCAAATGCAGGATTGCCAAATGCTTTCGGACAATATGATGAAACACCAGAACAGACTCAGGCATTCATTAAAGAATATTTAGAAGACAATTTGATCAATATTATTGGTGGGTGCTGTGGAACAACTCCGGATCATATTCGATTAATGGCAGAAGTTGCGAAGGATTATAAGCCGAGAGTGGCTCCGGTTATCGGGTAACGATTTCCTGAAAGGTTTTTAAAACCTTTTAGGTATACTTGAGAATTTTAAAATATAAATTATGGATAATTTACAGGTTTCGGATAATAGCATGAGTCAACAATTCACACAAGAATTATTGAATCCAAATATTGACCTAGCTACAGATTATTCAGAAATTTATATTGATGATTTAATTCAGAATGAAACATTAAAGGAAATTCCTATTATTAAAACTGTTGTTGGCGTAATTAAAACAGGTATCTCAATAAATAAATTTTTCTTTGCAAAAAAATTGCTGTCTTTTATTAGAGAATTTAATAGTGGACAAATTGATGCCGAAAAAAAAGATAAATTTCAAAAAAAGATAAATGATGATTCTCAGTTTAGAAAAAAATCAACTGAACAAATTATGGTTTGTCTTGATAGATTTAACGATGTAAAAAAGGCTTTGATTTTAGCTAATTTATTTAAGGCATATGTAGAAGAAAAAATTTCGTACGAAAAATTTGTATTTATTTCTATTTCTATGGAAAGATTACATCCACATTCGTATAGTTTTTTTTCAGCTTTGGAAAAAGTAAATTATAAAATAGGCCACGAATTTAAAGGAGAGAGAGATTATGATTCCGAATCATTACTTTTTTCCAGTGGTCTAGCGAAAGAAGGACCGGCAGATTGGTGGAGTGGATTTATGCTAAAAGAAGAAGGGGTTTTACTATATGAATTTGGAATTAAACCTTTAGAGGATTAGACTTTTTCTAAAAATCGGTAAACATAAACGTCTTGTGAAACCGAGTCTGCGTGAGGGATAGAAGTGAAAAGCCCGCAGACCAATGCAGTGATAACGAAATTAACGGATAGCCCGGCCCTTGGGACACGCCCAAAATAATAAACATAAATACCTACAAGGTTTTGAAAACCTTGCAGAAAAAATAAAGAATAAAAAAACTCAGAACCTTAGAATCTCAGGATCTTAGTAACTTAAAAAAAAAATGGCAGAAAAAAGAAGAGACCTTGTATTAGCAGGATTAGAACCGTTGATTATTACGCCCGAAAGTGTTTTTGTAAACATCGGAGAACGTACAAATGTAACAGGTTCGCGAAAATTCCTTCGCTTAATCAAGGAAGAGAAATATGACGAGGCACTTGATATTGCAAGACAACAAGTAGAAGGAGGAGCACAGATCATCGATATTAATATGGATGAAGGAATGTTGGACGGTGTAAATGCCATGACCAAATTCCTAAATTTAATTGCTGCAGAACCGGATATTTCAAGAGTGCCGATTATGATCGACAGTTCGAAATGGGAAATTATCGAAGCAGGTCTGAAAGTAGTACAAGGAAAAAGTGTTGTCAACTCGATTTCGTTAAAAGAAGGAGAAGAAAACTTTATTCACCACGCCAAATTAATCAAACGCTACGGAGCTGCGGCCATTATTATGGCTTTTGACGAAGTAGGTCAGGCGGATAATTACGAGCGTCGTGTGGAAATTTGCCAGCGTTCGTATGATATTTTGGTCAACAAAGTTGGTTTTCCTCCACAGGATATTATTTTCGATTTGAACATTTTTCCGGTTGCAACAGGAATGGAGGAACACCGCCTGAATGCAATTGACTTTTTTAGAGGTACAAAATGGGTTCGCGAAAACCTGCCTCATGCACATATTAGTGGTGGAGTAAGTAACGTTTCGTTCTCATTTAGAGGAAATGATACGGTTCGTGAAGCGATGCACTCGGTATTTTTATACCATGCCATTAAGGACGGAATGACGATGGGAATCGTGAATCCGGAGATGTTGACAATTTACGATGATATTCCGAAAGACTTATTAGAACACGTTGAAGACGTAATATTAAACAGACGTGACGACGCTACAGAGCGACTTTTGGATTTTGCAGAAAATGTAAAAGGCGAAGTAAAAAGCGATGAAAAAGCCGTTCAGGAATGGCGTTTTGGAACCGTTCAGGAACGTATCACACATTCGTTGGTAAAAGGAATTGACGCTTTTATCGAAGAAGATGTAGAAGAAGCGCGTTTGGCAGCAACAAAACCAATTGAAGTTATCGAAATCAATTTGATGACAGGTATGAACGTGGTTGGAGATTTATTCGGAAGCGGAAAAATGTTCCTGCCACAGGTGGTTAAATCGGCACGTGTAATGAAAAAAGCCGTGGCGTATTTGTTACCGTTTATCGAAGCAAGTAAACAAGCCGGTGATAAATCCGGAAACGGAAAAATCCTGATGGCAACTGTAAAAGGCGACGTTCATGATATTGGTAAAAACATCGTTTCCGTAGTTTTGGCTTGTAACAATTATGAGATTGTAGATTTAGGCGTAATGGTGCCTCCGGAGAAAATCATTGCAGCGGCTATTGAACACGAAGTAGACATTATCGGCTTAAGCGGACTGATCACACCTTCACTGGACGAAATGGTGTATCTGGCTAAAGAATTAGACAAACAAAACATTAAAATCCCGATTATGATTGGGGGAGCAACAACTTCGCGCGCCCATACAGCCGTGAAAATTGCACCTCAGTACAGAGAAACCGTCATTCACGTAAACGATGCTTCGAGAGCTGTTACCGTTGCGGGAAATCTGTTGGATCATAACCGAAAAATATATGCAGCAGATATTCGTGCAGAATATGATGCTTTTAGAGAAACCTTTTTAAATCGTTCGAGAGATAAAAACTTCCTGACGATTGAAGAAGCCCGTAAAAATAAATTACAATTAGATTGGTCTGAATATACTCCGACCAAACCTAAAAAAATAGGCGCACAAATCGTCGAAGTAGAATTGGACGTTTTGGTTCCGTATATCGACTGGACACCATTTTTTCAAACTTGGGAATTGCACGGAAAATATCCGGCGATTTTAACGGATCAGGTTGTGGGAGAACAAGCAACTTCTGTATTTGCTGATGCTCAGGCAATGCTGAAAGTTATTTTAGAAGAGAAAAAACTAAAAGCAAAAGGTATTTTCGGAATTTTCCCTGCCAATCAGGTGGATGACGACGATATCGAATTGCGTGATGAAAACGGAAAAATATTAGAGAAGTTTTTGACTTTACGTGTGCAGGGACAAAAGACAAAAGGTGCTCCAAACATAGCTTTAGCCGATTTTATTGCGCCAAAAGAAAGCGGTATTGAGGATTATATGGGCGCTTTCTGTGTAACAACCGGTTTTGGCGTAGATGAATGGGCTGCAGAATACGAGAAAAATCTCGATGATTATAATTCGATTATGGTTAAAGCGCTTGCCGATCGTTTTGCTGAGGCTTTTGCCGAATATCTTCACGAGAGAGTACGTAAAGATTTCTGGGGTTATGATTCGGAAGAATCTTTAACCAATGAAGAATTGATTAAAGAAAGTTACAAAGGAATCCGTCCTGCGCCGGGTTATCCAGCTTGTCCGGATCACTTAGAGAAACCAACGATCTGGAAACTTTTAGATGTTGAAAAACAGATTGGAGTAACCTTAACAGAAAGTATGGCAATGTGGCCGGCTTCTTCCGTTTCAGGATACTATTTTGGAAATCCGAAAAGTAAATATTTCGGACTAGGAAAAATAAAAGAAGATCAGGTGACAGATTACGCCAAACGCCGAAATGTTCCACTTGATTACGCAATGAAATGGTTAAACCCTAATATAGCAGATTAAATTAGTCGAAAGTCAAAAGTCGTAAAGTCCGAAAGGAAAGACTTTAGACTTTAGACTTTACAACTTTAAGACTTAATAATGAAAGTAACAGAACATATAGAAAACGCCAAAGGAAAAACATTATTCTCATTTGAAATTATTCCGCCTCAAAAGGGGAAAAGCATTCAGGAATTATACGATAATATCGATCCGTTGATGGAGTTTAAACCGCCGTTTATTGATGTAACGACTTCTCGGGAAGAGTTTATCTATATCGATAAAGGAAACGGACTTTTGGATAAAAAACTGACTCGTATGCGTCCGGGAACGCTTGGAATCTGCGCTTCTATAAAACATAAGTACAATGTGGATACGGTACCGCACTTGCTTTGCGGTGGATTCACACAGGAAGAAACCGAATATATGTTAGTGGATTGTCACTATTTAGGAATCAATAACGTAATGGCGCTTCGTGGCGACGCTATGAAACATGAGCAGTCTTTCGTTCCTAAAGATGGCGGTAACCATTACGCTGTAGATCTGGTTAGACAAATTAATGATTTGAACTGTGGTAAATATCTTCACGAAGTGATGGATGTCGACAACAGAGCCGATTTTTGTATCGGTGTTGCCGGTTATCCGGAGAAACATCTGGAGTCGCCTTCATTGCAGTCTGATTTGCGAAGATTAAAAGAAAAAGTAGATGCAGGAGCCGATTATGTGGTAACGCAAATGTTTTTTGACAATGCTAAATATTTTGCTTTCGTAGAAAAAGCTAGGGAAATGGGTATTACGGTACCAATTATTCCGGGAATTAAGCCAATTGCCGTTCAAAAACACATGCAAATTTTACCACAGATTTTCCGTATCGATTTACCGGAAGATTTGATCCATGCAGTTGATAAATGCAAAAACAACGCAGAAATCAAACAAGTCGGAGTCGAGTGGGCGATTCAGCAGTCAAAAGAATTAAAAGCAGCCGGAGTTCCGTTTTTGCACTATTATTCAATGGGTAAATCTGAGAATATTCGCCAGATTGCCAGTCAGGTTTTTTAATTTTTTAACCATTAAGAGATCAAGTAAATACAGTTACTTTTCAGGTTAAGAATAAAAATTTTCAGGAGCTATTTCCAGCTGTTCCTTCCAATCTTTTGTGCCGAACCCCGGCACAAAAGGATTTTCCCTCCCATCTGGGCTAGGGTATTTGACATTTTAATTTCAATTTGTAATAATTAAAAAATTATGGAAAAAGAAGAACTACAGGCAATAGCATCCCAATTAAAACATCCATCAGGAGAAAAGGGAATTGAAATGGCCAACATGATGCATGAAACCAACATCAACATGACCCGCCATTCAGTTCACAATCTCAATATTTCAGCAGGGAATACTATCCTTGAACTAGGTCACGGAAATGCCGGCCACGCAGCATTTATTTTCGAACAGGCAGAAAACCTAAAATACTACGGACTAGAAATGTCTGAGTTAATGTTTCGGGAAGCACGCCAGATCAACCGAAATTTTGTTTCTCAAAAACAAGCTTTCTTTTCGGTTTATGATGGAAATACTATTCCGTTCGAAGCAGATTCTTTCGATAAAATTTTCACAGTAAATACCCTTTATTTTTGGGAAGATTCTCAAAAACTGCTTTCAGAAATTTACAGGGTTTTAAAGCAGAACGGAAATTTCTGTCTGACATTTGCCGAGGAAAGCTTTATGAAAACGCTTCCGTTTACACAATTTGAATTTGAGCTTTACAGTACTGAAAAGGCATTAAAGCTAATTGAAAAAACAGTTTTTAAAATTGTTTACACTGAAAGCCAGACCGAAAAGGTAAAAAGCAGAACAGGTGAACTTGTTGAAAGAGCTTTTACGACAATTGTTTTAGAAAAATAAAAAAAATACATTTTTACACATAGCTTATTTTTAAACAAACGAAACTTCCTTGTCAAAGAGGGTTAGGTTTATGTGTGTTTAAATGATTTGTTCTTTACTGAATTTAGCCTTTTATCATTATGGAAGTTAAAAAAATCAATTTTCTACAAAGTTACAGCAGTATCCTTTTGCTTCTGGGAGGAATTATAGTAGGAAGTATTTTTGGTTTAGTGTTTGGAGAAAAAGTTGAGGTTATAAAACCACTTGGGGATATTTTTCTAAATCTGCTTTTTACAGCCATTATTCCATTAATCTTTTTTACAATTGGTTCTTCAATTGCTAATTTGGAACAAACGGAGAAGTTAGGAAAACTATTTGTTATTATGATATTGGTTTTCCTTTCAACTCTTATAATTTCTGCAATCATAATGATTTTTGCGGTTTACCTTTTTCCAATTCATCAGGATATAGCAATTACTAAAGTTCCTTTTGAAAATATACAATCCGGATCTGTCGGTGATCAGATCGCAAAATTGGTTACAGTAAATGATTTTTCTGAATTATTGTCTCGAAAAAGTATGCTGGCATTAATAATTTTCTCTTTTTTAATTGGTTTTGCGACCTTGCAGTCAGGTGAAAAAGGAACTGCATTCAAGAGTTTTCTGGATTCCGGAAACGAGGTTATGAAACAGCTTTTGAATAGTATCATGAAATTTGCACCAATCGGTTTAGGAGCTTATTTTGCTTATCAGGTTGGTATCTTTGGGCCTCAGTTGTTTGGAGTTTATGCTAAGCCTATGGCAGTTTATTATGCTGCCTGTGTATTTTATTTCTTTACATTTTTCAGTTTATATGCCATCATTGCTGGAGGAAAAAGAGCTTTTAAAGTCTTTTGGAGTAATAATATCACGCCTTCTTTAACCGCAATAGGAACTTGCAGCAGCATTGCAACCATTCCTGCAAATCTGGAAGCCGCACAAAAAATGCGAATTCCGACACACGTCCGAAATCTGGTAATTCCGCTTGGAGCACCTTTACACAAAGACGGTTCAAGTATGTCATCGATTCTTAAAATCACTTTTTTGTTTGCCATGTTTGGAAAGGATTTTACAGAACCTTCAACGATTCTTTTGGCGTTAGGAATCACTATAATTGTTTCAATTGTTGAAGGCGGAATTCCAAACGGCGGTTATATTGGTGAAGTTTTAGCCATTACGGTCTATGGTTTTCCGATGGAACAGGCTTTGCCTGTTGCCATGATTTTAGGAACACTGGTTGATCCAATAGCTACTTTATTGAATGCGAATGGCGATGTCATTTCTTCAATGCTTGTTTCGAGATTTTCCGATAAGACAAAATGGTAACAATAATTGTGTTAGTTATTCATTTTTAATGATATAGCGAGGATTTTGTTACAGATTCAGGTTGGGGAATAAAACGTTAATAGATAGGAGTTTAGGATTCATCGTCCATTTTTGCACATTGGTCTAAAAGTTTAACAATTGATTTTTTTATAAAGTAGTTTTACTGAGATAAAATAACTTTATTTTGAATCGGATCAACTTTTATTTAGCATTAAGTATACTTTTTTTTGTATCAAAATTGCAGGCTCAGTTATGTACCGGGAGTTTGGGTGATCCTGTGGTTAAATTAGATTTTGGTTCAGGAACATCAACACATGGTACAGCTTTGGGAACCGGAATTACAAGTTACAACTGGACTACAGCAGATTTTCCAAACGATGGGTCTTATACAGTAGAAAGCAGGACGAACACAGCTGGCACCTGGTGGACAACAACAGATCATACAGGAGGAGGTTATATGATGGTGGTAAATGCAAGTATATCTACAACCGATTATTTTTATAAAAATACGGTTTCCGGTTTGTGTGCAGGTACTACTTATGAATTTGCTGCCTGGATTATGAATCTTTTGAGAACTCAGGACAATAGTCCTCCTAATATTACTTTTACAATTGAAGATACGGGAGGGACAATTCTAGGGACCTACAGTACTGGAGATATTGGTTTGTCCAGTAGTGCTACATGGAAACAATACGGATTCTTTTTTACCACACCTTCGGGAGTTTCTACGGTTGTTATTCGAATGCGAAATAATAAGGCAGGAGCTGCTCCTGGCAATGATATTGCTCTGGATGATATTACTTTCAGAGCCTGTGGGCCAACGGTTACTTCGGCAATTGTAAATGAGTCGGTAACTAACCTGGAAGTTTGTGAAGGGGAATCAAGGTCAATTACACTTAGTGGGTCTGTTTCGTCTTCAGCCTATACAACAGCTGGTTATCAATGGCAAAATAGTGTTGATGGAGGAATAACATGGACTGATGTTTCGGGAGCAAATGCTGCTACCTATACTTTTGTTTCAGGTGCAGTTGGTACTTATAAATACCGTTTGGCAACAGCTGACAGTTCCAATATTAGTTCTACGAATTGTCGTGTCTTTTCTAACGAAATAACAATAAATGTAAAATCCGGACCTATAAAAGCCACAATAGAAACCACACAGCCCAATTGTGATGTGCCTTCGGGAACTATTACAGTAACAACTCCGACAGGCCTTTTGTACAGTGTAGACGGGGTGAATTATCAATCCTCTATGGTTTTTTCCGGTTTGGCGGGTGGTGATTATAATGTTACTACCAAAAGTTCCAGCTGCGTTTCGGCTCCGGTTTCAGCTCATATTAATTTAGTAGCAGTTTCTAGTGAGACACCAACAATAGATATTGTTCAACCTGTAATTTGTACAAATCCATACGGTACAATTACAGTTACGAGCCCGGATGCTGAGTATAGTTTTGACAACGGTTTATCCTGGCAGGCAAGTAATGTAAAAACTGGATTTGTTCCGGGTGATTATTGGGTAAAAACACGAAACAGTACTTTGTGCGAAACCACACCAATTAAGGCAACAATTAGTATTCCGCCAGGTTATCCGTCAACGCCAACAGTTTCAGTCACACAACCGGATTGTTTAACCTTAACGGGGGCTATCACGATTTCAGATAATGCTGCATCTTATAGTTTTGATAATGGACAAACATGGACAAATTCAAATTCAAAAAATAATTTAGCTCCGGCGATTTATCAAATGCTTATAAAAAATACTTTAGGCTGTGTTTCACTTGTAGCAAAAGAAGTAGAGATAAAGGCTTATGTTAACACTGAACCTCTTCCAACTGCATCAGCCAATCAGTCTTTTTGTGTGCAGCAAAATGCGGTTTTAAACGATGTTGTAGTGACTGGCGCGAATATCAAATGGTACGATGCTGCCGTAAACGGAAATCTTCTGGCAGGTTCAACCGTTTTGCAGAATCAGATTTATTATGTTTCTCAAACTGCAAGTGTGTGTGAAAGTTTGCGAATTCCAATAACTATAACTATTCAAAATACACCTGCGCCAACCGGAGATGCCCAGCAGAATTTTTGTACCACTCAAAAAGCAACTATTGCAAATTTATCTGCAGCAGGAACTAATGTAGTCTGGTATGATACCTCAGTAAACGGAAACGTTTTGCCATCTGCTACCTCACTTTCAAACGGTGTGACGTATTATGCATCCCAGACTTTAAATGGCTGTGAAAGTGTTAACAGATTACCGGTTTTGGTTTCGATAGTATCGCCCAGTATTCCTGTAAATGACGTTTCGGATATTATTTGTGACACTGATAATGATGGTTCAGAAAAGGTAGATTTGACAATTTATAATGCTAAAATAACGACTTGCGCGAACTGTACTTTTACTTATTTTACAACATTATCTGGAGCAGAAAACCAGATAATAGCAGATCAGATTACTACACCGGAGAATTACAGTCTGGCTTTAGGAACTTCAATAATTTATGTGAGAATTGATTCTAATGATAAATGCTATCAGGTTGTTCAGCTGAATTTATCAGTAGTGGCGGTGCCTGTTATCGCCATTTCAGATACTGTTACGTTATGTCAAAATAAAAATGTTTCTATAGATGCAGGCTCCGGTTTTGATAGTTATTTATGGTCTACAGGTGCGGTTTCACAATCTATAACGGTTTCTGATGCCGGATCTTATTCGGTTTCCGTAACTCAAAATCATGGAAATACGATTTGCTCTTCAACCAAAAAATTTAAGGTTAAATTATCCAATAGCGCCACAATTTTAAATATAGGTACTAAGGATTGGACAGATGACGAGAATGTAATCGTCGTAGAACTTGCCGACATCAGTTTAGGAGATTATGAATATTCAGTTGACGGAATTACTTATCAGGACAGCAATACTTTTTCGGGATTACAAACGGGTGATTATGTTGTATATGTGCGGGATAAAAACGGATGCGGAACTGTAAATCAGGAAGTTTTTCTGCTAAATTATCCTAAGTTTTTCACGCCAAATGGAGACGGCTATAATGACACATGGAAAATAAAATTCTCAGAAACTGAGCCAACGATAAATACTAAAATTTTTGACAGATACGGTAAATTTATTAAAGAGCTAAACGCAGCTTCAGCCTGGGATGGGACTTTTAATGCTCATGAATTGCCTTCAACAGATTACTGGTTTGTGGTAACAAGAGCAAACGGCAAAGTCTATAAAGGGCATTTTGCAATGAAAAGATAAATTTTTTCTTATAAATGCAATTGTTTAAATTCGGGCAAAATTATTTTAATTCGAAAAAAATGAATTCAGCCTTACAACAAGATTTAAACGATTTTGAAAATATACTCGAAAAAGCAAAACAACAGGCAATAGGTTTTTTAAATGACCTCGAAAATATCCCAACTTCCAAAAAAGAAACAATTGATACCAACCGTGAATTAAACCAGTCAGGTTTGGGATCTTTGGCAGTTTTAGAAGAATTTAATAATAGACTGGTACCCCTAATGGTAGCTTCTCCTGGGCCAAGATACTGGGGTTTTGTAACAGGTGGCTCAACCCCGGCTTCGATTGCCGGAGACTGGCTGGCTTCAATTTACGATCAAAATACACAGGCAGTCGCATCGCAGGGAGGAAATTCGGCTTTGATAGAATTTGAAACAATCCATTTACTTTTACAGTTATTAAAACTTCCAAAATCTTTTTTGGGAGGATTTGTGACTGGTGCGACGATGTCAAATTTTACCTGTCTTGGAGTTGCCAGACAATGGTTTGGTAAACAATTTGGAAAAGATTTTGCTAAAAACGGGATTTCAGAACCGATAAATATCTTAACAGCTACTCCACATTCTTCTTCGATAAAATCACTGTCGATGCTAGGCATTGGAAGCCAGAATTACACAACAATCAAAACAACATCGGGAAATCGTGAAGCAGTTGATATTCAGGATTTAGAAAAAAACATCAAAAAGTTAGATGGAAAGCCTTTCATCTTAATTTCAAGTGCCGGAACCGTTAATACAGCTGATTTTGACGATTTTGAATCCATTTCAAAACTCAGAGAACAATATAATTTCTGGTGGCATATTGATGCTGCTTTTGGAGGTTTTGCAGCAGTTTCAGAGAAATATAAACATTTTGTAAAAGGATGGGAGGAAGCAGACAGTATTACGATTGATTGTCATAAATGGCTGAATGTTCCTTACGAGAATGCTTTTTATTTGATAAAAGAGCAGCATACCTCTTTACAAATTGAAACTTTTCAGAATTCAAATGCACCTTATTTAGGAAATCCCCTCGAGAACTTTAATTATCTCAATGTACTGCCGGAAAATTCAAGACGTTTAAGAGCTCTGCCAGTTTGGTTTTCTTTGCTGGCTTATGGCAAAGAAGGTTTTCAGGATATAATTGAAAAGAGTATTGCTCTCGCTTTGCATTTTGGAAATATGCTTATCGAGGATAAAGTTTTTGAACTTTTGGCACCCATCCGTCTCAATAATGTCTGTTTTACTTTAAAAGGAAACCACAATCAGGAAAAAGTATCTGAGTTCCTGATACAGCTAAACAATACAGGAAAAGTATTTATGACACCAACAGTATATCAAAACCGAAAAGGAATAAGGGCATCATTTGTCAATTGGCGAACAACTGAAAATGATATTCGTATTGTGATTGATGAAATGAAAGAAGTTTTTTCGAAAATTTAAAATCCTAAATCTTACTTAATTTATTGGCAATGTTTGCATCATAGCAACGTTTCAGTTTTTTTAAAGACTAATTTTAAAAGAAAGAACCTGCTTTAAGCAGATTCTTTCTTATTCAAAAAAAATAAAAAACAAAAAGGTAACTATGATTTAAATTGTATGAATAAATCAGCAATTTTATGGAATTTAATGCAAAGATAATATTATTTGTAATAAGTCTAAATAAATATAATTGATATTTTGTAAAAAAAAATGTTTGAATTGATTATTAGATAATTACATAAGACAATTTATTGTAAATTAAATTTTTCAATAAAGCATGTTAGTTTATATAAAAATGAACTCCTATTTTATTGTTTAATATTTAGCTTTAATTTAAAAAAAAATGGTACTTAATGTAAAAAGGTATATCGGGTTATATTTCCTAATCTTTTCTAATGTAATTTTTTCACAACAAACAGGCCGTCAAATTTCACTTTGGGAAAATGGTGCTCCCGGTTTTGAAAATCGTAAAGATGAACCGGAACAAGCACAGGACTGGTGGGTTAGAAATATTCATAATCCATCAATAACAGCATATTTTCCAGAGAAGCCAAATGGGATGGCGGTACTTATTTGTCCCGGAGGAGGTCATGAAAATCTGGTTTTTAATTCGGAAGGAAAAGATGCAGCAGTTTATTTCAATAGTATTGGAGTGACGGCTTTTGTTTTAAAATATCGTTTAGCCAGAACAAAAGATTCCCCGTACCAATTAGAAACTCATGTTAAGCAGGACGCCGAAAGAGCGATGAGATTAATAAGAAGCAAAGCAGCTGAATTTAAAATTGATGTTAACCGAATTGGTGCTATGGGATTTTCGGCAGGCGGAGAAGTTGTCGCCCTGATTGCTTATAATTCTAATAATATTTTAAAAAATACTTCGGATGCAATTGATAAATTAGACGCACAGCCCAATTTTCAAATATTAGTGTATCCCGGGCCTTTATTCATTCCAAAAGAGATTAAGGCTGATGTACCTCCGGCTTTTTTAGTAGCAGCAAATGATGATTTATGTTGCTCCGCACCGATAGTTGAACTGCTTAATGGATATCGAAAAGCAAATGTTTCGGTAGAAATGCATTTGTATGCCAAAGGCGGGCATGCTTTTAATATGGGGAAAAGAGCTAAAACAAATTCGCTGAAAACCTGGTCACAGCGATTGACCGACTGGTTTGAGGATACTAATTATTTTTTGAAATAAGGATTTTGAATTTGATTTGTAAGGTATAGTTCAGTCATCATCAGGTAGACAATAAAACAATTAGCCCGGATGTTACTCCGGGCTAATTGTTTCGATACATTATATATTAAAATTTAAAATGAATAGCCAAGTGTTAAGAGCCAATTTGATGGCGCTCCGGGAAACAATCGAATGTAGTCATACCCGCCAACCCAATAGGTCTTATTGGTTATATTATTGGCATTCAACTGAATTTTAAACTTATTGATACTATAATACAAAGCAGCATTAAACAAGGTATAGCCTGGAATTGTCTGTGTTATGGTTTGACTTAAATTACGGGTTGTTACAAAATTAGATCCCATTGCGATTCCAAAATCTTTAAGTGCACCATCTGTAAAATTGTAACGCGTCCAGATATTGCCCTGCTGAAGGGGTGTGTTAGGCTTTTGCCTTCCAACTTCTGTAGTTACCGGACTTTCTGTTATATAAGCTTCATTATAAGAATAGGCCGCCGAAATACTCCAGTTTCTTGTAATACTTCCGTTTATATCGATCTCAATACCTTTAGATTCTTCTTCTCCAATAGCGCGCATTAATTCCGGATTTGTAGTGTCATTCGCCGGATACAAAGTGTTTTTCTGCTGAATTTTAAATAAGGCTACCGTTACGAAAAGTCTTTCCTTAAACCACGAAGATTTTCCTCCAAATTCAATCATATTACTTTCTAAAGGGTCAAAAGGGCCTCCTGCGTTTGGATTTGATAAAGAGGAAGCCAATTGGGGATTATATCCTTTTACATAAGTTCCGTAAAGATTAATGTTTGGATTAAGCGTGTAGGTTAAACCAAAACGCGGTAAAAAAGAATGTTGCTTGACTTTTTTCTCCGTATCTTTTTTATAATTCTCTTTATCGGTATATTCATCATAACGAACTCCAATTAAAGCCTGAAAAGCCCCAAATTTTACATTATCCTGAAAATATACGCCATACAATGAGTAATAGGTAGGGTCAAACGGACGAGCTGTATAAAAATATTTGCTCATATCCTTTAATTGCTGTGATCCTGATGGATTCGTAAGGTCAAAATGTGCAACGTTTGGTACCGGATTCCCTTTAGAATCTAATAAATAAGCGCTTTTGTCATTAGGTTTATAGGTTGCGATAAATCCTGTGTTGGCAGCATTTCGATATCCGGATGCCTGCAATTGTGAACCACCCGGAGGAACATTCTCCTGTGCATAATCGTAACCGGCAATCAGGTTATGATCGAAAATTCCGGTTTTAGCCTGATACTTTAAAAAAGCAGAAAGATTATCGATATAACGTTTACGCTTACGTTGAAAAACCTGCATTTCAATTGCCGTTGAAATTGTGGTCCCATCACCTGCAGAGGCATATTTATTAGCACCGCGATGTTCCAGCAGATCTTCGCTGTAGCCTGTGCGGATATAGGAAGCTGAAAAAGATAAACGATCCGTAAATTGGTGATTTAATGAAGTTGTTACGATGTAGGTTTCCTCGTTTAAGTAATCATTTGTAGAATTTAAAGAGTTGGAAATCTTGGTCGAGTACAAATTATTTTCATAGGTAGACTGACCACGATCCAGGATGCTTTTTGAAGAGGTATAAATCAAATCAAAATTGACACTTGTTTTATCATTTGGAAGAAAAGACAAAGACGGGGCTAACACGATATTTTTGTCAAATTGTAAATCTCTAAAGGAATTGGCGTTCTCATACCCCAGATTCAAGCGGTATAAAAGAGATTTGTCTTCAGTAAGCGGGCCAGTAAAATCGGCCAGAGCCCTCAATGTATTAAAACTGCCTGTAGAAAAACTCACGCTGTTGGCCGTTTGGTCTAAAGGTTTTTTTGTAACACGGTTTAAAACTCCTCCAGGGGATGCATTTCCAAACAGAGCCGAAGATGGGCCTTTTAAAACTTCAACACGTTCTAAATAATTGGCAAGCGGCTGTTTCCAAAAACCTGTTGAGGTTCGCATTCCGTTTAATAACTGAGTATTACTTCCTCCATTGATGCGAAATCCTCTAATGGAGATATCATCATAAAAAGTAAACTGGCTTACCCCGCTGAAATTTTTTACAACTTCGCCTACGCGAATGGCACCCTGATCTGCGATTAACTCTTTTGTGGCATAAGAAACTGCCTGAGGTAAATCTTTTAAGGCAATTTCTGTTTTGGCTCCAATAAAAGATTTGGTGTTTTTATAGGACTTCTCTTTTCGTCCTGTAATTTCTACTACCTGAAGTGTATTGATGTTTTTCTGTAAAATTATAGAAACTTCTGCATTTTCATTTTCATGCAGCTCGATTGTTTTTTCGAAAGCAGAAAATCCCATTGCCGAAAAAGAAATAGTATAAGATCCTGGTACAAGATTCGTGATTTCAAAATTTCCGTTATCATCAGAAACAGCATTTTTTTTTAAACTTTTAATCGAAATAGAAGCATACGAAACAGCTTCATCATTTTCGGAAATTATCTTTCCCGTAATATTAGCATTTTGTGCCTGACCTATATTGAAAAAGGCTAACAATACTATTAAATAAGTAAACTTCATGGCGGTTATTTAAATTTTAGACCGCAAAAGTATAATAATTTAGACTAAATAAAAATAAAAAATAAAATGATTTCTGAAATGAAATTTAAAGAGTAATAGGTATTAGCTGTCTTTGGTAATATTTGTAAATTTTAAATTAATTAATTTAAACTTGAAATTTATATTCGTAATTTGTTAATCAAGAATTTAAAAAATAATAATTCTAAATATGATGAACTTTCCAACTCTGATGGGTATTACCTCTGGAGCAGCTTTTCTGCTTGGTTTTATACTTTTTTTAAATAATCGAAAAGTAAACGTCAAAGCCAATAAATACCTCGGATTATTTGTTATAACCTTGGGGTTTGCCATGTTGGAAATTCCGTTGTTTCATCAAAAATTTCATTTGCAGCATCCTTATGTTTTCGAAATGATAGGGTTGTCAAGATTTCTGACTGCTCCGTTGCTTTATATCAGTGTTCTCTATTTTACATCAATACATAAAAAATTTGAAAAGAAAATTTTATGGCACTTTTTACCTTTCGCCATTTTTACGATATTCAGTTTTCCCTTTTTTATCACCGGAAAAAATATCGAATTCAGTTATGAAACCGGCAGAATAGTATTTTTTGTTCTGCGAATTGCATTGCCTCTGCAGGCTCTTATTTATTGGTGTTTGTCTTTTGGCAGATTGCAGAAACATCTTAAACATCTGCAGCAGATTTCATCTTCAACAGAGAAAACAGATCTTATCTGGTTGAAATATTTTTTACTGATTTTGGTGTTAATAATATTGGTTTGGTTCAATCTGGTATTTTTTAACTTAGAGTACCTCATTCAGTTTACACCTTTCATTTATCTTTTGAGTGTCTTTTTTTTAGCCTATTTTTCTTTGCAGCAAAAAGAGATTTTCGATTTTAGCAAACCCGAATTAAATGAATTATCATCTGTTCAGTTATATAAAAAAGACAGTCCAAAAAGAGTGTCTGGCAACAGATTAAATGAATTAGATGAAAAATTAAGAATGCTTACAGAATCAGAAAAAATATATTTGGAAAATGATTTAAGTCTGCCCGTTTTGGCAAAAAGATTAGGAGCCAGCTGCAATGAAACCTCTTTTGTGATCAATGAATTGTATCAGGATAATTTCTATAATTTTATAAATAAATACCGTATTGAAGAGGCAAAAAAAATGCTGCTGTCTGATAAATATACTCAATTGAATGTTTTGGGAATTGCTTATGAATCCGGTTTTAATTCTAAAACAACTTTTAATACCACTTTTAAAAAACATACCGGAATGTCTCCAACAGAGTTTGTAAAATCAAATACGAATCTGATAAAAAAAGAAGCTTAATTACGTTCGAAAGGGTACATCGGAACATTTACTAGCTGAGTAATATTCAAATTTGCAGCATAGTAACTCAAATACCGATAACCATGTTAGAACATTCATCTTTAGAAATTCAAAATTCAATCTGGAAAAAATTTTTCACCACTTTAATTCTTGGACTCGAATTTTCCGCTTTATTGTTACTGCTCGGCAATGGGGGCAATATTCCCTGGTTTCCGCCTGTTTTGGTTTTTTCTTTAATTGGAATTTCATTGTTCGGTGTATTGTTTTTTCCTCTGATCTGGCATTTATTAGAAAAAAAACAAAAAATCAATTCAACAAAACTATATGGCATTTTGTACAGCGGCATTCGATATTGCATCGCTTTTAACATTGCTGCTTTTGGCTGGAAGAAGTTTTACGGGCTTCAGTTTATTGTTCCGTCAGAAATTGCAAATATGCCTATGAACCGACAGACAGGCGAGTGGCTAACCTGGTTTTATTTTGGGTATTCACATACTTTCGGAATCATAATAGCAATGATACAAATAGCGGGAGGATATTTATTGTTGTTTAGAAAGACCTTATTAATTGGAGCCATAATTTTGTTTTCTCTGCTTTTAAATCTGACCTTAATTAATATTTTTTACCATATGAATGCCGGTGCTTTATTACAATCGATATTGCTTACAATTGGTGTTTTATTTTTGATTGCCTTAGACTATAAAAAGCTTTTAGCGTTTTTTCTAAAGACAAAATCTAATTTACCTACATTAAACTTCAAAAATGAAATTTTGAAAAACATACTTCGGGTTTCCGCTATTATATTATCATTATTATTTACGATTTATCTGAAGTCATTGGTTAAATAAAAAAAGAAACTCGTTTTAAATATTTTAAAACGAGTTTCTTTGTTATCTGAAATAGAAAATATTATTTAGTGATTTCTCTAAATACAGCTTCCAGATTTTTATTTTTCTGATTCAATTGTAAAGTCTTCAATCCATTATCGTGCGCAAAATCAAAAACAGCCGGACGCATGTCTTTATCGGCTAAAAAAGTTAATTCCCATAAGCAATCATGTATGTTTTTAAATGATTTTAAATGTGGAATTGTAGCAATGACCTGTTCTTCAATTTTATAATCAAATTCAACTTCGATCACCTGCTCTTTGTCTGCTGAAATTAAATTGTCGAGTTTTTTATCCGCTACAATTTTTCCTTTGTCAATAATAATTACACGATCACAAATAGCTTCGACTTCCTGCATAATGTGAGTAGATAAAAATACGGTTTTATCTTTACCAACATTTTTGATCACATTTCGAATTTCAATCAATTGATTGGGATCCAGACCTGTAGTCGGCTCATCTAAAATCAAAACATCAGGATTGTGTAATAAGGCATTAGCAAGTCCTACACGCTGGCGGTATCCTTTAGATAACTGACTGATTTTTTTATGGCTTTCGGGTGTTAGTCCTGTCAGTTGAATTACTTCTTCAATTCTGGATTTGTCAACTTTATAAACATCAGCATTAAAAGCTAAATATTCGCGAATATATAAATCCAGATACAACGGATTGTGTTCTGGTAAATAGCCAATAGAGCGCTGTACTTCTTTGGCATTTGTCACGACATCATGACTATTTACAATAGCTGAGCCACTATCGGCAAGTAAATAAGTAGTCAAAATTTTCATCAAAGTAGATTTTCCGGCACCGTTTGGTCCCAAAAATCCTACGATCTCTCCTTTTTCAATTTTAAAAGAAATTTCATTTAAAGCTTTTTGCTCTCCGTAACTTTTTGATATGTTGTTTACTTCTATCGACATGACTTTTTATTTACTGCAAAAGTAAACAGAAATAGTTTTGATTGCTAAATATATTATGAAAACTAAAACTTGCTGATTTAGCCCCGGTAGAAGTGATATCCTTTTTATCCGCTTTTTTGCGGATGAAAAGATTTAACGGATAACGGGACAGGTGTTCTAACAATGAAAATATTCTGCTTCAAAAAAAAAGCCAACAAAGTGAAGCCGAAACGAATCATAACTACAAGAATCCGACTTCACTAGTTGACACTAAAAAACAAGAATTATCTAAAAAAATATTAATTAAACTGTTGTTTCTATGGCTGCTCTCATTTCCTGAGCGGCAGCAACCATTTCGATCAGCGCTTTTTTGGTTTCATCCCAGTGGCGTGTTTTAAGACCGCAATCCGGATTTACCCACAACTGATCTACGGGAATTACCGCCGAAGCTTTCTCTAATAATTTTACCATTTCTTCGCTTGACGGAACCCTTGGCGAGTGAATATCATAAACTCCCGGCCCAATTTCGTTTGGATATTTAAAGTTGGCGAAAGCATCTAAAAGTTCCATTTGAGAGCGGGAACATTCAATAGTGATAACGTCAGCGTCCATATCAGCAATGTTTTGAATGATGTCGTTAAATTCGCTGTAACACATGTGTGTGTGAATTTGCGTATCATCATTTACACCGGAAGCAGAAATTCTAAATGCTTTTACAGCCCAGTCTAAATAGGTTGCCCATTCTTCTTTTCGTAAAGGTAAACCTTCGCGAATGGCAGGTTCGTCAATTTGAATGATTTTGATTCCGGCTTTTTCCAAATCTACAACTTCATCACGAATCGCTAAAGCAATCTGTGTGCAGGTTTCAGAACGAGGCTGATCGTTACGTACAAATGACCATTGCAAAATTGTTACCGGCCCGGTCAACATTCCTTTTACCCATTTTGGAGTCAGGGATTGTGCGTATTGTGACCATTTTACAGTCATTGGATTTGGTCTTGAGACGTCTCCGTAAATAACGGGAGGTTTTACACAGCGGCTTCCGTAACTTTGTACCCAGCCGTTTTTCGTAAATGTAAATCCGGCTAATTGCTCTCCGAAATATTCGACCATATCGTTGCGTTCGAATTCTCCGTGCACTAAAACATCAATGCCGGTTTCTTCCTGAAAACGAATGGTAGCTTCAGTTTCTTTTTCGATTAAATCGTTGTATTGTTGGGTTGTTAATTCTCCTTTTTTGAATTTTGCTCTCCAGCTTCTCACTTCAGCGGTCTGAGGGAAAGAACCAATTGTAGTGGTTGGAAATAAAGGCAGGTTTAAAGCTTCAATCTGGCTTTTTCTTCTTGTTTCAAAAGTACTTTTGCGTTTGTCATCAGAGGCTGTGATTTTGGCAACACGGGCTTTTACTTCATTATTATGAATTAATTTTGAAGTTTTACGGTTTTCGTTTGCCACAACATTTCTTTCGTAATCCGCTGAAAACTTAACATCTGTTTCTTTTGAAGCGAATTGTTTCAATACTACAATTTCGTTGATTTTTTGTTTTGCGAAAGCCAGCCATTGTTTGATTTCCGGAGTTAATGTCTGATTGTTTGTTTCTAAGTCCAAATCGCAAGGACTGTGAATTAAAGAGCAGGATGGAGCAACTAAAATCCTGTTTTCTCCCAATACAGCCGTTGCTTTTTGGATTAATTCTAACGATTTTGTGAAATCATTTTTCCAGATATTTCTTCCGTCAACAACTCCCAAAGACAAGTTTACGTTTGAAGTCAGTTTTCCGGATTCTAAAATATCATCTAACTGAGATGGACAACGAACTAAATCCAAATGGAAAGTATCAACAGGCAAAGCTAAAGCCGTTTCTAAATTTTCTCCGAAACAGTCGAAATAATTCGCTAAAATAACTTTAAGTTTTGGGAAACGTTTGTTGATTTCGTTATACGTTTTTGTGAAAGCACTTCTGTCTTTATCCGTTAAATTTAAAGCTAAAAAAGGCTCGTCGAATTGAATATATTCAGCATTTTCTGATTGTAATTTCTCCAGGATTTCAAAATAAACCGGAAGTAAATTATCCAGAAGATCAATTCGGTTAAAACCTTCTTCTTTTTCTTTTCCTAATAACAAATAAGAAACAGGCCCGATTAAAACAGGTTTTGTTTTAATTCCGATAGCATTTGCTTCTTTGAATTCATTGCTTATTTTTTCTGAAAACAATTCGAATTTTTGGTTTTTTGTAAATTCAGGAACGATATAATGGTAATTGGTATCGAACCATTTTGTCATTTCCATCGCCACAACATCCTGTCCTTCTTTTTGCGCTCCTCTCGCCATTGCAAAATACAAATCAAGTGATGAATTTGATTTGGCGAATTCATAGTAACGTTCCGGAATGGCGCCAACTGTCAAAGTTAAATCCAGGACCTGATCGTAAAAAGAAAAATCATTAGACGGAATCAGATCAACTCCTGCATCTGATTGTAATTTCCAGTTTTTAATACGGATTTCTTTTCCGGCATCCATCAGTTCGTCAGCCGAAATTTTTTCTGCCCAATACAATTCAGAGGCTTTTTTCAGTTCTCTTTTACTTCCAATTCGAGGGTAACCTAAGTTATTTGTTTTCATTTCGATTTCAGCTTTTTTTACTGTACAAATTTATTGTATTAGATTTTATAACTTATATTTGTAGTATATTTCAGTAAAATAGACTTTTAAAATTGTCTTTTAAAGTTTAAATTACTGTTGGTTTCTTTAAAATGAACTTTTAGCCGTAAAAAAAACTATGGAAAACCTGGATAAAACAGATTTGCTTATTCTGAAACACCTTCAGGAGAACTCAAATATTAACACAAAAGATCTAGCCAGTAAATTATTTTTGACAGTAACGCCGGTTTATGAACGAATAAAAAGGTTAGAACGTGATGGTTATATCACGAAATATGTGGCTTTACTGGATAAGAAAAAAATGAACCGGGGGATGACTGTTTTTTGCAATGTTCGCCTGAAAGAGCATGCAAAAAATGTAGGAAGCAATTTTGTGAAAGATATTGTTGCACTTCCGGAAATTATAGAATGTTATAATATCGCCGGAGATTATGATTTTATGCTGAAAATATTAGTAAAGGATATGGCTAGTTATCAGGATTTTGTGATGAATAAATTGTCAACTATTGAAAACATAGGAAATACGAATAGTATTTTTGTAATGGGAGAAATTAAACATAGTACGGCACTTGAGTTTTAATCCTTATAAAATCGTAAAATAAAATGTATTTTTGATTCTTCTAAATCATAAAATCTAAAATCGTTAATCGACAATCTAATATCATAATGAACTGGGAACAACTTTTATCACTAAAACGCCAAGGCGATACTACCAAAAGATTACGTGTAGAACAAGATGATACACGATTAGGTTTTGAAGTTGATTATGACCGAATCATATTTTCGGCTGCTTTTAGATCTTTGCAGGATAAGACTCAGGTGATTCCGCTTTCTAAAACAGATTTTGTACATACCAGATTAACGCATAGTTTAGAGGTTTCGGTTGTAGGGCGTTCGTTGGGACGCCTGGTTGGAAAAAAAATCATCGAAAAATATCCTTATCTAAAAGAAGTTCACGGTTATCATATGAACGATTTCGGAGCTATTGTTGCAGCAGCTTCGTTGGCACATGATATAGGGAATCCTCCTTTTGGACATTCTGGTGAAAAAGCGATTGGAGAATATTTTTCTATCGGAAACGGATTAAAATACAAGGATAAATTAACGGCTAAACAGTGGCAGGATCTTATTGATTTTGAAGGAAATGCCAATGGATTTTCAGTACTTACGGCAAGCCGTCCGGGAATTGAGGGCGGACTGAGAATTTCGTATGCGACTTTAGGCGCTTTTATGAAATATCCTAAAGAAAGTCTTCCAAAAAAACCAACCAGCAATATAGCAGATAAAAAATATGGTTTCTTTCAGTCCGATAAATTATTCTTTCAGGAAGTTGCTGATGATATGGGGATGATCGCCAATAAGGAACAAGGAGACATTGGTTTTGAAAGACATCCTTTAGCATATTTAGTTGAAGCTGCTGATGATATCTGCTATACGATTATCGATTTTGAAGACGGAATAAATCTTGGTTTAGTTTCTGAAGATTATGCTTTGGAATACCTTATCAAACTTGTAAAAGATAATATTGGAGTTGATAAATACAATTTGTTAGAAACAAAAGAAGACCGAATCAGTTATCTGCGCGCTTTGGCTATTGGCGCTTTGATTAATGATGCTGTAGATGTTTTTATTGAAAATGAAGAAGCAATTCTCGCCGGAAATTTTCCTTTTGCCTTAACAGATAAAAGCAAATACAAAGCACAGATGAATGATATTATCAAATTGAGTGTTGATAAAATCTATCAAAGCCGTGAAGTTATCGAGAAAGAGATTGTAGGCTATCAAATCATCCAGACTTTGCTGGATAAATTTATAACTGCTTTTAACAACAAATATGAAGGAACTGCTTCAAACTACGATAAGCTGATTTTGAAAATGCTGCCGGAAAAGCATCATTTAGAAAAAGGTAATTTATATGAGCGTTTACTTCATATTTGTCATTTTGTTTCTCTTTTGACAGATGGAAATGCTTTGGAATTATTTGAAACGATTAACGGGCGTAAAAACTAATTAAAAAGCATATACAAGACCAACACCCAGAACCTGTCTTAGCTGGGCTCTTGGTCCGTCATCTACCTGTGATTTTGAACCGGAAACTGGATCAACAACTTCTTTTTTTGTTTTAATATCATCGTCATAAATGATGTGGACACCAATATTTGCTTTTACGTATGCATTAACAACAAGATCCAGACGTGTATCGTAATCTAAATCTACATTTCCAAAACGATTTAAATAATCCGTATATAAAGTCAGCCTGTTTTCGTAAAAAATGTTTTTGTAAATCTCATTTTTCATATATCCCGTAAATAAGATACCAAATTCAGCTTTTACTTTTTGACCTTCTTCAATTAAAATTTCATTATCCGGATCAAGCGGGTCAGTAGCATAAACTGCTTTTTTAACACCAAAGGCTCCCTGATTTGCTAAATCCTGATCGAGTACCAAAGTAGTTTTTAATGTGATTGGAGAGAAATAAAAGGTTCTGTTTTTTTTCTTGTTAGAATTCTCAGCTCCGGCTCCCAGAAAGATATATGCGGGTGCAAAAGGTTTAGAGATCGCTACATCCCTGTTGGGATATCTGTAACCATTGGTGAATTGAGTATTGAAATTGAATTTACCAGAATAAAACCAATTTGAAACGGTATCTTTTCTAAAACCATACGTAGAGTTAAACTGGATAGCGTCATCTGTTTTTCTCAGTTCAGTACCATCTTGTTTATTCATACCATATTTTACAATAAGTTCATTAAACCATTTATGATTATCTTTTGTATATGTTCTGGTAAATTCGCCTTTAAACAACCCTGAAATAGAACTCGTTCCCCCCGCACTCCAGTTGACAAATGCAATTTCTGAAATGTCAAAACCAAGCTTGTTTTTTTTGCTCCAATTAGAAGGTGGCGGCGGCACCTGGCCAGGATCCAATGTAGTTCGGATGATACTCTGAGCAAAATTATTGGTAGTAAATAAAAAAAACAATAATAAAAGGGTCGATCGGAATAATTTCATTAGGGTAAGCTTTTGATTTTTTTTTTGGCGCTGCAAAATACTTATTTTTCAATGTTGGAAAAAAGATTTACTAAACTTTTAACGTCAATTTTGCAAAAATGTTGTTGCTCAATTACTGTGCCATGTTCAATAAAAATGTCCGGAATCCCTAAATTTTCTATTTTTTTTGTAAAATTATTTGCTGATGCATATTCTAAAACCGCATTTCCAAAACCACCAATTTTTGCCCCGTCTTCAATAGTGATTATTTGGTCGAAAGAAATTAAGATTTTGTCTAATAAATCATTGTCTAAAGGTTTTATAAAAGGAAAATCGTAATGAGCGATAGTTTCTGGATTACCTAATTCATTTATGGCAGCAATTACATTGTTTCCGATAGCTCCTGTAGATAAAACAGCTGTTTTTGTTCCGGATTTTAAACAACTTGCTTTGCCCAAAGGAATATTTTGATAATTTTTGAAGTTTTCTGTTTCCCATTTTGGTAAAACGCCACGGCCTCTCGGATAACGAATAGCAATTGGATGGTTTAAAGGGACAGACTGAACTGTATATAAAATATTCTGAAGCGCAATTTCGTTGATTGGAGCATAAATAATCATATTTGGAATAGTTCTTAGATAAGCAATATCAAAGATACCATGATGCGTTGCTCCGTCTTCACCAACCAAACCGGCCCTGTCCAGGCAAAAAATAACCGGTAAATTTTGTAGGGCAACATCATGAATAACCTGATCGTAGGCACGCTGTAAAAAAGTCGAATAAATATTGCAGTACACAATCATACCCTGAGTTGCCATTCCGGCCGCCAATGTAACGGCATGCTGTTCTGCAATTCCAACGTCAAAGGCACGATCGGGCAGTTCATCCATCATAAATTTCAAGGAGCTTCCTGATGGCATTGCAGGTGTGATTCCGATGATTTTTTTGTTCTTTTTAGCTAAATCTAAAAGGGTTAAACCAAAGACATCCTGATATTTTGGGGGTAAATTTTCTTCTGATTTTAAATGAATTTCTCCAGTCGAAGCATCGAATTTTCCGGGAGCATGATATTTTACCTGATTTTCCTCTGCTTGCTGCAGACCCTTTCCTTTTGTGGTAACGATATGTAGAAACTTTGGTCCTTTTATCTTTTTTAAACGATTTAATTCTTTGATTAAAGTTGGAAGATCGTGTCCGTCAATGGGACCTGAATAATCAAAATTTAAAGATTTGATGATATTATTCTGTTTTGGATTTTTTCCGTTTTTAACTGCAGTCAGATATTTTTTTAAAGCTCCCACACTCGGATCAATTCCGATAGCGTTGTCGTTTAAAATGACTAGAATATTAGCGTCAGTAACTCCGGCATGGTTTAATCCTTCAAATGCCATTCCGCTTGCAATTGAAGCATCGCCAATTACAGCAATATGTTCTTTGCTGAAATCTCCTTTTAATTTAGAAGCAATCGCCATTCCGAGTGCTGCAGATATTGATGTTGATGAATGCCCAACACCAAAAGCGTCATAAACACTTTCCGCTCTTTTTGGAAAACCTGAAACGCCTCCAAGCTGTCTGTTGGTGTGAAAATTTTCTCGTCTTTCGGTCAGGATTTTATGTCCATAAGCCTGATGTCCAACATCCCAAACCAATAAATCTTCGGGAGTATTAAAGACATAATGCAGAGCAATTGTAAGTTCTACAACTCCCAGACTTGCTCCCAAATGTCCTTCTTTTACTGAGACAACATCAATAATAAACTGACGCAGTTCATGGGCAACCTGAGCCAGCTGCTCCTCTTTTAAAAGACGTAAATCGGTAGGATTGTATATGTTGGAAAGTAAATTGCTTTTCATTATTGAGATAAAAAGCAAATTTACGGTTTTAAATTTAATTTTTTTGACAGAGTCTTATTTCAATAAAATAGGAACAGAATACTGCATTCTGATTTTTTTTCCGTTAAATTCGCCAGGCTGCCATTTAGGGCATAAATTCAAAACCCTGATAATTTCTTTTTCAAGAGGTTCTTCAACCGCAGGAGAACATTCAAGAAACGATACAGTACCATTTTTTTCTACTGCAAATGCAAGTGTGAAATTGAGTTTCCAATAACTTACGCCTTCCGGTTTTTTATATTCTTTCATAAAAAAACTATGGAATTGATCAATCCCGCCCGGGAATTCTGCATTTTTATTAAGAGGAACTTCCGGATTGGTTAAGGATTCCTTTTTTGAAGTACTGTTTTTTTTGTTTTTTTCAGGACTGGTAATATTTTCTTCCGGTTTTACAGATTTTACCTGATTTGCCTTTTTTGGCGATGAAATAACTTCTTCATTATTGAGTTCAATATTTTTTTCTGGATGTTCAGGGTTATCTTCTTTTGAGAGATGAGAGGAATCAGGAATCTCTTCTGATTTGTTGATTACATCTTTTTCTGCATCAACAACTTTAATTTCGCTATTTTGTTTTTTGTTGTCTTTATCGGTACAACTAAATAAAGTTGTTCCTATGATAATAAACAAAGCCTGTAAAAATATTTTAGAGTAATATTTCAGCATTATTTTGTTTTGTTTTTCTCGAATAGTTGTTTGTTTTCTTTCCATTATTGAAATGACATGGGTAAACTATATTTGATTCGTGTTTTTTTGCCATTTTGTTCTCCTGGCTGCCATTTGGGAGAAAGTTTTAAAACACGTGATATTTCTGCTTCTACTTTTGAGTCAATGTTTCTTGGGAATTCAAATGATGACAAAGAGCCGTCTTTTTCTATTACGAACGAAACTATAATTCGTCCTTTTGGATTTTCAGCTTCGTTAGGAAGTTTTAATTCGTTTACTAAAAACTGATAAAAGTTATTAATTCCACCCGGATAGTCTGCTTTTGTTTCAATAACAGCTCCTGTAATGTAAGTATCTCCTTGTACAGTAGATTCCTGTACTGATGCTTTGCAATCAGGAGTAGAAGAACTATTAATTTTGGCATCGCTTATTTTAGTTTTTCCTTTTACAAATTTTACGTTATCTGTTTTTGGAGGAGGAGGAGGTGGAGGTACAAAATTATTATTCTCCTTTATTTTAATATCCCCAACTTGTATAGGTTCTGTTTTCGAAGTCTTAACGATTTCAATTTTATCAATTTTCTTTTTATCTCCATTTTTATCGGTACAACTAAACAAAGTTGTACCCATAGCAATAAACAATGCCAGTAAGAATATTTTGTGATAATGATTTTGGGAATATAATATTTGACTTGGAATCTGAATTATTACATTGTCTAATTGCGTTTTTTTAAATCTTCCGCAAATTTTATTGCCTTGATTTTGAATAAAAAAAAGCTGAATTTCTTCAGGAAGCATCGATGTAAAATCAACAACAGTTTTAGAGCAGCTTACACAAAATCTTCCCTTGTCTTTAGGAGTCATTTTATCCCAGTTTTCATGGCACGGTTCCGGAATTGAGATTTTGTATTGTTTGTCCATAAATTAGAATTTCAAAAAATAAATGTAATAAAAATTACTAACTAAAAATGTATTTTTGTTTCATGATAAATCCTTTCACCGACGAATATTTTATGAAAAAAGCTTTGCAGGAAGCTGAAATGGCCTATGCAAAAGGTGAAATTCCTGTTGGAGCTGTCATTGTTGTGGCTAATAAAGTAATTGCAAGCAGTCATAATTTAACGGAATTACTAAATGATGTTACAGCTCACGCCGAAATGCAATCCATAACGGCAGCAGCAAATTTTTTGGGTGGAAAATATTTAAAAGATTGTACTTTATATGTGACCCTTGAGCCTTGCCAAATGTGCGCCGGAGCTTTGTATTGGAGTCAGATTTCGAAAATCGTTTTTGGAGCCCGTGATGAACAACGTGGTTTTATAGTTATGGGAACAAAATTACATCCTAAAACTACCGTCGTTTCCGGAATTATGGCAAATGAAGCTGCTGATTTAATGAAACGGTTTTTTCTGGAAAGAAGAAAATAGTTTTAGAATAAGTACATCATATAAAGACATACGAAAATCATAAATGAATTAAAACAGATTATATTATAAAACGTGTTTTCTGAGAAGCCTTTTTTTGAAATAAGTATTTTTAAACTTATTCCTATTGAAAAAAGCAGAACAAGACAAAAATAAAACAAGATACCGTTGATGCTTAAACTGCTGGAAAGTAGGTTGGTGTAGTTTTTTGTCTTTGATTTAACCTCTGTTATCGATTTAAATAATAAGGAAGTTTTGATCTCAATATTACTGTCTTCAATGTATTCCTTTGCTGTTGAGAATGTAAATCCCTTTTGTGTAAAATAATGATAAGAAACTTTTTGTTTGGATTTTCCGGTAGTTTGAACACTGTAATGAGTTATTACATCAGTGGTTTTTGAAACAGGTAAAACATAATAATCTATGAAACCAAGCAAAATAAAAAATACTACTGCACCCATAAGGTATATAATGACATTTTTATTTTTTATAATAAATTCATTTTCAGTAGAATATATGTTTGATTGGGCTGTCATTTTTTATTTTATTAAGCGTTGTGAAATATAGTATTTTTAATGATTCATTTTGTTTAAACTTCAGGGAAAAAAATAATTTCACTTAGCGAATTTTCCTCTTAAAATATCTCAGAAAATATTTTACATTTACTACAATATAATTAGCATTTTGCTTGTTATGGTTTTAATAATAAAATGTTAAAACGTTCTGTCATTTCTTAAAATTCGTAACCCATAAACTCTAAATAAAAGTGAAAGCAAAAGGATTAGTTCTCGTGTTTTGTGTGTTTTTTATTTTTCAATCTTGCGGCAGAAAATCAGCAGCCGATTTCAATTCTGATTTTTCATTATTTAAAGAGTATATAGTCAGTTTCACAGGTGGAATAGTCTCGGCAGAATCTGATATTAGGGTGGTTTTGGCTTTTGATAAAAAAGAATGGAAGGCCAATCAGATTTTAGACAGCGATTTGTTTGATATTTATCCGAGTGTCGATGGAAAAGTTGTGGCACTTTCGACTAATACAATTGCTTTTATCCCTGAAAAGAAGCTTAAACCCGGAACAGAATATCAGGTAACTTTAAAGTTGGATAAACTCATCGCACTTCCGAAAGAGAAAGAAAAAGTGCTTTCTGAATTCAATTTTACTGTTAAAACTATTAAACAGGACTTTACGATCAATACGGCCGATATTCAATCATATAGCAAAGAATATCAATACCTGAACTGCGTTCTGAAAACAGCAGATGATATTGATATTGAAACGGCCAAAAAATTAGTTGAAGCAAAACAGAAAGGAAACAATCTTAAAATTAAGTTTGAGAAAAAATCGGGTTCAGCAAAAGAATTCCACTTTATAATTGATAGTATTCAGCGTTATTCTGAAGCCACAAATCTGGAAATCCTATATGATGGAGATGATTTTGATATTGATCAGAAAGGTCAAATCGATGTACCGATCACCAGTGTAAACGAATTTAAAATCGTAAAGGTTGAAGTTCCTGATGGTGGCAATCAATCTGTTTTAATTAACTTTTCTGAACCCTTAGAAAAAGGACAGGATTTTGCGGGCTTGGTTTCGATTCAGAATACCAATAATCTGAAATTTTCAACTCAGGGAAATGTATTGAAAGTTTATTTTAGCAATGAAAAAGCGGTTGTTAAAAAAGAACCCCCTGTACCAATAGCGGTAGAAGATTCAGTAGTTTCTATTGTAGATTCATCGACAGTGATTGTAGATACCGCTGTAGCTGTTGTTGAAAGTCCAGTAGAAGTAGTGCAGGAGGAAGCAGCCGAGCCGGAACAAATTTTGGCCGGAAATTTGGTGATTGAAGTTTTTCAGGGAATTGAAAGCCAGTATGGCAAAAAAATGGATTCGAATTACACGGAGAAAATTTCTTTTGACCAAATAAAGCCAAGTGTTCGTTTCATTAAAAACGGAACTATTTTGCCAAGTTCCAATAATTTAAAACTGAATTTTGAAGCAGTAAACTTAAGTGCTGTTGATGTAAAAGTCTATAAAATTTACAAGAATAATATTCTGCAGTTTCTTCAGTACAATGAATTAAACGGCAGTCAAAATCTCAAGAAAGTAGCCCAGCCTGTAGCTAAAACAACGCTGAATTTAAGTGAAAGTAAATTGGTAAATCCAGGTAAATGGAACACTTTTGCTTTGGATTTATCTAAAATCATTACACCGGAGCCAGGAGCAATTTACAGAGTAGAATTCGTTTATAAAAAGAAGTATTCTTTATACAAATGCGAATCTTCAGATGCAGATCAAAATGAAGAAGAAGAGGAGGAAGTTGATGAGAACGACGTAAACTATAGCGGAAACTCATATGACGATTATTATTATGACGATTACGAATGGAGAGAAAGTCAGGATCCGTGTTCAGGGTCCTATTATTATTATGCCAAAATCGCTACAAATATCCTGGCGACAGATTTGGGCGTAATTGCAAAAAGAGGCGAAAATAAATCGTATTTATTTGCTGTAAATAATATTGTAACGACAGAACCAGTTTCGAACGCAAGAGTGGATTTGTATAATTATCAACAGCAAAAAATTGGTACAGGAGCCACCAGCAGTGAAGGAATTGCTTCTTTCCAGCTGGATAAATTCGCTTATTTTGCAATTGTATCTTTAGGTGATCAGTCGACTTACGTAAAACTGGACGATGGACTTTCTTTGTCTGTCAGTAATTTTGATGTTGCCGGTGAAACCTTGCAAAAAGGCTTAAAAGGTTATATTTATGGAGAACGAGGCGTTTGGCGTCCGGGAGATAATTTGTATTTGTCTTTTATTTTTAATGATGCTTCAAATAAACTTCCGAAGTCGCACCCCATTAAATTCAGATTGAATGATCCGAACGGAAAAACAGTTTATCAGACCATTCAAAAAACAAATGAACTAAATCATTATGCTTTTACGGTTCCAACAAGTCAGGAGGCACCAACAGGTAATTGGGAAGCTATGGTGAGTGTTGGCGGTGCTAAATTTTATAAAAGTATCAAAATTGAAACGATCAAGCCAAATCGGTTGAAAATTAAAAATAATTTCTCAAGAAAAACACTTTCGTCCTCTTATCCAAACACGAGCAATCTTGCAGTTACCTGGCTTCACGGTGCAATTGCTAAAAATCTGAATGTAGAAATGCAGGCGAAATTTTCTCAGCAAACCACCACTTTCAAAGAATATGAGAAATTTAGTTTTGATGATTTAGTGCGTCAGTTCAGTACAGAAGAAATTAATGTTTTCTCCGGAAAATTGAATGAAAACGGAAAAGCATCAGTAAACATTGAACCAAAATTACAAGGTCAGGCACCGGGAATGCTTCGCGCTTCGTTCATCACAAAAGTCTATGAAGAAGGAGGAGATTTTAGTACCGATGTAATTTCGACGACTTATTCGCCATACAAAACCTATGTCGGAATTAAATCGCCAGAACCGAATAAATACGGAATGCTGGAAACCAGAACTAACAATCGTTTTGATATTGTGACGGTTGATGAAAATGGAAGACCAAAATCAGTACGAAATCTGGAAGTTAAGGTTTATAAAGTTGAATGGCGCTGGTGGTGGGATGCTTCGAGCGATAATTTGTCTAATTATAATTCTTCGAATGCAACAACATCTTATAAAACATTTATAGTTAATACAGATTCAAGTGGAAGAGGAAGTATTCAGTTTTCATTAACCGATGAAGAATGGGGACGCTACTTGATTCGTGTTTCAGATAATACAGACGGTCATGCGACTGCTTTAACAGTAAATATCGACTGGCCAATTTGGTCTGGGAAAACACGCAACAGAGATGCTTCTACAGCCAATATGTTGGTTTTTTCTACAGATAAAAAGAATTATGCAGTAGGCGAAAAAGCACAAATATCTTTTCCGTCCAGTGAAGGCGGACGCGCTTTGATTTCTATCGAAAACGGATCAAAAGTGGTTCAGACCATTTGGGCTAAAACACAAAAAGGAGAAACAAAAGTGGAAGTTCCAATAACTTCGGCAATGGCTCCAAATGTGTATTTTAATATCACATTATTACAACCTCATGCTTCAACAAAAAACGATTCGCCAATTCGTATGTACGGAATTGTTCCGATTGAAGTGGTGGATAAAAATACCATTTTGCTACCAACATTATCAATGCCTGATGTTTTAAAACCAGAGCAGGCGTTTACGGTAAAAGTGGGTGAAAAAACCGGAAAGGAAATGACCTATACTATCGCAGTTGTGGATGAAGGTCTTTTGGATTTGACCCGTTTTAAAACACCAAATGCCTGGGATAGTTTTTATGTTCGTGAAGCTTTAGGCGTTAAAACCTGGGATATTTATGATGATGTAATTGGAGCGTATGGCGGAAAAATAAACCAGATTTTCAGTATTGGTGGAGATCAGGATTTAGGTGGTGGAAAAGCTAAAAAAGCCAATCGTTTTAAACCCGTGGTGCTTTATTATGGTCCATTTAAATTAGATAAAGGCCAAACCAAATCACATCAATTAAAATTACCAAAATATATTGGTTCTGTTCGGACTATGGTGGTTGCGGGCGATGCCAATACAAGTGCTTACGGAAGTGTTGAAAAAGCAACTCCGGTTAAAAGCCCGTTGATGGTTTTAGCTTCGTTGCCAAGAAAAATATCGCCTTCAGAAAAAGTGACAATTCCGGTTACTGTTTTTGCAACAGAGAATAACATTAAAAATGTTTCGATTCAGATTAAAACGAGCAATGGTTTAAAAGTTATGGGAAGTGCGACACAGTCTTTAACTTTTGCTTCGCCTGATGAAAAAATGACCTATTTTAATTTAGTTGTAGGTGCTACTACCGGAATTGCCAAAGTTCAGGTTGTTGCCACTTCAGGAAAAGAGAAATCGGTTTATGATGTTGAAATTGATATGACGAACCCGAATCCGGTTACGAATACTTTTACCGATGTGATTCTGCCTCCAAACAGTACCAAAACGATTTCATGGAAAACCTTTGGAGTTTCAGGAAGCAATAAAGCACGATTGGAAGTATCGTCAATACCAACGATGAATTTGAATGGAAGATTGCAATATCTTATTCAATATCCTCATGGATGTGTAGAGCAAACGACTTCATCCGTTTTTCCACAATTGTATTTGAATGATGTTGTTGATTTAGATGCAACCCGAAAAGGAATTATTCAAAAGAATATTACAGCCGGAATTGCAAGATTAGGAAGTTTCCAATTGTCAAATGGAGGTGTAGCTTACTGGCAAGGACATACAATTGCAGATGATTGGGGAACTTCATACGCCGGACATTTTCTGATTGAAGCAGAGAAAAAAGGCTATGTGTTGCCAATTAATTTCAAGTCAAAATGGATTTCCTATCAACAACGCGAAGCAAAACAATGGCGTTTTGAACCAAAATACGGAAATGATCTGGCTCAGTCATACAGATTGTACACTTTGGCTCTGGCCGGAAATGCAGATTTATCTTCAATGAACAGATTAAGAGAAACCAAAGGAATCTCTAACGAAAGTAAGCTTCGTTTAGCTGCTGCGTATGTTTTGGCTGGACAAAAATCGGCTGGATTGAATTTGTTTTTACATAGTAAAATTGAAGACGAATCGAGTAATTATAATTATTACTACTATGGTTCAAGTGAAAGGAACAGAGCAATGGCTTTAGAAACAATGCTGCTTTTGGGGCAAAAACAAAAAGCATTTGCAATGGCTTCAAAATTAGCCAAACAAATGTCAAACAATCAATGGATGAGCACTCAGACTACAGCTTATTGCTTGTATGCGATGTCAAAATTCGCGGTTAGTAACGGTCCAAAAGGAATCAATATTCAGTTTAGCAAAAACGGAAAAGGCGAAACGATAAACTCTAAAAAAACGGTTGCAGACAGAAGTTTGATTGTTCAAACGGGTGCTAATAGCGTAACGTTGAAAAACATTAAAAATAATACGGTTTATGTTCGTGTTTTGAACACCGGAATATTACCAATCGGACAGGAGAAACCAATTCAGAGTGATGTTTCGGCTTCTATTGTTTTCAAAAACAGAAAAGGAAGCGTTATCAATGTTTCAAGAATTAGTCAGGGAACTGAATTTATTGCTGAAGTGACGATAAGAAATCAAAGAAATGAACATGTTGAAAATGTAGCATTATCTCAAATTCTGCCTTCTGGATTTGAAATTGTAAATACACGTTTTACCGATTATGGTGACGCAACAAATAACATGGCAGATTATATTGATATTCGGGACGACAGGACTAATTTTTATTTTGGAATGAAAGCCGGAGAAACAAAAGTCTTCCGAATTTTACTGAATGCTTCTTATTTGGGGAATTATTATTTACCGGGATTACAATGTGAAGCGATGTATGATAATACGTTTTTGGCCAGAACAAAAGGATTCTGGGTTGAGGTGGTGAAGTAGTTTTGCGAGTCCTATACGTGTATCCTAACAGGTTTATAAAACCTGTTAGGTATTACAATGGGTTTTTAATATTAGAATAAATAAGATACCTAACAGGTTTTATAAACCTGTTAGGATAATAAAAAATAACAGTGTGGAAAAAGATGTTTTTGAGGCTGGTCAATATTACCATGTTTATAATCGGGGAAATAATAATGAGAATATTTTTGTTGAAGAGAAGAATTACAACTACTTTTTAGAAAAAGTCAAAAAATATATTTTGCCAATTGCTGATGTTTACGGTTATTGTTTGCTCAAAAATCATTTTCATATTGTTTTAAGAATAAAAGACAAAATTGATCTGCCAGAAAAATTTAAAGAAAAAATACATTTGCCATTTTCAAATTTATTCAATTCTTATTCTAAAAGTATAAACAAGGCTTATGATAGAACTGGAAGTCTGTTTCAGGAACATTTGCAGAGAAATAAAATTGAAAACGAAGCGTATTTGAAGCAGTTAATCTTGTATATTCATTTGAATCCTGTTAAGCATAAATTTTCTAAAGATTTTCAATCGTACAAACATTCATCCTATCGTTCTTATTTATCGAATAAACAAAGTAGTATTGATCGGGAGTTTATTGTGGGATTGTTTGAAGATTTAGAAAATTTTATATTATGCCATGATGAAAAAAGGTTAGTTTATGAAGGAGTACTTAATGATGTAAACTTACTTGACCAATAGAAAATTGTATTCCGTTATCCTAACAGGTTTCTAAAACCTGTTAGGATACTAAAAACTTTCGAATTACTTTGAAAAATAAATTAATAGCGTTTTCACAACGCATTATAAATTGGATAAAAAAGAATAAAATAAAATCGGCAATTGCATTTGTGCTTTTGCTGATTTATTATTTCTCCATACCCCGAACATTATTTCAGGAACCCTATTCAACGGTAATTGAAAGCAAAGAAGGAGAACTGCTTGGCGCGAAAATAGCCGATGACGGGCAATGGCGTTTTCCTGCCCAAGACAGCGTACCTGATAAATTCAAAAAATGTATTGTCTATTTTGAAGATGAATATTTCTATAAACATCCTGGATTTAATCCCGTGGCGATGGTAAATGCCATTAGGCAGAATAAAAAGGCAGGGAAAGTGGTTCGAGGAGGAAGTACGTTGACACAGCAGGTTATTCGATTGTCCAGAAAAGGCAAAGGAAGAACTTATTTTGAAAAAATCATTGAAATTATTCTTTCTACAAGACTTGAATTGGGGTATTCTAAAAATGAAATTTTAGAAATGTACGCAGCACACGCGCCTTTTGGAGGAAATGTCGTTGGCTTAGAAATGGCTTCCTGGCGCTATTTTGGAGTACAATCGAATCAATTGTCGTGGGCGGAGAATGCGACATTGGCAGTTTTACCCAATGCGCCAAGCTTAATTTATCCGGGAAAGAATCAAATAAAGTTATTGAATAAGCGCAATAGGCTTTTATTGAAATTGCATCATGAAGGAATAATCGATAAGCAGACTTATGAACTTTCTGTAGAAGAGCCATTACCGCAAAAACCTTATGATTTACCTCAGATTGCACCTCATTTGTTACAGCGCGTGGCAAAAAATGAAGAAGGAACCCGAGTAAAAACTACGATTGATTATGCTTTACAGAATAGAGTCAATCAGATAGCGAAATATTATTACAACCAGTACAAACAGAATGAAGTAAACAATCTGGCGATTTTGGTAATTGATGTTTCGAATCGAAATGTAATGAGTTATGTTGGAAATGCTCCAACAGATAATAATCATCAAAAAGATGTAGATATTATTGATGCTCCCAGAAGCACCGGAAGTATTTTGAAACCGCTTTTGTATGCGGGAATGTTAGATGACGGCGAATTACTGCCAAATACTTTAGTGGCTGATGTACCAACGCAAATTGCAGGATATACACCTCAGAATTTTAATCTCACATTTGATGGAGCTGTTCCCGCACATCGGGCTTTGTCGCGATCATTGAATATTCCGGCTGTTTTGATGCTGCAGGATTTTGGCGTGAATAAATTTTATGAAGAATTGCAGAAATTTAAATTAAGGGATATTAATAAAACACCGGATCACTATGGATTATCACTTATTTTGGGCGGTGCAGAAAGTAATTTATGGGATTTATGCCGAACTTATGCAGGTTTGTCTTCGACAGTGAATTATTATACTAAAAATCAAGCAAAGTACAGAACAAAAGAATTTGCAGAACTGAATTATAAAAATGATTTTGAACCCGATTTTGGTTCAGAAACGGATCAAAAAAATATAATGGGCGCAGGAGCCATTTGGCTGACTTATAACGCAATGGAAGAAGTGAACCGGCCGGAAGGCGATGAAGCGTGGAAATTTTATGACAGTTCGTTGAAAATTGCCTGGAAAACCGGAACAAGTTTTGGAAACAGAGATGCGTGGGCGATTGGAACAAATTCAAAATACGTAGTTGGGATTTGGGTTGGAAATGCAACAGGAGAGGGAAGGCCAACTCTAACAGGGGTTACAAGTGCAGCACCTATTTTATTTGACGTTTTTAATTTATTGCCAAGGCAAAAGTGGTTTGAAACGCCTTATAAAGATTTAGAAAATGTTGCCGTTTGCCGTTTAAGCGGGTATTTAGCCAAAGAAGATTGTCCGAAAATCAAACAATGGGTTTCTAAAAGAGGAAAATCGACTGCTATTTGTCCGTATCATAAAAGAGTTCATTTAGATAAATCGCAGCGATTTCAGGTGAATAGCAGTTGTGAAAGTGTTGATGATATCGTGACTAAAAGCTGGTTTGTTTTGCCTCCGGTCATGGCCTGGTATTATAAAAGTCAGCATATTGAATATTTGCCTTTACCTCCGTTTAAGGAAGGCTGTGAAGGAATTCAATCTAAAACAATGGATTTTATTTACCCGAAAACAAATAGTAAAATTTATTTAACGAAGAATTTTAACAGCGAAGTACAGCCGGTAATTTTGAAAGTAGCATATTCTGAAAGAGATAAAGAATTGTTTTGGTACGTGGACGATGTTTATAAAGCAACGACAAAAACGTTTCATGAACTGCCTATCAATCCAACTTCGGGAGTGCATTATATTACGGTTGTGGATGCTTTTGGGAATGAAATTAGAAGGAGAATAGAAATTGTGAGGGAATAAATTTTTAAAATTCCAATTCCAAAACTGCTGAATAAATTCCAAATTCCAATTTTTAGAAATAATATATTGTTTGTCACGCTGAGCGGAGTCGAAGCCATTTTGTACCGGAAAGCCTTCGACTCCGCTCAGGATGACATTATGATTTATTAGAATATTTTTGATATAAAATCATCTTATGAAAATGAGAGCCCTAGCCCAGATAGGAGCGGTATCCTTTTTCTGGCTCCTTTAGCCAGGAAAAGATACAAGTGGATAGCTGGAAATAGCTCCTAATAAAACAACTTCCAATTTTAAAAACCCAAGTTCCAAATTTTGAATACGAGATTTACTCGCAATGACACATAAAAAAACCGCCAATCTTTCGAGAGGCGGTTTTTGTTTTTTATTCTGAAATAACATTTCCTTTTTTATCGTAGAAATGATATTCTAAGTACGTGTAAGCGTCACGAGGTATGATTTTCACCCATTTCTTATGCTCAAAAAACCATTTTGAACGTAAGGATGGAAAACCTTTACTGAGGTAAGCAGCCACAAACGGATGTACATTAAGCACAACATTTTTGTGGGTTTTTAAAAGTCGGTCTAAATCCAGTGCGATTTTATCAATGATTAAAATTGGCGCTTCAATTTCGCCATTTTCATTGTTTGGATCTTCTTCTCTGGTTTTAATATTAACTTCCGGTCTTACGCGCTGTCTTGTAATCTGGACTAAACCAAATTTACTTGGCGGTAATATTTTATGTTTTGCTTTATCGTCGCTCATTTCTTCTCGCAAGAAGTCGAACAAAACTTTCCTGTTTTCAGGATTAGACATATCGATAAAATCAACTACGATTATTCCGCCCATATCACGCAGACGAAGTTGTCTGGCGATTTCAGCGGCAGCAATCATATTTACTTCCATGGCGGTATCTTCCTGATTGGTCGCCTTATTAGAACGGTTTCCGCTGTTTACGTCTATAACGTGAAGAGCTTCAGTATGTTCTATGATAAGATAAGCTCCTTTGCTCATCGAAACCGTTCTTCCAAATGAAGTTTTGATTTGTCTCTCTATATTGTATTTCTCAAAAATCGGAGTGTCGTTTGATTGATAAAACTTCACAATTGATTGTTTTGAAGGTGCAATCTCTTGCAGGTAATCCTTCGTTTGATGGTACAACTCTTCATCATCTATTTGGATACCACTAAAAGTATCATTAAAAACATCTCTTAATATTGAAGAAGCCCTGTTAAGTTCTCCTAATACTTTGGATGGATGATGAGCAGTTGGTAATTTTTTACACATTGCAGTCCATCTGCCAAGCAGGTTCTGCAAATCTTTTTCTAATTCGGCTGTATTTTTGCCTTCGGCTACTGTGCGAACAATAACACCAAATCCTTTAGGTTTGATCGATAATACAAGTTTTTTTAGACGATCCTTTTCCTTTTTGTCTTCTATTTTTTGTGAAATAGAAACACGGTCAGAAAACGGAACGAGAACGATAAATCTTCCTGCCAATGAAAGCTCAGCGCTTATTCTTGGACCTTTGGTAGATATAGGTTCTTTTACAACTTGTACTAAGACAGATTGATTGGCACTTAAAATATCAGTAATGATGCCATCTTTGTCAATCTCTTTTTCAAACTGAAAGGTCTTTAGGGAGAAATCTTTTAATTTACCTGCGCTTACAAGTTTTATGAATTTCAGTAGGGAAGCTAAGTTTGGCCCTAAATCGTGATAATGTAAAAAAGCATCTTTTTCGAAGCCCACATTTACAAAAGCAGCATTAAGTCCGGCAACTGGTTTTCTGATTTTGGCAATAAAAATATCACCAACCTGAAAGTTGCTTGTTTCTTGTTCTTTGTGTAATTCAATTAGTTTTCCATCTTTTAATAAGGCAAAATCTACGGCTTCAGAACCAGACCTAATGATCAATTCTTTATTCACTCTGTAAATTTTTATCCGAACTTATTGGTTGTCGGTTGTTGGTTGTCGGTTGTTGGAAAATCCATCAACTATCAACTGCCAACCATCAACTTTTCAAGCAAGGATGGATTAAACAATATTTTAACAGGTATTGAACCCGGGGAAAAGTTAGATTTTAGAAAATTAGATTTTTAGATTTAAAGAAAATTTCTTTTGTCTAACTGATCTAAGTAGTCTAAGATGTCTGCTTTTCAATTTCAATGAACGGTTTAAAAAGAAAAAAGTAGTTTAAAACTACTTTTTCTTTTTGTGACGGTTAGCTCTCGCTCTTTTTTTTCTTTTGTGAGTAGCTACCTTATGTCTCTTTCTTTTTTTACCACTTGGCATATCGTGTCGATTTTATGATTAATTAATAGTATTATTTTGCTTCGTTGTTTGTTTTAACTCCTTCTACAAAAACTTTTGCAGGTTTAAAAGCAGGAATATTGTGTGCAGGAATTTTGATTGTGGTATTTTTAGAAATGTTTCTTCCTGTTTTTTCAGCTCTGGTCTTTACGATGAAACTTCCGAAACCTCTTAGGTAAACATTGTCACCAGTTTCTAATGAAGTTTTAACTTCTTCCATAAAAGTTTCTACTGTTGCCTGAACATCTCCTTTTTCAAGACCTAGTTTCTCTGAAATCTTTGCTACGATATCTGCTTTCGTCATTTTCTTTCCTATTTTTATTTTATAAATGATGTACTATTTTTTTGAGTTTGCAAATATAGGAATTAAAAAAATAATTAATCAAGCTAATTCGTTAAATTTTAATTACATAAACATTTACTTTTGCATTCTAAGTATTTTGCAATGAAATTTCATAACCTGTTGATAAAATGGTATTTACAAAACAAACGTGATTTGCCGTGGCGAAATACTGTCAATCCGTACCATATTTGGCTCTCAGAAATTATGCTGCAACAGACAAGAGTCGCTCAGGGAATGCCTTATTTTTTTTCTTTTACAGAGGAATTTCCTACTGTTTTTGATTTAGCTAATGCGGATGAAGAGAAAGTTTTAAAACTTTGGCAGGGGCTAGGATATTATTCCAGGGCAAGAAATTTACATAAAACAGCTCAGTTTATTGCAAATGATTTAAATGGAGTTTTTCCGGCTACTTATCATGATCTTTTAAAATTAAAGGGGGTCGGTGAATATACAGCTGCTGCAATTGCTTCTTTTTCCTATAATGAAGCTGTTCCTGTGGTAGACGGGAATGTATTCAGAGTGCTTTCCCGTTATTTTGATATTGAATCCGATATTGCGTTGCCTGCGACTAAAAAAGAATTTACCACCTTAGCGCATGAATTGATGCCTAAAGATAACCCTGCAATTTTTAATCAGGCAATAATGGAATTTGGTGCCATACAATGCGTTCCTAAAAATCCAAATTGTGGTGTTTGTGTCTTCAACACCAGCTGTCTGGCATTACAAAAGAAGAAGGTGGGAGTTTTACCGGTAAAATCTAAAAAGCTAAAAATTACAAATCGCTTCTTTAATTATCTGATATTAGAGGATATAGAAGGAAATACATTAATTCAAAAGAGGACTGCAAAGGGTATTTGGCATAATTTATATGAATTTCCTTTATTAGAAACAGATGAAATTGTCAGCTTTGATTTTATTACAAAAACTGTTCAGCAGGGTATTTTGTCTTCTTATAAAATTACAGGTATTGAGGCATGTTCTCACGCAACAATTATTCATAAACTTTCACATCAGCATTTGCATATACAGTTCTGGAAAATAAAAGTCAATGACTTTTTGGGTAATGGATTGAAATTTAGTGATTTAAAATCGTTTCCGTTCCCAATTGTTATTTATAATTTTATCGAAAAGGAAGAACTAAATCGTTAAAAAAAATTACCTTTGATACAAACACAAATGTTATATCATGAATGGAACATTAAATAAAGTAATGTTGATAGGCCATTTGGGCGACGATGTTAAAATGCATTATTTTGACGGAGGTAATTGCATAGGCCGATTTCAGTTGGCAACAAATGAAGTATATATCAATAAGACAACAAACGAAAAAATTACTTCTACAGAATGGCATAACTTAGTTGTGCGTAATAAAGCTGCGGAAATTTGCGAAAAATATTTGTCTAAAGGGGATAAAATATATATCGAAGGACGTATAAAATCAAGGCAATGGCAGGCCGAAGACGGAACGATAAAACATACTACCGAAATTCAGGTAACCGAATTTACTTTTTTGACAACCAAAAAAGAAACAGAACACAATAGGCCACATCAGGCTTCAGAATTACCAAAAAACACTAATTTTGAAAATACGAATGAAGGCTTACCTATTAATGATTTGCCTTTTTAATTGTTTAACTAATCTTTTTTTAATTTGGACCCGGAGCCCAGTTTATTTTTTGCGTCTGCCGACACTAATCTGATTATAGGTTTTGTAGGAATATTTATTTTACTTTTTTTATCAGCGATTGTTTCTGGTGCTGAAGTTGCCTTTTTTTCTTTGTCTCAAAAAGAAATTGAAGATGTTTTGCAGGAAAATGATCCGAAGGGAAAAATAATTTCCAATCTTTTAGATAAACCAAAAAAACTCGCAGCAACATTATTAGTAACTAACAATTTTTTGAATATTGGAGTAGTAATCCTGTTTTCATTTATCGGCAGAAATATTTTTGCAGATATCAATTCGGCTTTATTCAAATTTGTTTTAGAAGTAATTCTTGTTACTTTTCTGATTTTGCTTTTCGCAGAAGTTCTTCCTAAAGTTTATGCCAGCCGGAACAATATAAAATTTGCCAAACGTGTCGCTTACCCAATTGCTTTTTTAAATAAATTACTTTCACCTGTAAGTTTGCCAATGCGTGCACTTACGCTATATTTGCACAATAAATTAGGAAAGCAAAAAACAAATTTTTCGGTTGACCAGCTTTCGCAGGCATTAGAACTTACTGATTCTGAAGGAACATCGAGCGAGGAACAAAAAATACTGGAAGGAATTGTTTCTTTTGGAAATACAGATACCAAACAGGTAATGAGTCCCAGGATTGATGTTTTTGCATTGGAAATATCAGAATCTTTTGAAGAAATTTACACAAAGATAATTGAGAAAGGATTTTCAAGAATTCCGGTATATCGTGATAATATTGACCAGATTGAAGGCGTTTTGTTTGTTAAAGATTTATTGCCTCATATTGACAAGGTCGAATTTGACTGGACAGTATTAATCAGAGAGGCCTTTTTTGTTCCTGAGAATAAAAAATTAGACAACCTGCTGAAAGATTTTCAGAGCCTGAAAAGTCATTTGGCGATTGTGGTTGATGAATATGGCGGAACTTCAGGTTTGGTTTCTTTAGAAGATGTAATTGAAGAAATCGTAGGAGATATCAGTGATGAGTTTGATGACGAACACTTGAATTTTTCTCAAATTGATGAAAAGAATTTTCTTTTTGAAGGGAAAATTAACTTAAAGGATTTTTACAGGATTATTGATGTTGATGAAGCCATATTTGAATCACACAAGGGTGAGGCAGAAACGTTAGCAGGTCTTATACTTGAAATTCTGGGCAATTTTCCTAAAAAAGACCAAAAAGTAACGTTTGAAAATTGTGTCTTCGAAATAGAAGCAGTTGATAAAAAACGTATTAAACAAATAAAAGTAACAATAGAATAAGATGTTAAAAAAAGCAATTTGGATAGCAATAATTTTGCTGAGCCTGACTGTTATAAGCTGTAAAGACGATGTATTGCCAAAACCGGCCGGTTTTTTACGTTTGGATTATCCGGTAGCTAAATATGTAAACTTTGAAAACACATGCCCCTTTGCTTTTCAGATGAACGAGGCAGCAGTAATTAAAGGAGAAAAGGAATGTGGTTTTGCAATTACGTATCCAAAGATGAAAGCGACTATTTATCTGACCTATAAACCCGTAAATAATAACATAGAAAAACTGCTGAAAGATGCTCAAAAACTAACTTACGAGCATGTTATTAAGGCAGATGATATATTAGAACAGCCGTATTTAAACCCTGAAAAAAAAGTATACGGAATGTTTTATCAGGTGAATGGAAATGCAGCTACCAACTCACAATTTTATGTGACGGATAGTACTAAGCATTTCATTACCGGATCGGTTTATTTTTATACTAAACCCAATTTTGATTCTATAATGCCTGCAGCGAGTTATATTAAAAATGATATGCAAAGGCTGATGGAAACATTAAAATGGAAATAAAATTAAAAACAAAGGCGTTCAATTTTGAGCGCCTTTTGTTTGAAATATCAGCTATTAATGTTTATTTTTCTGAAAATGCTTCTTTTATGAATTGTTGAAGACCTTCTTCTTCAAGTATTTCAATTGAGAATTCTCCAAAACGTTTTGGAAGCCAAATAATTCTGACTCCACTGGGAGAATTAAGGCTTTCCCGTGATAAAGGCTTTCCGTTTTCGTCCTCTGGCTGAACTCCGTTGGATATCAATTCATCAAATGCAGCTTCAATATCCGGAGTAGAATAGCAGTGGCGATATATCGTTCCTTCGCCTTTGGAGTCTAACAGATTTTTTAAATTTCCTGAAAAAGGCTCTACAAGCATAAATCGTTCCTGGCCAATTTTTACAACAGCATATGTGACATGAAGTTCATCTCTTTCCCATGTAAATTTTTTTGAGATCTCAGCACCAAGTGTTTTTGCGTAATAACTGCAGGCTGATTCAAGGTCATTAACTAAAATATCTATGTGACTAAACTTAATATTCATTCTTTTTATATGTAGTGTAAATTGATGATTTTTTTACCGCTATTCTCAAGAGGATTATGCAGTTAAAATGTAATTGAAATATAATTCAGAAAAAAAAGACAGTAGTAAACCTGAGTTTAATACTGTCTAAAATTGTTTATTATCAGAATTAGATAATCGTCTTAATTACGATTTAAAATTCAAAACTTTATATGTTTTTCCGTCTCCGGTTTCCTGAACAACCTTTGTTAAAGATTCAGTATTTTGAACTGTTTTGTCAAAAGTTACGGTTGCTGTTTTTTTGTCGAAATCAACAGCTGCTTTTTCAACACCGTCAAGATTAGCTAATTCTTCTTCGATAGTTTTGGCACATCCCATCGCACAAGTCATTCCTTCAATTGTAAAACTTGCTGTCTGTACATTTTCTGCAGCGATTGGTTTGTGTTCTTTTGCAGTTTCTGTTTTTTCTCCTTTTGCAACTGCCAGACTTTTGTCTTCTTCTTTTTTACAGCTTACCAATACTAAGCCTGCAACGGCTAACGAGGCTATTATTTTTGCAAATTTCATTATATATAATTTTAGTTTGTCAATATGTTTGTTGCAAAATTAATAAAAAAGCAAAGGTCAGTTCCTAAAATTATTACAAATTTGTAGTAAAATACGATTTATGGATGCAAAACAATTAAAGTGGTTTTATTTATTGCTGCTTTCGCTAATTTGGGGAAGTTCATTTATTCTAATCAAAAAGGGATTAGTAGGTTTAACGGCAATTCAGGTAGGTTCCCTCCGAATCATTTTTGCCGGTTTGTTTCTGCTTGTAGTCGGGTTTTCGAGTTTAAAGAAAATTTCGCTGCGTCAATGGAAATTTGTTGCTCTGACTTCATTCTTTGGAACATTCATTCCTGCATTCTTTTTTGCCATTGCCGAAACTCAGGTTGATAGCTCGATTGTGGCCATTTTGAATTCGCTCACGCCTTTAAATACATTGGTTTTAGGGATTATATTTTTTGGAATTCAGTTTCAAAAACGCCAGGTTTTAGGTGTTTTTATCGGACTGATTGGCTGTTTGTTACTGGTTTTGAATGGCGCATCTAGTAATACAGGACAAAATTATTATTATTTAATTTTGGTAGTAATCGCAACGTTGTGTTATGCTATTAATGTAAATCTGATCAAGAGATATTTATCCGATTTGAATTCGTTGAGCATTACCACAGGAAATTTTGCAGTATTGCTTTTACCTGCTTTAATTATTTTAAGTACAACAGATTTTACACAAAGAATAAATCTGGACGCTACACAGCATTCTGTTTTATTTGTGATCATTTTGGGAGTTTTAGGCACAGGAATCGCCAATGTTTTGTTCTTTAAATTAATACAAATGTCTTCGCCTGTATTTGCAACTTCTGTGACTTATTTGATTCCGATAGTAGCTTTCTTTTGGGGTTTGTTGGATAACGAAATGCTCACTCCAATTCAGTTTTTTGGAGCTTTTGTTATTTTGATTGGAGTTTATTTGTCTGCGAAGAAGTAACTTTTGGTTGTGAAATGTGAAATGTTGTTGTCGTGTAACCCTGAACGAAGTCGAAGGGCGTCCCAATTGGAAAGGGCTTCGACTCTGCTCAGCCTGACAAAATACAAATAACAAAGGCTGTCGTAGTTGACAGCCTTTGTGTTAAAAAGAATCTTAGAATCTCAGTGCCTTAGCAACTCAGAACCTTTTTAAAGAAAATCCTTCTCAGTAACTCCTTCATTGATTTTAATATCAGACATTTTAATATCTAATTCAAAACCTGCATTTTGTATTAAGTTAAAAGGAACTTTTACACCTTTTACTTCTTTGTAATCATTAAAATAGGTTGTTTGTGTAGTCGATTGGCCGCTTTGTTCTTTTATTTTGGTTTCGGCTACTTTTAACCCTGATTTTACATCATAAAAATAAATTGTTTTGCCGTCTTTTATGGAGTATGCGTCATTACTATTTATTTGCTCGATTCCGCTTATGGTTAAATCCGCTCTTTTGCTCAATTGTAACTCTTCAAAAGGAGCTGCATTAGCTTTCATTTCGGCTAAATCTGTGCCTTCTAAATTTTTACGTTGCCCTTGCTGCTCTACATACGCTCCTTTTTCGTTTACAACTTGTTTCATCAAAGCCATACTTCCCATAGAAAGAGAAACCATCATTTTTCCTCTCGAATCTAATTTTGAAACAAAACTTAAAGGACTTGGTGCCTGAGGAATTGTAGTTGTTCCGTTCATGAATAATGTTTTTACCGCAGAAACAGCTTTCTCTCCGCCAATTGCTTTGATATAATTGTCAAAAATGCTTTTTGCGGTAATTCCTGCCGGAGCTTCTTTTTTAGTAACAGGTTTGTCAACAGGATTTCCGTATTTATCAAAATAGGAAATTGGAATTTCAAGTTTTTCTAAACCAGGAAGTACTTCGGATCCTTTACCAACAATTACAATTCTCATATTGTCGATTTGGAAATATTTATTCGATACACGATTAATATCATCAATTGTAACATTGTTGATAGTCTGAATGTATTTTTCGTAGAAGTCAGCCGGAAGTTTTTCTGTTTCAATATTTAGAGCATAACGCGCAACGGTCTGAGGTTTTTCAACCTGCATCACAAAACGTCCGATGTAACCTGCTTTTACATTTTTTAATACGTCTTCCGAAACTTTTTCAGTTCTGATTCGTTTGATTTCCTTTACAAATTCTACTACAGCACTATCGGTAACAGCGTTTCTGACAGCAGAGGAAGCTTTGAATTTGGATACATATTTCCCGCTTCCAATATTTGAGCTCGCACCGTAGGTCCAGGCATGCTGCTCTCGTAGATTCATATTAAGGTAGCTGTTGAAATCGCCTCCTAAAATTTGATTTGCAATTACTGCAGGGAAAAAATCAGGGTCACTCATTTTTAGATTTACAGTATTGACCAATGAAATTTCAGATTGAACTGCGTTTGGAACATCTACGAAATCAATTTCAAGTTTAGAAATGTTCTCAGGATTTGGATAGGTGTTTTTTGGTGCAGTCTGTTTTTTCCATCCGTTAAAAAGTTTTTCTACAGCAGTTTTAGTTTCTTTAAATTTAATGTCTCCAACTATAACTAAGTAAGCATTTTCAGGGACGAAATAAGTATTGTAATTATTCTGAACATCAGCAAGAGTAACATTTTTCAGTGTCTCTTCAGAAACAAATTCTCCTGAAGGATGGTTTTTTCCGAAAGCTAGTAAATCAACAATACGGCCAGCAATAGCGGGAACACTTTTCTCATCCGCTTTTAGGCCTTCCAGCATTTTTGCTTTTTCTTTATCAAATTCATCCTGAGTGAAATTTGGCTGTAAAGCACCTTCTGCCAAAAGTTCTAAGATGCGTCCTGAGTATTTTGAAAGAGCACTTGCAGAAGCTCCCTGTGATGAAAAATTGATGTTTGCTCCGTAAAAGTCAATTTCTTCATTAAACGCTTCTTTGGTTGTTTTTTTTGTACCGTTTCCAATCAGACTGCTGGTTAGTTCATCAACGCCTTTTTTATTTCCTTCGGTAAAAGGAGCGTTGTCCAGTGTAAGATTAAAACTTACTCTTGGTAATTTATGATTTTCAACGACCAAAACTTTCATGCCGTTTGCCAAAACAAAAGTTTGCGGTTTTTTGATGTTGACTACTGGTGAATTTCCTGGTTTGGGTTGTGGACGATCTTGTGCTTGCATAATTCCGGTAAGGAATAAAAGGATTAAAATTGTATGTATTTTTTTCATGATTCGGGGCTTAGTTTTGAGCTTTTTTTGAAGGAACATAATCTAAAATTAAACGCTGATTAGGGTTTAAATACTTTTTAGCGACTTCTCTGATTTCTTCTCTGGTGATAGAATGGTATAAGTCGATTTCTGTATTGATAAGATTTACATCACCATAAAGCAAATAAAAAGAAGCCAGGTTTTCTGCAATACCTTCAACGCTCGCATTTGCATTGACAAAATTATTGTCAAATTTATTTTGTAATTTTTGATAATCTTTCTCAGAGATTAAATCGGTTTGGATTTTTACAATTTCTTCGTCCATTTCTTTTAAGATGTCAGCTGTAGTGTAAGTTCCCATCGGTAAGCCGTACAAAATATACATTCCGTAATCTTCCTGGCTAAAACCAACAGCGCCAATTTGCAGTGCCATTTTTTTGTCATCTACTATTTTTTTGTATAGTTTAGAACTTTTTCCGTCACTTAAATAAGAAGAAATTAAATCTAAAACCCTGGCATCTCTGGTTTTCATTGATGGAGTTCTATAGGAGGCAACCACCATTGGAATCTGAATATTCGGATCTTCATAAGAAGCTTTTATGGTTTGTGTAATCGGTTCTTCTGTATAAGTTTGTTTTTTCAATACTTCTCCTTTCGGAATTGGTCCAAAATACTTCTGAATCCATTCTTTGGTTTTAGTTTTGTCAAAATCTCCGGCAACAACCAAAACGGCATTATTTGGAGTATAGAATTTTTTGTTGAAAGCCTGAAATTCTTCCAGAGTGGCAGCGTCAAGATCTTTCATCGAACCAATAGTTGTCCATCGGTATGGGTGGTTTTTGAACATGTATTTTTTAACCTCAGGCAAAATATTTCCATAAGGCTGGTTGTCGTAACGCATTCTTTTTTCCTCTTTTACAACTTCATTTTGAGTGTCAACACCAATTTTATTAATAATAGGGTGCATCAAACGTTCTGATTCCATCCATAAACCAAGTTCAAGGCTGTTAGAAGGGAAAACTTCATAGTAGTAAGTTCTGTCATCAGATGTATTTGCATTGTTTACGCCACCATTTGCGGTAACGATTTTCATCCATTCGCCTCGTTTTATGTTTTCGGTACCTTCAAATAATAAATGTTCGAAGAAATGTGCAAATCCTGTTCGGTCAGGGCGTTCGTCTTTTGATCCTACATGATACATTACAGATGTAATAACAACAGGGGCAGAGGGATCGTTATGCAAAATAACATGCATGCCATTATCTAAATTGTATTCTTCGAAAGCTACTTTTTGGGCATGAGCTACTCCGCCGAGCATTATTGCAGCACTTAACATCATTATTGAATTTTTCATAAAGATTAATAATTTATATTTTACCTATAATAAGTGTAGGTGTTCAAGAGTTGATTTATGTTACATCAAAAATAAGTTTTTTTAGTCATCATTTAAGAACAGGTGTTTATTTTGGTTGTATTTTAACAATCTTTTACTTCTGAATCATTTTAGAAAGGTGCCGGAAAGACTTGAAAAGCAGACTTTAAAGAATGAAAAATATTTTTGAAATAAGAGATTGCACAGTAAATTATTAATTGTATATTTGCAACCTTAAAAATCAATAAATCAATTTGGTATGTATGCAATCGTAGAGATAGCAGGGCAACAATTTAAAGTAAGCAAAGACTTAAAGGTTTATGTTCACCGTTTAGCTAATGAAGAAGGTTCAAAAGTTTCTTTTGACAAAGTTCTTTTATTAGATGATAACGGAAGCGTAACTTTAGGCGCCCCAGCTATAGAAGGTGCTTCAGTAGAAGCTAAAGTGTTACAACACTTAAAAGGTGATAAAGTTATCGTTTTCAAAAAGAAAAGAAGAAAAGGATACAAAAAGAGAAATGGTCACAGACAATATCTTACTCAAATTGTAATCGAAGGTATTACTGCAGCAGGTGGAACTAAAAAAGCAGCAGCTAAAAAAGCAGTTGTAGCAGAAGAAGCTCCGGCTACTGAAGCTGAAGCAGCTCCAAAAGCAAAAAAAGCAGCAGCTCCAAAAGCAAAAAAAGAAGCTAAAGAAGAATAATAACAATATTTAAACTCATACGTCATGGCTCACAAGAAAGGTGTCGGTAGTTCGAAGAATGGTAGAGAATCAGAATCAAAACGTTTAGGCGTTAAGATTTTTGGTGGACAGGCTGCTATTGCTGGGAACATCATCGTTAGACAAAGAGGTTCAAAACATAATCCAGGTGAAAACGTTTACATTAGTAAAGATCACACACTACACGCAAGAGTAGCTGGTGTTGTTAAGTTCCAAAAGAAAAAAGATAACAAATCTTATGTATCTATTCTTCCATTCGAAGCATAATCATTAGATAAATTATTATAGAAAACCCGATCTGAAAAGATCGGGTTTTTTGTTTATATAATTTATTTTATATCCTTTGTTATGTATTATACAATTGTCAGTTTGAGCGGTTGAGAACGAGCCATACATCTCGACTCCGCTCAATGCTCCCGTGTGACATAAAAATAAAAAGATTATAAATGTCTAAATGGTATGGTTAGTTTTATTATAAAGTGACTTGTAGGTTTAATAAGATTACAGTTTCTTGCAATTCTGTACCTTAAACACTTTGTAATATTGGAAATTTGAAATTTGAAATTTATATTTTAAGTATTACGTTTTTCAATTGAATTTTGCCATTGAAATTGTTATTGCCATTGAAAATTTACTCAATATCTTTAGTTTCCTCAAGATCTTCCGTATTGCGGCCCACTTTTACTTTTGGATTATTTTGAGTTCCGGTGACAGTGAGTGGAATTCCAAATATACCTAATGGAGGTAATCCTAAACGCATTTTTAAATTAAGTTTTCCGTCTAAACTTGTTGTTCCTTCGATTCGTGGCCTGAAGCCCGCAAACTTAAATTTAAAACGTTCTACAGTCATGATGTTGTTTTTGATCGTAGTTTTAATGTCTACTTTAGAAACATCAGGGTTTTTCATTGATTCAGAATTTGTTTTTTTGCTCACTGCATTAAACATTTTCAATCCTCTTATTTTTATATCTTTTACAGAAAGAGTTCCTCCTCCAACTAATGATGGATAAACGGGTTCCATGTTTTCGTTAAGGCGTCCCTTTAGTTGATAATCCAAAGACACAATTCCCTGTGCTTTTTCGGCTGCACTGGCCATTTTTCTGAAAACATCAATTTCGTTATAAGCTTTTTTAATATCAAAATCCGAAGCTTTTATGTTGTAATCGAAATTGGCTTTTTGGGAAGTTACAGACTGATAATTGCCATTCATGACGACTTTGCAGCCTATTAAATTAAAACCTGTGTTTTGCATGCTCAGTTTGCCTTTATTCATTTTTAAATTTCCACTGGCATTTCGAAGAATTAGTTTGTCATAATATACTTTTTGGGCATTTGCCATCAATTGTAAATTCAAATTCGTAGGAATAATGATAACTCCGGTTTGGCTAACCTGAGTAGTTGAAGCTTCTGTTTTAGTTGGCGCTGGAGAAGTAATTGCAGCAGTATTCGACATAAATTCGTCTACATTAATATATCGTGCCGAAACTGTAAATGAACCTTTTAGAACTCCGGTTTTGGTAGTGGCATAATTAAAAACATTTTGTAAATAGCCATTCATCTTAAAATCTGATTCTCCGTAAGCGGCCAAAAAGTTATTGAAAGACATTTTATCCTGATTGATTTTAAAAATACCTTCCTTAATGATGAATTTTTTAGGAAGATGTTCGGATGCAATTCCAATGTTTCGTAATTCAAGAGTCCCTTTATTCTGAAGCTTGCTGTAATTTCCTTTTGTGGCATCACTTTGTTTTCCTTTTAAAACTAAATCTGCCTTTATAAAGCCATCCAGATCAAGTCCTTTTTGCGAAAAAACGTTATATATTTTGCTAATGTTTAGTTCTCCTTTTGCTTTTACATCATAATTCAAATCATCAAAATTGCTTAAATCTGCCGACATAAAAATAGGTTTTCCTTCAAAGGTAAATTGAGCAGGTTTTATTTTTACTTTTAAATCATCAAAAGTTCCTTTTTGATTGTCAATTGAGGTTTTTACCATGATATTGGTAATCGGATTTGGATAATATTTTGTTTTTATATATCCATTGTTCAATTCGATCAGGCCTTTGGTAGTAGGGAATAATCTGTTTTTTTTATCAAATTTTCCGTTGGTTTTAATGTCTCCGGTCAATGCACCTTTTAATGTAATGCCAGGAATTCCTAAAGCGCTGCTTAATTTGTCAAGATCAATTTTGGCTTTAAAATCGCCATTTATATCAGAAGTGTTTGCTCCTTTTATATAGAATTTTGATTTTAGGTAATCCTTATTAATGTTTAAGGATAGATTTTTTGCATCAACAATTAAAAGATCCGGATTCAAAGATGGAACTTTTGTCTTAATGTCTAAATTTAAGTTTGAAACAGGAAAGGCGCTTTTGTCATAATTCACAAATCCGTTGTCTATTTTTACATCTAAATTTAAATCCGGTGCAATTTTTTGAGAGGCTATATAATTTCCTTTAAGTGTAAAAAGTAAATTGGTGTTTCCTTTTAATTCGGTTTTAGAAAGCCAGCTAATGTATTTTGGAGGAAAGGCAGTAAAAACATCATACAAATCACTGTTGTCAGATTTGATAACAAAATTCATATTGTAACCCTCTTTCAAAAAGTCAAAATTTCCTTTAAAATCAACCAAAAGCTGATTAATTTTCAGGTTGTTTTGCTGAAAATAAAAAGACAGGGAATTTACATTAACTTTCGTAATCAAATCAGCATCGATCTTTTTGTTCATTAAATAAGGTTCATCTTCATAAACAATATTTAGTTTTTCAATTTTAGCTTTCGAATACAAATCGAAAACCGCTTTGTTTAAGTCGCCTTTGCCTAAGTAATTGAAACCTAAAGCATCAAAATGCACTTTGGTCGATTGGTCGTCATAAATTATTTTACTGTTTAATATTTCAATTCTTTCTAATTTTAAGGCAGTATCTGAGCTGTCTTTTGATTTTTCCTGTTGTGACGAAGATTTGTAAATATTGTAATTTGCTTCTCCTTTTTTATTAACTTTTACATTAATAAACGAATCCGATAAATAAATCTGATCAATTTTTACCGCTTTGCTAAAGATCAGACTGGCAACGTTAATTCCAAAAGAAACTTCTTTGGCAGTAATGAATTTTTCGGTAGCATAAGGTGATGATCCGTTCAGGTTTAAATCATTTAAAGTTAAAGTTAACGAAGGAAAATGATGAAAAAAGGAAAGCGAAACATCTGAATAATTAAGTTCGGCACTAAGTTTTTCGTTCGCAGTTTTTTTGATTTGCTCTTTAATTTTATCAGCAAAAATGATAGGGGTAATAAACAACAATCCTAAAATTACAAAAAAGGTAATTCCTGAATATTTTGCAATTTTAAATAAAATGGATTTGGTTTTGTTTTTTGACATAACAAAAATGTTAGTATTATTTTATTGTGTATAGTTTAAAAATGAGAAAAGTACAGTGATTTATCCGTGTACTGTTTCATTTTTTCCATAATTGGTAATAATGGAACCTTCGTATTCGATCCATGCTGCCCATCGTTTATCAACATCAACATTGTCAGCATATTTTCTGGCGAATCCTAAAAATGTGGTATAATGTCCTGCTTCGGAAATCATCAAATCACGGTAAAATTTGGCTAATTCCTGATCTTTTATGTTTTCTGAAAGCACTTTAAAGCGTTCGCAGCTTCTGGCTTCTATCATAGCCGAAAATAACAAGCGATCACAAAGTGCGTCTTTACGGCTGCCGTCTTTTTTCATGAATTTAAAAAGCTCATTTACATAATGATCTTTTCTTTCGCGTCCTAAAGTCAGCCCTCTTTTTTTAATTATGTCATGCACCATTTGTAAGTGCTCCAGTTCTTCTCTCGCAATTACAAGCATTTCTGTTACAAGTTCTTCTAATTCAGAATTGTACGTAACTAAACTAATCGCATTAGATGCTGCTTTCTGCTCACACCAGGCATGATCCGTTAAAATTTCTTCGATATTTGATTCGACGATATTCACCCAGCGTGGATCTGTGGCTAATTTTAATCCTAACATAATTTTTGCAGATTTATATTTTGCAAAATTAGTTCTTTTTTATCAGCTAAAATCAGGAAATATCGTGTAATTAAGCGTAAAAATGCATTATTTTGTATTTCAAAGAATCAAAATGAATCAAACAAAAAAACTTTTAATAATTGGTTTTGTGTGGCCGGAACCCAATTCTTCTGCAGCAGGCGGAAGAATGATGCAATTAATTTCTATTTTCAAAGAAAATGGTTTTGAAATTACATTTGCAAGTCCGGCTTTAGATAGTGATTTTATGATTGATTTGACAGAATTTGGAGTTGAAAAGAAAAGTATAGAATTGAATAGCTCCAGTTTTGATGATTTTATAATCGAACTAAATCCGGATGTTGTTTTATTTGACCGTTTTATGATCGAAGAACAATTTGGCTGGCGTGTGACTGAAAATTGTCCCCAAGCCATTAGATTATTAGATACTGAGGATTTACATTGTTTAAGAACAGCACGCCAAAAAGCCTTCAAAGAAAACAGAACTTTTGAACTGAATGATTTGTTATCTGAAGAAGTGGCAAAGCGAGAAATTGCCAGTATTTTAAGATGCGATTTATCTTTGATGATTTCAGAATTTGAAATGGAAGTTTTAAATAATGTTTTCAAAATAGATTCAGAAATATTGTTTTATCTTCCTTTTTTAGTGGAGGAAATAAAGGAAGAAGATTTTTTAAAATTACCTACTTTTGAAGATCGTGAGCATTTTGTTTTCATCGGAAATTTTCTTCATGAACCGAATTGGAATACGGTTCAATACTTAAAAGAAGCTATTTGGCCATTAATAAAAAAACAATTTCCGGAAGCTGTTTTAGAAGTTTACGGAGCTTATCCTTCGCAAAAAGTCCTGCAATTGCATCAGCCTAAAGATGGTTTTTTTATTGTGGGAAGGGCAGTAGATGCAAATGAAGTCGTGAAAAAAGCCAGAGTGGTTTTAGCGCCAATTCGTTTCGGAGCCGGATTAAAAGGAAAATTATTAGAAGCGATGCAATGCGGAACACCAAGTGTTACAACAAGTATTGGTTCAGAAGCCATGCATGCCAATTTACCCTGGAATGGTTTTATAGAAAATGATATTGCGAAGTTTGCAAAACAGGCAGTTTTATTATACGGGGAAGAAAATATTTGGAAACAATCACAAAAAAATGGTGTTGCAATTATTAATGAATGCTATCAAAAAAATAAATATTCAAATAAATTAATTGATATAGTTAGTTTATTATTGATTGATTCTGAAAATCATCGTCTGCATAATTTTATGGGAAGTCTGCTTCAGCATCATACGCTGAAGAGTACCAAATACATGGCAAAATGGATAGAAGCCAAGAATAAAAAAGATTAATTTTTCTATTGTTTTTTTAAATCTGCAATTCAATATAGTTGTTAATTTTAAAGAATATTTTATGTGTTTGATATTTAAATGTTTGTATTTTTTGTAAGCAAGATTGTACAGGATAGTTTTTGGTGTAAATAGTAATAATTTACTGACCGTATTAACTATCAACCAAAATTTATTATGAAAAAAGAAATGTTTAAGAGGCAGTTTTTTGCCTCAGTGTTATTCGTTGGTTTAAGTTTTTTTGCAGGCTGTACAAGTGACAGTGAAGAAACAAATGCTGAAGCTGAAGCTGTGGCACAAAATGAAACTTATCAGGTTTCAACTGCAAAAGGAGGCGATTTATCTGGTGAAGTAACCGGTTCAACAGGTGCCTATGTTGCTAAAGTAAATGGTGTAACCAAATACACTGGTTCTGATTATGTGGCGGCTATTCAGTCTGCGATTAACAATCTTACTTCAGGCAGAGATACAAAAGAGTGGGTAACCGTTCGTGTTTCAGGTGCATCGGGATCAACTGGCGGATCTCTGAAATATGTAAATATGGCCAGTTATACCGGGCTGGATTTTGCAAATAATACTTTCAATGCCAATAGTGGCGATGCTTTGGTTATTCCTGTTTGGGCAGACAGAAAAACAAATATTGAAGTGAAAAACCTTAAAGTTTCGGGAAAACCGCGTTACGGTATTTGGTTTAAAGGCTGTACGGTTATGAATATCAGTAATATTACCATGAATATTGGTGTGCCTCAGGCTGATTTAGGATTAGGAATCAGGGTTGATAACAGTACAGCTGCAACCAGCAATTTGACTATCAGCGGTACTATTAATATTACTGGCGGAGATAATTCTATTGAAACCTACGGTGTTGACGGTTTTTCTATTGGCAACGTAACTTCCAGCAATAATGCGGCTTGCGGAGTATTACTCAATCAATCCAAAAATGGAACTGTGGGTACGGTTACAGGAACCAATAACAGTACAACAGGTTCAGTTACAGGTTATGCGACTTTTCGTTGTGCCAATAATAACGGACCAAATGTAGTTTGTGCTAAAGTATATTCCAGAGGCAGCGGACGCGGTTTCTTTAGTGTTACTGGCAGCAACGGTTGTACAGTAAATACTGTTGATATTGCCAATACAGCCATTCAGGGTATTTTGTTGCAAAATGCCAGTAATACTAAGGTTTTGGCAGGTACAGTAAGTAATGGGCATCCTAATGTTCAGCATCAAAGTGCAACGAATTGCAGTACGAAGGTAAATGGTCAGACTTATACGGCTGTGAACGGAACATGGTAATATTATAGTTTAAAAAACAAAGCGATGTGATTTTTTCACATCGCTTTTATTATAAATTTCTTTCTATGAATGGATCAATAAGCCGATTTGTTTTTTTTATTTTTCTATTATCTTTTTACGGATGTAAAGATTCTTCTAAAGAACGTATTATAGATTTTGAAAGGTCTATTCCGAAGCAAAATAATCTTTTTACAATTCCTCAAAAGGTAAAAAATGATTTTCTGCAAAAATTCCCAAAGCTTGAAATGATAAAAAAAGAAGAGTATTCTAATCTGTTTTGGGATTTTTATGATCGCAATATGATTCCAAATGAATGTTATACGGATATTAATAATGATCAAATACTTGATTATGCTGTGCTGATAAAGGATGGTAATCAATTAAAATTAGGAATTATCTTTTCTTCACATAAAGATTATTCATATTGGATTTCTCCCTTTTCAATGCAAAATATAAAACCTGAAAGAGTGCATTTTTGTATCTCCGTAAAACCTGCTGGAAGAACAGATGTTGTAAAAAAAGTACCTGAATCGCTTGTAATAAAGAAAAACGGATTTCTTTTAAAGAATTTAGAACAGGATTGTTTTATATTTTATGAAACGAATAAAGAAATAAAGATGTTTAAAATGCTCTAGAATAATTGATAATGACACAAATTAAAGATATTTACAAAATAGCTGTTCTTCTTTTTTTCTTTTCTTTTTTTTCTTGTAAAAATGCTGAAACAGTAGAAGATTTAGACGGTAACATATATCATACAACGAAGATTGGAAAGCAGACCTGGATGATGGAAAACCTTAAAGTCACCCGGTTTAATAATGGAGATTCGATTAAAAAAATCGTAAGTAATAAAGATTGGAAAAAGACAGAACAAGCGGGTTATTCTTTCTATAATAATGATGTTGCTTTTGTAAAAGAGTATGGATTTTTATACAATTACAATTGCCTTAAAGATATCCGACGTATTGCACCAAAAGGCTGGAGGATTCCGACAGAAGAAGATTTAAGGGAACTGGAGTCTTTTATTAATTCCAATTCAATAGGGATTTTTTTGAAAGAAAAAGGAAATTCACATTGGTTGCCGTCTAATACGGTCGGAAATAATGCAACAGGTTTTAATGCATTACCAGGAGGATATCGGGACGATGAAGGGGCTTTTTATATGCTTAGATCTAACGGATATTATTGGACTACAAATGGAAGTTTTGAATTTTACAATTGGAGTGACAGAATGTTTCAGGCTTTTGCAGATGTAAGAAGAGACAGTGTTTTTAAGCGATATGGTTTTTCGATCAAATGTATTAAAGAGGAATAGTTTTATGGGAAGCCTGTTGCTCATCCTACTTTAAAAAGTACAAAATATAAGGCAAAATGAATTATGGATTGGGTCTAATAATAAAATTAAGCCTGCATTTTTCCAAATCCAACGGTTTCACGATAAATTTGAGGTGAAACATCTGCATTCGTTTTAAAGAATCGGCTAAAATAATGCTCGTCGTCATAACCTAATTCGTAGGCAATTTCTTTGACTGTCTTATTGGTCATGTACAATTCTCTTTTCGCCTCAATAATAATTCTTTCCGAAATTAAATTGGTTAGTGTTTTGTTGAAATAATTCTTGGATAATTTGGCTAATGCCTTTGGAGAGATATTTAATAAATCAGCATAATTTCCTGCTGAATGTTTGGTCTTAAAATTTAGTTCAATCGCATCTTTTAGATTTTGAAGAATAACAGGTTCTTTTGTATTAGGAACAGCATTTATTTCCTCTAATTGTTCTGTTTTTAATCTTGAAGCGGTAATCAGAAATATTTTCAAATACGAAATAAGCAATTCATATTGTGCCAATTCTGCATTTTTAATCTCAGCTTTCATTTGTTCTAAAACCATTTTAAAAGTCTGCGCAGCTTGATCTGTAACCTTTACATAAGGTGGCTGGTAAATGTTGTTGAATAAAACACCATTGCAGGAAACTTCTTTTTGATGCATATGAATACAATAAAAATCAGGATGAAAGTGAATCGCAATTCCTTCAATGGGTTCGCTTACACAAAGCATAAAAGGCTGGTACGGAGAAAAGGCAAGGAGAGAGTTTTCTTCAAAAGAATGTTCTGAAAAATCGGCTTTGACTTTCCCTTTTCCTTTGGTTACCCAAATTAAAGAGTAATAATTATTGCGTTGTAAATGATCAAAATGAACGTTGTCCTCAAATGAAAGAATTTTGAATGCTAAATTACCGGTTTGCGGATTTATTAAAGTGGAACCATTTTGAGAACTCATAAAGTGCTGTTTTAGAAATATAAAGATAGTCATGAAAAGAATTCACAACTATCTTTATAAATTGATTTTTGTTATAGTGATTGCGTATTTCTTAATTAAACTGCAGGAAAGTCAATTTCAGTGTTTGCAACGTTGTTAAAGTAGTTTGTCAGAACGTTCAAAGCTACATGAGCAATAGTTTCTGCAATTTCAGCATCAGTAACTTCTGCGTTTTTGGCTTTGTTTACATCTTCATCGTTCACTAAACCATTTTTACTGATTAATGTTTTAGCAAATTGTAAAATGGCTTCTGTTTTAGCGTCAGTAGAATTTCCAGTTCTTGCTGCTTTTAAAACTGCAGGATCTGCTTTAACTAATTTTTCTCCAATAAAAGTATGGGCTGCTAAACAGTAATCACATGAATTGCTTTCTGAAACTGCCAAAGCAATTAATTCACCTGTTTTTGCACTTAATTTTCCGTGGCTCAAGGCGCCGCTCAAATTCAAATATCCTTCAAGAACTGCAGGAGAATTTCCCATTGTTCTCATCATGTTCGGAACAACGCCTAATTTTGCTTGTACAGCGTTGAATAAATCTTTAGTTTTTCCTGTTACTTCTTCCGGGTTTAATGCTGTTAATCGTGTCATTTTATTTGATTTTTAATTGTTATTATTTGGTGTTGTCTTTTGACATTACAAAGTTGCGACGATTACAGATTTTAGAACATGGAGAATATACGCTATGTGATGGACAATTTTCCCTCTCTTTATTTTGGGGTAAAACAGTATGATTTTTTTCAGGAGCTAATCCCGCTATCCGTTACAATTTTTTGTGCCGAACCCCGGCACAAAAGGATTTTCACTACAAACGAAGTTCACTGAACTCCGCTAAAAATAAAAATTAAGTGAAGTAATCGGGGCTAGGGCACTCGTTTTCATAAGAGCTTTCTTTGTTTGTTTTGTCAGGTATGACAAACTTTAGTAAAGTTCGTCGTAAAGCTCTTCCGCAATTTTGTCATTTCGAGGAACGAGAAATCTTCGCGAGAAGCTCGACAAAGATTGGATACTCGTTGCGGAGTTATTTGCGAAGATTTCTCGTTCCTCGAAATGACAAATATTGTGTATAAAAAAGAGGTTTTTCCTAGGAAAAACCTCTTTGAAGATTATAGTTTTTACAATTTTATTTCAAAACACCTTCAGCATCCTGAATTGTCGTTGCATGATAACCAGATTTAGCTTTATCAAATACTTGCTTAGCCCAAACTTTTCCTTCTGGAGTTTTAATCATTTCTTTATAAAGCATCATGATAGAGCCAGTTCTGCTGCTTCCAATTAGAAATTGTTCAATTGCAGAATTTGCAGCTTTATATTGATGGCGAATTGCCTGAACGAACCATTGACGTTTAATGATAAAATTTCCTCCTTTTGTAAAGTTGAATTCTTTATCGATCGCTTCCATTTCTTTTGTTGTAATATCAGCTGGAAGATGATCTATAAAATGCTGTTTTTCTGCAGTTGTTGTAATTTTTTTACTCAAACCCGCAACACCCGTTTCTCTCCAGCTTTTTTGGATTTTATCGATTGCGTCAAAATCGGCAGAACTTACAGGGACAATGTTTGATGGGATTCCAGGTTTGTAAATCCAGTCTTCCAGTTTGATTTTATCTGCTAAAGCTTTGTCTCCTTTGATAAGATTTTCGTTAATATATTTAACGAAATCCTCTGTTGTAATGGATTTGAATGCATGAGCATCGAAATAATTTTTGATAAACGAATCGAATTTTTCACGTCCTACAGCATTTTCAATAACTCTTAAAAAGGCATAACCTTTTACATACGGAATCATACTTATACCATCATCAGGATTTCTTCCGGTCAAACTCACTTTTAGTCTTGTATCTGGACTTGTATCGCCATATTCTGCTACATTATCAGTTAGTTCTTTATTGGTGATAACGTTTTGCATCTCAAATTCTTTCTTGCCGAATATTGCTTCTCCAATGCGGTGTTCAACATAAGTGGTAAAACCTTCGTTTAGCCAAATATCATCCCAGGTTGCGTTGGTAACTAAATTTCCGCTCCAGCTATGACCTAATTCGTGTGCTAACAAACTTGTTAGGGAACGGTCTCTCGCAATTACGCCTGGAGTTAAGAATGTTAAATTTGGATTTTCCATTCCGCCATAAGGAAAGCTTGGTGGTAAAACGAGTACATCATAACGTCCCCAGCGGTATGGTCCGTACAATTTTTCGGCAGCAACAACCATTTTTCCGAGTTCAGCAAATTCCCAGGCTGATTTTTTTAGCATGGAAGGTTCAGCATAAACTCCGGTTCTGTTATCGATAGACTGAAATTCAATATCTCCAACTGCAATTGCCATTAAATAAGAAGGGATTGCTTTGTCTTGTTTGAAAGTGTAAACTCCGGTATCGTTTTTCTTCTGCGGATTTACGGCACTCATTACAGCTAATAAATCTTTAGGTACCGTAACTTTTGCATTATAAGTAAAACGAATTCCCGGTGAATCCTGACATGGAATCCAGGTACGGGACCAAACGCTTTCTCCCTGAGAAAATAAAAATGGTTTCTTTTTATCTGCAGTTTGTTCCGGTTTTAGCCATTGTAAAGCAATAGCGTCTTTTGTTGTGCTGTAATAAATATTTACTTTGGTTGTATTCGGTTCAATTGTAATATGAAGTGGTTTTCCGTGAAATTCAGTGGCTGTACCAAGTTCAAATTTGGTTTCTTTTTCTTCGTCCCCCAAAGTTACTTTGGTAATGTTTAAAGTATTTTCGTCAAAAATGATTTCATTTCCTTTGCTGATATTGTCAATCAGCCAGGAAGCTTTTCCTGAAATAGTCTGCGTATCAAAATCAACTTTAACGTCAAGATCAAGATGTTTAACAACTGCAAGTTCTGGTTTAGAATAACTGTGTTCATCGGTAACAACTGCTGGTTTTTCAGTTTGCTCTTTTTTCTGGCAGGCGATGGCAGTCAGAAATAAAGTTAAAAGAATTAGCTTTTTCATATTGTGAAGAATTGAATTTTGAGGATGAAAATTAAACAAAAAATCCCGTTTTGAATAACAAAACGGGATTTAAATATAAAATTAACAAAGAATTACGCCAGCATAGTAACCGGGCTTTCGATGTATTGTTTTAATGTTTGTAAGAACTGAGCACCAGTTGCACCGTCAATTGTTCTGTGGTCGCAAGCCAATGATAACATCATGGTGTTTCCAACTACAATCTGACCATTTTTAACTACAGGTTTCTCAACAATTGCACCTACAGAAAGGATTGCAGAGTTTGGCTGGTTGATAATTGAATTGAATTCAGTAATACCAAACATTCCAAGATTAGATACTGTAAAAGTACTTCCTTCCATTTCCTGTGGTCCTAATTTTTTGTTTTTAGCTCTTCCCGCAAGATCTCTAACAGAAGCACCAATTTGAGATAAACTCATCGCATCTGTAAATTTCAATACAGGAACTACTAATCCGTCTTCAACCGCTACAGCAACACCAATATTTACGTGGTGGTTGATGATGATAGCATCTTCTTTCCACTGAGAGTTGATTTTTGGGTGTTTTTTCAATGCTAAAGCACAAGCTTTAATTACCATATCGTTGAAAGATACTTTTGTATCAGGAACCGTATTGATTGTTGCTCTTGCACCCATTGCTTCGTCCATGCTTACTTCGATCACTAAGTTGTAGTGAGGGGCTGTAAATAATGATTCAGCAAGACGTTTTGCGATGATTTTACGCATTTGAGAATTTTTGATCTCTTCTGTGTAAACTTCTCCGGCAGGAACAAATACTTTTGGAGCGGCAGATTCTTGTGGTTTTGCATCAGAAGCTGCTTTGGCAGCAGGCTGTGCAGATGGAGTAAAGTTTTCGATATCGCTTTTTACGATACGCCCATTTTCTCCAGAACCTTTAACTTGTGATAATTGAATTCCTTTGTCAGAAGCAATTTTCTTAGCTAATGGTGAAGCAATAACTCTTCCATTTGAAGTTTCGGCAACAGCTTCAGGTGCTTTTTCAGCAGCAGGAGCAGCAGTTTTTGTCTCTTCGGCAGGAGCGCTTGCAGTTGCAGTACCTCCGGCAGTAAAACCGTCAGCAATTCCGGAAATATCAGTTCCTGAAGGTCCAATGATAGCTAATAAGCTGTCAACAGGAGCAGTATTTCCTTCCTGAATTCCGATGTATAATAATGTTCCGGCATTGAAAGACTCAAACTCCATAGTGGCTTTGTCTGTTTCAATTTCTGCTAAAATATCACCTTCAGAAACGGCATCACCAACTTTTTTCAACCAGGTTGCTACAGTTCCTTCTGTCATTGTATCACTTAAACGAGGCATCGTTACGACAACAACACCTTTTGGTAATTCAGCTGCAGCTTTTGCAGGAGCAGCTTCAGTTTTTGCCTCAGCAGCCGGAGCAGCTTCAGCTTTTGGAGCAGCCGGAGCATCACCGCCAGCTAATAAAGCTGAAATGTCTTCTCCTTCGTTTCCAATAATTGCTAATAATGAATCAACCGGGGCAGTTTCTCCCGCTGGAATTCCAATATGTAAAAGAGTTCCTTCGTTAAAAGATTCGAACTCCATTGTTGCTTTGTCTGTTTCAATTTCAGCTAAGATATCTCCTTCGCTAACTTTGTCGCCTACTTTTTTTAACCAAGTCGCTACCGTTCCTTCCGTCATAGTATCGCTCAAACGAGGCATTGTTACTTTAATCGCCATAATATATTATAGTTTATGAGGTGTAAATGGATAGTCTTCTTGTGCGTATACTACGTCGTATAATTGTTGTAAGTCCGGATATGGAGATTCTTCAGCGAATTTCACACATTCTTCAACCAAATCTTTTACTCTTTGGTCAATTACTTCAATTTCTTCTTCTGTAGCATATTTTTGATCTATGATTACATCTAAAACCTGAGTAATAGGGTCAATTTTTTTATATTCTTCAATCTCTTCTTTAGAACGGTATAATTGTGCATCAGACATTGAGTGACCTCTGTAACGGTACGTTTTCATTTCAAGGAAAGTTGGTCCGTCTCCACGACGTGCTCTTTCGATAGCTTCGTGCATTGCTTCAGCAACTTTTACAGGATTCATTCCGTCAACTGGTCCGCAAGGCATTTCGTATCCTAAACCAAGTTTCCAGATATCAGTATGGTTTGCAGTTCTTTCTACAGAAGTTCCCATTGCATAACCATTGTTTTCAACGATAAATACAACTGGTAATTTCCATAACATAGCCATGTTGAAAGCTTCGTGTAATGAACCTTGTCTTGCAGCTCCGTCACCAAAGTAAGTCATGGTTACACCGCCTGTTTCAAAATATTTATCAGCAAAAGCTAAACCAGCTCCTACAGGAATTTGTCCTCCAACGATTCCGTGACCTCCGTAAAAACGGTGTTCTTTTGAGAAAATGTGCATAGAACCTCCCATACCTTTAGAAGTTCCGGTTGCTTTTCCTAAAAGTTCAGCCATAACTCGTCTTGGATCAACTCCCATGCCTATTGGCTGAACGTGATTTCTGTATGCAGTAATCATTTTGTCTTTAGTCAAATCCATTGCATGTAAGGCTCCCGCCAATACTGCTTCCTGACCGTTGTAGAGGTGAAGAAATCCTCTGACTTTTTGTTGGATGTATAATGCTGCAAGTTTGTCTTCAAACTTTCTCCAAAGCAGCATGTCTTCATACCACTTTAAGTAAACCTCTTTTGTAACTTCTTTCATCTGAATTCTTTCTTTTGCTAAAGTTGTTTTTTGTGTTATCAATTGTTAACCTATAACGCAAAAATAGTTTCCTCCCACAAATTTGCGCCCCAAGGGTCGGGATGCAAAAATAAGACATTAGATTTAAGAACTAAAATTTAAAAGGTACTTTTTGGCTTTTTTTGTTTTTTTTATAAAAACTTTTTGTCAAACATGAAAGGAAGTAGATTTTTGAGGGATGCCGACTGATAAATTGTGCCTATTTCTCCCATAAAATAGATTTCTATAGGGGTGTCCTGTTTGATTTCATATTCTGCGATTGATTGTCTGCATGAACCACATGGTGGAATAGGGGCTTGTGTTTGGTTTGTATCAGAAGCTGCCGTAATGGCCATTTTTAAAATTTTAGCTTCCGGATAAACGCTTCCCGCATGAAAAATTGCCACACGTTCTGCACACAATCCGGATGGATAGGCTGCGTTTTCCTGGTTTGAACCTAAAACTGTTTTTCCATTATCCAATAATAATGCAGTGCCAACTCTAAATTGTGAGTAGGGTGCATATGCTTTTTTGCGAATGGCTACAGCCTGATTCATTAAATTCTGAATGTCATTTGGTAATTCTTCTAAGGTGTCAAAAACCAAAAATGATGATGTTATGCTTATTTCTTTCATTTTTTTTAAGGGAAAAAAAATCCAAATTTCTATTTCTAGGAATTTGGATCTGTTATTTTTTATTTTCTTATTTAATTAATACTCTTCGTATTTTTCACCAAAATTAAAGGTTAATGAGAAGCGAAGTGTATTTTCTAACGGATTTTTAACTTTCGAAGCAGAGAATAAGTACGAAACATCCACTTTTACGACATTGTATTTGAATCCGGCGCCTAATGAGAAAAATTGTACAGCACCTTTTTCAGGACTTTGGTGATAATATCCGGCACGCATCGAAAATGAATCCTGATAAGTATATTCTCCGGCTAAACTATAGGTGATTTCTTTCACTTCTTCACTGAAGCCATCCGGGGCATCGCTAAAAGACTTGAAGATTCCGGGTACCCAGCCTATAGAATTATATTTATTATTGGCTTCCTGTACGCCGTCACTTGCTCCTTCTCCCGGATCTAATGTGTCACCATCACCATTTAGGTCGGTGGCTGCAGTAGGAACAGGAATTTGCGGAGTAGGCACAAGTAGTTTTGTAAGTTCTACACTTACGGCTACTTTGTTGTAATCATCTAATATAAAATCAAAACCACCGCCTAATCTTAAATTGGCTGGTAAAAAGTTAGATCCTGCTCCGTTGGTTTCTTCGCTCAAATCATAATTAATTTTTGGTCCAAGATTCTGAAAATTAAAACCTGCTCTCCATCTTCCGTTAAAATCTCTATAGGCAAATTCTTCTGATTGGTAAAATCCGGCAACATCAAAGGCAAATGATTTTGCTGCAGACAAGCTTTGTCCTCCAGTTGTAATTCCTAAATTTGAATTAATAAATCTGGCGCCAACTGCCATCGAGAACATTTCACTTAATTTTAAGGAATAGGAGCCGTCAATGGCAAACTCTGCAGGTTTAACGGTATTGGGTACATCGGTTGCGTTTTCTCTTAGTTCAATATCGCCAATACTAAAGTAACGTACACTACCGGCAAAAGCACTTCGTTCGTTGATTTTGTTGTAGTAAGTTACCTGGCTTAACGAAATATCGTTTACCAAATCAGTCAAATAAGGAGTATAGCTTACTGAGAATCCTTGTTTGTCAATAGAAAAAGCATATTTTGCAGGATTCCATTGTTGGGAGAATACATCTGCAGATGTTGCAACTCCCTGATCGCCAAGACCGGCTGCTCTGGCATCAGCAGCAACTTGTAAAAAAGGAACTCCTGTTGTAATTGGTCTGGTTTGTGCGTTGGCAAACGATATAATAATAAAATAAAATAATAATAAAGGGGATATTTTTTTCATTTATATTAAGTAAGGTGTTAGTTTATGTTGTTGGTTGTGCAAATATATATTATAGAATAACAAGTTTTTCATACTTTTCTGCTTTTTTATTTGTTAAACTGGATTTAACGGTGAGCTTATAAATATAAACTCCTTTTCCAATTTTATCTCCAAAATCGTCTTTTCCGTCCCAGGTAATTTCTCTCGATAAAAAACCTTCAGTAGTTATAATTTGATTTTTTGTCCAGACTACTTTTCCTGTTATAGTCATTACCTGTACCTGAACATCTAAAGGCTCATAAGGTTTGTTATGAGAAAACCAAAATTGAGTATAGGTAGAAAACGGATTTGGATAATTAAGAACGTGAGTCAATGTAAGTGATTCGTCACCAACAACTATAAATTGTATTTCACTTGTTACCGGATTGTTGTAAACATCCCAGGCGGTAAAACTGATAGTGTGTATTCCAGCACTTAAATTACGTAATGGGAAACGTAAATTTCCATTAGTGTAGTCGTCTAATTTTGTTTGATAATAATCATTCAAAATATAAGGATTACTAACATCTCCATCTAAAATAGCAATAATATCATGACCAATTCCACTTGCTGTGTTAATCCCGTTTTCGTCTTCAAGAAGAGCTACCAGAAATGGGGAATCATTTGTGATTCCTCCAGACACAAAAGTTTCATCATTCATATATAACTGCACTTTTGGACTAATATTGTCCTGAGGAGCATTTTCGTTAATTCCTCCAATTTTTATAACGTCATTATAGCCTGATTGGTTTTCTAAAACATCGCTTTTTTTTGAATAAAAGCTAATTCTGCCATTATTAACAGGGATTCTTATGTCTCTTGGGACTACAAAACTAAATTCAAACTGCCCGTTTATAACAGAAGCATTTCCTCTAAAAATAGTTTCGCCCTGGGTTTTAAACTGTATTGGAGGGCTGGAACCATTATTATTTAATGTGGTGTTTGTAATTAATTTGTCAAAAATAGCAGTCGAAAGTTCTCCATTATAGTTGTTTAGAACATTGTTGTTTTCGTCAGTAATTTCACCTGATATTTTAATTTTTGCTAAAGATTTAAAATCTTCAATGGTTCCGGAAACAGCTATGTCATTTACTTTTGTTAAGTTAATTTTGGGCTTAGGAATGGCTAGCATTATTGCAGGATCTCCTAAGTACAAAACAACATTACTCGAAGTACTTGGGCTTTCATTTTTCGAAACTCGAAGTGCATCGGCAATAGATGTGTATTGATTAGCTCCGTAAGACAAGAGGTTTTTTGCTAAGATGTCGTTAAAATTTTCGGCATTGTATTGTAAGATTGAGCGGATAGTTGTTACTAATGCAATTGCACCACCTTTTGGATTCCAAAAAGTATACTCTCCAGCTGTTGGATGTGTTGGGTCATCAAAGCGTGAGAACTCACAGGTAATAGTTATAAATAAAGGATATTTGTATTGATTGCTTAAATTTTGACTATCTGATTTTTCCCAAATTCTTTCACTAGATAGCCCGTCTTCTCCACCATGACCTAAATAGTTAAAAACCAATGCGCCTTTTTCAAAAGCATTAAAAAAATCTGATCTTGCTTTTGGATACCTTGAACCTCCTGCGGATGCTTCTTCAGTATACGAGTCCAGAAAAATTTTGTCAATATTGAAAAAAGGTTTCTCTACAGCGATTTTATCGGCTAAAGTGTTTTGACGTGATTGTAATGTAGCATCCGAAGCTTTGTCAGAATCATCACTAATTAAAACAAAATTATTTCGCCAGTTTCCATATGACTTGGCATTGTGGTATTCTAAAACTTTATTAACCATTTCCTCAGCCTGGGTGTTGTTGGAGACAAGCATTCTTCCTACTGCAATATCAATTCCAAATGCGTAGCTGGTTATATTTCCTTCACTGTCATCCATTAGTCCATAAAAATCATCAGATGCAAATGAACGTTCTGCAACAGTCTCGCTGTTTAGTGCATGATAGATAGGTACAATGTTGTTGTTGTTAGAAATGCGGTTTTTGTAATCGAATGAGGCGTCGCCAAATAGATTTATATATCGTACTCTTTTGTCTGTAGATGAAGCGTTTTTGTAAACATATCTTATGCAGTTTCTTATTGCTGCAACGTCTTGTTTCCCTGAAGAAAATTCCTGATAGATATTTTCAAGTGTAACAGTTTTTACATTTAATTTTGAATAAGTTCTATGAAAATTAGCTAATTTTTCAGCTTGTGAAAGTAGAGATTTTGGTGTGATGATTAAATAATCAACATCTTGAAAGTTGTTTTGAGAATTTTTTAAAAGTGTTCCTTTTAAGTTTTGATTTGCAATTTTTGATTGTCCTTCTCTTGAAGGAGTATAATAATCTGCCGGATCAATTGCTATATATTTTCGAATTTCGCCTAAAGAAGCTTTGAAGCTTAAATTGTTCAAATTGCTGTTTTCAATTTTCGATACATTATATAGGTCTGTAATATCCCAAATTTGTGAAATGCTTGAAGTGTTCGAAACATTATAATTTACAATGCCGGTTGTTGAGCCTGCCAGATCATATTGAAATTGGAATTGTTTGCCATAACCTGTTAATTTCCTTTTTGCTGTTAAATTAATATAATCAAGGTATCCTTTAGAGCCTGGTACTCCATTATTATTATAGGTGAGTTTTATTTTTACATTTTCAGATCCGGTAAAGCTTGTGTTTCCGGGTAGATTTCCAGGGTCAAATTTCGATTCAGAGCCGGAGTTAAGTGAGCTGAAGGATATGTTTCCAATGCTTTGACCGTTTGCAGAAATATCAAAAGAAGTATTTGTAAATGCGGCAGAAGCTGTCAAAACTTCTATTTTTACAGGGGTCGAAGTTTCAATATTTGGAAAATTAAATTCAAACTCCTGTTCCTGATTAATTTCGAAAGATTCACCAAACCATTGTCGTCCAGTGTTTACAATGTTGATTTTGTCGATTTCGTGAAATTGATGGTCGTCGAAAGTGTTTAATTCTAAAGTACTGTTTCCGGTAGGAAGGATCATATTTGAAATTCTTTTCCCGTCACCTCCCTGTGTGGTAATATAGTAATAAGATTTAGTGTCGTATAAGTTAATGTTGGTTTGGCTTTCAGTATTCCAGTTGTTAACTCCTTCAGCATAAAAAAGAATGTAATCTTCGTTATTAAAACTGCCGTCGTTTTCACCTATAACCTGAATTGCATTTTCGATTAAATCTTCAGGATAATAAGTGTTATTAGATAAAGGAAGCATTCTTCCTCCATTTCCATAAATTTTAATTTTTTTAGGATCACTTTTGCCTGCATCAAAACCAAGGCTTTGTAAAAAAGATTTTGAAATTTTATAGACACCTGATTTTTCAATATAAAAACGATACCAGTCACCAGAGGATAAAACCGAATTTGAAATACTATTTGATTTTAAAGTTGAAGCAGAGTTGTTGCTTTTTGAAGAGTTGCCGGTTATTATTATGGAATAAGAGAAAGATTTGATTCTTTTAAAACCATTTCCTTCAGATATAATCGGGGATAAAGATATGAAACCTTGTTTTTCATCCCGGGAAGTAGCAATTAGAAGAGTCTCGTTTGGTTGCTTTGGGATGTTTGTTAATGATAAATCGCCTAAATCTGTAGCTGAAACAGATTCGTAAACTATGTTGGTAATTTGAACGTCATTGTTGCTTGAATAATCCGAATAATTAGGCTTAAACAATAATGATATGTTTTTTTTAGTAAGGTCGTATCGAAAATTATTACCCGTAAAGTAAGGTATTGTTGTTTTGAAATCCCCAAAACTCATTTCTTTCTTATTTTGCCAATCTATTGTGAGGCTGCCGTTTTTCTGGGAAAACACAAAAAAAGGAGCTAAAAAAAGATATAAAAGTAGGGTTTGTTTCATAGCTAAAGAAAACGAAATTAATTTTTAAATATTTTAGTAAGTAAAAATATAGTATTTAATGTTATAGTAATAATAAAAAGTATATTTTTGCGTTTCGAAACTATAGGTTATTTTCTGGTAAAAAACAGCTAAATAAAATTATTAGAACACATGTTGCTAATTAAATGTTAATTATTATATTGCAGCACCTAAATTTATCACCTAAGAATGAGTATGAAAGTAAACAAAATTGTAGCCTTGCAAGTAATGATGTCAATAGTATTGATGTTGGGCACGGCTAGTTGTAGCAAAAAATCAAGTTCAAGCCGAGCTTCAAGAGCAACAGGTTGGGACGTTGACAGTCAAAATGGAACGGCTGCTAGAAATGCAGGAAAAAAACAACAGGCTGGACCTGGTTTAGTTTTCGTTGAAGGAGGTACATTTACTATGGGTAAAGTACAGGATGATGTTATGCATGATTGGAATAACACCCCAACTCAACAACACGTTCAGTCATTTTACATGGATGAAACAGAAGTAACTAATGGTATGTATTTGGAATACCTTGAGTGGCTTAAAAAAGTTTTCCCACCTACAGAAGAAACCTATAAAAATATTTATGCCGGGGCATCACCTGATACGTTGGTATGGAGAAATCGTTTAGGATACAACGAAACGATGACAAATAATTATCTAAGACATCCTGCATATGCGAACTATCCGGTAGTTGGTGTTAATTGGATTCAGGCAGTTGAATTTAGTAAATGGAGAACTGACCGTGTTAACGAAGCTGTTTTAGAAAAAGAAAGATATATTAAAAGAGGTGCCAAAACACAAGATGTTAGTGCTGAAAGTTTGTTTAATACAGAAGCTTATCTTGCATCTCCATCTACTTCTTATGGAGGAAATGAAGAAATAGTTCTAAAGAAAAGCCCTAATGGAAGAAGACCTAAAAAAGGTAAAGATGGTACTGTAGAAGAACAAAAAAATGTTTATGCACAACGTTCTTCAGGTGTTATTTTGCCAGAATACAGACTTCCTACAGAAGCTGAATGGGAATATGCAGCAGCTGCAGATGTTGGACAAAGAGAATATAATATCTACAAAGGACAAAAGAAATACCCTTGGTCTGGGGATTATACTCGTTCAGCAAAACGTAAAAACAGAGGAGATCAATTGGCCAACTTTAAACAAGGAAATGGTGACTACGGTGGAATCGCCGGATGGTCAGATGATGGTGCAGATATTACAAATAATGTAAAAAGTTATCCTGCAAATGATTTCGGTTTATATGATATGGCGGGTAACGTAGCAGAATGGGTTGCCGATGTTTACAGACCAATAATCGATAACGAAGCAAATGATTTTAACTATTACAGAGGTAATCAATACGCTAAAAATAAAATTGGTAAAGATGGTAAGTTAGAAATTATCACAAAAGATAATATCAAATACCAAACTTTAAGCAATGGTAAAGTAGTTGCTACAAATTTACCTGGAGAAATAGCTCGTGTTCCTGTTGATGAAAATGAGACTTATTTGAGACAAAATTTCAGCAAAAGTGATAACATCAATTATAGAGATGGTGATAAACAATCTTCAAGATATTATGACTTTGGTGATTCTGAATCAGGTGACAGCACTAAAGTAGCTATGTACAATTCTCCAATACACAATGTTACTACAGATAGTTTAGGTAATATGGTGAGAAAATATGACAATTCTAGCAAAAGAACAACTTTGATAAACGATAACGCAAGAGTTTATAAAGGAGGTTCTTGGAGAGACAGAGCTTACTGGTTAGATCCTGCGCAAAGAAGATACTTCCCTCAGGATATGGCAACTGACTACATCGGATTCAGATGTGCAATGTCTAGAGTAGGTGCTAAAACTGAAAGAAGAAAATCACCAAGGAATTAAATTTTAGAAATTCCAAAATAAAAAAATTCCAAATTCCAAAGCTGCTTTCAGTACGGAATTTGGAATTTTTTTATTGTTTTTTTCTATTTTTATAATCTAAATAATTGCTTATAAAATGAATATTAAAGAAATTCATAACTTATTTTTAAAATGTAAATCTCTTTCAATTGATACTCGTAAAATTGAAAAAGATTCTATGTTTTTTGCTATCAAAGGAGAAAATTTTGATGCCAATACTTTTGCTAAGGAAGCACTTGAACGTGAGGCTTTGTTTGTAATAATTGATAATCCGTCATATGTAATTGACGAGAGGACAATTCTGGTAGAAAATAGTTTAGAAACTTTACAGGAGTTAGCAAAATTTCATAGGCAATATTTAAAAATTCCTATTGTTGCATTGACAGGAAGTAATGGTAAAACAACTACAAAAGAACTTATAAATGTTGTTTTGGCGCAAAAATATAGGACTAAGGCAACTGTTGGGAACTTAAATAATCATATTGGAGTTCCGTTGACCTTATTATCTTTTACAAGTGAAACTGAGATTGGAATTGTAGAGATGGGAGCTAATCATAAAAAAGAAATTGAGTTTTTATGTTCAATAGCCCGGCCTGATTATGGTTATATTACAAATTTTGGAAAGGCTCACTTAGAAGGTTTTGGAGGTGTTGAAGGTGTGATTGAAGGAAAAAGTGAGATGTATAAATATTTATTTGAAAACGATAAATTGGCTTTTGTTAATTTGGATGATCCTATTCAGGTTGAAAAATCAAAAAAAATCAAATTATTCACATTTGGTCAGCAGAATAATCTTGCTGATATTAATGTTCAGGAGATTCAGGCAAATCCGTTTGTTGAGATTAATTATGAAGATTTTTTTGTAAAATCTAATTTGATTGGACTTTATAATGCTAATAATATTAATGCGGCAGTTGCTATCGGAAATTATTTTAAAGTTGAAGATAGAGATATTAAAATTGCAATTGAAAATTATACTCCAACCAATAATCGATCCCAGTTATTAAAAAAAGAATCATTTGAAATTATTCTGGATGCCTATAATGCTAACCCGAGTAGTATGGCTGTGGCGATAACTAATTTTTTACAATTAGATAATCAAAATAAAGTGATGATTTTAGGAGACATGTTTGAGCTTGGAAATGAAAGTCAGCAAGAGCATAAAGTTATTGTTGATTCTTTGAAAGATCAGGATAAATCTGTTTGTTATTTGATTGGAAAATCATTTTATGAAAATCGTATTTCTAAAGAAAATATTCATTTTTTTGAAACTTTTGAAGATTTTTCCGAATACTTAAGAGATAATAAATTTAAAGTAAAAAGCACCCTATTAATTAAAGGATCACGTGGTATGGCATTAGAAAGGACTTTGGATTTTCTTTAATATAGGGATTAAATTTAGATCTTAAATTAGGATTTAAAATCTAAGGTCTTGATCGAAAATTAAAAAAAAATAGTTTTGTTTGTATGAGAATGTTGCAAAGCAAAAAAGAAGTAAATGAAAATCAGTTAATGTTCCTGCAAGGTCTTTTTTGAGACCTTGTAGTTATCGCTTATCATCAGTATTCATACCTACAAGGTTGAAACCTTGCAGGATATCTAATAAATAACAAATTATTGAATAATCGAACTCAGGTTAATAGTAAAATTCAAATTTATGCTATCCAAGAATTGTTCGGAAAGTTAGATTTACCCTTGGTTTTGAAGTGGTTTTTGTTGGAGGAAGACGGTGTAGCCAATGTGTTTGAGTTTCATCTTTCATAACCAATACACTGCCATGTTCTAAAATTAAAGAAACCGTTTCTTTGGTTTCTTTATGTTTAAAAGCAAATTTACGTTCTGCTCCAAAGCTTACGGAGCCAATCGCACCATTTTTTTTTAAATCTTTTTCAGCATCGCTGTGCCATGCCATTCCTTCTTCACCAGAATGATATAAATTCAAGAGGCAGGAATTGAAAGTTTCTCCAGTTTTTTCTTCAATGATTTTCTTTAATTCTAAAAGTTCAGCAGTCCAGGGCAAAGCTTTTTTTGTAGTATTAGAATACGTGTATTCAAATTGCTGATCGCCGTACCAGGCTACTTTTCTTTTAGTGAAAATTAATTTTCCGAAGATAATGGCTTCGTCATTTTTCCATTCAATGCTGTTCAGAAATGTATCACGATAAAAATCAGATTCGGATCTCGAAAACAATTTTCCATAATAATTAACCGTTCCATCTTTGGGAAGCAAATTAGTATTTTCGTCTGTCTGGGGATTAAATAAGTCCATTTTCCAGTTTTGATAATCGGTTTTCATACAATGTCCGCAAGGTCTGAAACCGTTTTCTTTAGCTTCATTTCCAGATAAAAAGAAAACACGATTCTCACGTTTCATTCTTTTTCCAGAAGAACATTTTAGAGTTCCGTAGATTTTTAATTTTTTGTTGCCACCGAAACAAATTTCTGCATTTTTAATTTTATTTCGAAGTTCTGAATCTGAAATTTTATTGTGTTGAATCATTTGTTTATCATTTTTTTGCCACAAATTATAGGATTAAAATGATTAAAAAAAAATCTGCTAAAATCTTCGTGAAAAAATTATCGATTTTTTATTGAAATTGAAATTAATTATAATGACAATCGTCGCGTAGACGGGCTGCGGTGCGTCTCTCTACAGATATACGTTGTTTTTAAAACCTCTGCACCTCTGTCCCTTTGCGCCTTAACTTAACGCATCATGAAAAATAATTCCCAATGTATATCTTTCTCCGGAATGAATCTCACTCACACCATGTTTCATGTTCACACGATAATATCCTTTTGTACCTTTTACAGGTCTGAAATTCGTTGTAAAAACCAAAATATCTCCCTTTTTAGGTTTTAAAACAATGGCTTTTGATTGTGCTCTCGGTGTTTGCTGCGTTAAAACAAATTCGCCACCTGTAAAATCTTCATCAGGGTCATTTAGAAATAATACAATCTGTATTGGGAAGTAAATAGTACCATACAAATCCTGATGAAGCGTATTGAATCCGCGTGCGCCATATTTTAAGATTAAAACCGTTGGCTTCAATTGATTATTATCGTGACACTTTTTTAATAATTCATCATGGGTTTCAGGAAAAAAGGTATTGATATTTAAAGCTTTCATCCACGCATTTGCAATTGGAGCCAATTTAGGATAAATGGAAGAACGTATATTTTGAATTAAATCGGGCAGGGGATAATTGAAATATTTGTATTCGCCCAAACCAAATCGATAACGTTCCATAACAACCGTTTTTCGATATAAATCTGGGTTTGAATAATTCATTTTTAAAGTTTCGCATTCTTTATTACTCAGAATGTTTGCAAGAATTGCAAAGCCATTTTCGTGCATAGATTCGGTAATGCATTCCCAATTTTGAGAAGCAATTTTGGATTGTATATTTTGCATAAATAATTTTAAGTTGAAATTGATTTTTGACAAAGCATATCTGTAGAGTCGCACAGCAGTGCGTCTACGCAAAGATTGTCGCCAAAGATTGCGGAGAAAAATACATAACGTTAGACACACTGCTGTGCGTCTCTACACATATATTATGCGAATTATATTGTGTGTATAAATTATAATTGTGAATTTATCTGTGCACCTTCCCATCCAATAATAGCTGTTTTTCTGGTATTTCCCCACATATAGCCCCCAAAGATTCCAGAAGATTGAATCACACGGTGACATGGAATTAAAAAGGCTACAGGGTTACAGCCAATTGCAGTTCCGACAGCGCGTGAAGCATTTGGTTTTTCGATTTGCCGGGCAATAGAAATATAAGTAGAAAGCTGTCCCATTGGGATTTTTAGCAGCGTTTCCCAAACTTTTAACTGGAAATCAGTTCCTTTTAAATGCAGTTTGATTTCAGATAACTGGCTCCAGTCGTTTTGAAAAATGAACAACGCATTTTGCTGAATTAGATCTAGTTTTCTATTAAATACAGCATTTGGGTATTTGTGATTTAAATTTTCAAAACCTACTGCTTCACTCTCGGCAAAAGCCATAAAGCAAATACCTTTTTCTGTAGAAGCTACAATAATATTGCCAAACGGACTTTCGGCAAAACTGTAATTAATGTTTAGATTTTTTCCGCCATTTTTGTATTCTGCAGGTGTCATTCCTTCAATATTTATAAATAAATCATGTAAACGGCTTGTTCCGGATAGTCCGGTTTCAAAAGCGGTTTCAGAAATAGTTGCCTGATTTTTTTTTAATAACTTTTTGGCGTGTTCGAGACTTGTATACTGCAAAAATTTCTTCGGACTTGTGCCTGCCCATTCGCTAAAAAGTCTCTGAAAGTGAAATGGGCTCAAATTTATTTTCTGAGCAACATCATCAAGATTTGGCTGATCTTTAAAGTTTGTTTTGATATAATCTATAGCTTCGGCGATACGATTATAATTGATGTTTTCCTGTGTGTTCATCTTCTTCAGTTTAGAATACAAATATCGATTGGTTTTACAAGGAATAAAATCCGAAACTTGCTCTGTTTTTAATGAAGTGTTCTAAAGGGTGTATGCAAAGTACGTTGTTTTTTGCCTGCAAAGTAGCAAAGACTAAAGCTTTTTCGTCAATTTGATGAAGGGAGAGCCTTGGCAAATAACCCTGTAAAGATTAGTGAAAATTTAAATTTTACGTCTTGTGGCTTGAGATGAATGTGCTTGAATATTAAAATTAAAGGCTAAAAATCATTTAAGATTATCTTTCGCAGAAGAAACACTTGTTAATTTATATCCATTTTCAGTTCGGAGAAATTCAAAATGGTCTTGTCCATTATCGGTTTTGTTTTTTGGATTAATTACAATGCTTTTGACTGGATATTGCCATTCTTTCGATTCATTGCAATTGTTGAAATATAAAGCGTATTCACTTGATTCAAAAATAAACTGATTGAGTCCGTTTGAAGAGACAAAATAATCTGTTTTTGGATTTTTCAGTTCCTGAAGTTTTAACTTTAAGAAAGTAAAATTCTGATTTATAAATTTAATTTTTGATTCACTAATCCACCCGTTGGATTCTTTCCAATAGATGATTTTGTCAAAAGAATGTTTTTCTAAATTAGTTTTGGATAAATCTGAAAGTAAGGTGTTCTTGAGCCAATATGTAAATTCTTTTTCATAATTGATGAAAGAATAATATTGGCCTTCGACACTTAAGAAATATTCTCTTGTTTCATCTTTGCCTTTTTCTTTTGATTTTTCTAAAGAATAGAAATTCAGTTCATCATTATAAGGAAAATTTTCAATCAGAATTTTATTGTTGGTATTAATTAGAAATTCTTTCCCTCCAGTCCAGAAAAAATGCTCACCATCGATTTCTTTTTTAGCATCTTTTAAGGCGATCACCATTCCGTTTCTAACTTTGGTTAAATTGCTATAATCAGCGGGAATTACAATTTTTCCATCACCGTTAAACATTCCCATTTTGTCAGTTTTAGGATCTCTAAAGCGGATGAAACCTTCATTTTCGCAATCGGGACTGTTGTCAAAGATGTATAAACTGTCTCGCCCGATTATTTTCCCTGTTTTAGTCAAATAATAACTTTTCCAGCTTTCATTAAACTCTTCTGTTACTGCGATTATGTTTTCAAATTTTCGTGCCGTTGTAAAACCTGAAAATTTAGGTTCAATTTTGATTGTTCCATTTTTGTCTTTAAATCCAATAAGCGTTGTGTCTTTGTTTGGAAATGAAGTCCAGATATCATTGTTTTGAGCAAATACAGAAAAATTTAGAGATAGAAAAGTGAAGACAAAAAGAAGACGATTCATAAAGAATATTTTTACTTTAAAGATACATAACGTTTTTGAAAATGAAATAGTTTATTAATTCAAAACTTTCTTGGTATATGTTTGCGTGAGGGATAGGAGCTGGCTACCGAAGTAGCGCGGATAGTCCGACACCATCCCAATAAAAGGGCGTATAAACATAAAGTATTTTTGCCCTTTTATTGGGATGGTGGCACGCCCTAAATAATTTTAGATTTCTGATTTTAGATTATTCATGGTATATGAAAAAACAAAACCCGACAGGTTTTAAAACCTGTCGGGTTTGAATATGGAATTAAAGAAATTTAAAGATAATTTGACATTCTGGCTTATTTCAGATATTATCTATTTTTCCTTTCCAATCATCAACTTTCTTTTCGGAAAAAATTCTAGCTGGAGTTAAAATTTTATTAGTTTGAATGTTAATTACTGAACAATGATTTTCAATAATGTTCCAAGAATCCCTAATTTGGCTAATGTTGTTATTTAAAGTCGATCTGGTTAAAAAAACTCCTTTAAGTGTTTTTTGATTTTTGTTTATCAGTGTTTTAATTTTTTCAGAATTAAAGTCTAATTGGTATGTATTTAATATGTTATCGCTAAATCCTTTTGTAAGATTGTTGCGGTCGGTTTCGCTATTTTCATCTGCGTTTTTAATACATAGAATCAAATCAGTAATTCCAATTTTTTTATTTAATAGATATTCAGTTTTTTCTTCAATTGAAGAGTTTTTTAAATCATCTCCACCAAATACAAAAGGTAGGATTCGCCAAAAAAAATTTCTGTTTCTGCCATAAAAATAATCTGCTTGTTCAGCATTATTATAATCCCAAGAAGGATTAAATGTTCCAATAAATAGGTATTCTAATTCCCAATCTGGAATTAATTGATCTTCAAATCGATGGTTGCATGGCATAATTTAGTTTTTTTAAATTAAAATTTTAAGAACTTCAAATTTTCTATTAGAATATCACAAATATTAAATATATAAGTAAAGTTTTTAATTTAAAATTTGGTTTTTGTTTATTTTAAAAAAGCTAAATAATGTTAAATAAAAAAACAAAACCCGACAGGTTTTTAAAAACTTGTCGGGTTTGAATATGTATTAAAAATCTAAGATCTACAATCTTAAATCTAAAATTAAATCTAGTATCTGTAGTATTCCGGTTTAAATGGACCTTCAACTGGAACACCAATATAAGCAGCTTGGTCGTCACGTAAAACTTCCAATTCAACACCTAATTTAGCAAGGTGTAAAGCAGCCACTTTTTCATCTAAATGTTTTGGCAACATATAAACGTCGTTGTTGTAAGCAGCGCTGTTGTTCCATAATTCGATTTGAGCCAAAGTTTGGTTTGTAAATGAGTTACTCATTACAAAACTTGGGTGACCTGTAGCACAACCAAGGTTTACTAAACGGCCTTCAGCCAAGATGATGATATCTTTTCCAGCGATAGTATATTTGTCAACCTGAGGTTTGATTTCGATTTTAGACGCACCGTGGTTTTTGTTTAACCAGGCCATATCAATTTCGTTATCAAAGTGTCCGATGTTACAAACTACAGTTTTGTCTTTCATTTGCTCGAAGTGCTCTCCAAGAACGATATCTTTATTTCCTGTAGTTGTAATGATGATATCAGCATTAGCAATTACAGTGTTTAATTTTTTAACTTCGTAACCGTCCATTGCAGCTTGTAAAGCACAAATTGGGTCAATTTCAGTAACAGTTACAATAGATCCTGCACCTCTGAAAGAAGCAGCAGTTCCTTTTCCAACATCACCGTATCCACAAACGATTACTCTTTTTCCGGCCAACATTAAGTCAGTTGCACGACGTACAGCATCTACAGCAGATTCTTTACATCCGTATTTGTTATCAAATTTAGATTTAGTAACAGAATCATTAATGTTGATTGCAGGCATTGGTAAAGTTCCGGCTTTTACTCTTTCGTACAATCTGTGAACTCCAGTTGTAGTTTCTTCAGATAATCCTTTGATTCCAGGAACCAATTCCGGGAAACGATCAATAACCATGTTAGTTAAATCTCCACCATCATCCAAAATCATGTTCAATGGTTTTCTGTCTTCACCAAAGAATAAAGTTTGCTCAATACACCAGTCAAATGATTGCTCATCAAGACCTTTCCATGCATAAACCTGAATTCCCGCAGCAGCGATAGCAGCAGCAGCCTGATCCTGAGTAGAGAAAATGTTACAAGATGACCAGGTAACTTCAGCACCAAGAGCAATTAAAGTTTCGATCAAAACAGCAGTCTGAATCGTCATATGAAGACATCCGGCGATACGAGCACCTTTAAGAGGTTGTTCGTCTTTATATTCAGCACGAAGTGCCATTAAACCTGGCATTTCAGCCTCAGCTAATTCAATTTCTTTTCTTCCCCAGGCAGCCAGAGAAATGTCTTTTACTTTGAAAGCCACATAAGGCGTAGTCGTTGTACTCATTTATAGTATATTTGTAATTGTAAAATTTTTGCAAATTTAAGGAATAGCTTTTTATTTTTACTACTTTCAGTAAGATTTGTGAAATCTTTAATTTGTTAATCTTTAGTGTATTAGTTGATTAATGTTTTTTAGAAGCTAATCCTGCTGTTCACTATATCTTTTATGGCGAACCCCGCCACAAAAGGATGCCGTTCCCATCAGGGCTAGAAAGAACAGGCAGTCAATAAGAAGTTTTGTTTCAAAGAAAATTATTTATAATTCATAATTTTAAAAAAGAATGCCTCTATTTCAGACCATACAATGCAATGAAAACACCCGAATTTTAATTTGGGAAATAACCGAATCTTTTGACGAACTAAGAAGCAAAGTAGTTTTAAAAGAGAAAACGCAGAAGAGACTGGATGGTATGAAATCGCAATTACATCAGCGTGCTTTTTTGAGCGTTCGTATGCTGATTCAGGAAATGGGTTTTACAGATAAAGATTTGCATTATGACGAATTCGGAAAACCGTATTTCGATTGTCATAATTATATTTCTATAACACATTCCTATCATTTTGCGGCAATAATTATTAGCCACGAAACCGTTGGAATTGATATGGAGCTGCAGCGGGAAAAAATTCAGAGAATTGCAGATAAATTTACCGATTATGAATGTGATTATTTAGATGCTTTGTCTACAGAAGAATACATAAAAAAACTTACCGTAATCTGGGGAGCCAAAGAAGCCATTTTTAAAATCAGAAATGAAAAAGGAATCAGTTTTAAAGATCATATTTTGGTTGATGATTTTTCTTTAGAGGAATCTCACACTCAGGCTAGTCTTCATTTTGATAATTTGATAAAAGATTTTAACGTTCATTATCAGGAAATAGAGTCTGATAATTTTGAGGGTAAGTTTACTTTGGTTTATGCTTTTGAAAAGTGAAAATTCAATATAAAAATCACAAATTCCAATCTTAGCAGATTTAAGAATAACCACATTCTTTTTCGACTTAAGGAGAAATCACATGCGGGATTCGACAAAGATTGGAGTCATACTTTGTGGAGCTTCTAGTGTGATTTCTCCTTAAGTCGAAATGACACACTTTGTCTTGAGTTATTTAAGCTTAATTTCCTTTTTTTCGATTTTCAAACATACTCATATACAAAAAAGTGCTCATTTTTCTGGCCCGTCTTTTCAGGGTATCAGCATTTTCGCCTTCAAAATATTCATCAATAGTCTGAAACCAGTGATTTAGCCAGATCCCAAATTCATTAGAGGTAATTCTGCCATCAAAATGAGCATCAACTTCATTATGGACAGTCAGTGGATTTCCATTATATTTTTTTGCTCCAAACAAATTCATCTCCCAAAAATCGGTCAGCTTTTCCAGATGAGCATCCCAGTCTTTTATTATATCATTAAAATAAAAGCCGATTGCTGAATCGGCTCTTATTTTAGCATAGAACTGATGTACTAAAAGAGTAATGTCATTTCTATCTTCTATTTGTTTTTTCACAGAAAAAGGGTGTTTATTAAAATGAATAATACACTTAAAATTGAACTTGTAATTAATAGATTAAAAACAACTTTGTGTTTCATTTGCGCCAAAATTGAAGTATTTACAAAGATACAAGCTAAAACAATTATAGCCAATTGAATCATTTGGGGAATTGAAGTTCCGTTACTCAAAACATACATAGCTGCAGCGCCGCCTAAACAGCTTTGTCCAATTACTGCCATTGCAGCAGAACCCATATAGTTTTTATTGAAAATGTCGAATGTTGTTTGATATAGTGTCATGATATTGAGTTTTTTATATCAACAAAGGTACATGTACAATATCGCTGCATTTTATGACTTAAATCATAAAACGAAAACTTTTTTATCGGTATACTTTTCTGTTTATAATTTTCAATTCGCCTTTTTTCTCCAGTGCTTTTATGGTTCTGATGATGGTTTCAACACGTAAACCTGTCAGGTCTCCAATTTGCTGTCTGGTGAAATTGATGAGATAGCCATTTTTATCTTTTTGGAAATTGAAATAAGCGATACCATGATCGATTAATTTCAAAACTCTGTGCTCTGGTTCCTGGGTAGAGATTTCAGCAGCCATAACCGATTTATAATACAGTCGCTGTGCCAGGTTTTCGATTATTTTAATGCTGATTTTTGAGTTTTCTTCCAGAAGTTTCCAGAAGTTTGACTTTGAAAGAAGAAAAATTTCGCTGTTTTCAACTGCAATAGCATTGGCAGGGTATTTTTGATTCAGGAACAACGGAGGTTCTCCAAAAGACTGTTCTTTATAAAATATTCCCTGAATGAACTCTCGTCCATCATCATTATAATTACTCATTTTTATTTCCCCTGAAATAATTTGATAATAATAAGCGGGTAGATTTCCTTCGTCAAAAATGACTTCGTTTTTATTGAAGAATTTCTTCAGAGCACCATATTTTTCCAATAATTCAGATGTAATCATAATTGTTTCATTTGTTGAACTAAGGCCATTTCACAAATATAATTCATTCAAATAGTTCTTCTGCATTAAAAAACTTTTACTTTTACGGCTGTTATGCAGCAAAAATTACTCAACATACACCAACAAATTTTGGAGGCTAAAAAAGAGGGGCAGAAATTACTGGCTATTCTTTTAGATCCTGATAAAATTGTATGGGAAAATTTAAATCATTTATTAGATAAAATAAACCAGTCTCCAGCAACCCATATTTTTGTAGGAGGCAGTATTGTTCAGGCTACAATTTTAGAAGATTTAATCAGGCAGTTAAAACAAAAAACAAACTTGCCCGTTGTTATATTTCCAGGAGACCCTTCGCAGATTTCACCTCAGGCTGATGCTATTTTGTTTCTGTCATTATTGTCTGGCAGAAATCCTGATTATTTAATAGGATATCAGGTTCAGGCAGCACCTATTCTTAAAAAAACGAATCTTGAAGTAATTTCAACAGGTTATATTTTAATTGAGAGCGGAAATGAAACAGCAGTAGCACGTGTTAGTAAAACAAAACCGCTTAATCGAAAAGATTTTGATTTAGTTTTGGCAACAGCCCAGGCCGGAGAAATGTTAGGGAATAAATTGATCTATTTAGAAGCCGGAAGCGGAGCAAAGAATGCAGTGCCCTTGGAAATGATTCAGTTAATTGCTCAAAATATCCAAATACCTATAATTGTTGGTGGAGGAATTGTAAATTTAGAAGGAATTAAAAATGCTTATAATGCGGGTGCAGATTTAGTAGTAATTGGAACAGCTTTCGAAAACAACAGCCATTTTTTTGAATTATAAACAACCAGATAATAATCAAAATGATTGATTTTTTTTTAGACAGTTATAAAAATGCGCCGCTATGGCATATCGCTTTAGAGTTTTTGGTGTTTGTCTGCGGAATATTGAGCGTTTGGTTTGCAAAAAAAGAGAATATCTGGGTGTATCCAACTGGCTTAATAGCGACTGTAATTTCGGTTTATCTGTTGTATGTTGCCGGTTATATTGGGGATATGATTATCAACGGATATTTTTCTATTATGAGTATTTATGGATGGTATGTTTGGGCAAGGGGAGGAACTGTTGAAGATAATTTACCCATTACAAGAACAAATGATAATGAAAAAATAATAGGAATTTTATTGTTTTTTGTAACCATTTTTGTAGTTTTCGGTATTTATAAATATTTTGATTATGAGATTAAAAATGACAACTATGTCGATATGATTTCGTCAGGAATATTTTTTGCCGGAATGTGGTATATGGCCAAGAAAAAAATCGAAAACTGGACACTTTGGATTATTGGTGATATTATTGTTGTGCCGCTTTATGCCTACAGAGGATTAGGAATGTTGTCACTTCAGTATTTAATTTTTACAATTTTAGCTATTTCAGCTTATTTAGAATGGAGAAAAATCTTAGACAGCAAAAAACAAATATCATAAAAATTGCCTTATTTGGACCTGAAAGCACAGGGAAAACCACATTGGCAAAACAGCTCGCGGATTATTATGAAACGGAGTGGGTTCCTGAGTTCGCACGTGATTATTTGCAGATAAAATGGGAAGAAAATAAGCAGATTTGTACGGAAGGAGACATGATGCCAATTGCGTATGGACAAGTAGCATTAGAAAATGAAAAACTGGAAACTGCTCAAAAATATCTGTTTTGCGATACTAATTTAATGGTGACCAAAGTCTTTTCTGAGGTCTATTATGGGGTCTGTAATCCACTTTTAAATGAAGCTGCCTTAGCACATGAGTACGATTTATTTTTTCTGACAGATATTGATGTTCCCTGGGAAAAAGACGATATTCGTGACAATCCAAATAAAAGAGAAACTGTTTTTTCTGTTTTTAAGCAAACTTTAATTGATAGTAAAAAGCCATTTATTACTATTTCCGGTGATAGAGAAAGTCGTTTAGTAAAAGCGACTGCGATTGTCGATAATCTGACAATTGCTAAAAAAAGAGGGTTTTCATCTGCTGATTTTGTGGAGATTTATAATCATGGAATACCTTTCGAAAATATATTAAAACAACTTAAGATTTTTAAAAAAGGGATTTCTAAAAGTAATTTAATAAGTCCAGCAACAGTGGATAACGGAATTTTAAGTTTGTCAACTGATGATTTTGAAGAAAAAGCAAGTTTTTTTGATATTCATAAGGAGAATTTCAAAATATGTAAATTTATTCCCGCTTCAGGTGCAGCAACCCGAATGTTTAAATTTTTAATTGCTTTTTTGAATACTTATGATATCGAGAAAGAAACCATTAACTCTTATATCAATAGAAAAAAAGATAACGATTTGTCTATTTTTATTGTTGCAATGGATAAGTTTCCTTTTTTTGATGCTGTCTATAAACAACTAAAAATAATTTATCCCAATTTTGATAATTTAGACAGGGATTATAAAAATTATTATTTCATAAAATTATTATTATCTCCTGATTATTTTGATTTTGCAAATAAGCCAAAAGCGGTGTTGCCTTTCCATAAATATAAAACGCATATTGCAAATCCAATAGAAGAACATTTAAACGAATGTGTGCATTATGCTGCGACAAATAATGCTTCTAATTTACATTTTACAGTTTCAGAAGCACATCAGGAACTATTTGAAAAAGCTATTGCAGAAGTGAAAGAAAAAATCGAGTCAGAATCAGGCACTCGAATCAATATTAGTTTCTCTTACCAAAACAAACGTACAGACTCTATTGCAGTTGATGTGAAAGATAATGTTTTCAGAAGTCAAACAGGATCGTTTATTTTTAGGCCTGGAGGACACGGAGCATTGATTGAAAATCTTGATAAAATTGATGCGGATATTATTTTCATAAAAAACATAGATAATGTTATCCAGAATAATATTGATAAAACGACACTCTATAAAAAAGGGCTGGCAGGGGTTTTAATAGCAACACAACAAAAAGTTTTTGGTTATTTGAATGCTATAGAAAAGGGGCAGATTAGCGAAGAGGATATTGACAAGATAGTTGAGTTTTTAATCCAAAATCTCAGCATCGAAATGACTAACGATTTTAATAAGTTTACTTATGAAAATAAAATAAGTAAAATAAAAGAACTTCTCGACAGACCAATTCGGGTTTGTGGAATGGTTAAAAATGAAGGTGAAGCAGGTGGAGGGCCTTTTTGGATCAGAAATGACAAAGGAGATGTTTCATTGCAAATTGTAGAAAGTTCACAAGTTGATTTAACCGACAAAAAACAAAAATCAATTTTAGAGGATGCAACCCATTTTAACCCGGTTGATTTAGTTTGCGGGACTAAAAATTACAAAGGAGAGCCGTTTAATCTGGCAGATTTTGTAGATCATAATACAGGATTCATTGTAGAAAAAAGCGCCGAAGGTAAAATAGTTAAAAATTATGAGTTACCGGGATTATGGAACGGTGGAATGTCAAACTGGCTAACTATTTTTGTTGCGGTTCCGTTGATTACTTTTAATCCGGTTAAAACGGTAAATGATTTATTAAAGCCTGCTCATCAACCACAATAATGGATTTAGAGAAAATCATATCAGAGTTAAGTTTTAAGGCGGTTAGAAGCAGTGGTGCAGGTGGTCAAAATGTTAACAAAGTATCTTCGAAAGTGGTGCTGACTTTTGATCTGAATACTTCTCAGGCTTTATCTGAAGAACAGAAATTATTGTTACAAAACAATTTAGCATCACGTTTGACTTCTGAAAATATTCTAATCTTAAATTGTGATGAAGACAGAAGCCAGCTTAAAAATAAAGAGATTGTTACGAAACGATTTGTAGAAATTATCAAAAAGGGATTATTTGTTCCAAAGGTTCGAAAGGAAACTAAAATTCCTAAATCGGTGATTAAAAAGAGAATTAAAGACAAGAAAAATATTTCTGAAATAAAACAATCACGAAAGAAACCCAGATTGGATTAAATTCCAAAAACATTCTTTCTCGATCGTTTTGGAATTTGGAATTTCTTTTTTGGAGTTTTAAATATTTTAACATTACATTTGCACCGTCTCAAAGGGGTGCTCTAAATAACGAGCTGAGATCATACCCAAAGAACCTGAGCAAGTAATGTTGCTAAGGGAAAAACGACAATTTTAGTTTGCATTATATTTTGTCGGGAACACATTTATTAATTTAACCAAAAGAATAATTCCCCCTTTTATTCGTAATTATTTACGGATGAAAAACTATTTAAGTCTCAAAGCTGCAAAGTCTCAAAGCTGCAAAGTTTTTAAAAGCCAAAAATTGGCAAATTACAAGTCTATTTTCTATTTTCTATTTTCTATTTTCTATTCTCTTTTTTCTATCGCACAAGAGCAGGATTCAACCAAAGTTAATCAATTGGATAATGTATTGGTTTCGGCAGTTCGTGTCACTACAAAAACGCCGGTGAGTTTTAGCAATCTTGACAAAAAAGACATTAAAACCAGAAATCTGGGTCAGGATATTCCAATTTTGATGAACTATCTGCCATCAGTAGTAACGACTTCTGATGCCGGAAACGGAATGGGGTACACAGGAATTCGTGTGCGTGGAAGCGATGCTACAAGAGTGAATATTACCATAAACGGAATTCCATATAACGATGCCGAAAGTCAGGGAACATTTTGGGTAAACATGCCCGATTTTGCTTCATCAGTAGAAAGTTTGCAATTGCAGCGTGGTGTTGGAACATCAACAAATGGTTCAGGCGCTTTTGGCGCCAGTTTGAATATGCTGACAGATAATTATGCTACAAAAGCAAATGGCGAAATCTCAAGTTCTTATGGAAGTTTTAATTCAAATAAAAATACTGTGAAATTCAGTACAGGTTTGCTAAACGATCACTTTGAATTGGCCGGACGCTTATCAACTATTAAATCTGATGGATACGTTGACAGAGCGAGTTCTGATTTAAAATCGTATTTCTTACAGGGAACCTATGTTGGTAAAACAACTTTAATTAAAGCATTAGTTTTTGGCGGAACTGAAAAGACATATCAATCCTGGAACGGAATTGATGCCGTAACTTTAAAGGAAAACCGTAGGTTTAACTCAGCGGGTATGTTTACAGATGAGAAAGGTAAAAACCGTTTTTATGATAATGAAACCGACAATTATAATCAGGACCATTATCAATTGCACTGGAACGAATCATTTACGGATAAATGGAGTACCAATTTAGCTTTTCATTATACCAAAGGAAAGGGCTATTATGAAAATTATAAAGAAGATGCCGGTATGGGTGATTATGGTCTAACGCCAGTTGGAACCGTAACAACTACCGATTTGATTCGCCAAAAATGGCTGGACAATGATTTTTACGGTACAACATTTTCATTAAAGTATAAAGATGAAAAACTGGATGTTATTTTGGGAGAAGGCTGGAATAAATATGAAGGAAGCCATTTCGGAAAAGTAATATGGGCAAGATATGCATCGCAATCTGAGCTGGGAGACCATTATTACAATGATTTTTCGACAAAAGTTGATGGTAATATTTTTTTAAAAGTCAATTATCAATTGTTTAAAAAGTTGAGTTTATACGGTGATTTGCAGTACAGAACAGTTCAGTACAAAGCCAATAGCATGGAAACCGGACTGGTAGATGACAGTTTTAGTTTCCTTAATCCAAAAGCAGGTTTGAATTTTGAAATCAATCAAAAAAACACACTTTATTTTTCCTATGCCAAAGCCAATCGGGAACCCAACAGAACTGATTATGAAGGCGGAAATGTAAGACCGGAAAAATTAAATGATTTTGAGTTAGGTTGGAGATTCAATTCAGACTACTTTCAACTCAATACCAATTTCTATTATATGGGATACAAAGACCAGTTGGTTTTAACGGGAGAATTAAACGATGTCGGTTCTCCTCTTCGTGCCAATAGTGGTGACAGTTACAGAGCCGGAATTGAGATTGATGCAACACTAAAGCTTTCAGAAAAATGGTTTTTGCAGCCTAATGTTACTTTAAGTCAAAACAAAAATAAAGACTTTTATTTTACAAGAGATGGTGTTTTGCAAAATTTGGGAGAAACCAATATCGCTTTTTCTCCTAATATAATTGCCGGGAATCGTTTGACTTTTATGCCAGTTAAAAGCTTGCAATTATCGTTATTATCTAAATTTGTGGGTGAACAATTTATGGGAAATATAGATTCAGAACTTTCAAAACTGGACAGTTATTTTGTAAATGATTTTAATGCATCGTTTGAATTCAAAACAAATAAAGTTTTCAAATCAATAATGATATCGGCTTTAGTTAATAATATCTTTAATTTAAAGTACGAAAGCAATGGGTTTTTCTACACCTTCGATGATGATTACTCTAATCCTCCGGCAGTTAAGACTATGGAGGGTGTAGGTTATTATCCGCAGGCAGGAACTAACTTCTTAGTCGGATTGACATTGAAATTTTAATAACTAAAATATAAAAGCCTGAAAATTTAAAACTTTCAGGCTTTTATATTTTAGTTATAAACATGAATTATAGTTCCGCTTACTTCAACACGATATTGTATCAAAGGATATTCTTTTCCGCCTAAACCTGTAAACAAGCTGTATTCTGAATCATCACAGGAACAAACTGCATTAATGCCTTTAATAGTCATAGCATTACAAGAAGTTAAAGCCTGATTAGGACACGCTGCATCAAAAGCATTGTAACCGCTTCCTGTATTAAAAATAATAACACCTTTTGCACCATAACTTGAAATAATAACGCCGTTACTGGGGTATTTAAGATTAGAGTATGATGGTAAATTCATATCTATTGTAAAATTCACAGGATATTTTGGGATATAAGGATTTTTATTATTTATATCATTATCACTACACGAAAAAAGTACAGAAACAAATAGTATAAAAAGCGAGAGTTTTTTCATTGTTTTAAAGGGAATTAGTCAGACAAAAATAATTTATTTGCTTTTGAATTCTATATCATTAACATATAATTATGTACTGTAAAAAATAATAGTATATTTGTAATAAGAAAATCCCGTCCCGATGGGATTTTTTGTATTTATATAAACGATGAAGTTATGAGTAAAGTATCTTATTATACAGCAGAAGGGTTAAAAAAATTAAAAGAGGAGTTGGAACACTTAAAAAGTGTGATGCGTCCAAAAGCATCTCAGGATATAGCTGAAGCAAGAGATAAGGGAGATTTATCTGAAAATGCCGAATATGATGCAGCAAAAGAAGCACAAGGTTTGTTGGAAATGAGAATTTCTAAACTCGAAGAAGTGTATTCTAATGCCCGATTAATTGATGAATCACAATTAGATGTTTCGAAAGCATTGGTTTTATCGAATGTAAAAATCAAAAATCAAAGCAACGGAATGGAAATGAAATATACGCTTGTTGCAGAAAGTGAAGCCGATTTAAAAACCGGCAAAATCTCAGTGACATCTCCTATCGGAAAAGGTTTACTTGGGAAATCTGTTGGAGAAGTAGCTGAAATTACAGTACCAAATGGTGTTTTGAAATTTGAAATCCTTGAAATTTCCAGAGATTAAACCTAAAACAATGAGTTCAATATTCACAAAAATAGTCAACGGAGAAATTCCGGCCTACAAAATTGCCGAAGACGATAATTTTCTTGCATTTTTAGATGTAAATCCAAATGCAAAAGGACACACTCTTTGTATACCAAAACAAGAAATAGATAAGATTTTTGACATAGAGGATGAATTGTATCTGGGCCTAATGAAATTTTCTAAGAAGATTGCAATTGCTTTAGAAAAAACAGTTCCCTGCAAAAGAGTGGGTATTGCAGTTGTTGGTTTAGAAGTTCCTCATGCGCACGTACATCTTATTCCGCTAAATGAAATGGACGAAATGCGCTTTCTGAATAAAGTTTCACTTTCTAAAGATGAATTTGAAGCTTTGGCAAAAAGTATTCAGGCAAATTTGTAATCAAAAAGAAATAAAAATTAAAGAAGTGCAGTAGTTCATAGTTACTGCACTTTTTTATTTAGTGAAATCTGAAATGTAGTTCCTTTACCAATTTCAGAATTCAATACCTTGATTTTTCCGCTATGATATTCTTCGACAATTCTTTTAGTTAAAGAAAGCCCAAGCCCCCAGCCACGTTTTTTGGTCGTAAAACCAGGTTCAAAAATAGTTTTAAATTGGTTTTTAGAGATGCCGGTTCCGGAATCCTTTATGTTTATTTTTACATGATGATTATCCTGTTCAATTTGGAGATCTAAAGTTCCTTTTCCTTTCATAGCGTCGATAGCATTTTTTATCAGATTCTCAATAGTCCAGCTATGAAGTATTGGATTTATCAGCGCAAAAATAGGTTTTTCAGGAGTTTGATACGAAAACGCAACCTGCTTAGAAAAACGAGATTGTAAATACTCAAAAGTGTTTAAAGTTTCTGAAACAACATCCAGATTTTCCAAGACTGGGACAGAACCAATTTTAGAAAAACGATCTGTAATAGTTTGTAATCTTTCTACATCTTTTTCTATTTCGGATGTAATGGTTTGATCAATCTCTTCTGTTTTTAATATCTCTACCCATCCAATTAGAGACGATAAAGGCGTGCCAATTTGATGTGCCGTTTCTTTTGCCATTCCCGCCCAGAGTTTGTTTTGGGTAGCCATTTTGGTACTTTTGTAAAAATTATAAATCAAAGCCGCAAACAAAAAGATGATCAATAATAGGGCAATAGGATAATATTTAAGTTTATTGAGTAATGCCGAATTTCCGTAATACAATTCTTGGTGTTTTCCCGGAGCGTATTCAAAAATAATAGGCTCATTTTCATTTTTTAATTTATTTAAATAGGACTTAAATTTTTCTTTGTCATTTAGGATTTCATCAGGAACATTCTTGGAATTTATCACTTTATCATACATCACCAACATTACCGGAACTGAAGAATTACTGTTTGTGATTTCCAGAGGCAAATCAAGGTCAGCATATTCATCGGCGTTGATAATGGTTTTTTGCGCATTGGCCAAAATATTCATTTTTAATCGCTCTTCGTTTTTGAATATTTGAAAAAAGGTATAGGTATTCCAAAGTATCAGTGAAATGATTGAAAAGGAAATAAAAATAATAATCCAACGGGTCGTATTTCTGCTTTCAGAAAAATGCATAGGGTAATTTTTGAGCTATAAATATAACGAAATAAACACATTTAATATTTTGTGAATGTTTAAAGATTTTTGTTTTTAAGCCTAAAACTATTTCTTTGGCATAAACGATTTCTATACTTTTGTATTTGCTGAAAGGGGATTCAGTTAAAAAACAAAGAATATGATTAGCATTAATCCAAAAGAGATACCAACAGCAAAATTGCAAGGCTACCTGCAAAGTGCTATTGGCCCGAGACCAATTGCTTTTGCCAGTACAATTAGCGCAAAAGGAATTCCGAATTTATCGCCTTTTAGTTTTTTTAATGTGTTTAGTGCCAACCCGCCAATTTTGGTTTTTTCGCCCTCAAGACGTGTACGTGATAATACAATTAAACACACCTTGATCAATGCCGAAGCTACTGGTGAAATCGTAATTAATGTGGTCAATTATGATTTGGTTCAGCAAACATCATTAGCCAGTACAGAATATGGCGAGGGAGTAAACGAATTTATAAAAGCAGGATTAACACAAATTCCTTCAGATTTGGTAAAACCTTATCGCGTAAAGGAATCTCCGGTTCAGTTTGAATGCAAAGTCACGCAGATTATTCCGCTGGGATCAGAAGGCGGAGCAGGAAACCTGATTCTTTGTGAAGTGGTAAAAATTCATATTCACGAATCTGTTTTAGATGAAAACGGAGTCATTGATCAGCATAAAATAGATTTGGTTTCAAGATTAGGAAATAATTGGTATTCAAGATCGAATCAGGGACTTTTTGAAGTACAAAAACCATTGACAACATTAGGTGTTGGTGTGGATGTAATTCCAAATTTTATCAGGGAAAGTCCTGTTTTTGACGGAAATGATCTCGGAAAATTAGGCAACATAGAAGCCTTGCCTACAACAGAAGAAGTTAGTATATTTGTGAAAGAAAATTTTTCTGTTAAGGGAGTTTTAAGCTCCGATGATCAGGAAAAAATACATTTAGAAGCCAAAAAATACCTGAATAATGACGATGTTTCATCGGCTTGGAAAGTGCTTTTAGCAAAGAAATAAGAAACGAAATAATAAATTAATATAGAAGAAGATGGAAGTTATTGGAAAAGTAAAAGTAGTTAATCCGGAACAGCAGGTTAGTGCGTCATTCAAAAAAAGAGAATTGGTCGTGACTACAGATGAGCAGTATCCACAGCATATTTTAGTCGAATTTACACAAGATAAATGCGATTTATTAAGCAGCTACAAACAAGGTGAAGCGGTAAAAGTTTCTATCAATTTAAGAGGAAGAGAATGGGTTAATCCACAAGGAGAAACCAGATATTTCAATAGTATTCAAGGATGGAGAATCGAAAGATTAGCCCCTGAAGGTCCAGGGCAAACACCACCAATGCCTGCAGCAGAAGCTTTTGCTCCGGCAACTAATTTAAACGAAGACGAACCGGACGATTTACCTTTCTAAGAGTTTAAATTACAAAATTTAAAAATTCCAAATTCCAAACATTCTGATGATGTGGGATTTGGAATTTTTTATATAAAGGTTTGGCCGTAAAATATTGCCATTTATAACAAGACCGCAAAAGTTTGGAATTTGGAATTTCTTTATTGGAATTTCATTAATGTTTTGAAATTTAAAAAATGTATTACGTAGATAAAGATTTATTTTTCCCACCGGTTTCTGAAGCTGATGAAGATGGTATTCTGGCAATTGGCGGAGATTTAAATTCAGAAAGATTGCAGTTAGCTTACAAAAGCGGAATTTTTCCATGGTTCAATGAAGGTGAACCCATTCTGTGGTGGTCTCCTGATCCAAGAATGGTTTTGTTTTTAGATGAATTGGTTGTTTCAAAAAGTATGCGTACTATTTTGAAGCGAAATCAGTTTAAAGTCACTTTTAATCAGAACTTTGCAGATGTTATTTCAAATTGCCAAAAGATAAAACGTGATGGACAAACCGGAACCTGGATTTCAAACGAAATGATCGATGCCTATTGCAAATTAAACAAAGAAGGAATTGCAAAATCGGTAGAGGTTTGGCAGGATGAGATTTTGGTTGGCGGTTTATACGGAATTGATTTGGGACATGTTTTTTGTGGTGAAAGTATGTTTTCTAAAGTATCTAATGCTTCAAAAGTGGCTTTTATAGTTTTGGTAAATTATTTAAAAGAAGAGAATTATAAACTGTTAGACTGTCAGGTTTATAATCCCCATTTAGAGAGTTTAGGATGTCGCGAAATTGATCGTGACGATTTTATGTCTATTTTAAAAAGTAAATAAATGAGTGCTGCTTACATTGTAAAAGAAATTTATATTTATCCGATAAAAAGCCTTGCCGGAATTAGCTGTCAGCAAGCTTTTGCTGAAGAAATGGGTTTTGAAAATGACCGCCGATGGATGCTCATTGACACAGATAATCAACTTATAACTCAAAGAGAATATCCTGTTTTGAGCCAGTTTTATCCTCAAATCTCAAACGGGAAAATCACGATTACTTTTCAGGGTCATGAACATGAATTTTCAATCAGTGAACACTTACAAGATCAGATTTATACCAAAGTATGGGATGATAAAAGTTTTGTTTTCGAAGTAAATAAGACGACTTCAAAATGGTTTAGCGAGCATTTAGGATTTGGATGCAAATTGGTAAAAATCATTAAAGCAGGAGATCGCAAACATGAAAGTTCAAGGTCAAAAGAAACATATAATGTGAGTTTTGCTGATGCGTATCCATATTTACTAATCGGAACAAAAAGTTTGGATTTTTTGAATAATAAATTAGAAGAAAAAATAACTGTAAAAAGATTTCGTCCTAATATTGTTATTAATACTCAAACCCCTCACGAGGAAGATAATTTTGAGCAGTTTAAAATTGGAAAAATTCAGTTTAAAAATGTAAAACCCTGCGGAAGATGTATTATGGTTAACAATGATCCGCATAATGGTGTTGTAAAAAAAGAACCTCTAAAAACTTTGAGTAAATATAGAAATGTTAATAATTCTGTTTTATTCGGGATCAATATCGTTGGTTTGAATCCCGGAATAATTCAGGTTGGCGATGAAGTTGTTTACTAAAAATTCAATTTTGTAAAGCTATAATTCAAAGTATTAAAAAGTACCAGTTCATTTTTTAAGGTTGGTAATTCCAAAATTAATTTTAGTGTTTCGTGTGCCATCATCGTACCAATAATTCCGGGTAAAGTTCCTAAAACTCCGTTGAGGTTGCAATTGGGAACATCTTTTAGATTTGGCATTTCAGGAAATAAATCACGTAGGTTTTTGCTTCCGTTATGATTAAAAACAGCAACCTGTCCTTCGAATTTTAAAATACTACCATAAATTAAAGGTTTTTGAAGTTCAACACAAGTATCGTTTACCAAATAACGAGTCGTAAAATTATCAGAGCCATCAACGACAACATCATATTGCTGGATAATTTTTGATGCATTTTCAGGGGTTAATTTTTTACAAATTGCTTCAGCTATTATTAAAGGATTCAGTTTCGAAATAACATTTTTGGCTACAATAGCTTTTTCCTGGCCAATTTCGTTCTCAGTATATAAAATTTGTCGATGTAAATTGTGAATTTCGATAATATCAAAATCCATTATTCCAACAAAGCCTACTCCGGCCGTTGCTATATATTGTAGGATTGGACAGCCTAAACCGCCTGCACCAATTACTAAAACCCGTGCCTTTTTGAGTTTTTCCTGACCTTCATCGCCAATTTCAGGAAGAATCGTTTGTCGGTTATAACGTAAAAATTCTTGTATGATACTCATTATTTGTAAGTCTTAAAGTTTGAAAGTCTAAAGTTGAAAGTTAAATTTGGGATAAAAAGATGTGAAAATAAAATAACTGAAAAGAGTCGATTAGATGCTTTTAGACGTTATGACTTTCGACTTTCGGACTAAAATTTTTATCCCAATCCTTCCAAACGGGTTCATAACCTTTTTTAGTAATGATTTCAGCAATTTCTCTTGCTGAACGTTCGTCGCTAATTTCAAATTGTTCCAGTGATTGTTGATCAACGACATAACCGCCTGGATTGGTTTTAGAGCCTGCGCTCATACTCGTTACTCCAATCGGAATAATATTGTTTCTAAATTTTTCGTTTTCACGAGTCGAAATAGAAATTTCAAGATCTTCATTCCATAAACGATAAGCGCAGATTACCTGTGTCAGATCTTTGTCATCCATAATAAAATTGGGTTCGATAATGCCTTCAGCAGGACGAAGTCTCGGAAATGAAACTGAATACTTTGTCTGCCAATATTTCTTTTGAAGATAATCAAGATGTAATGCATTAAAAAAGCTATCTGTACGCCAATCTTCCAAACCTAATAAAACCCCCAAACCAATTTTATGAATTCCGGCAGTTCCAATTCGGTCAGGAGTTTCAAGTCTGAAATCAAAATTGGATTTTTTACCTTTTGTATGATATTTTTTGTACACTTCCTTATGATACGTTTCCTGATAAACCAAAACAGAATAAACCCCTGCTTCATGCAAACGCTGATACTCTTCGGTAGAAAGTGGCTGAACTTCTACAGAAATAATAGAAAATAGTTCCCTTATTAAATCAATTGCATTCAGAAAATAATTAATATTTACGGTATAATTTGCTTCGCCTGTAACCAATAAGACATGATCAAAACCAAGTTTTTTTAAGGCCTCAATTTCGATTTTTATTTCAGAGTCCAAAAGCGTTTTTCGCTTGATTTTATTATCCAGACTAAAACCGCAATAGGTACAGATGTTTTGACATTCATTGCTTAAATAAAGCGGCGCATACATCTGAATGGTTTTGCCAAAACGTTTTTTGGTAATTTCATGGCATTGCTGTGCCATCTGCTCTAAATAAGGCAGGGCTGCCGGTGAAATCAAAACCAGAAAATCATTAAGATTTCGTTTAGTTTTGGACAAAGAATATTCAACATCTTTTGATGTAGTTTGGTATATTTTTGATTGAATGGAATCCCAATCGTATTGTTCAAAAATGGATTTGAATGTTTGCATTGTATTGTTTTGTTTCACGCAGATTTTGACAGATTTAAGCAGATAAAAAATGATTTTTCTAATTTAATCTACTTAAAATTACGCTTCATTTTTATATTTACTGGCAATTCTTTTAATGTCATCCAAAATGTTTAGAGTATTAAAATTTACCAGTAAACCTATTTTTTTGTTAGTGAGTCTTAAATAAGTTGCAATTTGCTTATAATGAATAGGAGCTAAATCCTCTATAGATTTTAATTCAATAATTACCTTATCTTCGACTAATAAATCAATCTTAAAAGCGACATCTAATATTAGTTCTTCATAAGGAATTGTAATTGCTATTTGCCTTTCAACTTTTAAATCAAGTTTTGTTAATTCATAATATAAAGCACTTTCATAAACAGATTCAAATAATCCTGGACCTAGTTTGTTATAAACTTTAAATATAGCCCCTCTTATTTTATATGATATTTCGTTTTCTGTCATCATTCTCTAATTTTTAATTATTTAAAAATAAAGAATTTTCTTTCTTTTACCTTAAGCAGTTTAAGAAAATAAAATCTTTTTTAGATCTGCTTAAATCTGCCAAAATCTGCGTGAAATAATTTTATTCATATAAAAAAGAAGTCAAAGGACTGGAAGCAACTGCATAATTTTGCTGATTTGCAATTTTGGCTTCGAAGGCTTTGCGGCCAGCAATTACAGCTTCTTTAAAAGCTTCTGCCATTAGTTTCGGATTTCCGGCGACAGCTATTGCAGTATTTACCAAAACAGCATCGGCGCCAATTTCCATAGCTTTTGCAGCATCAGACGGAGCTCCAATTCCGGCATCTACAATTACAGGAACATTACTTTGGTCGATAATAATTTCTAAAAAATCAATTGTTTTTAAACCTTTGTTGCTTCCAATTGGTGAACCTAAAGGCATAACTGCTGTAGTTCCTGCATTTTCCAGATGTTTGCATAAAACCGGGTCAGCATGAATATACGGCAAAACAAAAAAACCAAGTTTAGCAAGTTCTTCAGTAGCTTTTAAAGTTTCAATTGGATCCGGCATCAAATATTTTGGATCCGGATGAATTTCAAGTTTTACCCAGTTGGTTTGGAGTGCTTCACGTGCTAATTGTGAAGCAAAAACAGCTTCTTTTGCATTTCTGGCACCTGATGTATTGGGTAGTAAATTAATATTAGGATGTTGTAAATGTGATAGAATTGCATCAGTATCGGTTTCGAGATCGATGCGTTTTAAGGCTACCGTTACCAATTCGCTTTCTGAAGCTAAAATGGCTTCTTCCATTTGCAGGTTAGAACCGAATTTCCCTGTTCCTAAAAATAAACGGGAAGTAAGGATTTTATCTCCAATTTTAAATAATGACGTTTGCATATAATTTGTCGTTAAGTTGTTGAACCAGTTTTTCTTTTTGAAGGCTTTTTGTAATCATTCCGGAAACGGCAATACCATGAATACCAGTTTTCATTAGGCTTTCTATGTTTTCTAAAGTGATTCCGCCAATGGCATAAACAGGGGGTGTAATATTTTCTGATTTCATTTTATTCAGTATAGAAACATACCCTTCAATACCTAAAATTGGGCTTAATTTTTCTTTGGTTTCTGTAAATTGAAAAGGTCCTAAGCCAATATAATCACAGCCGTTTTTAGAGTGAATGAGGACATCTTCAAAAGTATTTGCGGTTGCACCAATAATTTTTCTGTTTCCTAAAATAGCTCTTGCTCCTGGAATACTCATATCTGTTAAACCTAAATGCACACCATCTGCTCCAATTTTCTGGGCGAGTAAAACATCATCATTAACAATGAAATTTACCAGGTATTCTTCGCACAAAATTTTTACTGCTTCAGCTAAAACAAATCGTTTTTCAGAAGTTTGATTTTTGAATCGCATCTGTATCCAGTCACAGCCTGCATCCAAAGCCTGATGAATGTTGTATAATTGCTTTTCGACCGTTTCGCCTTGTGAGATATATTGTAATTTGTTAAACATAATGATGGCCAATTAGAGTTGATGTAGAGTTTAAATATTTTTCGATATATACTTTAGCTTCTAAACAAGCAGTTTTTAAGTCATATCCCAAAGCTAAATTTGCAGTAATTGCTGAAGATAAAACACAGCCTGATCCATGTTTTGGGCGGAAATTAATTTTAGTGGGCAAGAGCTCTATCAGATTACTTTTTAGAAATAAATAATCAGTACCCAAAGCTGTATGGTTATGACCTCCTTTCAATAATATAGCGGTTGGAAGTTCACTTTTAACCCAAAGTTTTTCAGAAATAAAATTGGGATAAAGTCGTAGTATTTCCTCATAATTGGGCGTTATCAAATCAATTTTGGATAATGTTTTTTGTAAATCTGTTTGGTTTTCAATCGTTAAAAATTCAAATGCCGTTGAGGATTTCAATACGGTATCCCACACAATAATAGTTTTTGGATTTAATTTTTTAATTAAGGAAACCACTTCATTTAAATAAAAAAAAGAAGGAACAATTCCAATCTTAACCGATTTTATAGGGTAGTTTTTGAATAGCTTTTTTATGGAACGCAACACAAAGTCAAGCGATGTCCATTCTATTTCGTAGAATTTACAATCGGTTTGAATTGTATTTGCTGTACTTATAGCTAATCCCTGTACCTGATGCTGTTCAAAAGTTTTAGTATCGGCTAAAATTCCGGCTCCTCCCGAAGGATCTAAACCTGCTATGCTGAGAGCGAAAGGACGATTTTTTGACATAGTTTAAAATTTTTGATTGGATTAGGACTATTCCAGATGGTACCTAAAAGAGCAACATTATCAAAACCATTTTGAAGAGGCTGCTCAATATTACCTGAATAAATTCCGCCTAAAGCAACTATTTTGGTATTAAAATTTTCTCTCTGTTTTATTGCTTCAAAAAGATTGGTTTGTGAACTGTAATTTTTCTTTGAAATACTAGGAAATACAGGGCTCAAAAAAGCATATTCAAAAATATTTTTCAAAGCATTGAAATCTTCAATTGAATGCGTTGAAGTTGACAAGACGAAATCAGATAGCTCAGTAAAATTGATCATTTTTTTTCTTTCTGTTTCTGAAAAATGAATTCTGTTGATTCCAAAGTCAGCTGCAATTTGATGATGATGATGCAAAACCAGATTTTCCCGATATTGATGTTTTATCTGATGAATGAATTTTGCTGTTTCTACTTCTGAAAAATCCGGTTTCCGAATATGAAGCAAATACAATCCTTCTTCAAATAAAGAATCAATAATGCCGATTTCATTTGCAATTGCAGAAGGATTTGTAATTACAATCATATTTCGTAAAATTTTTTCTGTGAGATGTAAAATGTGAAAATCAATCAATGCCTTTCACATTTTACAAATATCATCTCACATTATATGTAAATCTCTTTCCCTTGTTCAATAAATTCTTCTGATTTCTCCTGCATCCCTTTTTCGGCAGCAGCGACATCCCTGATTTCCTGGGATATCTTCATGGAGCAGAATTTTGGTCCGCACATCGAACAGAAATGGGCGACTTTTGCACCGTCAGCCGGAAGCGTTTCATCGTGGAATTCTCTTGCTGTATCAGGATCTAACGCCAAATTAAACTGATCTTCCCAGCGGAATTCAAATCGTGCTTTACTCAAGGCGTTGTCTCGATATTGCGCTCCCGGATGACCTTTGGCCAAATCAGCAGCGTGCGCAGAAATTTTATAAGTGATTACTCCATCTTTAACGTCTTTTTTATTAGGTAAACCAAGATGTTCTTTTGGTGTTACATAACACAACATCGCGCAACCGTACCAGCCTATCATGGCAGCTCCGATTGCAGATGTAATATGATCATAACCAGGTGCAATATCAGTTGTTAATGGACCTAAAGTATAAAATGGCGCCTCATGGCAATGTTCTAATTGTTTGTCCATGTTTTCTTTGATCATGTGCATTGGAACGTGTCCCGGACCTTCAATAAATACCTGAACGTCGTGTTTCCAGGCAATTTTTGTCAGTTCTCCTAAAGTTTCTAATTCGGCGAATTGAGCGGCATCGTTGGCATCTGCGATTGATCCCGGACGTAAACCATCTCCAAGAGAAAAAGCCACGTCGTATTGTTTCATGATTTCGCAGATTTCTTCAAAATGGGTGTATAAAAAGTTTTCTTTATGATGAAATAAGCACCATTTTGCCATTATTGATCCGCCTCGGGAAACAATTCCAGTAACACGATTGGCTGTTAAATGAATATAACGAAGCAAAACTCCGGCATGAATCGTGAAATAGGAAACTCCTTGTTCTGCCTGTTCAATCAAAGTATCCCTGAAAATTTCCCAGGTTAAATCCTCGGCAATTCCTTTTACTTTTTCTAAAGCCTGATAAATCGGAACCGTACCAATTGGAACCGGAGAATTACGAATAATCCATTCTCTGGTTTCGTGGATGTTTTTTCCTGTCGAAAGATCCATAATTGTATCGGCTCCCCAACGACAGGCCCAGACTGCTTTTTCAACTTCTTCTTCGATGCTGGAAGTCACGGCACTGTTGCCAATATTGGCATTAATTTTCACTAAAAAGTTACGGCCCACAATCATGGGTTCACTTTCAGGATGATTGATGTTATTTGGGATGATAGCTCTTCCACAGGCAACTTCGCTACGAACAAATTCGGGTGTAATTTTGCTTTTTGGAGTATTCGCACCAAAACTATGTCCGCTGTGCTGACATTGCATGGCTTTGGTTTGTTCGTTTAAAAGTTCGATGCGTTGATTTTCCCGAATCGCAATATATTCCATTTCAGGAGTGATAATTCCTTGCTTGGCGTAATACAATTGCGTTACGTTTGCGCCTTTTTTAGCACGTTTTGGCTGATGTAAATATTCAAAACGGAGATGGTCTAAACTTTCATCCTTCAAGCGAGTTTGCCCATAATCTGAAGTTATTTCGTTTAAGATTTCAACATCATTTCGTTCTAAAATCCATTGTTCTCTTAAACGTGGCAAACCTCTTCGGATGTTGATTTCGATATCCGGATCAGTATAAGCTCCCGAAGTATCGTAAACGGTTACGGGAGGATTTTTCTCAATTCCGCCATTTGAAAGTTTGGTGTCGCTTAAATGAATTTCGCGCATAGCAACTTTTATGGGATGAATTTCACCCTCTATATACACTTTTTTGGAATTTGGAAATGGGGTTCTGGATATTTGTTCTTCCTGATTCATTCTTTTAAGATTTGAATTACTATTGTTATTTTGATTGAAAATTTAAATTCTCGCAGCCGTTTTCTGCCAGGGATAGAAGTGTAAAGCCCGTAAAGGAGAAAACCGTAAAAAACAAGGAATAAAAAAGCGACCAGCGGAAGCTTTGTTATGACTATGTTTTTGTGGTTGACGACTGCGGACTTGTAACGGATAGCCCGTTCGTGCAGCCAATTATCCTCCCTGAGTTGCAGAGATAATCAGGATTTCGTCAGTTTCGGATACAAAACGTTGGCTCCAGTTTATTTTTGGAACAACGGTATTGTTAATGGCAACGGCGATTCCGTTTTGTTTGTTTGGAATTTCGAGATCGAGCAATGATTGAACGCTTAGCGATTCAGCATTGAATTGTTTGATTTGTTGGTTGATTTTTAGTTCCATTCCTTTGAATTTAGTGTATAGTGACACATTAGGAATGGCTACAATTACGCACAAAAATGCGTGAAGAAGTCATCTTACTTTTCCCTACGCTAGTATGAACTAGATCAGGTTCAGAGGGTAAAATCTCAGCCTGCGCGATGCAGACACCCCTAAAGTGTGAAGCAAATATAGGTTTTTTTTGTTTGAAAGTTTAAAAAAGTTTCAAGTTTCAGGTTTCATGTTGTTTATGCAAACTGAAAATTTTGATGTTTTATTTTGTTCTTGTCCAGCAATTTTCGGCGTGATCATTGACCATTCCGGTGGCTTGCATGTGTGCATAAACTACTGTTGAACCTGCAAATTTAAATCCTCTTTTTTTTAAATCTTTACTGATTTCGTCAGAAAGCGGAGTAGTAGCGGGAACATCTTTTGAGGTTTTTGGATGGTTTATGATTGGTTTTCCATCGGTGAATTTCCAGATATAATCTGAAAAACTTCCAAATTCTTCCTGAACTTTTATAAAAGCCTGCGCGTTTGAAACGGCCGCTTTTATTTTTAGTTTATTTCGTATGATTCCGGTATTCTGCAGTAATTCTTCGATTTTCTCTTCAGAATAACCGGCAATTTTTTTATAGTCAAAATGGTCAAAAGCGATTCTGAAATTTTCTCTTTTGTTTAAAATGGTTATCCAGCTTAATCCAGCCTGAAAAGTTTCAAGAATTAAAAATTCGAATAGAGTAGGATCGTCGTAGACAGGAACGCCCCATTCTTCATCATGGTATTTTTTATATAAATCGCTGGAAGTGCACCAGCCACATCGAATAAGATCTTGAGTGTTCATTATTTATCCTGAATGTCTTTATGCAGATTATCTTTTTCTAAATACTTTTTAATCCAATGATGTCCTGCGTAAATTAAAGGCGTTAGTAAAATGGCAACCGAAAGTTTAAATACATAACCGGTTAATCCTGATGTAATGAAAGTTTCAAAATCAATTTTTCCAGGTAGCCAGAATGCGATTCCAAGAACAATAAACGAATCAAATAATTGAGAAATTACAGTTGAACCTGTTGCTCTGAGCCATATTTTTTTTTCTCCGGTTTTTCTTTTAAAAAACCAAAATATCCAAACGTCTATTAATTGAGATACCATAAAGGCTATTAAACTACCGACAATAATCCACATGCTTTGCCCAAAAACTGCTTGAAATTGTTCATCATTTACCGGACTTATTCCTTTTGCTGCAGGAATTTCTATGGCCATAAACAATATCAAAAAGGCATAAGCAATCAGGCACGCTGTTATCAAGGAAAGTTTTTTAACGCCTTTTTCACCAAAATATTCATTAATTAGATCTGTGGTTAGAAAAACAATTGGCCAGGGTAAAATCCCGATGCTCATTACGAATGGTCCAATCTGAATTAATTTTCCTCCAATAAGTTCTGCCACAACAGCATTAGTTATAAAAATTCCTGCCAGAATTACAAAAACGATCTCTTTTTTGGTTTTAAACATAAACTTATTATATAGATTCAGATTATCAAAGTTACTTATTTAAGTGAAATTAATTTAATATCCTTCATCAAGAATTATTTCGTTTGCTGTTTTTTCTTTTTCAAAGCTTGCTCTCGGATGATTTACATTTAAGAACTCATTAATAATCATCTCATACTTTTTTTCTAGATCATCTTCATCATTTATAAAAATCATATTGAATGCTTTAAAAGCCAATGGGTTTATTTTTTTATTTTCGTTTATGAAGGCTATTGTATACAATTGTTTTTTTTGTAATTCAGTTTCATTGCTTTTTCTTTTGATTTCATAAAAATAAAATGAAATTTCGTGATTGTTCTTTTCAATTATTTTCTTTTCTAATAAGGAAATAGAATCGTTTTTAGATAAATTTTGAAAATTTACAACTGCTGATTTCGAAATTTCTTCCTCTGTAAAATTGATTTGGTCTTTTTTATTTTGATTTAATAACAAATTGATGGTTGCAAATTGTGTTTTGGGATTTTTCAAAAACGCTTCAATTTCTGAATTGCTTAATTTGTTATGAATAATTCCTAATCTGGCTAATTCTATATTTAATTCCGGGATATCAAGCTTTTTTATTTTTTTAATGATTTCTTTTACAGCATTGTCGTCAGCATAATTGTATATTAAACTGGTATAATTTATTAAATCAGCTAATGACTCTGTAGTCTCAGTGTAGTCGATTACCTCTTCGGATTCTAAAGCATCATCATTTACCTTGTTTTTTTGATTCCAGCTTGCAACTCTTTTGTATTCGAGTTTTGTGTTGGTGAGGATTATTTTTTTGAATGCTTTTATTTTATTGACAGATATTAATTTCTTTTCCAATAGTAAATTGCAGAAATCAATGATGGGTTTATTATATTCTTTTATGCTGTAATACTGAAAAATTTCAGGAAACAATTCCTTACTGTTTTCGAGGTCACTTTGAAAGAAATAAAAAAGACTTGTTATTTCGTATTGATTATCGGAAACAGGCAAATCATATTCTAGCAATTCATTTATTTTTTTGTATCCTGCTTTTGATTTTTGAAGTGCAATGCTTTTTAGAATACTAATCTGTACATCAGTTTTGGTTGATTCTTTTTTATAATAATTTTCAAGAAAAGGGATTACTCTGTCATCATTTATCTCACCTAATTTTTCTACAAGTGCAGCAATAGCATCTGCTTCATTTTCTTTAAAATTAAAAGTGTTTATGAAATTAGTAATGTTTTCAAAATCATTTTTTGTAATATCCAGATTGTTTATTGATTTTAGAGCAGAATAACGAATGGTATCTTTTTCGCTTTTGGCATCTTCTATAAAAAGCTTCACCTTGTCTTCATTAGCTTCATTTTTTATGTTTTTTGCTAAAGCCAGGGAATTAAAAGTCTTTTCTATGAATGAATCATCGTTTTTATAGTTTTTCTCTACCAGCGTGCTTAGTAAGTAATAAGTATTGTTTTTATAAAGAGCCTTGTATTTAATAGCCTGAACAGCATCAGGTTTAGACACTAAAGCATTGATAATATAAGTGTTTTCGTCTTTGTTAAAAGTGGTGTTTTCACTTATGAATTCATACTTATCTTTTTTGTCAGACAGTATTTTATCCCAAAGTGATTTTGAAAACCCTTTCTTTTCATATAATTCAGTTTTTAATAATGAATTTGTATTTGTATATGCTTCATCATTATCATCATAATAATCTTCGTCATAGTTACTTTCAAATTGTTTTAAGAAACCTTTTTTAAGTTTATTTTGGATAGAATCAATAGGTAAGTTACGTTCATATTTGTGGTATTTGTAATATTGAAGATTTATTTTTTTACCGGTTTCGGAGTTGAAAACCTGAAATTGATTCACTTCTCTAAAAGCATTTTTTGCTTCATATTTATTTGCCTTCAGCTTTAAAAATAAATTTTCATTTTCTTTTTCAGGAATTTCTATTGTATAATTTGCGGTGGAATCGATTAATATTTTTGTTTTTGATTTATAATCAAAAGGTTTGATCAAAAACGAATTAAAGAATCGGTTTGTATTTGTCTCTGATGCATTTACCGTTCCCAGTAAATAATATTTATTTCCCGTAACTAATGTTTTTAATTTTAGATTTCTTTCTCCAATTTTAGCCGAAGAAACAAAAGAGTTGTCGATTTTATTATAATGAGTGTTCGTAGAATCCTGATTATGCTGTAAATAAAACTGGTAATGGATCTGTTTTTGTTCGTACTCGGAATTTTCTAATATATGAGTGTCGTTTAAAGTCTTTTCCTTTAAAAAATAATACCCTTTTTCCTGATTATCATATCCCTGAATATCAATATTGGTTCCTTTTTCGACACTATTTCCAAAAACAGAATTAAAAAAAGGAACTTCTATTTCAAATCCGCCTTTTACCGCTTTTATCTTCTCCCATTCATTTTTAAAAGGTTTTATCTTTATATTATCAAAAACTTCATTTTCATATTGGCGAACATAATTTGCAGGACCGGTCATAGAAACGGAAATAATTTCTAATGGGGTTATGTAAAATTTGGAATGCTGACTATTGCCCGTTTTAGTAATGTTTTTTATATCATATCCTGAATAATTCGTTTGTTCAAAATATTTTTTCTCAATGATATCTCCGGCTATTTTTTCGAAAAACAAACTGTCCAATGACTTAGCGTTGTATCGAATAGCATCACTTTTCAGGAAATAATTTAATGGAATTCTTTTAATTGTTATAGCGCCGCCATTAGTAAAATCCGGAGATTCTAAAATTTCATTTTCTTCTATTGTAGTTTTGTATAAAGGCATTTGCACCATTTTGTCCCTTGTATTCGAAGAAACAAAATTAGGGTTTGGAAAATAGGCTTCAATTGTCTTTTTCTGATTTTTCCCATTATCCGTAAAAATGTCTATTATGGGTTTTACCGTATACCCTTTGAGTCTTAAAAGCTCAATTATACCATCATTTCCTGCCAGATGCGCTGCTCCTACAGCAGAAAATAAACTTCCTGTTTTGGCAATAGAATCGATACTGTTGGTCATGATTTTATTGCGGTTTACAATAAGCGCATCGTGGGCTTTTTTTGAAAACATCAATTTATAGATAGAATCCAGCATCACAATATCTTTTTCTCTGTAGTACTCCTTAAGAACTTCTGTCGGGTTTCTGTTTTTTAGAATTTTTGTTAAGGCGACTTTATTCTCTTCTTTTGGTTTTGCATCTTCATCAGCTATCTGAAGAATAGAGAGTATGGATTCTTTCGCATTTTCCAGACCCACAATTCTTTTTTTGTATTTTTTACCGGTTTGAAATATAAACATATCTAAGACTGTATTTTCTTGAAAATCGGCTTGTTCTCCTTCTACACCAGACAGCATGCTCCTGAAAAAGCGAGCATTATCATTATTAAAAATGGTTTTTATATCCTCTTTTGTTGTTGGCAATAAATAGAATTCTGTATAAAATTTGGTATACAGATTATAATTATTATCGTTTTTCATCAGGGCATTCAGGTCAGTCCAAGTCTCGGGATTGCTCTCATTAGCGACAATATCAGAACCTAAAAGATTTTTGAAAAAAGAGTCAGACAAATGAAAAGAAACTTTATCATTAACATGCATTGTGCCATATAAGTAAGAGTTTTTGCTTAATCCGTTGCCGGATATTTCCCAAAATAAGCTTTTGTTTTGAGCCTGAACAAATGAAGTTGTCAATAATAAAATAAAAAGTAATTTTTTCAATGGGATAGGTTTAATGGTTTTGATAAACAAATATAGAATAGAATAAGGGCAAATTGTTTATGCATTTAATTTTTTCTATCTTTAATAGAATTGATTTCTTAAAACTAAAAGGATTTTTGCGGATGTTAAAAATCACTTCAGATTGGTAAATTTTGGATACTTTTGAAGTATTACTAATTCAAAATAACAATATGAAAAAATTAATATCAATTTTTCTCATGGGAACAGCTTTTTTTGCGATAAATGCACAAAACAAAGGAGATAATCCTTTGCTTAAAAAATGGACAGGACCTTACGGAGGTGTACCAGCTTTTAATGAATACAAGGTTTCGGATTTTAAACAGGCAATTGAATTTGCTATTCAGGAAAAATTAAATGAAATTGACGCCATTGCCAATAATCCAAAAGCACCGACTTTTGATAATACAATTGCGGCCCTGGAGCGTTCGGGAAAAACGATGGATCGGGTTTCTACTGTTTATGGGATTTACAGATCGAATTTAAGCAGTACTGAATTTAGTGCTATCGACAGAGAAATGTCACCTAAATTTTCTGAGTTTAGTGACAAAATTAATCAGAATAAAAAATTATTTACAAGAGTTGAAACGCTTTACTATGCTAAAGGAAGTAAAAAATTAACTAGTGAACAGCAGCGTTTAATTTGGTTGTATTATACCAATCTTGTTCGTCAGGGAGCAAAATTAAACGATCAGAATAAAGAGAAAGTAGCAGCAACAAACAAAGAACTCGCATCGCTTTTTACCCGTTTTAGTCAAAATTTATTAGCAGAAGAGCAAAATCAATACGTAGCACTGAAAACAGAAGCTGATTTTGACGGTCTGCCAAATGAAGTAAAAAATGCCGCTATTGCTGAAGCAAAAGAAAGAAAAATCGATGCTTTAGGATGTGTAGCAAACACACGTTCTTCAATTGAGCCGTTTTTGACTTTTTCTACTCGCAGAGATTTAAGAGAAAAAGCATTCGATATTTTCGTAAAAAGAGGAGATAACGGAAACGCTAATGATAATAATACAACCTTGGTTTCTATTTTAGAATTAAGAACTCAAAAAGCAAAATTACTTGGTTTTCCAACTTTTGCTGACTGGAGTTTATCAAATAAAATGGCAAAAGATCCTCAAAAAACGTTGGATTTAATGATGTCAGTTTGGGAACCGGCTGTAGAAAAAGTACATCAGGATGTTGCTGAAATGCAGAAAATCGTAGATGCTGAAGGAGGCAAATTCAAAATTCAGCCATGGGATTATCGTTATTATGCTGAAAAAGTCAGAAAAGCAAAATATGATTTGGATCAAAATGAGGTTAAACCTTATTTGCAGTTAGAAAATCTGCGAGAAGGTATGTTTTGGGTTGCCGGTGAATTATTTGATTTAAATTTCAAACAAATTACAAATGTACCTGTTTATCACCAAGATGTACGCGTGTGGGAAGTAAGCAACAAGGTAACAGGCAAAGTTGTAGGTTTATGGTATTTTGATCCGTATGCTCGTGCCGGAAAGCGTTCTGGTGCCTGGATGAATGCATATCGTAATCAACAGAGATTAGATGATGATGTACTGACAATTGTATCGAATAATTGTAATTTTATAAAAGGAGCTGAAAACGAGCCAATTTTAATTTCATGGGATGATGCTTCGACTTTATTTCATGAATTTGGCCATGCGCTTCACGGATTATGTTCAAATGTAACCTATCCAAGTTTAGCAGGAACAGCTGTGGCAAGAGACTACGTTGAATTTCCATCTCAATTGTTAGAACATTGGTTGGCTACTCCTGAAGTATTGAACAAATTTGCATTGCACTATAAAACAAATCAGCCATTGCCTAAGGCTTTAGTAGACAGAATTGAAAAAGCGGCTAATTTTGGTGAAGGATTTGCTACTGTAGAGACGATTTCAAGTTCTTTAATAGATATGAAACTGCATTTAGCTACAACAACTATCGATCCTCATAAATTTGAAAAAGAAACGTTAGATGCACTTCATATGCCGTCAGAAATTGTAATGCGTCACCGCATTCCGCAATTCGGGCATATTTTTTCAGGAGATGGTTATTCTGCTGGATATTATAGTTATTTATGGGCAGATGTTATCAATGCTGATGCGTGGGAGGCTTTTACTGAAGGAAAAGGAGCTTACGATAAAGAAATAGCTAAAAGACTTTATGACACTGTTTTTAGTGTAGGAAATACTATTGATCAGGAAAAAGCTTATGAAAACTTTAGAGGGAGAGCTCCTAAGTCAGATGCTTTAATGCGAGCCAGAAATTTTCCTATTATTGGTAAAAAGTAAAGTATAAATTGTTAAAAATAAAAAACGGTCCGAATGAAAATACGGACCGTTTTTTTTAAAATTCTCTAAGTTGTACGTTATTAGGTAATTCTCCAATATTTTGTAATTTAATACCTGCCAGTTCCTGGGCTGTATTTATGCATTCCGGTAGTTCTTTTCCTTTTAGTTTGCTATACAAAAAGCCAGTCCAGAATGCATCACCGGCACCTGTAGTGTCTTTTATATTTTCGACTAAATTGGCTTTTTTAGTAATGACTCCTAATTTTGAATCAAATATCACTACTCCGTTTTTTCCTTTTGTTAAGCAAATAGTGGATGCACCCTGTTTCTGAAAATAATCAAAAATGTAATCGTCACTTTTGATTTCATTAAACCATCGAAAACAATCATCATCACTTAATTTCACTAACGGATTTGTACTTAAATATTCTTTGATAATCTCTTTGGCTTCGGTTCTCTCAGGCCATATTTTGTCTGAATAATTAAGATCAATACTGGTTTGCAAACCCAGTTGATATGCTTTTTTAGCTTTTTTCAAAATTGTTTCACGAGCCGGATTTTTACTGAGTGCAAAACAAGTGGTATGAAAAATTTTAGACTGTTGAAGTAAGCTGTCCGGGAGCTGTGCTTCGGTTATATGATAATCTGCTTGCCTGTATGGAATAAATTCTGGTGTTTCATTTGATTTAGAGACAAAAATAACAGATGAAGACTGGTCATCAATTTTATGTATGCAGGAAGTGATAACCTGGTTTTCGTTTAATTTTTCTAACATGAAATGCCCTAATCCATCGTTGCCACAACTTGCAACTAAGGCTGTCTTTAATCCTAATTTTGAGCCATATATACTTACATTTGTGGGCGAACCGCCTAAAAAGCGGCCGTAATTTTCTATTTTAGAAATAGGAGTGTTTAGTTCATTGCCAATAAAGTCAATGAGTAATTCTCCGATACATATAATGTCGATTGTCTTTTTCATTTTAAACAAGTAATTTGAAATTTGTCGTAATCCCCTGATTTAACAAAACGGCTGCTGCTGCGCTCCACGTACAAAATGGAACTCCATTTGGTTTTTCGGTTTGGGTATTAAAGTTTTCGTAAAAGCTAAAGTCCTCTTTTTGATTTGCTGTATTTATTGCGTTTAGAAGCTTTTTAGCTTCCTCTTTTTGTTCTTTGGCGAGTAATGCTAAACCATAAAATCCATTAACCATTGGCCAGCTGCCTCCGTTATGAAACTCATTGGGGTAATTTCTGAATTCATATTTGAAATTGTTTTTTAATAAATTCCAGTCGCTATCTGTTTCCTCAATAGGAGGCCAAAAAGCAGGAACTAATTTTAATGGTCTTTGATTTCTTATTTTTTCAGCATACTGAATTATTTTTTCCTGAAATGGAACCGGACCAATGTTTAAAAGCAACGCCAGAGCATTTGCAAATGCATCAAATTGTGTTTTGTATCCTGCCGGTGAAAAGGAACATGGCATGTAATCATCAAAGTGAAGTTCATAATAGGCTCTTTCATGGTATTTTTCTCCCTGAGAATTGGGGATAAAATTTATTTCAATTTGTTGTGTTATTTTTTCAATTTTAGAAGTGATCGCATTTTTTTTTACAAAATAATTATAGGATCTCAGTGCCCAAATACGCAACAGCTGATCGTATAAAACATAGCCGTCAGTAATGTACTCATCAGCCCAATTTCCTGAAAGCGGAACATACATCAAGTGTTTGTTGTTGAATTCCCAGGCTTCCATCTGATTTAAACATTTTTCAATATTTTTCTTGTGACTTTCAACAAAGGAAGGGGCTTTTTGGTAAAAGGCATATTGACAAATTCCAATAATAAACCATGAGACAGCATCGACTCTTCCTGCTAAGCCACCGTAACTCACTTCGGTACTGTTGTCGTTTGTCATAACGTTAGAAGGTATCGTACCGTTGTCATGTTGGTTTTTTGCCAGTGTTTCCAGCGTTTTTCTGAAAGTTGCAATCAAGTTATTGTCTCCTGATGCTAAAGCAGCTAATCCGCAGATTACACCATCCCGGGCCCAGACTCTTTTGTAATTTGAAATGTTTTGCGCACTTGCTAAAAAACCTTCAGATGAGGAGGAATTGTATAATAATTCAATTGCTTTTGTATAATTGCTATCAGTACTCATAATATTACTGTTTTTTTACTTTAATTAATAATGTACTTAGGGAGCCCAATAGTAATAATGTACCTGCAAAAGTTATGGCTAAACGGGGATCATTATTTAGAAAATATTTTAATACAAACCCAAATGAGAGATTTTGAACAATCATTGGAATCACAATCATCATATTGATTATTCCCATATATACCCCATAACGTTCTTTGGGAATGTTTGTAACGACCATCAGATAAGGAATTCCCATCATACTTGCCCAGGCAATTCCGTAGCCAATAATGACTGCAAAAAACCAATATTGATTTTGGATCATTGGAAAAAATAAAAAGGAAACGGCTCCCAGTAAAAGACAAACAAAATGAACCATTTTTGGGCTGTACTGTTTCGCTAACTTAGCGAGATAAAAAGCAACCGAAAAGGTAACAATAAAACCAAAGGCACCTATTAAGCCATTCCATTCCACAGCTTTTTCATAACCTGTTTTGTTAGCAGGAGTTAGATTCCAAACCGATAATGCAATACTTTTTGAATTATTTTGCCAAAAACACATTAAGGCATACCATTGAAATAAATAGACCAGAAAAAGCTGCCACATTACTTTTGGCATTTCTAACACTGCTTTATAAGTATCGATAAAGGGAGAAAAAATATTTAAAGGTTCGGATTTAATTAGTTTAATTTCTTCTTCGGTTGGCGGAATTTCAGGCGTTTTTTTCATACTCCACCAGATTGAAGTTATCGAGAGTATGGCTCCTAAAAAGAAAGAGGCATAAATCCAATTAGGTAATTTTCCAGTATATCCAGCAAAAATAATGGGAAAGAGAAACAAAGAAATATAGGATAAAAATTGCCCAAAACCTGTAAAGAAACTTTGTGCCTGAAAACCTATTGGTTGCTGATCTTCATTAAGTGTATCAGCAATAAAAGCACGATAAGGTTCCATTGCGGTATTATTACCCACGTCTAAAATCCAAAGCAAACCAGCAGCCATCCATAACGAACTGCTAAATGGAAAAAGAAATAAGGAGATACTGCAAATAATTGCACCTATAAAAAAATAAGGCTTTCTTCTGCCCCATTTTGGATGCCAGGTTTTATCGCTCATTGCTCCAATTATGGGTTGAATCAATAAGCCTGTTAAAGGACCTGCCAAATTTAATATCGGAATTTGATCCGGGCTTGCGTGTAAAAAATCATAAATAGGATTTACAGCACTTTGTTGCAAACCAAAACTATATTGGATGCCAAAAAAGCCGACATTCATATTGATAATTTGCCAAAAATTAAGCTTGGGTTTAGAGAATGTCATGATTGCTTTTTTAAGTTTTAAAATCAATTCCTGTACTATAAAAGTACAGGAATTGGTAACCAACGAAATTTATGAATACAACTAATTAAAATTTGTATGATAGAGCCATTGAGATTGATCTTCCTGTCATTGATCTTGCTCTAACATAATTTACTGTGTTTTCTGTGATGCTTCCTTCTTCGGCTTCAGTAATTGCTAAGGTGTTCAATAGGTTGTTTCCAGAAACATTAACAGATAATCCTTTTGCAATGCCTACTTCAACAAATCCATTTACAATTACAAACCCATTCATAACTAATTGATTTGAATCTTGTGCATACGCTTTGGTTTGACCAATAAAACTTAAACCAAGGGTATTTTTATTATCCATGAATTTATAAGTTGGTAAAAAACTATACATTAATTTAGGTTGTCTTCTAGGTTGATTACCATTGTTGTCTCCTGAAGTAATTTCAGCTTTTGTATAGGTTAAGGAACCTCTCAAATCTAAATTATCAGTAACATTATAAGCAGTTTCTAACTCTAGACCCATAGATTTGTAATTGTTTTTAATGATACTGTTTGAAGTAGCTTCAAATCCGCCTTGTTCATCTGTTTTAGAGTGAAACGCTGTAGCATAAAGGTAACCATTGTCGAATTTTTGTTTGAATCCAATTTCGGCCTGAGTTAAAAAGTCTAAAGCGTTAATTTTATTTCCGTCTAAATAATCTAATCCACTAAATAAAATTCTATCGGCTTTGGCAGAAGCACCTCTGCTTATTCTTGCAAATACAGATTGTCTGCTTGCTAAAAGTAGGTTTGCTCCTAAAGTATAAGAATAATAATCGTAATCATAGTTTACAGCTGTTGGATTAGCATTGTCAATTGCAAATACATTTTGTTCCGGTGCAGAAATTTCACCATCATTATTAATATCATAAGTAGTAGAGGCACCTCCTGCAAATGAACCTGTTACTTTTCCTTTGTCATAACGTAAACCTCCTTCAAATGATAAATTTTCAGTTGCATCAACAGATATATTAACATAAGGGGCAGAAACATTGTATTGCGTATCATAATTTCGGGCTAAATTCCCCCAGGCAGGTGTTCCATAAGCATATAATCCATTTTCAGATAAAGAATTTCCGCCAGCATCATTAACATTAATTAAACGAGGGTTATCATCTGAAACTTCTTGAAGGTAGGAATTCCATAACCATGACATAGATACATTTTGCATGGATTTAAAGAGACCGGCTGTAATGCCTATTTTATCGAATTTTTTAGTCAAACGTAGATCGTTCATGAAATTCCCCATATTGTTTAGTTGAGTATCAAACATGTGAATTCTTGCTACTAATCCGTTTGGGGTATTAAAAGCAACTCCATTATCTGCGTAGCTTAAAGTTGATCCAGCTCCAAAAGAGTTTGCAATTGTCGAAGCAGATGCCAGTTCAGCAGGAAACGGTGAGATAAAACCACCTGAATTAGATGAGAATCTAATGTTATCGGTAATTTTCCAATTGTTTTCTAAATTAAAGGAAACATTTGCACCAATTGATTTTGAAACAGGATGCATTCCGTTAGACACAGCTTCTCTGCGCACATTTCCGTCAGGTCCTAATCCAACACTATGAGTCAAATAAATAGATTGTAAAGCACCAGTTGTAGCATCATAACCATCAACACTTTTCCAATTTGGGTTAGCATTTGTACCTGAAACAGCTACTGGCATAGGCATATAAGCAGCGGCTCTGTCATTTAAGAATTTCGCATAAAGAGTAATAGAACCATTTTCAAATTCTTTTGTAATGTTGAATTTTATTTGTCCGCCATTATTGCTGTTAAATCCTGTTTTTCTAACTCCTTCACCCGTTCTGTAAAAGCCACCAATATGAAAATACAATCCATCCCCAATTTTTGATCCATAATCCAAATCGGTTCTGAAATTTCCGTAATCTAATCCAAATGATGTACTGATGTTACCTCCTTCAGTTTTACCGGTTTTACTGATAAAGTTGATAATTCCACCTGGTGAATTTGAAGATAAAGTAGATGCTGATCCACCACGAATGGCTTCAATTTTAGCTATGTTTCCGTCAAATCTTGTAAAGATATCTGCTGTTGCAAATGCAATATCACCAAATAATAATACTGGAAGTCCATCTTCTTGAAGTTGTAGATATTTAGAACCACCTGAAGAAATTGGCACACCACGTACAGAGATATTTGAATTTCCTTCACCTCCAGAAGATTCAGAACGAATACCAGGAATGGTTCTGAAGATCTCAGCAGTTGATCTTGGTGCTGATTGTGTAATCTGCTCTGTTCCTAGGGTAGTGATTGAAACGCTGGATTTGATTTTGGTTTTAGGGTTTACTACTCCAGTAACTACTACATCGTCTAAAACATTTGCATCTTCAACTAATGAAATGTTTTGAATGGTATTGCCATTTATTTGAATGTTCATTTCAGTTGTTTTGTATCCGATGTAAGTAGCAATAATAGTTACTGTTTCGTTTCTTAGATTTGTAAAAGCATATTTTCCATCAAAGTCTGTAACAGTTGCTTTGTCAGAATTTTTTATTGCAATATTTACTCCTGGAATTCCAGCTCCAGTTGCATCAGTAACAGTACCTGATAAAGTTGAATTTTGAGAAAAACTGATGTTAAATAGTAATAATGCTATAATTATTCCCATTTTTTTAAATAATGAATTTTTTGTTTTCATGTTGGTTTATTTGTTTAGTTAGTAATTTATTTCGTGATTTTTTATCAAATGTATATTTTATCACAAAAAATAAAATGCTTTTTTTGTACGAAAACGTTTTCGATTTTCCCGAAAACGTTTTCGATTTGACTAGTTTTTTTTGCGATATTTGTTTAATGAGAGAAACTACTTTAAAAGAAATAGCTTCAGCTTTAGGTATATCTATTACCACTGTTTCGAAAGCATTAAAAAATTATCCAGATGTTAGTGATAAAACTAAGAAAGCTGTTATTGCTTTGGCTAAAGAGCTTGATTATACGCCCAATAGTTTTGCCGTGAATTTGAGGACTAAAGAATCAAAAACAATTGGTCTTATTATTCCTGAAGTAGTACATCATTTTTTTTCAGGCGTTGTAAATGGTATTATTGCTGAAGCGGAGAAAAATGGTTATTTGGTAATTATTCTTCAGTCTAATGAATCTTTAGAATTAGAAAAAAAGCAAGTAGCACTTTTGATTAATAAAAGAGTAGATGGGATTCTCATGTCGCTTTCTAATGAATCTAATGACGATGTTCATATTAAAGATATTCTTAAAAAAGAAATTCCTTTTGTCCAGTTTGATAAAATTTCTAAATTGATCCCTAGTTCCAAAGTTATTATTAATGACCAAAAAGCAGCTATGGATGCGGTGCAGCATTTAATTGATATGGGGTGCAAAAGAATTGCTCATATTCGGGGGCTTGAAAATCCTCAAAATGCTATTGATCGTTTTTTGGGGTACAAAAAAGCTTTAGAAAAAAATGGAATTTCTTTTGATCCTGCATTGGTTTATTCTTGTCAAAGCATCACTTTTGAGCAAGGTGTTGAATTTGCTAAACAAATTCTAGAAGAAGAAGACAAGGGGATTGATGGGATTTTTGTTATTACAGATTTGGTTGCAGTAGGTGTTTTGGCGCATTTTAATGAGAAAGGTATTCAAGTGCCCAATCAATTTGCGGTAATTGGTTTTAGTAATTGGTTTGTATCGCAGGTGATCACCCCAAAATTAAGTACTGTTGATCAACCCAATTATGAGATGGGAGTAGAGGCTTTTAATTTGTTATTGGAAGAGATAGTTTGTCGTAAAGAGGTGAGAGTGTTTGAGCCGAAGACAATTGAGCTAAAAACAAAGGTTGTTGTGCGAGAGTCTACGATGAAAAATAAATGATATAAAAAAAGAGCGATTTGAAAATTTCCAAATCGCTCTTTTGTATTTTAAAATATTTTAGATTAACCTAAAGTAACTCTTTTGAAACCTGTGATTTCAACATTGTATCCTTTAACATAATCACCAACTTTTTTACTGTCATCTTTGATGAAGTTTTGATCTAGTAATGCTTTTTCCTGATCTAAAGTAGTGTTGTCAGAGATAAAACGCTGCACTTTTCCTGGGATAATTTTGTCCCAAATTTGCTCTGGTTTACCTTCAGCTTTTAATTCAGCTTTAGCATCTTCTTCAGCTTGTTTCAAAACTTCTTCAGTTAATTGAGAGAAAGAAATATATTTAGGAACATTTTTTAAAGTTTTTCCTAAACGTTTTGCTTCTTCATTATCCTTTTCGATTACAGCAATACGAGCAGCAAGTTCAGATTCAACGAAAGCAGGATCAAAATCTTTGTAAGATAATGTATCAGCTCCCATAGAAGCAACTTGCATAGAAACATCTTTAGTTAAAACGTCAGCGTTAGGAATTTCAGCAGAAATTGCAGTTAATGCAGCAATTTTGTTAACGTGAACATAAGATCCAACAAAAGCACCTTCTAAAATTTCAAAACCACCGATTTCGATTTTTTCTCCGATAACTCCAGTTTGCTCGATTAATTTTTCAGCAACAGTAATTCCGTTGAAATCTGAAGCTAAGAATTCTTCTTTATTAGAGAAGTTAATAGCTCTTTCTACTAAATCTTTAGCCAAAGTTACGAAAGCTTCATTTTTACCTACGAAGTCAGTTTCACAGTTTAAAGTGATGATAGCTCCTTTAGTTTTGTCAGCATTAACAAATGAAACAGCAGCTCCTTCAGAAGACTCACGGTCAGAACGATTAGCAGCAACTTTTTGTCCTTTTTCTCTAAGAACTTGTATAGCTTTATCGAAATCTCCATCAGCTTCAACTAAAGCTTTTTTACAGTCCATCATTCCGGCACCTGTAGATTGTCTTAATTTATTTACGTCTGCAGCAGTAATTGTTGCCATAATATTTTGAATTTTAATGTTAAAAGTAAAAATTCCATCTTTTAAATTCTAAACTCCAATTTTATTAAATTATCAACAAAACGTTTTTAATTTGTGTTTGGATTTTAGAATTTAAAATTTGGAATTTAAAATTTGATTTATTCTTCAGTTGCAGGTGCAGCCTCTACAGCAGGTGCAGCTTCAGCAGCAGCTTCTTCTGTAAATACTTCAGTTTCTTTTTCAGAACCTCTGTCAGAAAGACCTTCGATTACGGCAGCAGTTACTAAAGATAAAATTTTGTCAATTGATTTGGAAGCATCATCATTTGCAGGAATAACGTAATCAACCTCTCTTGGGTCAGAATTCGTATCAACCATTGCGAAAACTGGAATGTTTAATTTTTGTGCTTCTTTTATTGCGATGTGTTCAGCTTTGATATCTACTACGAACAATGCTGCAGGTAGTCTAGACATATCAGCAATTGAACCTAAGTTTTTTTCTAATTTAGCACGAAGACGATCAACTTGTAAACGCTCTTTTTTAGAAAGTGTCATGAAAGTACCATCTTTCTTCATTTTATCAATAGAAGACATTTTTTTAACTGCCTTTCTGATAGTTACGAAGTTAGTTAGCATTCCACCAGGCCATCTTTCAGTGATGTAAGGCATGTTTGCAGCTTTTGCTTTATCAGCAACGATGTCTTTAGCTTGTTTTTTGGTAGCTACGAATAAGATTTTTCTACCTGATGCAGCAATTTTTTTCAAAGCTTCATTAGCTTCTTCAATTTTAGCTGCAGTTTTATATAGATTGATAATGTGAATACCATTACGCTCCATATAAATGTAAGGGGCCATGTTTGGATCCCATTTTCTAGTCATGTGTCCAAAGTGAACACCTGCTTCTAGTAAGTCTTTTACTTCTATTTTGTTTGCCATTTTTGTACTAGTTTACGTTCTGTTGATTAGCAATGTATAAATGGCGGTTTCTAATGATTCCTGGCTTTATACATTTAGATGCTAAACTATATCCTACCTCGATAGGAGAGCAACAACAACTGTGTTTTTTAATTTCAATAAATAATTGATAGTGTCTTGTGCCATCTGAACAAGACAGGTAATATTAACGTTTAGAGAATTGGAATCTCTTACGAGCTTTCTTCTGACCGAATTTCTTACGTTCAACCATTCTTGGATCTCTTGTTAATAAACCTTCTGGTTTTAAAATCGCTCTGTTTTCAGCGTTAGCTTCACACATTGCACGAGCTAATGCCATTCTTACAGCTTCTGCCTGACCAGTTGAACCACCTCCGTAAACGTTTACTTTTACGTCAAAGTTATTTGCGTTTTCTGTCATAGAAAGCGGTTGTAAAACTTTGTACTGTAAAGTTGCAGTAGGAAAGTAAGTTGCGAATTCTTTTTTGTTTACAGTGATTTGTCCTGTTCCTTCAGAAACATAAACACGTGCAACAGCGGTTTTTCTTCTACCGATTTTGTGAATAACTCCCATTACTTAAGATCGTTAAGGTTAACAGTTCTAGGTTTTTGAGCTCCGTGAGTATGCTCAGCACCTACAACAACATTTAGATTTCTAAAAAGTTCAGCTCCTAATTTGTTTTTAGGTAACATTCCTTTTACAGCTTTTTCTACTAATAATGCAGGGTTTTTAGATTGCAATACTTTAGCAGTTAAAGTTCTTTGTCCTCCTGGGTAACCTGTATGACGCATGTAAATTTTGTCATTCATTTTTGTACCTGTAAGGTTAATTTTTTCTGAGTTGATAACAATTACGTTATCTCCACAGTCAACGTGTGGTGTGTAACTTGGCTTGTACTTACCTCTTAAGATCATCGCAACCTTTGAAGCAAGACGTCCTAAGTTATGACCATCAGCGTCAACAACAATCCACTCTTTAGTTACAGTGCCTTTGTTTGCTGAAACTGTTTTGTAGCTTAATGCGTCCATAATATTATTTTAATTAAACATTCCATCCCCAATAAAGGGGATGCAAAAGTACAATTAATTATTTTAAATCCAAATACCTGAAAAGATTATTTTATCTGCTGAAAATCAGGGGGTCAGTTTTGAAATTAAAACGATAAAAAATATTGATTATAATATTTATGTTTAGATGAGCTAATTTTTTTTAGTTTTTTTAAAATAATGTTTATCAGGTTAAAATTTTTGTGAGGTGAAGTTTAAATCAGTCTAATTGTTTTGCGTGTTAGTTTTGGGAAAGACCTTGATAATTTTAATAAGTGGTAGGGCTTTTTTGTTTTATTTTAGGCAATTCTATTATATTTGTATTAATTACATAAAAATTCAATCGAATGAAAGCTAAAGCAACTCTAAAACAAATAGCAAAAGAACTTGGTGTTTCTGTATCGACAGTTTCTAAGGCATTAAATGATAGTCCTGAAATTAGTGAGCAAACAAAGGTTAAAATTAAGGAGTATGCCAAACTCAAAAATTATAAGCCTAATGTTATTGGTTTGAACTTAAAGAATCGTAAAACCAAAACAATTGGTGTAATTATACCTAATATATTAAACTCTTTTTTTGCAAAAGTTTTTAGTGGTATTGAAAAAGTAGCTGATAAAAAAGGATATAATGTAATTACTTGTATTTCAAATGAATCACTAGAGAAGGAGATTCATACGCTTGAAATGCTGAGCAATGGAACTATTGACGGATTCATTCTTTCTGTTTCGCAAGAGGCACAAAATTTGGAAGAGTATAGTCATTTTTCTGAAATCATCAATGACGGAACTCCAATTGTAATGTTTGATCGAATTGCTGACGGGGTTGAATGTGATAAAGTTGTGGTTGATGATTTTGATTCAGCTTTAAATTCAACACAGCATTTAATTAATTTAGGATGTAAAAATATAGCCTTGATTTCTTCGGTAGATAATTTGAGTGTTGGAAAACTGAGAGCTGATGGATATTTAGAAGCCTTAAAGGATAATAATATTCCGGTTAACGAAAAGATAATTCTTCGTACTAATTCAGAAGATGATATGAAAAGTAAAATTGAAGCGATTTTTGATCATAAAATTGACGGAATTTTTGCTTTGGACGAAAATGATTCAGTTGCAGCTTTAAGAGTTAGTTTGAAAAAAGGATTTAATGTTCCGGATGATATTTCAATAATAGGTTTTGCGGACGGTATTTTGGCATCAAGGCGTTTGTCTCCGAGTTTGACAACTGTAAGTCAGCACGGAATTGAAATAGGAGAAGTTGCGGCTAAGCGATTAATTTCAAGGCTTGAGGAAGAAGAAGGTGAAACTTCCGATTATGAAACAATTGTTATTAAAACAAAATTGAAAGAAAGAGAGTCGACCAGAAAATCTAAATAAAAAAAGAAAACCATTTTAATTTTAAAATGGTTTTCTTTTTTTATTTAGATTTTAAATTTTAAATGTTATAACGGGTCTTGCTGCATGATTTACCAGGCCTTCGCTAATACTGCCGTTAAAGAAGTGAGCGAAGCCTGTTCTTCCATGTGTACACATTCCGATAATGTCTGCATTAATGCTATTTGAAAAATTAATAATTCCTTTTTCAATATTGGTGTCATTATATATGTGAGTCGAATAATTAGTAAGGTTAAATACGTTTACAAAATCTTTCATCGCTTTTTCAATAATATGAGTTGGTTTGAAGCTATTTGGTGTGCAAATAGTAACTAAGTGTATTTTTGAATCAAAGAATTCTGTGAAGTTTAATAGTTTTTTAAAAGGTTTTTTGGATTCTTCTGTGAAATCTGAAGCAAAAACAATAGTAGATGCGTTAAAATTTGAAATATCTTTTTTAATAACCAAAACGGGAATATCAGAATTTCGAACTACTTTTTCAGTATTAGATCCAATTAGTAATTCCTCAACACCTGAAGAACCATGTGATCCCATTATGATTAAATCAATGTCGTTTTCTTTGCTGACTTGAGAGATTCCATGGATTGTTTTGTCAATTTTTAAGATTTCAGTTACGGAAAGGCCTTGAAGGTAAGGTTTTTCAGTAATTTTATCCAGCATCTCATTAGCTTTTCTCATAAATAACATTGTTTCGGGAATACTTGCTCCGCCGGTAATTGCGTCATTCATTTGGCTTGGTAATTCCAGCATATGAAGCAGGATGATTTCTGAATTGTGTTTGTGTGCTATTTGTGCTGCAACTTTTAAGGCGTCTTCTGCATGTTCTGAGAAGTCAGTAGGGACTAAAATTCGTTTCATAATTTTTTGAGGTTAAATTATTGAATAATCCGTTATTTTAATGCTCTTATAAAGATAAGGAATATTATTAGAGCAATCTAATTATTTGATTTATAAAAAAAACACTATATTTGCACCGTTATTTATTAAAATCTAAATAATGAGGGGACTAAGTGTCCCCTCTTTTTATAAAATTATGACATTTAAAGAAAAAGTAAACGCATTAATTACGGAGGCTCTTTTAGAAAAGCCGTCAATCTTTTTGATTGATTTAAGTATTTCTGATTCTTTTAAAATTAGTGTAGGTTTAGATGGGGATAATGGAGTAGCACTTCAGGATTGTATCGATATTAGTCGTGCAATCGAGAATAATCTGGATCGTGAAGAACAGGATTTTTCTCTTGAAGTTGCATCTGTTGGAGTAGGTTCGCCATTGAAATTTACAAGACAATACATAAAAAATATTGGTAGAACATTGATTGTTACTACAAATAGTGAAAAAATTGAAGCAGAATTAGTGGAAGCTAACGATGTTTTTATAATTTTGTCTTGGGAAGCAAGAGAACCGAAAAAAGTAGGAAAAGGAAAAGAAACAGTTCAAAAAGAGCAACAAATACCTTATACAGAAATTAAAGAGGCAATTGTTACAGTAACATTTTAATTTAAAGAATTCGCATGGAAAATTTAGCATTAATCGATTCATTCTCAGAGTTTAAAGATAATAAACTTATTGATCGTGTAACGCTTATGGCAATTTTAGAAGACGTGTTTAGAAATGCACTAAAGAAAAAATACGGTTCTGATGATAACTTTGATATCATTATAAATCCTGACAAAGGAGATATGGAGATATGGAGAAGAAGAGTAATTGTTGCTGACGAAGATCTTGATTTTGAAAATGAAGAAATTACTTTGACTGAAGCAAGAATGATCGAGGCGGATTTTGAAATTGGTGAAGAAGTTTCTGAAGAGGTAAAATTGATTGATTTAGGAAGAAGAGCTATTTTGGCATTGCGTCAAAACTTAATATCTAAAATTCACGAACACGACAATACAAATCTTTACAAGCAGTTTAAAGATATTATTGGCGATATTTATACTGCCGAAGTGCATCACGTACGTCCAAGAGTTGTAATTTTGGTTGATGATGAGGGGAATGAAATTGTGCTTCCAAAAGAAAAACAAATCCCATCTGATTTTTTCCGTAAAGGTGATAATGTTCGCGGAATCATTGAAAGTGTTGAATTAAAAGGGAATAAACCTCAAATTATAATGTCAAGAACTTCTGAGAAGTTTTTAGAAAAGTTATTTGAGCAGGAAATTCCAGAGGTATTTGATGGTTTAATTACAGTTAAAAATGTAGTTCGTATTCCTGGCGAAAAAGCGAAAGTTGCCGTAGATTCTTATGATGACAGAATCGATCCGGTTGGAGCTTGTGTAGGTATGAAGGGATCTCGTATTCATGGAATTGTTCGTGAGTTAGGAAACGAAAACATTGATGTGATTAACTACACAAATAATATTCAATTGTTTATTACAAGAGCATTGAGTCCTGCTAAAGTTTCTTCTATCAAAATAGATGAAGAAAACAAAAGAGCAGAAGTTTTCTTGAAATTAGAAGAAGTTTCTAAAGCAATTGGTAGAGGAGGTCATAATATTAAATTGGCGGGTCAGTTAACGGGTTACGAATTAGATGTAATTCGCGAAGGAGATGTTGCCGGTGCAACTGCAGATGAAGATGATGTTGAATTAACAGAGTTTTCAGATGAAATTGAAGGATGGGTAATAGAAGAATTTGCTAAAATAGGTTTAGATACTGCAAAAAGTATTTTGAAACAAGAAGTAGAAGATTTAGTAAGAAGAACAGATTTAGAAGAGGAAACAATTCTTGATGTTATGAAAATACTAAAAGAAGAGTTTGATAGCTAGTTGTATCTGCTCTAACAACACAACGAAAAAGGTAATAATAAAAAGGTTATATGTCTGAAGAGAGAGTAATAAGAATAAACAAGGTTTTAAGGGAATTAAATATTTCGTTAGAAAGAGCTGTTGATTATCTAAAAGATAAGGGAATTGCTATTGATGCAAATCCGAATGCAAAAATTTCTGATAGCGAATTTAATATCCTACAAAGCCAATTTGCGGGCGATAAGGGGAATAAGGAAGCTTCTAAAGAAGTTGGAGAAGAAAAAAGAAAAGAAAAAGAAGCACTTCGTGTAGAGCGTGAGAAAGAAATTGAAGACAAACGCAGACAAGATGAGGAGCGCCAAAAACAGCAGGAGATTATAAAAGCGAGAGCTGTTGTAACAGGTCCTGTTCAGGTAGGTAAAATTGATTTGAATCCAAAAAAACCTGCTGCTGTTTCGGTACCCGAAGAGACTGCTAAAGTTGAGGAACCAAAAGCTGTCGTTACTCCTCCTGTTCAAACAGAAAAACCAGTTCAGAAAGAGACTGTACAGGCAGAGCCAGTTTCTGCTCCTGTAGTTTCTGAAGAGAAAAAGGTAGAAAAACCTATTATTACTGAGAAAAAAGAAGTGAAAGTTGATGTTTCTAAAACAGCTAAAGAACCGGTTGTTGCAACTGATCCAGAAACTGCAGAAGAGATTATCACTACACAATATCAAAAATTATCAGGAACGACTCTTACAGGACAAACAATTGATTTGTCTCAATTCAACAAACCGAAGAAAAAGAAAGAGGATCCAAAGATAACACCAAATAAACCAGGTGCTCCTGGAGCAAACAATAATGCTAATAAAAATAAGCGTAAGAGGATTGTTCCTAAGCCAGGTACTCCTGGTACACCAAGACCTGCAACAGGGAATGTGCCAGGAACTCCAAATCCTAACAAAATAACACCAAATGCTGCTGGAACAGGAGGAGGTTTTAATGCTAACAGAAGTGCGAGACCTGGTTTTGTAAAAGGAAATCGCCCTGCTATTGTAGCTAAAGTAGAGCCTACTGAAGAGGAAGTAAAAAACCAAATTAGAGAAACTCTTGAAAAACTTCAAGGGAAAGGTGGTAAATCAAAAGCAGCTAAATATAGAAGAGATAAAAGAGATACGCACCGTCAGAAATCTGATGAAGAGCAAAGAGCACTTGATGAAGGAAGTAAAACTATTAAAGTTACTGAGTTTGTTACTGTAGGTGAAATTGCAATCATGATGGATGTGCCTATTACCAAGGTAATTGGAACTTGTATGTCACTTGGAATCATGGTTACCATGAACCAGCGTTTAGATGCTGAAACTTTGACCATCGTAGCTGATGAATTTGGTTATGAGGTTGAGTTTATTACTGTTGATATCGAAGATGCTATTGAAGTTATTGAAGATAAAGAAGAAGATTTAGTAGTTAGAGCACCGATTGTTACTGTAATGGGGCACGTCGATCACGGTAAAACATCTTTACTGGATTATATTCGTAAAGAAAATGTTATCGCTGGTGAGTCGGGTGGAATTACACAGCATATTGGAGCTTATGGAGTAACTTTGGATAATGGTCAAAAGATCGCATTCTTAGATACGCCGGGTCACGAGGCATTTACCGCTATGCGTGCACGTGGAGCTCAGGTTACCGATATCGCAATTATTGTTGTAGCGGCGGATGATGATATCATGCCACAAACAAAAGAGGCAATCTCTCACGCACAAGCTGCAGGAGTGCCAATTATATTTGCAATCAATAAAATTGATAAACCAAATGCGAATGTTGAGAAAATCAAAGAGCGTTTGGCTGGGATGAATTTACTTGTTGAAGATTGGGGTGGAAAAATTCAGTCACATGATATTTCTGCAAAAGTTGGAACAGGGGTAAAAGAATTATTAGAAAAAGTTTTATTGGAGGCTGAAATTTTAGATTTAAAATCGAATCCAAATAAAGCAGCACAGGGAACTGTAGTTGAGGCTTTCTTAGATAAAGGAAAAGGATATGTTTCTACAATTTTGGTTCAACATGGAACTTTAAAAGTTGGAGACTATATGTTGGCAGGTAAGCATCATGGTAAAATTAAAGCTATGCATGACGAACGTGGGCATATCGTAAAAGAGGCAGGACCTTCAACACCGGTATCAGTATTAGGTTTAGATGGTGCTGCCACTGCGGGTGATAAGTTTAACGTTTTTGAAGACGAAAAAGAAGCAAAACAAATTGCATCAAAACGTTCTCAATTAATGCGTGAACAATCAGTACGTACACAAAGACATATTACGCTTGACGAAATTGGTCGTCGTATTGCGCTTGGTCAGTTTAAAGAATTGAATGTGATCCTTAAAGGAGACGTTGATGGATCTGTTGAAGCATTATCAGATTCGTTCTCTAAACTTTCTACAGAAGAAGTTCAAATTAATATTATTCATAAAGGTGTTGGAGCAATTACTGAGACTGACGTTATGTTGGCTTCTGCTTCTGATGCGATTATTATCGGATTTAACGTTCGTCCTGCAGGAAATGCGCGACAGCTGGCTGATAAAGAAGAAATTGATATTCGTTACTATTCTATTATTTATGCTGCTATCGATGACTTGAAAGATGCGATGGAAGGAATGTTAGCTCCAGAGATGAAAGAAGAAATCTTAGGGACTGCTGAAATTCGTGAGATTTTCAAAATTTCTAAAGTGGGTTCAATCGCTGGTTGTATGGTAATGGACGGTAAGATTATGAGGACTTCTAAGATTAGAGTTATCAGAGAAGGAGTAGTAGTACACACAGGTGAACTTGTAGCCTTGAAACGTTTTAAAGATGATGTGAAAGAAGTGTCTAAAGGTTATGATTGTGGTATTCAGATTAAAGGTTACAACGACATCGAAGAAAGAGATGTTATTGAAGCTTATCATGAAGTAGCAATCAAAAAGAAATTGAAATAAAATTTAATAATAAAATTAAAGTCCCAATGAAAATTGGGACTTTTTTATTGGTCTCATTGGGTTAAAATCCTTCAATTTATTGCAGTACTTTAATAATGCGAAAAAATCTTTATAATTAGATATGCGTACAGATCTAAGGAAAGGTTCGTACACAGTAAGCGGACTAACATGTCATGTTGTTTGGGTTACTAAATATAGATTTGAAGTTTTGAAAGAAGATATTCAAAAGCGTTGCCTTGATATCTTGATTCAAATCTGTGAAGCTGAAGGAATTGAAATTTTAAAAGGGGGTGTTAGTTCAGACCATGTTCAAATGCATATCGAGTGTGCATCAAGTCAGAATGTTAGATCGATTTTTAAAAAAAAATCAAAGGAAGAACTTTAAGAAAATTGCAGATGGAATTTCCTGAATTGAAGGAATGGTATTCTGTACTTTCGGTGCAGAGTGGTTTAGTTCTCACCTGCAGATAAATGTTTCTTTATAGTTGTAAGACTGAAAATGCTTCGTATTATATTGTAAATTATATAGTACTTTTTTGATTATTTAAGTAATAAAGCAATACGTATTAGGATTGATAGGTTATTTAGGGAGTGAGAAATTATTAGTAAATCAATGAAAGCTGGTCTTCTCAAAATAGTAGCTTTAAAGAATTTGAAATTAAATATTATTGGATATAGGGAAGTGATATCGCTTTGTGTAAAATCACTTTAAATGCTCTTTGTCTCTTGATTAGTTTTTAATTCCTTCAAAAACAAACTTTGAGATGATGTGAATAAAAAATGGCGCGAGCTTTAAAAATGTAGTTAACAAATATAAAAATTAATTAGTACTATTTATATATTATTTCGATAGAGGACGAATATTGTTTAAAAGTAACAACTTGCTAAGCTAAAAGTTTTAATTAAGGAGCTATGTCTATGGTTGTGTCTGCTGTAAAAATTGTCTATTAGAAAAGTTTAAAAAATGATTTTAACTTGTAAATACAAGAATGAAATTAACATTCGAAAGTTTATAAAGCAATCATGGTATCATGATATAAAGTTATTATTTGAGTTTAATGTCGAAAAGGAGTATGTTTTATATATAAAGAAAAATTAAGAAAATTTGATGCTGAAATCTACTTTTATTGATGGTTAGGCTTACCTCGAATACGCAAAAAAAAGGATTACTGTTTAAGTAATCCTTTTTTAGTTTTTTTTAATTCTATTTGCTTGGTTTAACAAGGAAAACGCTTTTGTATTTTTTTTTGATTTCTTCCAAATTTCGTTCAGCTTCAATTCTGGTTTTGAAATTTCCAACGATAACTTTATAGTTGGGAGTATTGAAAATTATAGTGCCGTCAATTGGGTTAAATTCTCTTTTAAAATTCGATAATGTTTTTTTTGCTTCCTCGCTTTTGCCACTGAAAATTTGAATTTTGTATGTTTCGTTGGTACTAATTGACGTGTTAATTTTACGCTTATCATTCAATAATTGCTCAAATTTAGAGTCTTGATTTAAGGTAATGTTTTGGTCTTGAGCATTAATATTGTAGGTTAAACCAAACATGGATATTGATAGTAAAATCTTTTTTGAAGGAGTTAAAATTCTCATAATGTGATGGTTTTTATACAAAAGTAATATTTAAAGTTTATCTGTGAAATGTTCTTATTATTTAGAATTGATATAAATTGATATTTAAGACTATTTTAAGGTTTTGAGAATAGTACTTAAATTGTATTTTTGTGCAAGTTTTAAAAGAGGGTATTCGGTTTTTGCTTATTTGATACAGAAAAAACCATACCAAAAATTAGTAGATAATTATTATACTATATGAAAAAGGTGGGTAACCATAATTCGATCTCAAGAAAATTGCTGTTTAGCTTATCGCTAACCCTGATTTTCTCCCTAACTTCATTTGCTCAAGATCCGGCTGCAGCTCCTGCGGCAACTGAAGCTGCGGCTGCTCCGGCTGCTGCATCTGGAAGTGGTGATCCTGTAAAAGGGAAAGAACTTTTTAATGCAAATTGCGCTGCATGTCACAAATTAGATGCTAAATCTACTGGTCCTGCTTTAAGAGGGGTTGCTGGTAAACATGACATGGCTTGGATTTACAAGTGGGTGCATAATAGTTCTGATATGATTAAATCAGGAGATGCAGTTGCTGTTAAGCTTTTTGAAGAAAATAACAAGTCTGTAATGACTTCTTTTCCTCAATTGTCAGAAGGTGATATTGATAATATTATAGCTTATACTTCTGAAGTTAAAGCTGAGCCAGCTGCTGGTACTCCTGGAACTGTTCCTCCTGGGGGAAAAGTTGAAGGAGGAGGAATATCTAATAATATTATTTTAGGTGCTCTTGCGCTTGTTATGGCTATTTTAGTTGTTATGTTGTTCATGGTGAACAAAGTATTAACTAAAGTTGCAAGTAACAATGGGATTGTAGTTGGGCCTAAAGACGCTAGAACTCCAATTTGGAAAGCATTTGCTAGAAATCAATTTTTAGTATTAGTTACTTCTATATTCTTGCTTTTAGCTAGTGGTTACTTTGTGTACGGATTCTTGATGCAAGTTGGTGTAGATCAAAACTACGAGCCAATTCAGCCAATTCACTACTCTCACAAAATTCACGCTGGTGATAATGAGATCAATTGTAAATATTGTCACTCAGCTGCTCGTGTAAGTAAAAATGCGGGTATTCCTTCTTTGAATGTTTGTATGAACTGTCATAAAAATATTTCTGAGGTTGCTGAGACTACTGCGACACCTGAGTACAGTAAAGCGTTCTATGATGCTCAAATTCAAAAATTATACGATGCTGTTGGATGGGATAAGGCAAAACAAGCTTACACTGGAAAAACACAGCCTGTTAAATGGGTTCGTATTCATAATTTACCTGATTTTGTGTATTTCAATCACTCACAACACGTAAATGTTGCAGGTGTTGAATGTCAAACTTGTCACGGTCCTGTTGAGGAGTTTGAAATCATGAAGCAATATTCTAAATTAACAATGGGATGGTGTGTTGATTGCCATAGAAAAACTGATGTTAAGATGGAAGGAAATGCATATTATGATAAAATTCATGCTGAACTTTCTAAAAAATACGGTGTAGAGAAATTGACTGCAGCGCAAATGGGAGGTTTAGAATGCGGTAAATGCCACTATTAATCGAATTATTAAGATTTTAATATTTATATACAATGTCATCAAACAAAAAATACTGGAAAAGTGTTGAAGAACTAGAAAATAGTTCTATTGTTGAGGCGCTTAGAAATAACGAATTTGTTGAAGAAATTCCTACTGATGAATTTTTAGGAAATGCAGATGCTTTAGCTACATCTGGAACTTCACGTCGTGACTTTTTAAAGTACGTAGGATTTAGTACTGCAGCCGTAACTCTTGCTGCATGCGAAGGTCCTGTTCACAAGTCTATCCCTTATGTGTTGCAACCAGAACAAATCATTCCTGGTGTTGCTGATTATTATGCAACTACAGTTTTTGATGGTTTTGATTTTGCTAACCTGTTAGTGAAAACTCGTGAGGGTCGTCCAATTAAAATTGATAACAATACTATTTCTGGAGCTAAGTTTTCAGCCAATGCTAGGATTCATGCGTCTATTTTATCTTTATATGATAGTATGCGTTTGAAAGAGCCTAAGTTGGACGGAAAAGATAGTAGCTGGTCTGCTGTTGATTTAAAAATTAAATCTAGTCTTGCTGATGCAAAAGCAAAAGGTGGGCAGGTTGTATTGTTGACTAATACTTTGGCAAGTCCATCAACTGAGAAATTGATTGGGGAATTTATTGCTAAAAACCCAAATGCTAAACACGTTGTTTATGATGCTGTTTCTTCTTCTGAAGCATTAGATGCATTTGAGACTGTTTATGGAGAAAGAGCTTTAGTTGATTATGATTTTTCAAAAGCCTCTTTAATTGTTTCTGTTGGGGCTGATTTCTTAGGAGATTGGCAAGGTGGTGGATACGACTCTGGCTATGCTAAAGGGCGTATTCCTCAAAACGGAAAAATGTCTCGTCATTTTCAGTTTGAATCAAATATGACTTTATCTGGAGCTGCTGCTGATAAGCGTATTCCGATGACTATTGCGAATCAAAAACAAGCTTTAGTTCAAATATATAATATTGTTGCAGGAGCTAATGTTGCTGTTTCTTTAGATGGTGCTTTTAAAGCTGAAGTAGTGAAAGCTGCTCAACAACTTAAAGCTGCTGGTTCTAAAGGAGTTTTAGTATCTGGACTTGAAGATAAAAATGCTCAATTATTAGTTTTAGCTATCAACCAAGTGTTGGCAAGTGAATCTTTTAGTACAGCTGGGACAAGACAAATTAGAAAAGGTTCTAATGCTGCTGTTGCTCAGTTATTAAAAGATATGAATGCTGGAAGTGTTCACACTTTGATCATGAGTGGAGTTAATCCGGTTTATACTTTAGCAGAAGCTGCTTCATTTGAAGCGGGATTAAAGAAAGTAAAAACTTCAGTTACATTCTCTCTAAAAGAAGATGAAACTGCTTCGCTTACTACAATTGCTGCCCCAGCTCCGCATTATTTGGAATCTTGGGGAGATGTTGTGATTACAAAAGGAACTTATAGCTTGACTCAGCCAACTATACGTCCAATTTTCAATACAAAACAATTCCAAGATATTTTACTATCATTAAACGGAATTCCTGGAACTTTCTATGATTATATCAAAGCTAATTCAGCTGGTATTATTGCGGGAACTTCTTGGAATAAAGTATTGCATGATGGGGTTTTTGTAATAGGTTCTAGTGTATTAACAGGAGGTTCATATGACTATTCTTCTGCTGCGGCAACATTATCTAAATCAAAATCTACTGGTGATTTTGAATTAGTATTGTATACTAAAACAGGTATGGGTGACGGGCAGCAAGCCAATAATCCTTGGTTGCAAGAATTTCCGGATCCGATTACAAGAGTTTCTTGGGATAATTATTTAACAGTTTCTAGTGCTGATGCCAAAAAGTTTGATTTTTCAAACCCAATTGTTGCAAACGGAGGTTTAAACGGAAGTTATGCAACTATTACAGTTGATGGTGTTAAGTTAGAAAATGTTCCAGTAATAATTCAGCCAGGTCAGGCTGTTGGTACAGTAGGTTTAGCTGTAGGTTACGGTCGTAAAGCGGCTTTGAAAGAAGAAATGGTAGTAGGTTTAAATGCTTACTCGTTATATAAAAATTTCAATAGTGTTCAATCTGTATCTATTGCAAAAGCATCAGGAGAGCATGAGTTTGCTTGTGTTCAGGGACAGAAAACATTAATGGGTAGAGGAGATATTATTAAAGAAACTACTCTTAAAATTTTTAATGAAGAAGATGCAGAGCATTGGAATGAACAACCAATGGTATCTTTGGATCACCAGGAAGTTAAAGCCACTACAGTAGATTTATGGGAATCATTTGATCGTTCTACAGGACATCACTTTAACCTGTCAATTGACTTAAACGCTTGTACTGGTTGTGGGGCATGTGTTATTGCTTGTCACGCTGAGAACAACGTCCCTGTTGTAGGTAAAGCAGAGGTAAGAAGAAGCCGTGATATGCACTGGTTACGTATTGACAGATACTATTCTTCTGAAAGTACTTTTGAAGGTGACAACGAAAGAAAAGAGAATATCGCAGGTTTATCTAGTTCATTATCTACATTTAATGAAATGGAAAAAGCAGGTGAAAATCCACAAGTAGCTTTCCAGCCAGTTATGTGTCAGCACTGTAATCACGCGCCATGTGAGACAGTTTGTCCGGTTGCTGCTACATCTCATGGTCGTGAAGGTCAAAACCATATGGCATACAACAGATGTGTTGGTACACGTTATTGTGCAAACAACTGTCCTTATAAAGTACGTCGTTTCAACTGGTTCTTGTACAACAAAAACAGTGAATTTGATTATCACATGAATGATGATTTAGGTCGTATGGTATTAAACCCAGACGTAAACGTTCGTTCTCGTGGTGTTATGGAAAAATGTTCTATGTGTATCCAAATGACACAAGCTACAAAATTAAAAGCGAAAAATGAAGGACGCCCAGTTGCTGATGGAGAATTCCAGACAGCTTGTTCTAACGCTTGTTCTTCTGGAGCAATGATATTTGGAGATGTTAATGATAAAGATAGTAAAGTGGCTAAATTAGCTGCAGACGAAAGATCATATCACTTATTAGAGCATGTTGGAACAAAACCTAATGTGGTTTACCATGTTAAAGTTAGAAATACGTAGTACAAAAAATTATTAATTAAGAAACAATATAAAGGATTATGTCGTCTCATTACGAAGCACCCATTAGAAAACCTTTAGTTATAGGTGATAAATCTTATCACGATGTAACAGTAGATGTAGCTGCACCTGTTGAAGGTCCTGCAAACAAACATTGGTGGATTGTATTTTCAATCGCATTAATAGCCTTCCTTTGGGGATTAGGCTGTATAATTTACACCGTATCTACCGGTATCGGAACATGGGGATTAAATAAAACAGTTGGTTGGGCTTGGGATATCACGAACTTTGTTTGGTGGGTTGGTATTGGTCACGCAGGAACTTTGATTTCTGCAGTATTATTACTCTTCCGTCAGCGTTGGAGAATGGCAATTAACCGTTCTGCAGAAGCAATGACTATTTTCTCAGTAGTTCAGGCAGGTTTATTTCCAATTATTCACATGGGGCGTCCATGGTTAGCGTACTGGGTTTTACCTATTCCAAATCAATTTGGATCTCTTTGGGTAAACTTTAACTCGCCATTACTTTGGGACGTATTCGCGATTTCAACGTATCTTTCAGTATCATTAGTTTTCTGGTGGACTGGTTTGTTACCTGATTTTGCAATGCTGCGTGATAGAGCGGTAACGCCTTTTACAAAAAGAATTTATTCTATCCTGAGTTTTGGATGGAGCGGTAGAGCAAAAGACTGGCAACGTTTTGAGGAAGTATCTTTAGTTCTTGCAGGTTTGGCTACTCCACTTGTACTTTCTGTACACACGATTGTATCGATGGACTTTGCTACTTCTGTAATTCCAGGATGGCATACAACAATTTTTCCTCCGTACTTCGTTGCAGGAGCGGTATTCTCAGGATTTGCAATGGTAAATACCTTGTTGATCGTTATGAGAAAAGTTTCTAACCTTGAAGCATATATTACACTTCAGCATATTGAATTGATGAATATCATTATTATGATTACCGGTTCTATTGTTGGTGTTGCCTATATCACTGAATTATTCGTAGCCTGGTATTCTGGTGTTGAATATGAGCAATATGCGTTCTTAAACAGAGCAACTGGACCTTATTGGTGGGCATATTGGGCAATGATGACTTGTAACGTTTTTTCTCCACAATTTATGTGGTTCAAAAAACTAAGAACGAGTATTATGTTTTCATTTATTATTTCGATTGTAGTAAACATCGGAATGTGGTTTGAAAGGTTCGTAATTATCGTTACTTCTTTACATAGAGATTACCTTCCATCTTCTTGGACAATGTTTTCACCAACATTTGTTGATATTGGAATTTTCATTGGAACAATTGGTTTCTTCTTCGTATTGTTTTTATTATACTCTAGGACATTCCCTGTAATTGCTCAGGCAGAGGTTAAAACAATTTTGAAAGGAACTGGAGATAATTACATTAGAGAAAGAGCAGAAAATAAAGATTCACACCATGAGTAATAAAGTAATATACGCCATTTATAATGACGATGATATTTTGATGGATGCAGTAAAGAAAACCAAAGCTGCACACCATCATATTGAAGAGGTTTTTACTCCATTCCCAGTTCACGGATTGGATAAAGCGATGGGTTTACCACCAACAAGATTAGCAATTTGTGCTTTTCTTTATGGATGTGTTGGTATTTCTGTTGCAACATTTATGATGAGTTATATTATGATTCATGACTGGCCACAGGATATTGGTGGAAAACCAAGTTTTAGTTTTATTCAAAATATGCCATCTTTTGTGCCTATTATGTTTGAGATGACTGTATTTTTTGCTGCCCACTTAATGGTTATTACTTTTTATATGAGAAGTAGATTATGGCCATTCAAAGAAGCTGAAAACCCGGATGTAAGAACAACAGATGACCATTTTTTAATGGAAGTTGCTGTAAATGATAACGAAGCAGAACTAGTTTCTTTTTTCGAAAGTACAGGAGCAGTTGAAGTTAAAGTAATTGAAAAGAATTAATTGTAGCTATGAAAAGGATATATAAAATAACACTTTTAGTTGGTATAACTATTTTAGTTTCATCTTGCCACAATAATTCGGCGCCAAACTATCAGTATTTCCCTAATATGTATGAATCTGTAGGATACGAAACTTATTCTGAGGCTTCTGTATTTAAAGGTGGAAAAGAAGGGCAGCTTCCTGTAGAAGGAACTATCAATAGAGGTTTTGAACCTTATGAGTATGAAAATTCAACCGCTGGTTATGAATTGGCTAAAACTAATTTAAAATCACCGTTGACTCAGGAAGAGAGAAGTTCTGAAAAAGGAAAAGAGCTTTTTGAAATTTACTGTATAAGTTGCCATGGTGCTTCTGGAAACGGTAAAGGTAAATTAGTTGAAAGAGAGAAATTTCTTGGAGTACCTAGTTATAAAGACAGGGTTATCACTGAAGGAAGTATCTTTCATGTTGAAACTTATGGTTTAAACGCGATGGGTTCTCATGCAAATCAATTAAGTGCCCATGAACGTTGGTTAGTTGCTGACTATGTTCTAAAACTAAAAAGCCAATTATAATTGTTGAACAAACTGATCGTAAAAGATATGTACACATTTTCAAGTAAATTAAAAACGTTTTCTTTCATCTTAATGGCCGTTGGTATATTAGGGATTGGATATGGTTTTTTAAACGCTCCTAAAAATATTGAAGACGTAGAAACTCTTCTTAAAAAAGAAGCATCTGAGCACGGTGGAGGACATGGTGAAGCTGCTGCAGCAAATCATGAAGAATCCGCTGAAGCAACTCACCATGAGGAAAAACCGGAAGTTGTTCATCATGAAGAGGCTAAAGATGCACATGTTGAAGTAGCTGTAAATGCAGACTCAGTTATTGCACATAAAGATTCAGTTGTTGCAAAAGAAGAAGTCGCTAATGAAGTAAAAACTGAAGAAGCACACGAGAGTACAGTTGCAGAAGCTAATGTTGCTAAACATGAAATAAAAGATCAAAAACATGAGGAAGTTTCTCATGAACATGATCCTAAAGCACACGCAGAACACGTTTTGCACCAATTACAAAACAAGCCATGGTCTGCTTTGTATGTTGCATGTATTTTCTTTTTGTTGCTTTCTATGGGCGTTTTGGCATTTTATGCTATCCAACATGTTGCTCAAGCTGGCTGGTCTCCTGTATTGTTTAGAGTTATGCAGGGAATAACAGCTTATTTGCCTGTTGGTTCTTTGATTTTCTTTGTTATACTAATTTTGTGTGGACTTCATTTTAATCATATTTTTGTATGGTTAGGAGAAGGAGTTACAGATCCAAAAAGTGAGCATTATGATGCAATTATTGCAGGAAAGTCAGGTTATTTAAATTTTCCTTTCTGGATAGCTAGAGCTGCTGTGTTTTTAGGAGGATGGAATTTGTACCGCTATATTACTAGAAAAAATTGTTTAGCTCAGGATGAAGCGAATGATGATTTGAACTATAAAAAGAATTTCAAACAAACAGCTGGATTTTTAGTATTCTTTATAGTTTCTGAGTCTATTATGTCTTGGGATTGGATTATGTCTTTTGATCCACACTGGTTCAGTACTTTATTTGGGTGGTATGTATTTGCTTCTTTCTTTGTAAGCGGTATTACGACAATCGCTTTGGTAACTATTTACTTGAAATCTAAAGGGTATTTAGAATTTGTAAATACAAGTCATATTCATGATTTAGCTAAATTTATGTTCGGAATTAGTATATTTTGGACTTATTTATGGTTCTCTCAATTTATGTTGATCTGGTACGCAAATATTCCTGAAGAGGTTACATATTTTATAACAAGAATTCAATTATACAACCTTCCTTTCTTTGGTGCTGTAGTTATGAATTTTGTTTTCCCTGTATTAATTTTAGTTAATACTGATTTTAAACGTCTAAACTGGGTTATTGTAATGGCTGGTATTGTTATTTTATTGGGACACTATGTTGACTTTTTTAATATGATTATGCCTGGTACAGTTGGTGACAGATGGTTTATTGGAGTTTCTGAAATTGCATCTATTCTTTTCTTCTTAGGTCTATTTATTTTTGTAGTGTTTACTGCATTAAGCAAATCTCCTTTATTGGCAAAAAGAAATCCTTTCATCGAAGAAAGTAAACATTTTCATTATTAATATTTAAAGAAATAAACAGATGACAAGTTTGTTGGTAATTGTAGTTTTAGTTTTATTAGCAGTTGCATTATGGCAATTGACCAAGATATTTGATCTTACTCAAGTAGGATCTTCTTCGGACGATTCGCAAGTTGCATCAGATAATGATAATAATATTCAGGGATATATTATGTTTGGCTTCCTGGCTTTCATTTATATCTTTACGATTTATGGTTTACTAAAATGGGGTAATTTAGCACTTCATACGCCAGCTTCAGAGCATGGTATTTTAGTAGATAGTTTAATGAATATTACTTGGGTATTGATTTTTACTGTACAAGTTATTACACAAGGATTATTATACTGGTTTTCTTTTAAATATAAAGGGAATAAGGATAAAAAAGCATTATTCTTTGCTGATAGTAATAAATTAGAAGCAATTTGGAGTATTATTCCATCTGTTGTTTTAGCGGTTTTAATTCTTTATGGATTGTACGCTTGGAACAATATTATGTTTGTTGATAAAGATGAAGATGTAATAGAAATTGAATTATATGCTCAACAATTTAAATGGACAGCACGTTACGCTGGACAGGATAATGTTTTAGGTAAAGCAAACGTTCGTTTAATTGAAGGAGTTAATACTTTAGGAGTTGATATGTCAGATCCTAATGCTCAGGATGATATTGTAGTTAGCGAATTGCATATTCCAAAAGGAAAAAAGGTACATTTCAAAATGCGTTCTCAAGATGTACTACACTCAGCTTATTTTCCTCATTTTAGAGCTCAAATGAACTGTGTGCCAGGTATGGTTACTGAGTTTGCTTTTATTCCAACTTATACAACTTCTGAATATAGAGAGCTTCCTTTTATGGTTGAAAAAGTTGCAAATATCAATAAGCTTAGAGCACAGAAGAGTGCTGAACTTATTGCTAAGGGAGGTACAGCATTAGATCCTTATACATTTGACTATTTATTATTATGTAATAAAATTTGTGGAGCTTCTCATTACAATATGCAAATGAAGGTAGTTGTAGATTCTCCTGAAGATTATAAAAAATGGTTAAGCGAAAAAACTACTTTGACTGAGGATATTAAAGCTGCAGCTGCAGCTGAGAAACCTGCAGAAGGTGGAGTTGAAGCAACTACAGATAGCACTGCTAAAGATACTGTTAAAGCGGTAATTGATACTGTTAAAGCTGTTGTAGCTAAAGTTGCTATGAAATAATAATATTTATTAAGAAAATTTAAAGTATACATATATGTCAGCAGAAGCGCACGATCACGATCACGGACACGATCATCACGAGCACGAACATCATCATAAAGACACTTTCATTACTAAATACATTTTTAGTATTGATCACAAAATGATTGCTAAGCAATACCTGATTACAGGTATTATTATGGGAGTAATTGGTATTGGAATGTCCTTGCTTTTTAGAATGCAATTGGCTTGGCCAGAAGAATCTTTTAAAATATTTAATGTTTTATTAGGTGATAAGTTTGCACCTGATGGTGTAATGGCAAATGATATTTATTTAGCTTTAGTTACTATTCATGGTACTATTATGGTATTCTTTGTACTGACGGCCGGATTAAGTGGTACTTTTAGTAACTTACTTATTCCGCTTCAAATTGGTGCAAGAGATATGGCTTCTGGATTTATGAATATGATTTCATATTGGTTGTTTTTTCTTTCGGCTGTAATTATGTTGTCATCATTATTTGTCGAAGCTGGACCGGCTTCTGCAGGTTGGACAATTTATCCGCCATTAAGTGCTTTGCCACAAGCGATTCCAGGATCAGGAGCAGGTATGACTTTATGGTTAGTTTCAATGGCTATATTCATTGCATCTTCATTAATGGGATCTTTGAATTACATAGTAACTGTAATCAATTTAAGAACTAAAGGAATGTCTATGACCAGACTTCCTCTTACTATCTGGACATTTTTCGTAACAGCTATTATTGGTGTTATTTCATTTCCGGTATTATTATCAGCTGCTTTATTATTGATTTTCGATAGAAGTTTTGGTACTTCATTTTTCCTTTCTGATATTTATATTGCAGGAGAGGTTTTACATTATCAAGGTGGTTCACCTGTATTGTTTGAACACCTATTCTGGTTCTTAGGACACCCTGAGGTTTACATTGTAATCTTGCCAGCAATGGGTCTTGTTTCTGAAATTATGGCCACGAATTCTCGTAAACCTATTTTCGGATACAGAGCGATGATTATGTCAGTTCTTGCAATTGCGTTTTTATCTACAATTGTTTGGGGTCACCATATGTTCCTTTCAGGAATGAATCCTTTCTTAGGATCTGTGTTTACTTTTACAACTTTATTGATTGCAATTCCATCTGCCGTAAAAGCTTTCAACTGGATTACAACTTTATGGAAAGGTAACTTACAGTTTAATCCTGCTATGTTATTTTCTATTGGAATGGTTTCTACATTCATCACTGGTGGGTTAACAGGAATCATTTTAGGAGATAGTACTTTAGATATTAACGTTCACGATACTTACTTCGTAATTGCTCACTTTCACTTAGTAATGGGTATTTCTGCTCTTTATGGAATGTTTGCTGGTATTTACCACTGGTTCCCTAAAATGTACGGAAGAATGTTAAACAAAAACTTAGGTTATATTCACTTTTGGGTAACAGCTGTTTGTGCTTATGGAGTTTTCTTTCCAATGCACTTTATAGGATTAGCCGGGTTACCAAGACGTTATTATACAAATACAAACTTTCCATTATTTGATGATTTGCAAAATGTGAATGTTTTAATTACAATGTTTGCTTTGATTGGTGGTGCATTCCAATTAGTATTCTTATACAATTTCTTCAGTAGTATTTTCTACGGTAAGAAAGCTGTTCAGAATCCATGGAAATCTACAACTCTTGAGTGGACTACACCAGTTGAGCATATCCATGGTAACTGGCCAGGCGAAATTCCACATGTATACCGTTGGCCATATGACTATAGTAATCCAAATCATGATGTAGATTTTGTACCGCAAAATGTACCAATGAAAGAAGGTGAAGAAGTTTTACATCACTAAAAAATAATTCAAAAAAAGACTGTCCGAAATGGCAGTCTTTTTTTGTTTACGATTCATTAAAAAATCTTGTTTTAGAAACTCATTAGTTTCTATATCTTTGTAAGATGAATGAAAACCTTGATCCTACCACAAAAGGATATAACCCAGAAGAGTTAGATCTTGAAAAAAGATTGCGTCCGCTATCATTTGATGATTTTGCCGGACAAGACCAAGTTTTAGAAAACTTAAAGATTTTTGTTGCTGCAGCTAATCAGCGTGGTGAAGCACTCGATCATACTCTCTTTCATGGTCCTCCGGGATTAGGTAAAACTACGTTAGCCAATATTTTAGCAAATGAACTTGAAGTTGGAATTAAAATTACTTCGGGGCCGGTTCTAGATAAACCGGGTGACTTAGCAGGGTTACTAACGAATCTTGACGAAAGAGATGTTTTATTTATTGATGAAATTCACCGCTTAAGTCCAATTGTTGAAGAATATCTATATTCAGCAATGGAGGATTTCAAAATTGATATTATGATAGAATCAGGACCAAATGCCAGAACGGTTCAAATCAATTTAAATCCTTTTACCTTAATTGGAGCTACTACACGTTCCGGATTATTAACGGCTCCAATGCGTGCGCGTTTTGGAATTTCGTCACGTTTACAATATTATACAACCGAACTTTTGACGACTATTGTTGAAAGGAGTTCCTCTATACTTAAAATGCCAATTTTTTTAGATGCTGCTATTGAAATAGCTGGTCGCAGTCGTGGTACACCTCGTATTGCTAATGCATTATTGCGAAGAGTACGCGATTTTGCTCAGATAAAAGGCAATGGGACTATTGATCTTGAAATTGCTCGTTATGCTCTAAAAGCGCTTAATGTTGATGCACATGGTCTTGACGAAATGGACAACAAGATACTGTTAACAATTATTAATAAATTTAAGGGGGGGCCTGTTGGTCTTTCGACTTTGGCAACAGCTGTTTCTGAAAGCAGCGAAACAATCGAAGAAGTATATGAACCCTTTTTAATTCAGGAAGGTTTTATTATGCGTACGCCACGAGGACGTGAGGTTACTGATAAAGCTTATAAACATTTAGGTAAGATCAATACGAATATTCAAGGCGGATTGTTTTAATAGCTATATCAATGTCTGAGAGTAAAAAATATAATTATCCTCATAAAATTTCATTAGGAAGATTTCTATTGGATGCTGAAGGCGTTAGAAGAAATCCGATACCTTATCATAAAAAATATTTCGAAAAATTTGGTGATTCTTTTTCAATTAAGATAGGATTGTCAAAGCATATCATATTGTCAAGGGATAATGAAGTTGCACAATATATATTACAGAAAAATCAAAAAAATTACCATAAATCTAAATTTCAGTCCGTTTATCTTTCTAAATATTTAGGAAAAGGATTATTGACAGTTGATGGAGATTTTTGGTTAAAACAAAGAAGACTTATTCAGCCTGCTTTTCATAAACAAAAAATGAATCAATTGGTTGAGAATATGAATCAAACAATTGTTTTGGAACTGAATAGTTTGGAAGAAGGAAAGCCAATTGATCTTTTTCCTGTAATGAGTAAGTTGGCATTTAATGTTGTCGCTAAATCGCTGTTTCAATTCTCCATTTCTGAAGAAAAATTAGATCGAATAAAATTTATTATTGAAGAAGTTCAGAACTTTTTGGTTAAGGAAATAAGACTGCCTCATAAAGCTTGGTGGTTTTCATTAAGTGGGCAGGTGAAAAAGCACGAACAGCTTGCTTTAGAGAACAATAATATCATCAAAGAAATTATTGGTATAAGAAATTCTTCAAATGAAGAATATAATGATTTGCTCAACATGTTAATGGAAACCAGATATGAAGATACCGGAGAGCCAATGTCAATTACCCAACTCATAGATGAAATTAAAATCTTATTTATTGCCGGACACGAAACTACTGCCAATGCTTTAACATTTGCCTTATACCTTTTAGGACGACATTCAAAAGTTCAACAAAAAATACTAGATGAAATTTTAGAAATTGAATCCCAGACGAATAATGTTGTTGAACAGCTTCAGAAAATGACATATACTAATGCTGTCCTAAATGAAGCAATGCGTTTATATCCTCCAGCATGGATTACTGATAGGCAAAATGTAAAAGACGATACATTGGCTGGCTATAATATTAAAAAGGAGACCTTAATTGGTGTTTCATTTTATGCGTTACATCGAAATCCCAAGTACTGGGATAATCCGGATAGCTTTGATCCCGAGCGTTTTTTGGGTGAACAAAAGAAAATTTCAATGCAATATTTTTATCCTTTTGGCGCAGGACCAAGAATGTGTATTGGAGCCGGTTTTGCTATATATGAAATGTGTCTGACCATTGCTCATATAGTGAAAAAAAATAGAATCGTATCGAATACTGACGAAGTTAAGTTTAACCCTTTGATAACATTAAAGCCTGTTGGGGTTGAAGTTTTATTCTTGAAAAGATGAGTATTAATGCTAAAGAGACATATTCGAAATTTATAAAATCAGAAGCTAAAAGATTAGGTTTTCTTTCTTGTGGGATTTCTAAAGCTGGTTTTCTAGAAGAAGAAGCACCCCGACTTGAAAAATGGTTAAACAAAAACCATCACGGTCAAATGGCTTATATGGAAAACCATTTTGATAAACGGTTAGACCCAACTTTACTAGTTGATGACGCAAAAAGTGTTGTTTCACTTTTATTAAATTACTACCCAGCGGAAACTCAAAGTCAGGATAGCTTTAAAATTTCAAAGTATGCCTACGGCCAGGATTATCATTTTGTAATTAAAGAAAAATTGAAAGAATTTCTGTTTTCTATTCAAGAAAAAATTGGCGATGTTTCGGGTCGTGCTTTTGTCGATTCTGCACCTGTGCTGGATAGGGCTTGGGCAGCCAAAAGTGGTTTGGGCTGGATTGGTAAAAGTGGTAATTTGATTACTCAAAAAGTAGGCTCTTTTTATTTTATTGCTGAACTTATACTTGATTTGGATTTGGAATATGATTATGCAACGACAGATCATTGTGGCTCTTGCACTGCTTGCATCGATGCTTGTCCTACACAAGCCATAGTAGAACCCCATGTAATTGACGGTAGTAAATGTATATCTTATTACACTATTGAACTTAAAGAAAATATACCTTATGAAATGAAGGGTAAATTTGACGAATGGATGTTTGGTTGTGATACCTGTCAGGATGTTTGTCCCTGGAACCGGTTTTCAAAATCACATTCAGAGCCATTGTTTAATCCCAATCGTGAGCTGCTTTCGTTTTCCAAAAAAGATTGGATAGAAATTACAGAAGAAACTTTTCGTGTTGTTTTTAAAAATTCTCCTATAAAAAGAACCAAGTTTGATGGTTTAAAGAGGAATATAAAGTTTTTAGAATAATATTTTATTTAATTGTTTTGTCAGAAGTAAGGTTGTGCTTTTATAATAAAAGCCATGAATCATTATTTTTCTTTATGAGAATATTTTTGAAGGTTAAATGTTTTGTATTTCATTATATATGAATTGATTATGTGTTAAAAAACAGAAGAAGGTGTTTTTTGTATTCTATTTTTTTTAACTTTATAGTCCTAAAATATTTCAGATATGACTGTAAATCAAATATTAAACGCAAAAGGGAAAAATGTTTATTCTGTAGGTTCGACTACAACTGTTTATGAAGCATTGAAAGTGATGGGCGAAAAAAATATAGGCGCTATTCTGATTATCGATGACTTTGAACTAAAAGGGATATTGTCTGAGCGGGATTATGCACGAAAAATTGTTTTAAAAGATAAATCTTCAAAAGAAACTTTAGTTGATGAGATTATGGAAAGTACTGTTTTTACAGTAAAACTTTCAGATAATTTAGAAGACTGTATGGAACTCATGAGTACAAAAAGAATAAGACACCTGCCGGTTTTAGAAGACGAAATTGTTGTAGGTATTATTTCGATCAGTGATGTCGTAAAGGCCATTATTGAATTACAAAAGGATACGATTAATCACTTAAATTCTTATATTTCGCAATAACGATTTATAAAATAAACTTATAAATAGTCCAAATTACATTGGGCTATTTTTTTTGTAGTAATCCAATATTTTTTAGGGAAAAGAATGTTCAAAAACAGATTGATTTAAACCAAGTCTTATATCTTTGTAAGGCAAAATAAAAAGCGAAGACGAATGAATAAAGAGACTAAAAGAAGAGAAGCGTTATTGTATCATGCAGAGCCGACTCCAGGAAAAATTCAAGTAGTTCCAACTAAAAAATATGCAACCCAAAGAGACTTATCTCTTGCTTATTCTCCAGGGGTAGCAGAGCCATGTCTGGAAATCGCAGCAAACATTGATGACGTTTATAAATATACAGCAAAAGGAAATTTAGTAGCCGTAATTTCAAATGGTACAGCTGTTTTAGGTCTTGGAGATATAGGTCCTGAAGCAGGAAAACCAGTAATGGAAGGAAAAGGTCTGCTGTTTAAAATTTTCTCTGATATTGATGTTTTTGATATTGAAATTGGAACAAAAGATGTTGAAGAATTTATTCAGACCGTAAAAAATATTGCTCCCACTTTTGGAGGAATTAATCTGGAAGATATTAAAGCTCCGGAATCTTTTGAAATAGAAAGACGACTGATAGAAGAGTTAGATATTCCGGTAATGCATGATGATCAGCATGGAACAGCTATTATTTCTTCGGCAGCTTTAATTAATGCATTAGAATTAGCAGGCAAAAAAGCCGAAGATGTAAAAGTTGTAGTTTCCGGTGCTGGATCAGCTGCGATAGCTTGTACAGATTTATATGTTTTGCTGGGCGTTAAAGTGGAGAATGTTTTAATGTTCAACAGTAAAGGGCTTTTAACAAAAGATAATCCTTCGCTTTCAGAATTGCAATTGAAATATGCTGTGGATGGCGCTAAAATTGATTTGGCAGAAGCTGTAAAAGATGCAGACGTTTTCATAGGATTATCTTCAGGAAATATTTTATCGGCTGAGATGTTATTGTCAATGGCCGAAAGCCCAATTGTGTTTGCAATGGCAAATCCAAATCCTGAAATAGATTATAATTTAGCAGTAGAAACCCGTAAGGATGTTATTATGGCTACAGGGCGTTCAGATTTTCCGAATCAGGTAAATAATGTTTTAGGTTTTCCTTACATTTTTAGAGGAGCCTTGGATGTCAGAGCTACAAAAATCAATGAAGCAATGAAAATGGCAGCTGTAAAAGCGCTGGCTTCATTAGCAAAACAATCTGTACCGGAACAGGTTAACGTAGCTTACGGTGCAACAAAGTTAGGTTTCGGCCGTGAATATATTATTCCAAAACCATTTGATCCAAGATTGATTGCAATTGTGGCACCCGCTGTAGCAAAAGCAGCGATAGAATCAGGCGTTGCTAAAAACCCGATCACAGACTGGTCTGCTTATGAAGAAAAACTTTTAGAACGTTTAGGGAATGATAATAAAATGGTTCGTTTAATTACTAATCGCGCCAAAATGGATCCAAAACGAGTTGTTTTTGCCGAAGCAGAACATTTAAATGTTTTAAAAGCAGCGCAGATTGTATATGAAGAGGGTGTTGGTTTTCCTATTCTATTAGGGAATAAAGAAATCATTTTAGAACTTAAGAAAGAGTTAGGTTTTGACGCTGATGTTGAAATTATTGACCCTAAAACAAATGAAGAAGAGGCAAGACGTAACAGATTTGCAAACTCATATTGGGAAACAAGAGAAAGGAGAGGTGTTTCTTCGCTGGATGCTCAGAGATTTATGCGTGAAAGAAATTACTTTGCAGCAATGATGGTAAATGAAGGAGAGGCCGATGCTTTAGTAACCGGTTATTCAAGAAGTTATCCGAGTGTGTTAAAACCGATGTTGCAATTAATTGACAAAGCACAGGGTGCTTCACTTGTTGCAACCGCCAATATGATGCTTACATCACGTGGGCCAATGTTTTTATCAGATACAGCTATTAATATTAATCCAACTTCAGAAGATTTAATAAATATTGCAATTATGACTGCCAAAACAGCAAAAATGTTTGGTATAGAGCCTGTTATTGCAATGGTTTCTTATTCAAATTTTGGATCTTCAACTCATCAGAATGCATCAAAAGTTAGAGATGCCGTTGCTTATCTACATAAAAATTATCCTGATATGGTTGTGGATGGAGAAATTCAGGCTGATTTTGCCTTAAATCCGGAAATGCTTCAGGAAAAGTTCCCTTTCTCCAAATTAGCTGGAAAAAAAGTAAATACCCTGATTTTTCCTAATCTAGAATCAGCAAATATTACATATAAACTGTTAAAAGAATTGTATGAAGTAAATTCTATTGGTCCAATTATGATGGGTATGGGCAAGCCTGTTCATATTTTCCAGTTGGGAGCAAGTGTTGAAGAGATGGTTAATATGGCGGCTATTGCAGTTATTGATGCTCAGGAAAAAGAATTAAAGAAAAAACAAACTAACTAAATAGCTGAAGGCGTAAGCCGTTGTTAATATTGTCTTAATTTTATTATATTTGGCATCACAAAAAATACTATGATAGCACATTTGCAAGGAAAATTAGTGGAGAAAAATCCAACAGAGGTTGTGATTGATTGTGCAGGGGTTGGATATCAGGTAAATATCTCTTTGCATACTTTTTCTCTAATTCCAAATACTGATTTTGTAAAATTGTATACGCATCTTTTAATCAAGGAAGATGCGCATACATTATACGGTTTTGTCGAAAAATCCGAAAGAGAAATATTTAGAATGTTAATATCAGTTTCGGGTATCGGGGCTAATATTGCCAGAACCATGTTGTCTTCGATAGAACCAAGACAAATTATAAATGCTATTGCTTCAGGAGATGTTGGCGTAATTCAGTCTATTAAAGGAATTGGTAATAAAACAGCCCAAAGAGTAATATTGGATTTGAAAGAAAAAGTCTTAAAGTTATATGATCTGGATGAAGTTTCTGTAGTTCAAAACAATACAAATCGAGATGAAGCGTTATCTGCTTTAGAAGTTTTAGGTTTTGTTAGAAAAACATCGGAAAAAGTTGTCGAGAAGATTATAAAAGAAGATCCGGAAGCTTCTGTAGAAACTATTATCAAAAAGGCTTTAAAAACGTTATAAATTACTATTAAGACTTGAATTGTATGCGTAAAATTTTACTTTTTTTACTGGTTTTATTTTGTGGCAATGCTTTGCATGCTCAGGTAAATCCAACAATTCAGGATACTACAAAAACAGGATTTTCTGTAGGTAAATTAGAGCTTGAGAATCCTCCAAGTATACTTACTGCATACAGATATGACCCTATCACAGATCGGTATATTTATTCGAGTACAGTAGATGGTTTTTCGATTAATTATCCTCTTGTTTTAACTCCAAAAGAATACGAAGATTTACTTCTAAAAGAATCAAGAAGAGATTATTTTAGAAAAAAAATGATTGCTGTTGATGGTAAAAAAGCCGGGAGCGAAGAAGCTAAAAAAGATTTATTGCCAAGATATTATGTTAACTCGAGCTTTTTTGAATCTATTTTTGGGAGTAATACAATTGATGTAAAGCCTACTGGTTCAGTTGAAATGGATTTGGGATTGCGATATAGTAAGCAAGACAATCCGTCATTTTCTCCAAGAAACAGATCAAGCCTCACTTTTGATTTTGATCAAAGAATTAGCATGAGTCTGATGGGGAAAGTAGGGACCAGATTAGAGGTAAATGCCAACTATGACACTCAATCTACATTTGCCTTCCAAAACTTATTCAAACTTGCCTATACGCCCACAGAAGACGATATTGTGCAAAAAGTAGAAGTTGGTAATGTTAGCATGCCATTAAATAGCACTTTGATTCGTGGAGCGCAGAGTTTGTTTGGTGTTAAAGCACAATTGCAATTTGGAAAAACAACCTTTACAGGAGTTTTTTCTGAGCAAAAGTCACAAACAAAAAGTATAGTAGCTGAAGGAGGTGGAACAATTCAGAATTTTGATTTGTATGCACTGGATTATGATAACGACAGGCACTTCTTTTTATCACAATATTTTAGAAATAAATATGATGCTTCATTAAGAAATTATCCTTTTATTGATAGCAAGGTTCAGATTACAAGGTTGGAGATTTGGGTAACAAACAAGCAAAATCGTGTGAGTACAACAAGCAATAACTTGCGAAATGTTATTGCACTTCAGGATTTAGGAGAAGCTCAAATCACAGGAATTCCTGACAATGAAATTGTAGTGACAACATCCGCAAATCTTTTTGTCAAGCCTATAGATTCACCAACCGATAATGGTAATAACAAATATGATCCGGCAGCTATTGGTAACGGAGGATATTTGAATCAGAATATTAGAGAAATTGTAACAGCAAAAAATGGTTTTAATAACCCGGACGACCCTAATATTACTGAAGGTAGAGATTATTCGGTATTAGAAAACGCAAGAAAGCTAACGTCTACAGAATATACATTTAATCCTCAGTTAGGTTATATTTCCTTACAGCAGCGCTTGGCTAATGATGAAATTTTAGCAGTTGCTTATGAATATACTGTCGGTGGGGAGATATATCAGGTAGGAGAGTTTGGGAGTGACGGGGTTGATGGTACAGTTGTAACAGGAAGTGCTCAGAATAATAATCAGGCTGTTATTACTCAAAGTTTGATTTTGAAAATGCTGAAAAGTAGTTTGACAAATGTTAATAATCCAGTATGGAATTTGATGATGAAAAATATCTATCAAATACCGGGTGCTTATCAGATAAAACAGGATGATTTTAGATTCAATATTCTTTACACAGATCCTTCACCTATCAATTACATTAAGCCGGTTGACGGAACTACTTTTCCAACAACTTTTCCTGTTACAGATACGCCGTTATTGAAAGTTTTTAATTTAGATAAATTAAATTACAATAACGATCCGCAAGCCGGAGGTGACGGTTTCTTCGATTATCTTCAGGGAATCACTTTTGATGCTCAAAACGGACGTATTATTTTTACTACCAAAGAGCCTTTTGGAAAGTTACTATTTGATAAATTAAATACGGGAACAGCGGGAGAAAATTATGACATACCTTCTACTTATAACGCGAATCAAAAGAAATATGTGTTTCAAAGCATGTATAAGACAACACAGTCAGGTGCTTTACAGGACAGCGATAAAAACAAGTTTTTATTAAGAGGAAAATATAAATCATCAGGCAGCGATGGAATTCCTATTGGTGCTTTTAACGTTCCGCAAGGTTCAGTAGTCGTTACCGCTGGAGGAAGAGTTTTGGTTGAAGGAATTGATTATAGTGTCGATTATCAGTTAGGAAGAGTGCAGATTTTAGATGCATCTTTACAGGCGTCCAATACACCAATAGAGGTTTCCTTAGAGAATAATTCGGTCTTCGGTCAACAGACCAGAAGGTTTATGGGAATCAATATTGAACATAAAATTTCTGATAAATTTGTTATTGGTGGTACGTATTTAAAAATGACCGAAAAACCGTTTACTCAAAAATCGAGTTATGGTCAGGAATCTGTAAATAATACGATTTTTGGATTTAATGGAAATTATTCAACTGAAATTCCATTTTTTACAAGATTAGTAAATAAACTACCTAACATAGATACAGATGTTCCTTCCAATCTTTCGATAAGAGGAGAAGTAGCTTTTTTAAAGCCTGATGCCCCAAAAGCAAGCGATTTTGAAGGAGAAGCAACAATATATGTAGATGATTTCGAGGGGTCACAGTCAACCATTGACATGCGATCTGCTTATGCCTGGAGTCTGGCTTCAACACCATTTATTAATGATTCAAATGATAATACTTTTGGAGCTTCTAATACTAATTTGGACTATGGCTATAAAAGGGCTAAACTGGCATGGTATTCTATAGATCCAATTTTTTATACCCAAAAACCATCCGGAATATCAAATGACGATTTGTCTTTAAATACTACCAGAAGAATTTACAGCAAAGAATTATATCCTAATACCGATATCGCTCAAGGACAATTACAGGTAATTAATACGCTTGATTTGAGTTATTATCCTTCAGAGAGAGGGCCGTATAACAATAATCCAGATTTTGGGACAGATCCGGTAAATGGTAATTTTGGCGGAATTATGCGTTCTTTAAATTCAACCAATTTTGAGCAAAGTAATGTAGAGTTTATCCAGTTTTGGATGTTGGACCCTTATTATGAAGGAAATGGCGCAGTCCAGCCTTCCAATACGGGTAAAATTTATTTTAACTTAGGAGAGATTTCAGAAGATGTTTTAAAAGACGGAAGAAAGCAATATGAAAACGGATTGGGACCTGATCAGATATTAGTTACACCTAAGCCAATTTGGGGGGATGTTCCTGCTTCTCAATCACTAATTTATGCTTTTGATAATAATGCAGGAAACAGGACTAATCAGGATGTAGGTTTGGATGGTTTGCCAGATTCTAAAGAATCTACAGTTTATACTAACTATGCAGCAGCAGAAGATCCTGCAGCAGATAATTATACTTATTTTTTAAATTCAGACGGAGGCGTTCTGGACCGTTATAAAAAATACAATGGCGTTGAAGGAAACTCCGCTGTGGACATAAACAATGCTAACAGAGCATCTACAACACTGCCTGATGTCGAAGATATTAATCGGGATAATACCATGAATACTATTAATGCTTATTATGAGTATAGCATAGATATGAAGCCAGGTATGGCTGTTGGACAAAATTATATTACTGATGATCGAATAGTAAATGATGTTCCATTGCCTAATGGTACAACTACTACAGCAAGATGGATTCAGTTTAAAATACCGGTTTCAGAATATAAAAATAGAATTGGTAGTATTTCAGATTTTAGATCTATCCGTTTTATGAGAATGTTTATGACTGGATTTAACGATCAGATTACGGTACGTTTTGGGGCATTGGATTTGGTTAGAGGTGAATGGAGAAGGTTTGATGGTACTCTGGATGCAGCTGATACAAACCCTAAGGATGACGGAACTGTTTTTGAAGTACAGGCAGTTAATATTCAGGAAAACAGCACAAAATCTCCGGTAAATTATGTTATGCCGCCAAATGTTCAAAGGGAACAGCTGTTTAATAATAATACTGTAATTAATCAAAATGAACAGTCATTAGCATTACGTGTATCAGGGAACGGTTTGGAAGAACAGGATTCAAGGGCTGCTTTTAAAAATGTAAGTCTTGATATGCGTCAGTACAAAAAACTGAAGATGTTTCTTCACGCTGAATCATTAAAAGGAGAGGTTGTTCTTGATGATAATGAAATGGTTGCATTTATTCGTTTTGGAAATGATTTTACAGAAAACTTTTATCAGATTGAAATACCATTAAAAGCAACTCAATTTATTGAAAACGGTCCTACCGATATAAATCCGGATTTGGTCTGGCCGGCAGAAAACGAAATGAATTTGGCTCTTGCTCTATTGACTAAAATGAAAATTAAGGGAATGAGTGTTGATATGAACTCTCCTAAGCGAGATATCAACGGAATTTATTATCCGGATAATGATCCTGATTTAATTTTAGAAGGCGGTGATGGCGACAGTAAATTAAAACTGGGGATAAAAGGTAATCCTAATTTTGGTTTAGTCCGAAATTTAATGGTAGGAGTTAAAAATGATAATAGTGGTGGTATTGGTAATGCTAATGAAAAGAAGATAAAAGGGGAGGTTTGGTTTAATGAACTTCGATTATCTGATATGGATAACAAAGGCGGTATGGCTGCCATTTTAAGCATTGATACCAACATGGCTGATTTTGCTACAGTTTCGGCAACAGGGCGAAAAAGCACCATTGGTTTTGGATCTATTGAAGAAGGAGCAAATGAAAGGGATCGTGAAGATATCCAGCAGTATAATATTGTTACGAATTTGAACTTAGGAAAATTATTGCCGCCGAAATGGGGTATAAATCTTCCATTTAATTATGCAATCGGTGAAGAAATAATTACACCTGAATATGATCCTTTTAACCAGGATATTAAATTGGAACAGTTGTTAAACGAAACAACAGATCAGACTCAAAAGGATATTTACAAAAATAGAGCAATAGATTATACCAAGCGAAAAAGTATTAATTTTATTGGCGTTAGAAAAGACAGATCACAAGAGCAAAAACCACATGTTTATGATGTAGAGAATTTTACTTTTTCTCAATCCTACAATCAGGTGGAGCGTCATGATTATGAAATAGAGGAATATCAAGACCAAATGTCAAATTCATCTGTAAACTATGCTTATACGTTTCAGCCAAAAGAAGTAGTGCCTTTTAAGCAGACTAAATTCATGAAAAAAAGTGAGTATTGGAAACTGTTAAGTGATTTTAATTTTAATTACCTGCCTTCTAATATTTCATTCAATACAAACATAATAAGACAGAGCAATAGCCAACAATTCAGGCAGGTACAAGATGTGCCGGGAATTGGCTTGGAAACTCTTTACAGAAGAAACTTTGCGTATAATTATCAATATGGATTTGGATTTAATTTGACTAAATCTTTAAAACTAAACTATACAGCTTCATCAAATAATATTGTCAAAAATTATCTGAATGATGATAATACCCCAAAAGACGATTTTAATTTTTGGGATGATTATTTTAATATTGGAATACCAAATCAACATACACAGCAATTAATCTTAAATTATGATATCCCAATCAATAAATTACCGATTTTTAGTTTTGTAAAAGCAAATTATTCCTATACCGCTGATTATAACTGGCAACGTTCTTCATCTGCGATGTCTGGACTTGAAGTAGAAAATCCTGATGGATCGATTACAGTCAATAATCTGGGAAATACGATTCAAAATGCAAATTCAAATACGCTAAATACAACTTTTAGTATGACAACGTTGTACAAGTATTTGGGATTAACGCCAGGAGCAAAAAAGGCTGCTAAGCCAAAAGCTACAACAGTTCCAAAACCTGGAGAGAAAATAGTAAATACCAATAAAACAGTTGCAACGAGCAGACCTTTTTATGATGGGTTGATTGGTGTTTTAACGAGTGTAAAAAATATTCAGGTAAATTATACAGAGAATAGTGGTACCGTTTTACCCGGCTATACACCAAGTATTGGATTTTTAGGAACGTCTAAGCCAAGTTTAGGTTTTATTTTTGGAAGTCAGGATGACGTACGTTACGAATCTGCTAAAAACGGCTGGCTGACCACTTCGGATAAGTTCAATCAAAATTTCACACAAGTAAATACTAAGGCATTAAAGGTAACGGCTAATCTTGATTTGTTTCCGGATTTAAAAATAGATTTAACAATGGACAGATCTTATTCTGAAAATTCTTCAGAACAGTATAGTGTTACCAATGGTCAATATGAATCTCTGTCGCCTTATACATATGGAATGTTCTCAATTTCAACTGTATTAATTAAAACAGCATTTTCTGCAAGTGATGAAAATGTATCAGCAGCTTTTGATGATTTTAGAAGTAATCGTTTGATTATAGCAAATCGTCTTGCAGGAGATTATTACGGAGCTGATGCAATTCCGAGATATGGTGACGCTGCAAACCCAATCCCAGCACCTTCTACAGATCCGAATAGCGATCCTGAAAAAAGTAAGAGAGATCTCTATACAGCAAATGCAGGATATCCTATTGGATTTGGAAAAAGTAATCAGGCTGTTTTATTGCCTGCCTTCTTAGCTGCTTATTCTGGAACGGATGCCTCAAAAACTTCTACAGGAATTTTTAGAAATTTTCCTATTCCAAACTGGAGTATAAAATATAATGGATTGATGCGTTACAAATATTTCAAAGACAGGTTTAAACGCTTTTCTTTGCAGCACAATTATCGTGCTTCCTATACGATTAATCAATTCAGATCTAATTTTGATTATAATGAAAATCCAGATGGCACGGATGTAAATGGTAATTTCTTCAATAAAACGATCATGTCAAATGTGAATTTGGTTGAACAGTTTAGTCCGTTGGTTCGTGTTGATTTTGAATTAAAAGGATCTTTAAGAGTGCTTACGGAAGTTAAAAAAGACAGAGCTTTATCAATGAGTTTTGATAATAATTTATTGACAGAAGTAAAAGGTATTGAGTATGTTGTTGGTTTAGGATATCGTTTTAAAGATGTTATTTTTTCATCCACTTTAGCAGATAATCCTACCGGAATTATAAAAAGCGATATTAATATCAAAGCAGATTTCTCTTATAGAAATAACCAGACTCTGGTTCGATATTTGGATTATGACAATAATCAATTAGCAGCCGGTCAAAATATATGGTCATTAAAACTTACTGCTGATTATGCATTCAGCAAGAATCTTACTGCCATATTCTATTATGATCATTCGTTTTCGAAAGCAGTAATTTCGACTTCATTTCCGTTAACAAACATTCGATCAGGGTTTACACTTCGATATAACTTCGGAAATTAATTTTGTGATTCTAAACTAATTTTTATTAGAAGATTGTTACATTTGTGGCTCTAAAATTAAATTATCAATTTTCAAACATACTATTATGAGTATACCAGCAAATTTAAAGTACACAAAAGATCACGAATGGGTTAGCATCGATGGAGATGTTGCAACTGTAGGAATTACTCATTTTGCTCAAAAAGAATTAGGCGATATTGTGTATGTTGAAGTAGAAACTTTAGATCAGACATTGGATAAAGACGAAGTTTTTGGAACTGTTGAGGCTGTAAAAACGGTTTCGGATTTGTTTTTACCTTTAACTGGAGAAATCATTGCTTTTAACGAAGATTTAGAGAGCACACCTGAAAGCGTAAATTCTGATCCATACGGAGCCGGATGGATGATTAAAATAAAAATTGCTAACGCTTCAGAGATTGACTCATTGTTATCAGATGAAGCATACAAACAACTGATAGGTGCCTAAACAATTGCTTTTATTGTGGGCTATAGTTTGCTCAGGAATCATTACCTATTTTTGTCTTACAGACTCAAGTAATATCCCGGCAGTAAGTTTTCCCAGTATCGATAAAATAGTACATTTTTGTTTTCATTTTGGATTTACAATTTCGTGGATCTTGTTTTTTAAAAAAGAATTCAAAGGAAAGACAACAGATGATTATAAAGTGTATTTGATTTCGTTTATATTTTCAGTTTTTTTTGGAATAACTATCGAAATACTGCAAGGTGTTTTTACTAAAACAAGAGCAGCAGATGTAACGGATATTTTAGGTAATGCAATTGGGGCTACAGCGGCTGTTTTTACGGCAATAGCTTTTAAAAAGCAAATCGATAAAATATAAAATATTAATTCCCACTTCGGTGGGTTTTTTATTTTCAATAAGGCAAGCTTAAAAAAAGTATGTCATTTTTTTGAATTTTAAATGTATTTTTGTTGCAATTCTTGTAATTTTAAAATCATGAATGTTAACCAGTATTTAGATTCCACTTACTTAAAAACAGCATCTCAAGCCGGTCTTTCGGAAACAGAAAATGAGATTGTGGTTAAAAATGTAATTGCTGAAGCTATCGTCGAAGGTTTTAAACTGGTTATGGTTCGGCCGGAATATGTGACTTTAGCTAAACAAATGATTTTAAAAGCCAATTCTAATCTTGATGTTGGTACTGTTATAGATTTTCCTGAAGGCAAATCTGATATTGAAACAAAAATCAGGGAAGCAAATGAAGCAATAGCGAATGGTGCAGATGATCTTGATTTTGTTTGTAATTACGAAGCGTTTAAAAACGGAGATGTTCAATTAGTAAAACAAGAGATTTTAATAGCCACGCAAATAGGATTAGCAAATAATAAAACAGTTAAATGGATTATAGAAGTGGCAGCATTGAATGAAAAAGAAATTATTCAGCTTTCTTCTTTGATAAAAAATATTGTTATTTCGAATTTTAAAGAGGAAGAATATACTTCGGTTTTTGTAAAATCATCAACTGGTTTTTATAAAACTAAGGATAACTCTCCAAATGGTGCAACTATTTCTTCAATAATTATGATGTTGGAAAATGCTTCACCTTTGCCAATAAAAGCTGCCGGAGGTGTTAAGTCATATGAGGAAGCAATAGAAATGATTCGTTTAGGAGTTAAACGTATCGGAACTTCATCTGCTAAAGCAATTGTAAATGGAGAAAATACCACAAATCAATACTAATGAAAATCAAAAATATTTTGAATAAAAGTTTTTTAACTTTGTGTCTGGCATTATCATCATTTGTTGTTTTAGCTCAGGAAACAAACCGATCTTCTGTAAAGGCAGGTTTTGCAGCTGAGCAGCTTCCTGTTTTTCCTAATTGCGAAAATTTGGTATCTAAACAATTAGAAAATTGTTTTTACAAAGAAGTTCAGGATTTTGTATATGAGAACTTTCAAATTCCTGAGAATTTAAAACAGACAAATTATAAAGGTGAAGTTAAAGTGTTGTTTGAAGTTGATACAAATGGTTCTTTTAAAGTGATTTATATCAATGCAGTAAATGATGATTTAGCTAAAGAGGCTAAACGCGTTTTTAGTAAGTTTCCTAAAATCAAACCTTCCACATATAATGGTGTTGCAACCTATTCTAAATATACTATTTCAATAGATTTGCCATTAAAAAGTTCAGAGCAAATCGCAGCAGAGGCATTAGCTGCTGCAGAAATTTTAAAGCCAATAGAAAAGCCAATGACAGAATTGGATAGTATTGTGTATAAAAAATACAACAACCCAGAATTCCAAAGTCATTTGAATATTCCTCTTTCGCATAGTTATTATGCGCAATTTGATGGAGCAATGAATCAGGTTGGCAGTAATAATCATACTGCATCTAAGCCCTATACGTATGCTGAAGTTTCAAAATATTATAATTTAAAAGCGGTAAACGAATCGCTTCAAAAGAAAACTTCAGGCTGGCTAGGAAGAAAATGGTGGAATGAAAATATGGTTCAGATTCAGGGTGAAGATTATTGGTTAGCTTTGAATCCTATTGTTGATTTGCAAATGGGTAAGGCTTCGGACTATGATGGTTCTACCTATGTAAATACCAGAGCTATTAATTTTAGAGGAGGTGTAGGAAAGCAAATCAATTTTACAACTACAATTTTTGAAAGTCAGGGAAGATTTGCCGGTTATTTTAACGATTATGCGAACTCTTTAAAACCTTCGGGAGGGAATCCTGCTATAATTCCAGGTATGGGTATTGCGAAAAAATTTAAAACAGATTCTTATGATTTTCCTTTGGCCGAGGCGAATATAACCTATACTCCAAGTAAATTTTTCGATTTTCAATTGGGCTATGGAAGAAATTTTATTGGTGATGGGTATCGGTCATTGTTAGAAAGTGACGGAGCAAGTCCATATCCTTATTTAAAAATTAATACTACGTTTTGGAAAATAAAATATACCAATACATATATGTGGCTCAAAGATGTTCGTCCAGGTGTTACGGTAGATAAAACGTATGCATCAAAATATATGGCCAACCATTATTTGAGTTGGAACGTTTCAAATAAACTGAATTTAGGTTTTTTTGAATCTGTAGTTTGGACAGATAGTAATAATAGAGGTTTTGATGTGAATTTTGTTAATCCAATTATTTTTTATCGTTCTGTTGAGTTCGCTTCGTCATCAAAAAGTGGAAATGCTCTTTTAGGGTTTACATCTAAATACAAATGGAGTAATCAGATTAATTTGTATGGGCAGTTTTTAATCGATGAATTTTCATTTGGAGATGTAAAAGGGGGAGATAATAGTTGGAAAAACAAATTTGGTTACCAAATAGGGGCTAAATATTTTAACGCTTTTAAAGTAAAAGATTTGCTAATGCAGTTAGAGTATAATCATGTGCGTCCGTATGTGTATTCCCATAGTGCGGTAATAACAAATTATGGTCATAATAATCAAAGTCTTGGTCATCAATGGGGTGGTAATTTTAATGAATTAATTGCAATAGCACGTTACCACAAAGGCCGTTATTATGCTGATGCGAAGCTAACAATTGGAAAAAGAGGGTTTGATTTTGATACAACAGAAGATGGTTATAATTATGGAGGAAATATCTATAAAAGTTATGAAGAAAATCGCCCGTATGATTCTGGTGTAAAAGTAGGTCAGGGTAATAAAACCAATATTTTTATCGCTGATATTCAAGGAGGATATCTTATAAACCCTATGACTAATTTAAAGCTTTTCGGAAGTTTTATTTACAGAAATTTTGATCCAATGCAGAATACTGCAGCTACTTTTTCACAAAATACAACCTGGTTTACTGTAGGACTGCGTTCAGATGTATTTAATTGGTATTTTGATTACTAATATTTAATAAGATTTTTCGAGGAAATTGTGTTAAAGATTTAAAAGTCCTTACTTTATAAAGGTTTTATTAGAAAAATCTAATTTTATAGGTCAAAATTCTATAATCTAATTTGTACATTTGCACCACTTAAAAAAATACACAAACAATTACGGTATTGAGCGCTACTAAAAATACAATTTCACTTAAATCAATATTTCTGGATTTCAAAGAGATTACCAAAGCTGGTTTAGCAATTAGTGTTTTGTTTTCTTCGATTGCGGGATATTTGTTAGGTGTAAATAGTGAGAATCCTTTTCAATGGAGCGTTTTAGCTGCGTTGATGGTTGGAGGTTACTGTATGGTCGGGGCTTCAAATGCTTTTAATCAGGTAATCGAAAAAGATATTGATTCTTTAATGGATCGTACCAAAAATCGTCCGGTTCCTTCAGGACGCATGACTCCAAAAGTAGCTTTATTTGTAGCAAGTTTATTGACAATTATTGGTGTCGTATTGTTGTATACAATAAATGCAAAGTCGGCAATGTTTGCTGCAATATCTATATTTTTGTATACAAGTCTTTATACGCCTTTAAAAACGGTAACTTCATTATCTGTTTTTGTTGGAGCTTTTCCGGGCGCAATTCCATTTATGTTAGGGTGGGTGGCAGCAACAGGAGAATTTGGAATAGAAGCCGGTACATTGTTTTTAATTCAGTTTTTCTGGCAATTTCCGCATTTTTGGGCTATTGGCTGGTTTTTGTATGAAGATTATGAAAGGGCTGGAATCTTTATGCTTCCAACAGGAAAAAAAGATAAAGGAACAGCTTTGCAGGTAATGCTATATACGATATGGTTAATCATAGCTTCTTTATTGCCGGTTTTAGGGTATACAGGACAATTGTTTGTTACACCTATCGCGGCAGTTGTGGTTTTTTTATTGGGATTATGGATGTTGTTTTATGCGGTGCGATTATATCAGTTGCGGACTTCTAAGGCTGCCAGAACATTAATGTTAGTTAGTGTTTCTTATATTTCTTTATTACAGATTGTATATATAGTAGATAAATTTTTAAGATAGTTATGGAAATGACAATGAAAATAAGTGAAGAACAAGTGCAAAAATCAAAGTCGGCAAAGTTGATTTTATTGTTCGCAATGGTAAGTATGACAATGATGTTTGCCGGATTAACAAGTGCTTTTGTAGTTAGTAAATCAAGAGCAGACTGGTTGAAGGATTTTCAGATGCCAACTGCCTTTTATTGGAGTACATTGGTTATTATTGGTTGTAGCGTTACTTTTTATTTAGCTAAAAAAGCAATTGAAAAAGGAAATAGAAGTGCCACTTCTGCATTTCTTTTATCAACATTTGCTTTGGGAATTGCTTTTGTAATTTTACAGTTCAGAGGCTTTGGACAAATTATCGAAAGCGGGTATTATATGACAGGACAAGGTAGTTCGATTACTACAACTTTCCTTTATGTTATTGCTCTTATGCACCTCTTGCACTTAGCAGGCGGATTAATTTCACTTTTAATTATAATTTATAATCATTTTAAACAAAAATACAATTCGAGTCAAACTCTTGGTATAGAACTAGGTGCAATGTATTGGCACTTTCTGGACTTATTGTGGGTATTATTATTTTTATTTTTATATTTCTTTAAATAAGAAAAAAACGTAAATTTGTGAACTTTTTAACGAATATCTTTTATGGAAGCGACAGTTACTACTGCAAATAACGACGAAAAAACTTGGGGAGGCGGAGAGCATATCCAGCCATTAGGAGCAAGTTATGGTAAAATGATGATGTGGTTTTTTATCGTATCAGATGCCTTAACATTCTCTGGATTCCTGGCTGCTTATGGTTTTTCAAGATTTAAATTTATTGAAACCTGGCCTTTGGCTGATGAGGTGTTTACTCACTTCCCGTTTATGCACGGTGTTTCGGCTCCGATGTATTATGTAGCCTTAATGACTTTTATTTTGATTTTTTCATCTGTAACAATGGTTTTGGCTGTTGATGCAGGTCACCAATTAAAGAAAACAAAAGTTGCTGTATATATGTTCTTAACTATTATTGGAGGTTTAATTTTCGTTGGTTCTCAGGCCTGGGAATGGAAAAACTTCATTAAAGGGGAATATGGTGCAGTTGAAACTGCTGGAGGAAGTTTATTGCAGTTTGTTGATGCAAACGGTAAAAGAGTAGCTTTGGCTGATTTTGCAGTAAAATTACCAGAGCAAAGAGAGGCTTTGACAAGAAGCCACGCAACCTGGTTTGTTGAAGATGCTGAAACACAACCAACATATACTGTTGCTGAAGTTCAGGCTGGTTTTAAAGCGCATCCTGAATTATTAATCAGAACAGAACAGCTTACTGATAAAAAGAAGAAAACAGTACTCACAAGGGTAGAGTCTGAGTCTCGTTTAGGTACTGCAAAATATGTAGTAGAAGGAGCAAACCTGACAAGAAACGAATACGGAAGTAAATTATTTGCTGATTTCTTTTTCTTCATCACAGGATTCCACGGATTCCACGTATTTTCGGGAGTTATTATTAATATCATTATTTTCTTTAATGTGTTATTAGGTACTTACGAGAAAAGAAGAAGCTATGAAATGGTAGAGAAAGTTGGTTTATACTGGCACTTTGTCGATCTGGTTTGGGTATTTGTATTTACAGTTTTCTACTTAGTTTAATTTTAGATTTTAATTATTATGTCACACGAGCACGTATCAAATACAAAAAGAATCTGGTTTGTTTTTGCATTACTATCAGTAGTAACTACAGTAGAAGTTATTTTGGGTATTTTAAAACCTGAATCATTAGAATTTAATCATTTTGTTGGTTTGAACTTGTTAAACTGGATTTTCTATATTCTTACAATTTTCAAAGCATATTATATTGTATGGGCATTTATGCATATGGAAGGTGAGAAAAGTAGCCTTAGATGGTCTGTTGTTTCACCGGTTATCTTCCTTGTTTTATATTTATTGTTTATTCTCTTAACAGAAGGAAATTATATTTATGGGGTTTTTAAAGATTCTACTATTAAATGGAATTTTTAACATGATATTAATTCGAAAAGAAGCTCCGTTTAACGGAGCTTTTTTTATTTTTGTACCTCATTAACTTCCATTGTAACAATGAAAAAAAATATAGTTCTTTTTTCGCTTTTTGTATTGCCAATTGTTGCCTATTTGTTTTTTGCTTCTGGCGTGAATAGTTTTACTACACTTCCTGTAATTACTCCAAAAATTGCTGATTTTGGAAATTGGAAATCTTTAGATAATAAAAAAGTTTCTCTTAATAAAAAAATTACTGTTTTAGGATTTTCAGGATCTGATATTTTAAGCAACCGGGGAAATTATTTTAATTTAAATGAAAAAATTTACAAACGTTATTATGGTTTTGAAGATCTTCAATTTGTAATAGTTTGTCCAATAGGTAAGGAAAAGGATGCTCAAAAAGTGGTTGATGCACTTAAACCTTTTACGGATGTTAAAGGGTGGAATTTTATTTTTGCTCCTCCTGCTCAAATTGAAGCTTTTTATAATCAATTACATTTAAAAGGTAAACTAGATCAAAATCTGGGAACACCTAATGTTTTTATTGTTGATAAAGAAAGAAATCTTAGAGGTAGAAAAGGGGATAACAAAGACAAAAAAGAGGAATATAAAGAAGGTTATAGTACTTTTCATCCGTCTGAATTAAGCAACGAAATGCTGGATGATTTTAAAATAATTTTGTACGAATACCGTGCAGCTCTTAAAAAAAATCATAATGCTACTAAACAACTATAAATTAGAACTGTATGTTTAAAAATAAATCTTATATCGGAATTTCGTTTATCATTTTAATTTTCGGAATTTATGCAGTACCTAAAATTGTAGACAGGATAAAAAATGGCGAAGTCATAAAAGGGGACCGCTTGGATAATGTAGATCAGAAAACTTCAAAAGCAGATACAAAATTAGTAAAAATTGGTGTCGCTCCTAAGTTTGAATTAACTAATCAGGACAATATTAAAATTTCAAATGAAACTTATAAAGGTAAAGTTTATGTATTAGAGTTTTTCTTTACTACGTGTCCGTCGATCTGCCCAAAAATGAATCTGAGTATGCTGGAGATTGAAAAAACTTTTTTTGGGAATCCTAACTTTGGCATTGTTTCTATAACTATTGATCCAACTCATGATACTGCAAAAGTTTTAAAAGAGCATAGAGAGCTATTAGGTGTTAAATCATCTACATGGAATTTTCTTACCGGAGATAAAACAACTATTATGGATTTATCCAATAAAGGATTTAATTTGTATGCGGGAGAGAATGCGAAAGTAAATGGTGGTTTTGAACATTCCGGATTATTTGCATTAATTGATAAAGACGGGAATATTCGTTGTCGTAAGGATGATTTCGGAAATCCAATTTTATATTATGACGGCCTGGATAAAAAAGGCGTTAGAGACATTCAGCAGGATATTAAAATATTATTAGAAGAATAAAATGGAAGATCATTCATTAGAAAAAAAATTCAATAAAATTATAGCTATAGTTTCTATTTTAATTCCAACTGTAGTAGGTGTTTTATTTGCTGTTAAATTAAAAGACTTCGGAATTAATGTTGAGCCCCTTTCGTTTTTACCCCCAATTTATGCCACTACAAATGGCATTACTGCTGTGGTTTTAGTTTTGGCAGTAATAGCAATTAAAAATGGTAAACAAAAGCTCCATCAGCGTTTAATGACTTTTGCTATTGCTTTGTCACTAGCTTTTCTGGTTATGTATGTAGCGTATCATATGACGGCTGAGTCTGTAAAATTGGGAGACCTAAATCATGATGGAATTGTTGATGCTGTAGAAAAAGCAAAAGTGGGAGCTGTTAGATTTTTGTATTACTTTATTTTAGGAACTCATATTATATTATCGGTTGCTATTATTCCGTTGGTCTTAATTAGTTATGTGAGGGCTCTTGGACAACGTTTTGACAGGCATAGGAAAATAGCCAGAATAACTTTTCCGCTTTGGTTATATGTTGCCGTAACAGGTGTTGTGGTTTATTTAATGATTTCTCCTTATTATGCTTAACATACAAAATAGGATAACGAATAAAGAAAATAGAATAGCGTATAGAAGTATAGCTGCGAGTTTGGTCTCAAAGAAATATTTCTATATTCTATTTTCTATATTTTTTTCTCTTACTGCAAATGCTCAATGTGCAATGTGTCGTGCTGCTCTTTCGGGAGAATCAAACATTAAAAAAGCTGAGGCAGTAAATGATGGAATCGTTTATTTAATGGTAATTCCGTATTTGCTTGTTGCTATAATTGGATTTTTAATTTATAGAATGTATCAATCAAAAAGCAAAAAGACCGAATGAATCCGGTCTTTTTTTTATTTTAATCCATCAACAGAGACATTCACTGTTCCGTTGATCTTGATAAATGCTATAATGGCCTGATTGGTTAATTGTATTTTGTCAAACTGTATATCTTCCATTTTTCCGTTAATAAAAACACCTGGCATTGGGGAGTAATTTTTAAGATAAGTGGCCATACTTTTTTTACCTTCTTCTAAATTAGGCTGTATTGAATATCGACAGCTTTCTTCCATTTTTTTCAGAATATAGCTTTGAGCCAGCCAGTTTGCAGTTCGTATTAATTTACTTTTCGTATCTAAAACATAATCCAGTTTATCGAAATAAATTTCTTTAGTCTGTGGGTTATATTGGGGAAAACCGTTTAAATAGATGGTTCCGTTTACATATCCTAAAACCTCAAGAGCAATTACCATTTTTCCGTCTTTATGCCAAATTTCAACGTTTTTTACGGTAACTTTTTTACTTCGGGTTCCAAATTCCTGTCCCGCAAAATTTTTAGTCATGATTTTTGAAGCCTCAACATAACTTGATATAGCAGCGATATTAGTTGCAATTTGATTTGGAATTTTGGCTATCGGTTTCAAAACAATTTTAGAGCTATTAAACTTAGATTCAGGTTGTTTTCCAATCAAAGTTTCCATATTGCACTTCATTCCCATATTCAGTAAAAACAAATCGTTTTTGAGTTTTACATTAGTCGAATATACTTCTACCGGAACAATTTGAAGCCAGCTTTCATAAGTTTCGTTCATTTTCAAAGGCGTGCAGATTTTTTCTAAAGCTGATAAAACATTTGGCTTAAAATCCATTGATTCTTCGATTGCCGAATCTATACTTTGTTCAATTTTTGATTTAAAAATAGAAATTGCCGGATTTACTAAATAAGTGATAGGCATGTTTTTTCCAAAAACAGTCATGGTTGGACTTTCGTTCCAGTCAAGAGATTTAAATTCTGTTTTTGTGTTTAGTTTCCAGTTTGTTAAGTTGGCTTCACTTGACAAAGTAATTACACCATTCAAGTTGAATTCACGTGTGTCGTAAAGTTCGACTCCTAACTTCTTAGTTCCAATTCGATATTTAATATTTGCTTTTAAAGGCAATATGGTTTTTATCTTTTTATCTGCGTTTGCCGGATCATTTTGAATTTTGATTGGAGCTTGTTTCCAGATTTTTATTTCGATGTCATCATCCTCAATATTATTATCTTCGAAAATCAATCCGTTTAAAAGTGTGTTGGTTTGATTTTCAATATCTTTTAATTTTACAGTGATCGGTAAATTAATAAAAGATGGATTACTGTCATAAATTAACGGACTAGCATCATCTGGTTCAGGTTTTAATGTGGCCAGTTTTTTAGATGTAGAACAGCTAACCAATAATGTTAAGGTTATACAAAGAACTGAAAAAGAAAGAAATTTCATGTGAAGGTTTTTAGTGGGTCAAAATTAAGAAAACTTTTATATTCTTTGAAAAAAGTGTAACAATTAGTCAATTATGTAGTCTTATTCTAAAAGTCAGATAAAATTTATTAACTTTTTATTACCATAAAATACGTAATTAAAATGTTATTATTGTCTTAAAATTCAGCGGTATTATGATTGAAATCAAAGATTTGCATAAATCCTATAAAATGGGAAGTTCAGAATTGCATGTGTTAAAAGGGATAAATTTTAATATAGAAGAAGGAGAACTTGTTGCCATAATGGGATCTTCCGGTTCAGGAAAATCTACACTTCTTAATATTTTAGGAATTCTGGATGAGGCAGATTCAGGAAGTTACATATTAGATAAAACTCCGATAAAAAATCTTAACGAAACAATAGCATCAAAATATCGGAATAAATTTCTGGGATTTGTTTTTCAATCTTTCAATTTAATAAATTATAAGACTGCTCTTGATAATGTAGCTATGCCGTTATATTATCAAGGAATAAAAAGAAAAGAACGCTACGATATTGCAATGAAATATTTGGAGAAAGTAGGACTGGGGTCTCATTCGCATCACTTACCAAATGAACTTTCAGGAGGTCAAAAACAACGTGTTGCCATTGCAAGGGCATTGGCATCAAATCCGAAAGTTTTATTGGCAGATGAGCCAACAGGGGCTTTAGATACTAAAACTTCTTATGAGGTTATGGAACTTATTCAGGGAATTAATGATGAAGGAAAGACTATTTTAATTGTTACTCATGAGCCTGATATTGCCGCTATGTGCAAAAGAAATGTAGTCCTGAAAGACGGATTAATTATTGACGATAAAAAGGTAGAACAAGTTAGAGCATCATCTTATGTTTAATATTGAACGTTGGCAGGAAATTTTTGAAGCAATCTCCAAAAACAGGTTAAGAACATTTCTTACCGGAATTTCTGTGGCTTCTGGAATTTTTATTTTAGTGATTTTGCTTGGTGCCGGAAAAGGACTTCAAAATGGAATTGAAAAGCAATTCGAGAATGATGCTAAAGGAATTATTGAAGTTTGGTCAAATGTCACAACTAAAGAATACAAAGGATTAAATCCAGGCAGGCAAATTCAGTTAAGAAACAGTGATTATGATCTTCCGGTTAAAAAATTTGATGAAGAGATTGATAAAAAATCATCTGTTCGTAATACGTGGGGAGGTATTGTGAGTTATGGAAAAGAATCCGGAAATTATCAGTTTAGGGGTATTAGCCCGGATTATTTGTCTCTTGAAAATGGTACTATTATTAAGGGACGTTTCATTAACAATAGTGATATGAAAAATAATGAGAAAGTAGTTGCCATTGGTTTGAAGGTTAAGCAGGATTTGTTTAAAGAGAAAGACCCAATAGGAAAAGAGATTTTAGTCAATAATATAAATTTTAAAGTAATTGGAGTTTTTACAGATCCTTCCGGAGAAAGAGAAGAATCCAGGATTTATATGCCTATGACCACTAATCAGCGTGCTTTTGGTGCAGGTGATAAAATAACCGGTATGCAGTTTGTTTTGAATAAGAAAGCCAATTATGATGAAGCTTTGGCACAGTCAAAAAAATTTACCGAAGATGTCAAAAGGTTATTAAAAGCTAAAAACATTATTGCTCCAAATGACGATAGTGCTATAGGAGTTTATAATTCTGTTGAAGAAGCAAAACAATTTTATGATTTAAATCTTTATATCAGATTGTTCTTTTGGTGGGTTGGTATTTGTACTATTATTGCCGGTGTTGTTGGGGTAAGTAATATTATGCTTATCATTGTAAAAGAAAGAACTAAAGAAATTGGAATCAGAAAAGCGTTAGGAGCATCACCTTTTTCTATTATTTCGATGATACTTCATGAATCTATTTTTATCACCACTATTGCCGGCTTTTCCGGACTATTGGCTAGTTTGTTATTGCTGGAATTTGTTGGACCAATGGTTCAGAGCGAATATTTCAGAAATCCTGAAGTCGATTTTAGTGTAGCTCTAACAACACTTGTTTTACTTGTATTTGCAGGAGCCATGGCAGGTTTTTTCCCGGCATACAGAGCTGCAAAAATAAAACCTATTGTAGCACTTAGAGACGAATAACTATGTTTAGCAAAGATAATTGGGATGAGATTTTACAGGCTTTAACAGCCAATGTTTTTAGAACAGTCTTAACTGCATTTGGTGTGTTTTGGGGTATATTTATTTTAGTAATATTACTTGCTGCAGGAAATGGATTGGAAAACGGGGTAAAAAAAGGTTTTGACGGAATAGCTACAAACACTATGTTTATGTGGAGCCAGACGACATCAAAAGCATATAAAGGCTTACCAAAAGTACGTCGTTATGATTTTAGAAATAGTGATGTTGCATCTTTAAAAGCAGCTTTCCCAGATTTATTATATGTTTCTCCCCGAAATCAATTGGGTGATTTTAATGGGACAAACAATGTAGTTAGAGGGACAAAAACTTCTGCATTTACCATTTATGGTGATTATCCTGAATTGATAAAGCAGCAGCCAATGGATATCACAAAAGGACGTTTTATAAATCAACAGGACATACTTGAAAGAAGAAAAGTAGCGGTAATTGGAAAAGGTGTTATTACTGAGCTTTATGGAAAAGAAGAAGAAGCTGTTGGGACATATGTAAAAATCAACGGAATTAATTTTATGGTCGTTGGGGTATATAACTCTAAACAACAAGGAGGAAATGCTGAGCAGGAACAAAAAAATATTTTTGTCCCGTTTACAACTTTTCAGCAAGCTTTTAATTATGGAGATAAAGTAGGATGGATGGCGCTTACAGCCAAAGATGAAACATCTATTACGGCTTTAAAACCACAGATTTTAGAAAAAATAAAAGCACTTCACTCGGTTAATCCTGCTGATGAAAGAGCAGTTGGGAATTTTGATTTATACGAACAGTTTAATAAAGTGCAAAGTCTTTTTAATATTTTAAAAATCATTGCTTATTTTGTAGGAACTTTGGTGTTGATTTCCGGTGTAATCGGTATTTCAAATATTATGCTTATTGTAGTTAAAGAACGTACGAAAGAAATTGGAATTCGGAGAGCTTTGGGTGCTACTCCGGCAGCAGTTAGAGGACAGATTTTATCAGAAGCCATATTTTTAACAATCATTTCAGGTATGTTTGGGATAGCCGTAGCGACCGGAATCATTGCGCTTTTAAACATGGCATTAGATTCAATGCCTCCAAATAGCAATACCATGTTTGCAAACCCAAGTGTAGACTTAGGAGTTGTATTTGTTGCTTTACTAATATTAGTGGGATCAGGGCTATTAGCGGGTTTTATTCCGGCTCAGATTGCAATAAAAGTAAAGCCCGTTGATGCATTAAGAACAGAATAAAATTATCAATCAAAATAATCGATTAAATAATAACAAATGAAAAAAGGAATAACCATAACTATTTTAGTTCTTATTACCATTATCTTTTTTGGCGCTTTATATTATTTGTATGCTAAAAACCAGGAATCACCAATTGTTTTTAAAACAGAAAAAGCTGAAATTAAAACGATTGTAAAAAATACTATTGCTACCGGTAATATTCAGCCTGATGAAGAAGTTTTAATCAAACCAAATATTTCAGGTATTATTGAAGCGGTTTATATTAAAGCCGGAGAAAAAATTAAAGCCGGAGATATGATTGCAAAAATTAAGGTTGTTGCAAATGTATCTAACGTGAGCAGTACTCAAAATCAGGTTCAGACAGCTAAAATTGCTTTAGATAATCAGGAGAAGATATATCAAAGACAAAAGACCTTATTTGATAAAGATGTAATTTCTGCTAATGATTTTGACGCAGCACAATTGGCTTATAAGCAGGCTAAACAAAATTATTTGTCTGCAAAACAAAACCTGGATATTGTAAAAACAGGAACAACAGCATCATTAGGAAATTATGCCAATACACTTATTCGTTCTACAGTTAACGGAATGATTTTAGACGTACCGGTGAAAGTAGGGAATCAGGTTATTGAGAGTAATAATTTTAATGAAGGAACGACTATAGCAAGTGTTGCAGATGTTGGAAGAATGATTTTTATTGGAAAGATAGATGAATCTGAAGTTGGAAAAATAAAAGAAAAAATGGCAATCGAAATTACAGTCGGAGCCATAGAAAATAAAAAATTTAATGCAGTTTTAACTTATATAGCTCCCAAAGGAGTAACTGAAAACGGAGCGATTCAATTTGAGATTAAAGCTTCTTTAGAAAATAGAGATGCTACTTTTATTAGAGCTGGTTTAAGTGCAAATGCTTCAATTATTTTGGAAAAGGCAGACAAGGTTTTGGCTATCAAAGAATCATTGGTTCAATTTGACAAAAAAACGCAAAAACCATATGTAGAAGTAGAGACTACTGCTCAAAAATTTCAACGTAAAAATTTGGTTTTAGGAGTTAGTGATGGAATTTATGTTCAGGTTAAGGGCGGGATCAAATCTTCTGATAAAATTAAAATCTGGAATCAGGGATTGATTAGTGAAGGAGAAGGCGAAAAAAAATAATTTGATTTTGTAAAAGATTTTTGGGTTTATAAAATGTTAAATTTGCATGGTATCTTTACTCTGCTTTCATTCGAAATATATGAAAATAAATAAATATAATAATCTTGTTTTTGCCTTGTTATTTGGGCTTGGATTATCAGCTCAGGCACAAACAAAACAATGGACACTGGAAGAATGTGTGCGATATGCATTAGATAATAATATCACCATAAAACTATCTGAGTTAGATGTTAAAAACGCAGCAATAGATAAAAAAGATGCTTTTGGAAATTATCTGCCTTCTGTAAACGGTAGTGCTTCCCATTCATGGAACGTTGGTTTGAATCAAAATATTACTACCGGTTTACTTGAAAATCAAACTACACAATATTCTTCTGTAGGTCTTAGTGTGGGTGTTGATATTTACAAAGGATTACAAATTCAAAATACTTATAGAAGAACAAAACTATCTATTATTGCATCACAATATCAATTGGTAAAAATGCAGGAGGATATTTCTCTAAATGTTGCAAATGCTTTTTTAGAAATTCTTTTCAATAAAGAAAATTTGAAAGTTAAAAAAGAGCAAATGATAATTGATGAAAAACGATTTGCCCGTTCGGAAGAGATGGTTAAAGCAGGTACAATTCCACGTGGTGATTTGTACGACCTTAAAGCTACTGTCGCAACAGACCAGCAAGCAATTATTGTTGCAGAAAATAGTTTGTTAATTTCTAAATTGAGTTTGGCGCAATTATTACAGCTTAAGGATTTTACAGATTTTGATGTAATTGATGATACCAATGTAAAAGATGAAAATAATATCTTGGCGCAAAATCCGGTAGATATTTACAACAAAGCCAAAGAGATTAGAACCGACTTAAAGATTGCACAGACTAATCTTGAAATTGCTGAAAAAAATGTAGCGATTGCTAAAGGTGCTTATCAGCCTACTTTGAGTGCTTTTTATAATTTTAATACCAGAGCAAGTTATTCAGATATTGTGACGGGATCAGTTCCGAATACGTTAAATCCAACTTCACAAATTGGTTATGTAGAAGGAACAAATCAGTCAGTTTTGACGAATAATTATTCTCCGGTTTTGGGAAGTCCGGATGGAATTTTGGATCAATTTAGTAACAATAAAGGTCAATCTTTTGGTTTTCAATTGTCAGTTCCAATTTTCAACGGTTTTTCAGTACGAAATAATGTTGAGCGTAATAAAGTAAGTTTAGAAAAATCTAAAATAGATTTAGAGCAAAAAAGTTTAGATTTGCAACGTAATGTTTACACAGCTTTTACAGATGCAAAAGGAGCATTAAATGCTTATGAATCTTCGACTGTGACATTAGAAGCAAGACAACAATCATATAATTATGCGAAAGAAAAATACGATGTTGGTTTAATGAATTCATTTGATTTCACCCAGGCGCAGACATTACTGACCAACGCGCAATCTGATCTTATCAGAACAAAATATGATTACATGTTCAAAATAAAAATACTTGAATTTTACTTTGGGATTCCAATAGTTCCGGTTATTCAAAAATAATTTATTATGTCAAAAAAAACAATTTATTTCTTAGTCGGTGGTGCAATAGTTATTATTACTACTTTACTAGTACTTTCAAAATCGGGAGTAATAGGAAATAAGGACGAAGGCAAAGAAGTAGAAATATCAAAAGTAACAGCTTCAACTATTATTGAAACAGTTTCAGCTACAGGAAAAATTCAACCTGAAATAGAAGTTAAAATATCTCCGGAAGTTTCAGGGGAGATTATTTTGTTAAACGTAAAAGAAGGTCAGGTTGTAAAAAAAGGTGATTTGCTGGTAAAAATAAATCCGGATTTATACACCTCAAGTTATAATCGTTCTGTTTCGAATTTATCCGGAACCAAGGCTGGCTTAACTCAATCAGAAGCAAGTTTTAAAGAAGCAAAAGCGAATTATGAGCGAAATAAAACCTTGTATGATAAAGGTGTTATTTCAAAATCTGACTGGGACAAGGCTATCGCTTCATTTGAAGTTGCTAAAGCGACCAGACAAAGTTCGTATTATAATGTTCAAAGTGCTTCTGCATCTGTAAATGAGGCAAAAGATAATTTAGGGCGTACCACAATTTATGCTCCGGCAGACGGAACTATTTCAGTATTAAATGTAGAGTTGGGTGAACGTGTTCTGGGAACGCAGCAAATGGCCGGAACAGAACTTTTAAGAGTGGCAAATCTTAACAACATGGAAGTTGAAGTAGATGTAAATGAAAATGATATTGTAAAAATAAAAATAGGTGATGAAGCAAATGTAGAAGTTGATGCTTATCTAAAGAAAAAATTTAAAGGTACTGTAACAAGTATTTCGAATTCTGCAAGTACCACTTTGACTTCAGATCAGGTGACTAATTTTAAGGTAAAGGTTAGGATTTTAAAAGAATCTTACCTGGATCTGCTGGAAGGGAAGCCTGCATCATATTCACCATTCAGACCGGGAATGACAGCAACTGTTGATATTATCACAAATACAAAACATAATGTTTTGGCAGTGCCAATTAGTTCTGTAGTAGTAAAATCAGATACATCTGCTGTAAAAGATTTTAAAGTTGAGGATCCGAATGAGGATAAAAAAGTAACGCCGAAAAGTGATAAAAGATTCGAATGTGTTTTCGTAAAAGTCGGGGATAAAGCAAAAATCAGAATTATAAAAACAGGTATTCAGGATGATACTAATATCGAGGTAATGTCTGGATTGAAATCTGGTGATGTTGTTATTACAGGTCCTTATACGACCGTTTCTAAAGAATTAAATTCCGGAGATAAGGTAAAACTTAAAAAAGCTGAAGTTACAAAAAAGTAAATCAATAGTATGATCATTGCATTGCATGGAGTTCCGGCAGAAATGCTTTTCAGTTTGCTTGGTGCTTTTACTGTTATAGTTACATATTTGATATGGGTGCATTACAGTGTTTATAAGACAAAATATTATAATGATGAGTTTAGATATTTTGCAGTACAAAAAAGACTGATTATATATTTAGGCTTTTTATTAGCAAATTTATGTGTAGCATTTCTGTTATTTTGGTTATTAACCTTTATTTTTGCAACTTTAATTTTCAGATGATTTTTTAATAAAAACACTTATTACATTGTCTTTTATTCTCAATATAGAAACCGCCACCAAAAATTGTTCTGTATCCATTGCTAAAAATGGTGAAACCGTTATATGCAAAGAAATTGCAGAAGAAGGCTATTCACATGCTGAAAAATTACATGTTTTTATAGAGGAAATAATCGCTGAAACGGGAATTTTAGTTCATGATTTAGCAGCAGTTGCCGTAAGTCAGGGGCCTGGGTCTTATACCGGTCTGCGAATAGGGGTTTCGGCAGCAAAAGGATTATGTTTTGCATTAAACATCCCATTGATTGCAGTAGATACTTTGCAAACTTTAGCATCTCAGGCTAAAGTTAATGAAGGGAAAATAATTTCAATGCTGGATGCCAGAAGAATGGAGGTTTACAGCGCAATTTATAATGCTGACTTAGAAATTGAAAGACCAATACTCGCAGAAGTTATTGATGAAAATTCGTTTAAGGATTTTACTGAAACAATTTATTTTGTTGGTGACTGTGCAGAAAAATGCAAGTTAGTTTTGTCCAACGAAAACTTCATATTTTTAGAAGATGTCAAATATCCTTCGGCTGCAGCAATGAGTAAAATCAGTTATGATAAGTATCAAAAAAGCGACACTGTAGATGTCGCTTATTTTGAACCTTATTATTTAAAAGATTTTATGATTACTCCTTCAAAAAAACAATAAGTATTTTTTATTTCTGCAGTGTATAAGGTTGAATTGCAATACCTGCTTCATCTAATGCTGTTTTGCAATTCTCCAAAGTTTCAGAAAAAACAGCTCCGTAGTTTTCGTTTTTTGCCCATGGACGAACTGCGAATTCTACAGAACTTGCCGTTAAGTTCTTTACAAAAACTTCAGGTGCCGGAGTTTTAAGAACTTTAGGGTTTTTAATTAACACGTCTAACAAAATATCCTTTGTTTTTTTGATATCAGAGTCATAAGAAACGGCAAAAGTCAAATCAGCTTTACGCTCACCCTGCATTGAATAATTAATAATATTTCCATTGGATAATGCTCCATTTGGAATAAAAACAGTTTGGTTGTTTCCTGTAATTAATTTTGTAACAAAAATTTGAATTTCTGCTACTGTAGCAATAATGCCTTGTGCTTCAATAGTATCTCCTACCTTGAATGGCTTGAAAAGAATAATCAGCATTCCGCCGGCAAAGTTTGAAAGTGAACCTTGTAATGATAAGCCCACAGCTAAACCCATTGCTCCTAAAATAGCAACAAATGATGAAGTTGGTACTCCGAGATTTGAAATAACGGTTACGAATAATAAAATTCGTAAAGCCCATAGCAATATGTCAGCAAGAAACTTAGATAAAGTGGGGTCTAAATTTCTTTTAATCATTATGTTTCTAATGATTCTGTTTGTCAATCTGATGGCGTATAAGCCAATAAATAAAATTAAAAAAGCAGAAATTAATTTCGGCGAATAATCAATTAATAAATCAATAAATCGTGTTGCGTAATTACTGAGTTGATCTGGGTTAACATCCATGTTTTTAGATAAAAAAACCTTCTCAAAGAGAAGGTATATTAATTTTGCAAATATAAAGATTTACTGTTGAAAAAAAGTCTTAATTCTTTATGAGATATAACAGTTATTAGTCATTTTCTGTTATTGCTTTTTCGCTAATGTCTACTACTGTATCATAAGATATTGGTTGAGTATTTTCAGTTTCTACACTCTCTTTTACGGAATCAATAATGTCATTTATAGAGTCTGTTGCTTTTTCTACATATTCACTTAGGATATCTTTTGCGTGATCTGTAAATTCCTCAGCTTCTTCTAATATAGGTTCTGAGGTTTCTTTAATTTTAGTAAAAGTTTCCTCGAAAAAAGTTTCTGCTTTTTCAATATATGAAGTTGCAGTCGTTTCTTCGGTTTCTGTATTGGCATTTTGTGTCTGAGTACTGAGGACGACAGAGGAATCCTTAGATTTGCCCAGTAAATTTCTTAAAAACGATGATAGTCCCATGTTTCATAAAATTAATAAGTTAAATGCAATATTAACTATTTTGCTCAAATATTAGTTTTTTTGATAAATTACTGAAAATAAGTAAAGTATGGAGCTTAAAAAAGCGCCATAAATGACGCTTTTAAATATAAATTAATTTGTTTTTTAAGCATTTAAAGCTTCAACAGTAATTTTTTCATCATTCAGCATGCTTTTTAGCATATTTTCGATACCGCTTTTTAAAGTAAATGTAGATGACGGGCAACCACTACAGGCACCTTGTAAAATCACTTTTACAACTTTGTCATTTTCATTATACGAATCAAAAGCAATATTTCCTCCATCTGCTGCAACAGCCGGCTTTACATATTCTTCCAGAATGTTAATTATTTGTTGTGATGTTACGTCTAATTTATCAAAAGCTTCATCTTTTGTAATATCATTTTTAGTAGAAGTTTCAATTAAACTTTCGTCTAAAACTGTTCCTCCATTTTCAATAAACTGTTTGATGAAAGTTCTTAGTTCAAGAGTAATTTCCTGCCAGTCATTGATGTCGTATTTTGTAACCGAAATGTAATTTTCATCAATAAAAACTTCTTTCACATATGGAAACTTAAATAATTCTTTTGCTAATGGAGAAGAAGCTGTCTGGTCTATATTTTTGTATTCAACAGCATTTTTAGTCAGCATTCTGCTTACTACAAATTTTAAGGCAGCCGGATTTGGAGTTGTTTCCCCATAAACAGTTATCGGTTGTTTTTTAGACTTGTTTTCATCTATGTTTATGATGGTACCGCCGTTATTAACAAAAGCTTCAATTTGTTCAGCAACAGCATCCTGAACATCCTCCCATTCTACAATGCTGAATCTTTCTACAGCAATAAAATTCCCTGAAATATAAACTGTTTTTACGAATGGAAGATAAAATAATTGTTGGGCTAAAGGGGATGATTTTGCTTCATCGATATTTTTGAATTCAAAATTTTGATTCTGAGTTATAAAATCTTCAAATTCGAATTTTATGATCGTCGGATTTTGAGTTTCTTTTATAGTGATTTTTGCCATGTCTGTATATTTTTTGTAAATTTAATAAAGTTATTTTCTACTAATGGCTATATTTGGTTTTTTAATAAAATAATTAAGATTCTTTTTGTAATCAATCTTGTTAAATTTAAAAAGCATCCAATATGTTTACTTATACGAAATTGAGAATCAGAATCTTATTTGTTTTTATAATCACTTCTCTTTATTCCTATTCGCAAGAAGGAATTCCGGTATACTCTGATTATTTGTCTGATAATTATTACTTGATTCACCCCTCTATGGCTGGCGCAGCAAATTGTGCCAAAATAAGATTGACTGCCAGAAAACAATGGTTTGGTCAGGATGATGCACCCTCTTTGCAAACCTTAAGTTTTAATGGTAGAGTTGGTGAAAGGTCAGGTGCGGGTATTATCGTTTTTAATGATAAAAATGGTTATCATTCGCAAAAGGGAGTGAAACTTACGTATGCCCATCATATTATGTTTTCAAGAAGTGAACTGGATTTAAACCAGCTTTCTTTTGGTATTAGCGGTGGTCTTATTCAGAGTCAGTTGGATGAAACTGCATTTGGAGGCATCTTTGACCCAATTGTTTTCGGATCAGTTCAAACAGATTCTTACTTCAATGTTGATGTAGGGGCTTCATATAATTTTTTGGATTTTTATGCTCACGCGACTGTTCAGGGACTTATTGAAACCAGAAGGCAATTATATACGGATTATGAAAGTGATAATTTGAGAAAATTTCTTTTTAGTGCGGGATACGTTTTTGGAAAAACAGAAAATATTTCCTGGGAACCTTCTATATTATTTCAATATTTTGATAAAACGAAAGAAAAGTCTATTGATCTGAATTTAAAAGCTTACAAAAATATGGATTTTGGGAGTTTATGGGCTGCATTGTCTTACAGAAGAAGTTTTGACGGAGCAAGATATAGCGCAGGAAGCGGAGCCAATAATCAAAAATTACAGTATATAACACCTATAATTGGTGTTAATTATAAAAAATTCATGTTTGCCTATACCTATTCAAACGTTACAGGCGATGTAAAATTTGATACAGGTGGTTATCATCAGATTACTCTTGGGATTAATTTGTTTTGTACCAGAGAACGATACGATTGTAAATGTCCTGCGGTTAATTAAATTTAGAATATCATGTTAATAAAAGCTGTAAACGGGAAGTCTCCCATAATTCCTGACGATTGTTATGTTGCCGAAAATGCTACTATTGTTGGTGATGTTATTTTTGGTGATTCATGTAGTGTTTGGTTCAATGCTGTGATTCGTGGCGATGTAAATTTTATTAAAATTGGGGATAAGGTCAATATTCAGGATGGTGCTATTATTCATTGTACTTATAAAAAACATCCAACAATTATTGGTAATAACGTCTCAATAGGACACAATGCGATTGTACATGGCTGTACTATTCATGATAATGTGTTGATTGGAATGGGAGCTATCGTAATGGATAATTGTGTTATCGAAAGTAATTCGATTATTGCAGCCGGGGCAGTTTTAACACAAAACACAGTGGTAACTTCAGGAAGTATTTACGCCGGTGTTCCTGCCAAAAAGGTGAAAGATATTGATCAGTCAGATTTTGCAGGCGAAATCGAGCGTATTTCAAATAATTATGTGATGTATTCAGGCTGGTTTAAAAACGAAGATTGAATTTATAAATTGATCCTTTCGAAAAAAGCATTTTTATAACTTTCACTAATCGGAATGCGTTTGTCGCTAATCAAAACCTTATTTTTTTGTATTGATTTTACATGCTTGATGTTGATGATGTATGACCTGTGAATTCTTGAAAAACCTTTGCTGAATAGTAGATTTTCTAATTTTATCAAGCTGATGAGTGTCAGAGTGAATTTGTTATCTGTAGTGTAGATTTTGACATAATCTTTCAATCCTTCGATAAATAATATATCCGAAAAATTCATTTTTACATTTTCATATTCGGCTCTCACGAACATAAAATCCTGCTCTAATTCAGGGGCTGTTGTACTTTCCGAAATAGCCTGAACTGTTGTTGGAATTAAAATTTGTTGTGCCCTAACTACAGATTTTAAAAAGCGATGAAACGGAATTGGTTTTACCAGGTAATCAACTGCACCAAGGTTAAAACCTTCAACAGCATAATCAGAATAAGCAGTTGTAAAAATAACTAAAGGTTTTTTTTCAATGGTATTTAAAAATTCAATCCCTGAGAAATGAGGCATCTGAATATCGAGAAAAATTAAATCGACATTATTTTGATTAATAAAAGAAACGGCATCAATGGCATTGTTGAAAGTGGTGATTAATTCTAATGATTCAACTTTGCTAACAAAATCTTTTAACAAATCTACTGCTAAAGGTTCGTCATCAATAATTACACATCTCATCTGTTTCGATTTAAATTTTAATAAATTGGTCAAGTCAAAAGTAGCTTTAAATGAAAGATTTACAATTTAAAATTTAGTTAAAATATTAAATTAGCTGGCTTTGTTTGGTATTGATTTTAATGAATGTCAGTTTGAATTCTATCTAGTTTTAAATGTAGATGTACATGATAATATTGCTTATCTTCTTTTATCGTTAACTCATGTGCGTTAGGATATAACAAATCTAATCTACTTTTGATATTTACTAATCCGATGCCTGAATTTTCAGGATCTTTTTCATAGCTTTCGATAGTGTTTTCAACCCAGAAATCGAGATTATTCTCTAGAATAAAAATTTTGATCTTTACATGAGCAGCTCCTTTATAATCTGTTCCGTATTTAAAGGCATTTTCAATAAATGAAATTAATAACAAAGGTTCAATGAATTTATTTTTAGTATCGCCATGAACGTTTATAACTATGGCTTCAATGTTGTTGAGCCTCAATTTTTGTAATTCAATATAATTCTGAATATAATTGATCTCTTTTTCTAAAGCCACCGTTTTATTATCTGTTTCATACAGCATATAGCGCATTAATTCAGATAATGTCACGATGGCATCAGGGACCAAATCAGATTTTTTGTGAGCCAAAGAATAGATGCTGTTAAGAGAATTAAAGAGAAAATGTGGATTAGTTTGTTTTCGTAAATAATTCAATTCAGTGTTTGTTCTGTGTGTTTCGGCTATTAATTTGTTTTGTTGGTTTTGATAAAACTCCGTTAAGGTTCTAATAATTGTACTAATGGCTGTAATTAGAAGATAAAAAAAGGATGGGCCTATTTTAAAAAAAAGAGGCTGTTTCCCCATGTCCATTCTAAATTTTTCATGTTTTAAGAAATTTTTCATTTCTGGAGGCATTGTATGCTGGGGTCGGAAATTTCTGAATTCCGGAAAAAAATAATTGATTCGTATAACCATAAAGAATACAATTAATACAATTACAAAGAAAAAAAAGAGCCAGTATTTTTTTTCTAAAAGTAAAACAGGTACTAGGTAAAAATAGTTCAGATAAAACAAAATAATTCCCGTTCCCCATTGTACATAGAAATCATTGTTGATTCTAAATGGGCTTTCATAAAATTGAATCAGTGATGTCAATATAAAGAAAGTCCATATCGTAACATGGAATAAAATTTTATTTGAATTTGTATTTTTAAGGGCACCGATATTCATTTACATTTTTATTTTTAATAAAATTAAATCATTTTTGGTTACCGATGGAGATGTATTTTGATTGAGCTTTTTTACTACTAAATCAGCCACTTTCAAAGCATCTTCCTCTGAACTAAAACTTTTGACCTCGCTAATAACCGGAATAATGGTTTGCTTGATTAGAATTTTATCTTTATGCGAAATTGTATATCCCCAGCCGGATGCGGTTTTTATAGATTCAACGTGCAAAGTTTCCTTTTCTGTGCAAGCTGTCAACTGCAGGAAAAATAGAATAAAAAGCAAATTCTTCCGGAATATTCTCCGGAAGAATTTTAAATTTGGGGCATTAATTATCATCGTCATTTTGTTCTTCTAACGGTTTGAATTCCCAGGCATCATCGAAATACGTTGAGCCAATTCTTCCTAACATTAAAAAGCCTCTATTGTTAATTGCAAAACCTACGGCATCAGTTCTGGCAGCTCCTTCGAGTGCAGTTCTTTCTTCCCATAAGTCAGTAGAAGGATTATATTCCCATACAGTTTTAATACCTTCACCGCCTACAACATATCCTAATCCGTTTAAGCTGAAACTGGATGCATTTGATCGGGTTATAGCATAGTCATTATTCCAGCTGTAATCATCATCATCATCCTGATCAATATCCCGAAGTCTGGTCCAAACATCAGTTGCGGGGTTGAACTCCCAAAAATCTACCTGATTAACACTGTTATTTACACCAGTTCCTAAATAGGCTTTGTCATTTATGACAAACACGGTAGCATTACGTCTTTTATTTCCGCTAAAACCGCTAACAAGTGTCCACGTATTAGCAGAATCATCATATTGATAAAAATCTTTTAAATAATTTCCATCATAACCTGTTCCGAAATAAGCTTTTCCGCCCACCTGAAAACCCACTGCTCCATAACGTGCCGATCCTGTAAAATCAGTTTTTTGTGTCCATGAATTGCTGCTTGGATCGTATTGATAAAAATCTTTCAGTTTGTTTGTTCCATCATATCCAAGACCAACGTATCCTTTTTCGTTTAATGTAAAACTAGAAGCAGAACTTCTTCCAATTCCGGTAAAATCAGCTTTTTGTTCCCAATAATCTCCATTTGAGTTGTAGGCCCATAAATCTTTTAAATATTCGTCTCCAGTATACCCAGTAGCAATATAAGCATAATCTCCAATAATAAAACTGGTTGCACTAGATCTGGCCGGCCCATCAAATGATGATTTTTTAATCCAGTTTCCTACTAATTCATCATCTTCGTCATCATTACTGCAGCCTATAAAAAACAGACTTGAAAATAGTGCCGCGAATAATATTCCTTTTTTTAAATTATTCATAGTGTTTAAATTTATTTATTGTTTGTATTTGATCCCAATGCTTAAAATGTAACCGTTACCGGTATTAAAATCATATAATTTATGATTGTTTTCGTCTAAAACATTATATTTTTTGTCGAAGTCATAACCAGCTTTAAAATTTATGAACCAGTTTTTATCCATATTTCTTTCATATTCTAATGCAGTTGTCATTTGGGAAGTGCTTATTTTTGCTGCCGTAGTGTATAAAGCAACAGATTCATCCAGATTGTAAAAACTGCCATTATAGCTATTACTCAAACTAAATTGGTTTCGCTCATTATTAGAATAAGTAAATTTAGAATCCGGAAAGCCTATCATTAAGCTGCTTTGATTGTTTATTTTTCCAGAAAATGATATCGTAGGTATGAATTTGGGTGAGCCGAAAACTGTTGATCTCTCAAAACCAATGTTTAAAGCTATTTTTGAATTTAATTGTTGATTCAATTGAAAACTTCCTAAAACACTTGCATCTGAAATACCCAAATTTTGTTGAAAATTAATTGTTGGTGTAATGACTAAATTTAATTTGGTAGCATCAGAAACTTTATGTGAAATTTTAAATTCGTTTTGAATTCGATTAAACTGATTCAGATTTTCAAAAGATTCATAAGCTCTGGCGTCGTATTTAATTGTAAGATTTGTGTATTCCAGTTTATTTGTAATTTCATTTTTATCGTTTAATTTTTTGGAAACAGATATAACGCTATTTACTTCATTAAAAGTAATTTCTTCTGTTGGTTCATTCTTTAAATTAAAATCGACACAAAGATTTTCTTGTGCCTTAATACTTAAAGTACAAACTAAAAACACCAACCAAACTAAAACCTTTATTTTCATTACTTCTTTAATTAGTCCAAAAGTAATGGGCAGCCTGTCTTAAAAAAAAGAAGATATATGTATGGTTGTTTTTGGTAGACGAAATGGCAATTTTTAAGGCTCAATAGGGTATTGATCTTTTAAAACCTGTTGTAGATGATTTTGTACTATCTATAGGCTAAAAATGCTGAATTGTATATGTTATGGTGTTCTCCAGAAATGTGCCTTTTATATTTGTTCAAAAAATTGGATTATGTATAAGTTTATATTGATGTTGTTTTTTGGCTTCGCAATAGTTTCATGTGGCACAGATACAGATGCAGGGGAATTCGTAGTTGGATCTGATTATCTGGCAGTAAACAACAAGGTAATTTTAATCGATACTGTAACGGTCGAAATGGCGACCATAAATTTCGATTCTCTTATTACGTCTAATCAAAGCAAAATTTTGGTTGGAAACTATGATGATCCTCTTTTTGGTAAGGTAAAATCAAACAGTTATTTTCAATTGGCTTCAGATTCGTATAGTTTAGCCAGTAGTTCATCTGATACAGAAGCAACAAATTATGTTTTCGATTCTATTTCCATGATTTTAAAATATGATAATTATTATTATGGAGATACAACCAAAGTACAAACATTTAATATTCATCGATTAATACAGAAAGTGAAACCGAATACGGACGATGATTCTTTTTATAATAATTCATCTTTAAATTATAGTCCGGAGAGTTTAGGAACTATTTCCTATAAGCCCAGACCACTTGAAAAAGATTCTATCAATATTAAAATGGATGTTGCTTTTGGACAGGCACTTTTTCAAAAATTTAAGCAAAGAGAGATTACAGATTTTGACAGTTTTACAGAATATTTGAAAGGGTTCGTACTTGTTCCGTCAACTGAAAATTCTTCAAGTGTAATTGGATTTGCTTTAACCAGCAAAGTACGGCTTTATTACTCTAAAAGTTTAAGCGATACCGAAACGTCGTATATTAAAGATTTTACTTTTTTGGATCCTACTAAACAATTCAATGCCATTTCGCTGGATAAAACCGGTACTTTAATTCAGAATTTGCCAGCTTCAAACAGTAAGTTGTCCAGTTTGCTGACCAATAATCAAAGTTATATTCAGTCTGGAACCGGTTTGGCTTGCCGAATTGATTTTCCAAACATAAAACAGCTTAAGTACATATCAGATAAAGGTGCAATTGTTGATGCCCAATTGATTGTAAAACCGGTTAATAATACGTATTCTGAAAAGTATCCTTTGGCTGATTCATTGCGGGTATATGTTGCAGATAAATTAAACAGGATTAGCAGTACTTTAAATAGCTCCTCAGGTACCGCGCTATACGCTACGCTAAACAAGGAAAGTGATGAGTTTAATGAAAATGTACAATACTCATTATCACTTGGGAATTTTTTGCAGAAAGAAATGCTCAAACAATCAGATTCCAGATCATCACTCGTTTTTGTTTTGCCAAATATTAATAAAGGCGTAAACAGGCTTGTATTAGGTGATCAAAAGCATGTGAATAATAAAATTCAATTGAAAATTTATTACCTCTCTTATTAAATGAAAAATAAAATCGCCTTTTTAAGTTGCTTCATTTTAATGTATGTAACCTCATTTTCGCAAAGTATTTCCAGTTCTCCTTATTCATTATATGGTTTAGGAAGTATATATGAAGCAGATTATGGTTCAATTCCTTCAATTGGCTCTTCCGGAATTGCACTTCCATCAGATACTTTTATTAACAATCTCAATCCCGCTTCATTAGGTTATGTACCACTGAATCATTTTATGTTTGAAATTGGAGGAAAAGCGATTGGAACAACCTTTCAGAGTAGTTCTAAAACAGAAAAGCGTAATAATTTTCAGTTTTCGCATATTGCTTTTGCATTCCCGATAACTAAAAGATCTGCTTTTAGTATTGCTTTGCGGCCCTATTCGAGCGCTTCATTCAAAATTTCAGATTTAAAATTGCCTATTTCAAATACTTCGGAATATTATACTTTGAATGCTGAGGGATCTGGTGGATTAAATAATTTTGATTTTTCATATGGTTATCGTATAAGCAAAAAATTAGCAATGGGAGTTACGGGAACTGTGCTTTTTGGAAATACTACAGATGAAAGAAGTTATCTAATTTCAAGTTCATTAACAACGATCAATAAAAAAACAGATTATAGCGGTGTACGTGCAACTTTAGGAACTCAGTATAAAATTGACTCTACTTTTACTATTGCTTCGACTTTTAAAGTGCCAAGTCAAATAAAAGCATCTAAAGTTCAGACTGTAGAAAATATAAGCAATTCAAATGAAAGCGTTATAGAATCTGATGTAGCTTCTGATGCCGATGATTATTATATGCCTTTAGAAATTGGTTTTGGAATCAGCAAACGCTTCAAAAACAATTTAATTATGACTCTTGATTATGAAAAAAGTCTTTGGAACGATACAAACCAATCAGAATTATATGGTGATTTTGTAAACCAAGATCGCTTCGCCTTAGGGTTTAGTTTTAGAAAAAATAAAGATATTAGAAGTTATTGGGATAGAGTTCAATATGGAACTGGAGTGAATTTTGACACAGGTTATCTCGAGGTTGATGGGAAAAGGGTCAATAATGCTGCAATTTCTATTGGAGTTACTTTACCGGTCGACAATACTTTTTCGGCTCTTAATATTTCTTATTCCTACGGACAAAAAGGCAAGATTGGCGATGGGTTGATAAAGGAAAATTATCATAAATTATCGCTTAATTTATCATTAGACGGAATTTGGTTCGTTAAACGAAAAATAGAATAATTAGCTTAAAAATCCTTTTGGATCACGTTGTATTTATTATTTAAAATTGATTTTAAAACAGCCGGACCTGAATTGATATAAAACACAGGTTCACTTTTTTCAGCATTAGAAAAACCTACTTTTTCACGCAAAATATTTTTGGTCTGTCTGGCTACTGCTTCTCCTGAATCTATGATTTGAATGTGTTCGGGAAGAATTTTTTTAATTTGTGAAATTAAATATGGATAATGACTGCATCCTAAAACCAAATAATCAATATTGGCTTCAATCATAGGCTGTAAATAAGTCTCTAATAACCGGGTCATTTCCGGAGAATTCAGATTTCCGTCTTCGATAAGCTGAACCAATCCATAACCAACTTGCTCTATGATTTTTGTGTCATGAAACATTTCAGCAGTCTTGTTAAACAACTCACTATTCAGGGTACCTTTAGTGGCTAAAATGCCTATAACCTGTGTTTTCGAATTATGTGCAGCAGGTTTTATGGCAGGCTCAATTCCTATAAAAGGAATGTCATATTCCGCACGAAGTTCCTGAATGGCATTTGTAGTAGCTGTATTACAGGCTACAACAATTAATTTACAGTTGTTCTCAATTAAAAAATCTACGTTTTTTCTACTTAAAGCAACAATTTCTTCTTTGGTTTTTTGACCATAAGGAGCATTTTTACTATCTGCTAAATATATGGTTTTTTCGTTCGGAAGTAATTCGTGAATAGCGCTCCATATTGAAGTTCCTCCAATTCCGGAATCAAAAACGCCTATAGGATTATTGTTCGTCATAAAATAAAGTAATATTTTTTGAGAATCTAAATTCGTACTTTTTATTGGATTTTAAGTTAAATAAATTAGAAAATTAATCGAATGTGAGTCTTTTTTAGGTTCATATTTTTCAATTTCAAAACCAGATTTTAAAGAAGAAAAAAATCCAATTTTTACAGACTAAGAGCAAGCACTTTTTTGTCTAACAGAAACCAATTTATCTAATTTGGTAAATGATTCTCAGTTTTGATCGTATAAGGTCAAATATGGGTGGTTTTACGATTAATGGAGGCGTAAAATAAAATTATAAAAACAAAAATGGCTCAACTTAAGTTGAGCCATTTTTGTAATAACAAATTTGTTTCTTAGAATCCTAAATCTTTTTTAACATCAGCAGTAATGTTTGGACCATCTGCTAATAAAAGTGTTGAACCGTCTAATACGTATTGGAAACCTTTAGCTTTTCCAACTTTTTGGATTGAAGCTCTTACTTTTTCCATTAAAGGTTTTACGATATCAGTTTCTTTTTGTTGCAATTCTTTTTGAGCATTGTCTCTGTAATCACCAATTCTCTTTTGCATATCCTGAACTTCTTTAGAGCGTTCAGCATTTACTGCTTCAGTAGCTCCAGTAGCTTCAGCTTCATACTTTTTGATTTTTGTCTGATACTCTTCAATCATTTTTTTGTATTCAGCATCGTATGTTCCACTTAATTTTTGTAATTGAGTTTGAGCATCAAGCATAGCTGGCATTTTCGACATAATCTCGCTAACATCAACATGAGCCGTTTTGGCCTGCGCATTCATTGTATTGTTTGCAGTCAAAATAAGCACTGCAGCAATTAGTAAAGTTTTGATTTGTTTCATCATTTTAAAATATTAATTAATTATTGGTCGTATTTGTTTTTTGTGCCTCGGCTTCTTTAGCTTTTTTAGCCGCTTCTCTTTCTTCTAAAATTTTCTTCTTTTTTTCTTCTAACTCTTTTTTACGCTGTTCGTAAAGTTTCTGCCTTTCTTCTGCCTTATTAACTGCAGGCTCAGTAGTTGTTGTCGGTTCAGCCGGGGTTGTTGTGTCAGTTTTAGCTGTCCCTGTTGTATTAGCAGTTTCAGAAACCGTGCCATTTTTTTTGGCTGCTTTTTCAGCTGCTATAGCATTTCTTTTATCTTCGTATTCTTTTCTTTTAGCTTCTTGTTCTAATTTTCTATCCTGAACTAATTTTTCCCTTGCTGCTTTTCTTGCATCTAAAGCCTTCTGTCTATCTGCCATTGCCGGATTTTCGTCAATCTCGTTTTCAATGTTTTCTTTGGCCTCTTGCTCTTTTAATTGTTTTTTAGTGAGTTGTTCCCTCTTTTCTGTTCTATTTAAAATACGTATAACCTGGTCACTTATATCAAATCTTTTTGCTGAAAAAAGCATAGTCAAATCAGATGATTTGTCAAAAATAAAATCGTAATTTTTTGCTTCTGCAATATCCTGAACAGTGGTAAAGACCTGATCTTGGATTGGTTTTGCCAAAGCTGCTTTTTGGCGCATTAAATTTCCGTCAACTCCAAATTGCTTTTGCTGGTATTCCAGCATTTCATTTTCAAGAAATTTAATTTCGGTTTCCCTTTCCTCAATAAGTTCTTTTGTGAGTAATGCTTTTTCGGTTTTAAGGTTTTCTTTTAATTTGTTTATTTCTAATTTTTTAATTTCGATTTCCTGCTTCCATTTAGTCGCTTTTAACTCTAATTGAGCTTTAGATTCTTTGTAATCTGAAACATTTTCTAAAATATATTCCATATCGATATAGCCAATTCTAGTCGATCTTGTTTGTGCCTCATTTGTGTTTGCTGCAATCAAAGCTAAAAATATAAATAAAAATTGTTTTCTCATACGATAGGTTTTTGTCTAAATTTTAACCAAATATCATCTTTTTAAAATTGTTGTCCAATAATAAAGTGAATTTCCTGACCATGAGCTTTGGTTTCACCTGGCTGAGCATCAAAACCATAACCAAAATCAATACCCAATAATCCAAATGCTGGCATAAATACACGTAGTCCAAAACCGGCTGAACGATACAAATCAAATGGGTTATAATTTTTAAATCCATCATATGATGCACCTGCTTCTAAAAACGTTAAAGCATAAATAGATGCTGATGGTTTTAATGTAATAGGATAACGTAATTCCATTGAGAATTTGTTATAAATGGTTGCTCCTACTTGCTGTCCATATCTGGAATCTGTTTTGTCAGTAATAATTGGAGTCAAAGAGTTGTTCTCATATCCTCTTAATCCAACTGTTTCCCTGCCATCCATAGAATAGTTAGCCATACCGTCTCCCCCTAAATAAAAACGTTCAAAAGGTACAACACCTCTATCTGCATTATAGGCTCCCATGAAACCAAATTCAGTTAATGTTCTTAAAACTAATTTTCCATATACTTTATTATACCAATCTGCTTTAAATTTAATTTTATAATATTCAAGCCAGTTGTATTTTTCCTGATCTACTTTTGCAGGATCAGCTGCTGCTTCCTCTGGAGTACTTACTACATTTCCAGCAGAATCTAAATAACTGTTTTTAGGAATTGTAACTTGGCCAGTAGCATCTGTTTGATCCGCAGTAGTTTTTCGTTTATATTCTTCTTTTTCTCCTAATGATGAATAATCTATACCATTAAACAATGAATAAGGAGGTGTTATTTTTGCTGAAACACTAAATTCTGAACCATATGTCGGGAATATAGGATTCACTCCTTTATTACTTCTCGTAAGACCAATTGTGTAGGCTAAATTTCTTGAAGTTCCATTACCAAAAGTAAAAAGTCCTGTGAAATAATTATTCAAATCATAATGTTGGTAACTTATAGATTGAGATAATACGAAATAATCATCTGGTACACTCAGTCTTTTAGCAAGTCCAAGCTGTAAAGTCAGGATGTTAAAGCTTTGGCTTTTATCTACATTACGACCATAGCTGTAATTGAATTGTTTACTATAGGAGATAGATGAACTAAATTGTACTGGTTTTTTTCCTCCAAACCAAGGTTCTGAAAATGATACACTATAAGTTTGGAAATAGGTACTTCCTTGTAAACGAAGGGATACTTTTTGGCCATCTCCCATAGGTAAAGGTTTGTAAGCTTCCTTATTAAACATGTTTCTTGCCGAAAAGTTATTAAAAGATAATCCTAAGGTTCCTATGAAACCTCCACCACCATAACCACCTTGTAACTCTACCTGGCTAGAACCTTTTTCAACCAAATTGTATTCGATATCTACTGTTCCTGATGCGGCATCTACATTTTTAAATTTAGGGTCAATTGCTTCAGGATCAAAAAATCCTAATTGTCCTATTTCACGAATGGTTCTTACTAATAGTTCTTTACTGTATTTTTCACCTGGTTTTGTTCTTAGTTCACGATAAATAACACGATCGTTTGTTTTATCGTTTCCAACGACTGATATTTTGTTGAAATAAGCAATTGGTCCTTCAGTAATTCTAATTTCAAAATCAATAGTGTCATTAGCAGTTTTTACCTCAACAGCATTAATATTTGAAAACAAATATCCGTTGTTTTGGTATAAGTTAGTAATGTCCTCACCATCTGGTTTAGTCTTATCTGCAATTCTTTTTTCTAATAAAACTCCGTTGTATGTTTCACCTTTTTTGATTCCTAAATAACGATTAAGTTGTTGATCAGAGTAAACGGTATTTCCTAAAAATTTGATATTTCCGAAGTAATATTTGTTTCCTTCTTCTAAATTAATTTTAATGGCAAGCATGTTTTTTTCTTTATTATAGGTGACAGAGTCATATATAATACGTGCATCACGATATCCTTTTTCTTTATAGGTTGCAATAACTTTTTCTAAGTCAGTCTTGTATTTTTCAGGGATAAATTTTGAAGCTTTCAGTACACGAAGGACATTTCTTTGTTTGGTGTCTTTCATAGCGCTTCTCAACTTGCTGTCTGTGAATTGTTTGTTGCCTATGAAGTCTATGCTGCTAATCTTAACCTTATCTCCTTTGTCTACACGAACGAGCATATTAACATTATTGCCTGCAGTAGTGTCAGGAGTAGTTGTAATAGTAACTTTTGTTCTATAAAATCCTTCTTTTTTGTATTTGTTTTCGATGTAATTTTTTGTAGTAGTGATTAAATTTTCATTTACAATCTTGCTCTTTGTCAGGTTGTTATCTTTTATTAATCCTTCGACTTTACTCTTTTTAATACCAACAAATTTTACTTCATTTAATTTCGGAAGCTCAACTATATTTAAGTCTAAATAGATACTGTCATTTTCTACCTTATTTACGTAAAAAGTTATTTCATCAAAAAGACCAAGTTTTCCTAATTTTTTGATTGCACCACTAATTTCTTCACCAGGAACAGTGATTTCCTGACCTTTTTGCAAACCTGAAAATGTTACAACGGTTTGTTCATTGAAGCTTATTTTACCAACAACAGAGACTTTTGCAAGAATGTATTTTTTTCCCTGATCAAAAGGAATTCTTTCTTGTGCTTTAATTTGAGAAAAACTACCCAAAATAAACAGGGTAAGTACTATTTGTATTCTTTTTTGTAACACTAAAATATTATTTAATTTGTTCACTGGTTTTTCCAAATCTGCGTTCTCTTTTTTGATAACTAATGATAGCCTCATATAAATGTTGTTCTTTAAAGTCTGGCCAGAGTACATCAGTAAAATATAATTCTGCATAGGCAATTTGCCATAGCAGAAAATTACTTATTCTGTGTTCTCCACTTGTTCGTATTAATAAATCTACGTCAGGTAAATTTTGCGTGTAAAGATGCTCATTTATAATTGAATCGTCAATAGTGTCTAATGAAATTATATTATTTTTAACTTTATCACTGATGATTCTCACGGCATTTACTAATTCTTCTCTTGATCCGTAACTTAAGGCTAATGTTAGTGTTAGACGGGTGTTGTTTTTTGTTTTATCGATGACATCCAATAATTCTTTTTGAGCAGATTTTGGTAACTTATCAAGATTTCCAATAGCATTAAGTCTGATGTTGTTTTCTTGTAAAGTAGTAAGCTCTTTTCTTAATGAATTTACAAGTATTTTCATCAATGCTTGTACTTCTAATTTTGGGCGATTCCAGTTTTCTGTAGAAAAGGCATATAAAGTTAGAAATCCAATACCAAGCTTAGCACATGTTTTAATGGTTTCTTTGACTGATTTGGTGCCATTTTCATGACCAAAAGCACGAAGAAAGCCTTGTTGTTTTGCCCAACGACCATTTCCGTCCATAATAATGGCAAGATGCTGGGGTAAGTTTGTTTTATCTATGGATTCTAATAAATTCATTTTATTCTGCGCAATAGCAAGGTTTTTGTCCAAAGGTATATGTTAATGTTACTCCCGTAAAAACATACCAGTCATTATTATTTAAATTACCAAAACGATTATTAGTAAAGGAATCATTTTCAGGATTGCTTCCGTCTATGTTGTCTGTAAGAGTATATCGTGCTCCAACTTCAGCTGCTAAAACAAAATGACGGCTAATGTTTGATTTTATTCCTAATATTATAGGTATAGCAAAAGAGCCGGATGCTTTGTCTTTTTCAGTTATTCCATTTTCTATATATAATTCATCATATCTAAAATAATTGATACCTGAAAATATATAAGGTGTAATTTTGGTGTCTAAGTCATGTAAATTAAAGTCGAAGAAATTGAATTCTAACCCGGCAGAAAGTTCTTTTACGTTATTTTTAAAGTTGAAACCTCTTTTGTTTCGACTGGATTCTTCTGATTTTGAATCATTACCAGTTACCGTTGATTGGGTATAAGAAAAGCGATAGGAATGGCGTGGACTTTTGTTCCATTTGTATAATATCCCAAAAGCAAAATTTTCAGGAGCAATATAATTGGTTCTTCCAACGTCCCCTATGAAGTTGCTTCCGCCTAAAAAAACACCAATCTCATTAATTTGAGCATTCAGCGTAATAAAGGGGAAAAAACATAACAATAAATTAAAAATTTTCTTCATTTAATTAAAAATTGCGTGCAAATATAATAATTATCACTACTAATCAACGTTCCTTTAGTTAAATGTGTCTTTTTTTAGATTTACCTTATGATTTTGAGACATTTAATGAACATTAGATATGTGCAAAACGAAAAAAAGTACTCATATCGTATAATCGGAATTCGTAAAAGAGTTTAATTTCTTTTATCTTCTCCCCATAGTAATTTTTTCCTGAGTGTTTTTAAGAAAGTTTCTCCTGGAATTTCAACCATTTTAATTTTAAAATCTGTTTTTTTAATAGTTAAAACAGATTCATTTTTAATGGATGCAATTCTGGAATCCAGAGAAACTAAATATTGGTCTTCTCTTCCGGAAACACGAAGTTTAATTTCGGTATCATCAGGAATGACTAATGGTCTTGCGTTTAAATTATGTGGTGCTATTGGTGTAATTACCAGACTTTTTACATCAGGAGTTAATATTGGTCCGCCGCAACTGAGTGAGTAACCTGTTGATCCCGTTGGTGTTGAGAGAATAAGTCCGTCTGCCCAATAAGAGTTTAAATATTCGTTGTTTAAATAGGTTTCGACTGTAATCATCGAAGTCGTATCTTTTCGGCTAACGGTGACTTCGTTCATGGCGAAATTTAAATCATCTTCGATAGCGTCATTTTTAGGATCGCAGGTAAGGCTTAATAAGGTTCTTTCAGAGATGGTGTAATTTTTATCAATTACAAACTGTAAGAAGCTATCAATGCTCTCTTTTGGCACCGTAGCCAAAAAACCTAATCTTCCGGCATTGATTCCTAAAATTGGTACTCCTGAATTACGAGCCAGACTCGCTGCTCTTAAAATAGTTCCATCGCCACCAATGCTGAGCAGCATTTCGAAGCTGTTATCAAGTTTTGTTTTTGCAGAGAAAGTTTTGTATTCTTTTTTTATTAATTGTTTCTCATAAAGCATGTTAAGAAAGTTTTCTTCAATCACCATTTCGACATTATTGTTGTTGAAAAACACAAAAATATCTTTTATGATGGGTTCGGTACTGTTTTGATAATACTGTCCGTAAATGGCTACTTTCATTTTATTAAGTTAGATAATGAGAAAATTTGATACTGTGCCAATGTGAAAATTATCTAATTGACTCATTTTCTAATTGTCACATTATAATTATATATTAAGGTATTTGTCTAAGTAATCAGAACGTTCTTTTAGACTGTTAATGTAAGTGTCTTCCTGATGTTCTGAGATGATTTCGTAATTGTATCTTCTGAAAGTCTGAATGATTTCATTCATTGGTCCAACTCCAATTTTTACTGTAATTTGAACATTCTCTAAATCAGCTTCGGATATAAAGCAACCCAGAATTTTACCATTGTTACTTTCTACAATTTGCGTTACCTGAGCCATAGAATAATCTAAAAGGCCTTTTTGAACAATAATGATCCCTCCTTGTTCTTTTAAAAATGGGGTCTCCTGAAAAAATTTCATGATATCTTCCATTTCATAATATCCAATATAGGAATTGTTTTCATCAAGTACCGGAATGACATTAGTATGGTTTTTGGCAAAAATCTCTAAAACATCCAGCCAAATCATTGATTTTCTGGCGAAAAATCGCTCTAATGTATATTTGTAGTCAATAATTTTTTTATCAATATCAAAAGTTTCAATATCATCAGAAGCAATGCTTCCTATAAAGGTTCCGTTTTCTAAAACCGGGAAATGAGAAAAACTTAATTCAGCAAAAAAATCCTGAACTGATGCTATCGTTTCCTGACTGTCGATTGCTCTAAAATCGTTTGTGATATAGTTGGTAATTTCTGTCATAAGTGGTTTGAAGATATTTGATGCAAAATAATCAAAAAATAGCAAAAAACGCTACGTTTTACTTTGTATTTTTGTCTTTACAAATATAATGTTACTAGAATTAATAATCTATTTATATGACAAAGTTAAGTGTAAATATTAATAAAATTGCTACCCTGAGAAATGCTAGGGGTGGAAATGTTCCTGATTTATTAAAAGTTGCCAAAGATATCCAGAATTTTGGGGGTCAGGGAATCACCATACATCCACGTCCGGATGAGCGCCATATTCGTTATCAGGATGCCCGGGATTTAAAAGCAATTGTTACAACAGAATATAATATTGAAGGAAATCCACAACATAATTTTATTGATTTGGTATTGGAATGTAAACCAGATCAGGTAACATTGGTTCCCGATGCAATTGGTGCCGTTACCTCGTCTGCAGGTTGGGATACTATAAAAAATCAGGCCTATTTAACCGAGGTTATTCAGGAATTTCAAAGAAACGGGATTCGAACTTCAATTTTTGTTGATCCGGTTTTGGAAATCATAGAAGGTGCAAAAAAAACAGGTACTGACAGAATCGAATTATACACAGAAGCTTTTGCGCATCAATATGATTTAGGAAATAAAAACGGAATCGATCCTTATGTAAAAGCTGCAGAATTAGCAAATGAATTAAGTTTGGGTATTAATGCAGGACATGATTTAAGTCTTGATAATATTCAGTTTTTTAAACAAAACATTCCGGGATTATTAGAAGTCTCTATTGGTCATGCTTTAATTTCGGAAGCGCTATATCTTGGTTTGGATAATGTGGTTAATATGTATCTGAATAAATTGAAATAATTCTCCAGAATAAAAAATATAAATATGCTTTACTCAAAAATAGAAGGCGAAGGAAAACCATTCGTTATTATGCATGGTTTTCTGGGAATGTCAGATAACTGGAAAACACTTGCCGGACAATATGTAGAAGCCGGATTTCAGGTTCATCTTTTAGATTTAAGGAATCATGGACGCAGTTTTCATTCGGATGAATGGAGTTATGAGGCTATGGCTCAGGATGTGTTCGAATATTGTGAGACAAATCAATTGACGCAAATTGATATTCTTGGACATTCTATGGGTGGAAAAGTAGCAATGCTTTTTGCAACTACACATCCGGATTTAGTAGATAAATTAATTGTGGCAGATATTGGACCAAAATTTTACAAACAGCATCATCAGGATATTTTAGCAGGTCTAAATGCTGTTGACTTTTCTGTAAAACCAAGCCGAAATGATGTAGAAGAAATTGTAGCGCAATATGTTTCTGATTTTGGAACACGGCAGTTTTTATTGAAAAATTTATATTGGAAAGAACCCGGTCAATTGGCTTTCAGGTTTAATCTTCAGGTTTTTAATAATAATCTGGATGCAATAGGAAAGCCTTTGGCGGAAGGTTTGGTTTTTGATAAGCCGGCTTTGTTCATTCGTGGCGGAAATTCAGGCTATGTTTTAGATACGGATATTGATCAGATTTTGGAACATTTTCCGGATTTAAAAATAGAGACGATTCCTAATGCTGGACATTGGCTTCATGCTGAAAACCCTAAAATGTTTTTTGAGCTTACTAGTGCATTTTTGAAATCTTAATTTAATAATTTTAAAACTTTTAATTGAATTTTTAAACCAGAAAAAACCATGAAATTATTACTTAGACTCTTCGTTACTGCAGCTTTGGTTGTATTGTTATCAAACCTTTTGTCCGGGGTTCACGTTGCCAGTTTTGCTACCGCCGTAATTGTTGCAGTAGTTTTAGGACTGCTGAATATGTTTATAAAACCAATTTTGGTTCTCCTGACTCTTCCTGTGACAGTTGTGACTCTTGGTTTGTTTTTACTCGTTATCAATGCTGTTATTATTTTGTTGTGTACCAAAATAGTTGGAGGTTTTGCAGTCGATTCGTTTTTGACAGCATTAATTTTTAGTGTTATTTTGTCTGTACTGCAATCTATAACTTATAAAATATTAGGAGACGATAAAAAATAAAAATGCGAAGTACTCTAAAAACGCTTCAAATACAATACATTAAAAACTTGGTTGGGTTGCAAAAATTTTATAATTTTGCAACCCAATTTTATTATGTAAATTAAAGAAGAAGATGGATATTAAAAGAGTAGCAATAGACGCTGTAAACGAGACAATTGTATTGAACGTTGTTCATATGGATTACAAAGGTCAGGTAGCAAAAAGAATAAACGAAAAATTGCCTTTGGCACAAGTTAAAGGATTTAGAAAAGGACAGGTGCCTAAAGATCTTGTTGAAAAACAATACGGAAAAGGTATTAAACAAGAAGAAATTAAAAAAGTAGTTGATTTGGCTCTAGAGCGTTTTATTCAGTCTGAAAGATTAAATCTTTTGGGTACTCCTATTGCTAAAGAAAATGAAAACTTCGACTGGGATGCTGAAGAGTTAACTTTTGAATACGAAATTGGTTTAGTGCCGAACTTCGAAATTGATTTAGAAGCTAAAAATAATATCGTAAAATATATCGTTACTGCTGATGATAAATTAATCGACGGACAAGTTGAGCGTATCCAAAAACAATTTGGAAAAGCAAATCCTGTTGAAAAAGTTACTGCAGATTCTGATGTTACAGGAACTTTCGTAAATGCAGAGAACGGAATTGAAAACAAAACAACTTTTTCATTGTCAGTTTTCAAAGATAAAAAAACAGCTGATTTATTTGTAGGTAAAGAAGTTGGTGATGTAGTTACTGTAAACACAAAAGGTTTATTTGAAGATGATCACCAATTAATGGATTACTTAAAAGTAGGTCATGATAATGTACATGATTTAGCAGTTGATGTAACTTTTACAATCGAAGCAATCAATGTTTCTGAGCCTGCAGAATTGAACCAGGATTTATTTGATAAACTTTTTGGTGAAGGAAAAGTAGCTTCTCTTGAAGATTTGAAAGCTAAAATTAAAGAAGATGCAGAAGCACAATTCGCACAGCAGGCTGACCAAAAATTATTATTGGACGTTCAGGATTTCTTAATCGAAAACACAAAATTTGATTTACCGGCTGAATTCCTTAAAAAATGGTTACAGACTGTTGGAGAGAAAAAACTTTCTGCTGAAGAAGCTGAAGTTGAATACGCAAGATCTGAAAAAGGTTTACGTTTTCAATTGATTGAAGGAAAAGCAATGGCTCAAAGCAATATCCAAATTACATTTGAAGATTTGAAAGCTTTTACATCAAACGCAATCAGACAGCAAATGGCTCAATTTGGACAAACAAACCCAACTACTGAAGAAGTAGAAGGAATTGTGGCAAGAGTTTTATCTAATCAGGAAGAAGTAAAAAGACTTTCTGAGCAGGTTGTAGCAGCTAAATTGTTAGATTTGTTCAAAGAAAAAGCAAATCCAACAACTAAAGAGGTAACTTATGATGAATTTATTGCTGCGTCTTACGGAGAATAAATTTAGTCGAAAGTCAAAAGTTGTAAAGTCAAAAGTTGTGAAGTAGAGATTTATTAGTTTATTTCTAACTTTAAGATTTTATTCCAGATATTGAAAGATAAAAAATAGTTATATTTGAGCGTCAAAAAGATGATTTTTGACGCTCTTTTTTTAAGTTTTAAGCTTATGTTTTAAATTTTTATTTCATAAATTTCAAAACTTATGAAATATAAAAAGAAGACAAATTGACATCATTTATAAAAAGGTATGAACTTTGTTTAATTCGTTTAAAGTCATTTTCAGACTTTAGACTTTCAAACTTTTAAACTAAAAATATGAACTACGGTAAAGAATTCAAAAAATTTGCTACAAAGCACCAGGGAGTAAACGCCATGTACTATGACAAAATCATAGCGGCAATGAACCCAACCAATATGACTCCATATATTATTGAAGAGCGCCAGTTGAATATTTCTCAATTAGATGTTTTCTCCAGATTAATGATGGACAGGATTATCTTTTTAGGAACAGGTATTGACGATCAAATCGCTAATATCGTTCAGGCACAATTACTTTTCTTAGAAAGTGCTGATGCTTCAAAAGATATTCAGATTTATTTAAACTCTCCGGGAGGAAGCGTTTATGCAGGATTAGGAATTTATGACACAATGCAGTACATCAAGCCAGATGTTGCCACAATTTGTACAGGAATGGCAGCTTCTATGGGAGCAGTTTTATTATGTGCAGGAGCTGCAGGAAAACGTTCTGCATTGCCACATTCAAGAGTTATGATTCACCAGCCATCCGGAGGAGCTCAGGGAGTTGCTACAGATATGGAAATCAACTTACGTGAAATGTTGAAACTGAAAGATGAATTATACAACATCATTTCTCAGCATTCAGGACAATCTTTTGAAAGAGTACACAAAGACAGTGAACGTGATTACTGGATGAAAGCTGACGAAGCAAAAGAATACGGAATGATTGATGAAGTATTGAGAAGAGGATAATTTTTTTAACCTTCTAAGTTACTGAGATACTAAGTTTCTAAGTGTTCTTTGTAACTGAAATTCGAAAATAAAATAAAAATATTAAGCTGTAAGGAGTTAAGTTTTAAAGTTTTAATTTAAAAAACTTAGAAACTTATTATCTTTGCAGCTTAGTAACTTAAATAAAGAATGGCAAAAGTAGTATTAGAATGTTCGTTTTGTGGAAGAAAAAAGCCAGAAACTAATTTATTAATCGCCGGAATCAATGCGCACATTTGTGATAAATGTATTGAGCAGGCACACGGAATTGTTTTAGAAGAATTAAAATCCAGCGGAAGTGCTAAACTGGTTGGGGACTTAATTTTAAAGAAACCAAAAGAAATCAGAGCTTTCTTAGATCAATATGTTATTGGACAGGATCAGACAAAGAAAGTAATGTCGGTTGCGGTTTACAATCACTACAAACGTTTAATGCAGCAGCAATTAGACGATGAAGTAGAGATTGAAAAAAGTAACATCATCATGGTGGGGCAGACAGGAACAGGAAAAACATTAGTAGCAAAAACCATTGCAAAAATGCTGGACGTACCTTTGGCAATCGTTGATGCAACTGTGCTTACAGAAGCAGGTTACGTAGGAGAAGATGTAGAAAGTATTTTGACTCGTTTACTGCAGGCTGCAGATTATGATGTAACCAAAGCTGAACGTGGAATCGTATTTATTGACGAAATTGATAAAATTGCACGTAAGAGTGATAATCCGTCTATAACACGTGACGTATCCGGTGAAGGTGTTCAGCAGGCTTTACTTAAATTATTAGAGGGGACTGTTGTAAATGTACCGCCAAAAGGTGGCCGTAAGCATCCGGATCAGAAATTTGTTGAGGTGAATACTCAAAATATCCTGTTTATTGCAGGAGGAGCTTTTGATGGAGTTGAACGCATTATCTCTAAACGTCTCAATCGTCAGGCTGTTGGGTACTCGACGTCTAAAAATGCTGACAACATAGACAAAGATAATTTACTGCAATACATTATTCCGAAAGACATTAAAGACTTTGGTTTGATTCCGGAGATTATAGGTCGTTTGCCGGTTTTAACGCACATGGATCCTTTAGACAGAGAAACATTAAGAGCCATTTTAACGCAGCCTAAAAACGCATTGGTAAAACAATATCAGAAGTTGTTTTTAATGGATGAAGTGGAATTTAGTATTACAGATGAAGCTTTAGATTTTATTGTAGATAAAGCTTTAGAATATAAATTAGGTGCCCGTGGATTGCGTTCGTTATGTGAAGCAATTTTAACTGATGCTATGTATGAATTGCCAAGTTCTGACGATAAAGTTTTATCAATAGATAAAGATTATGCAGAGCATACGCTGAGTAAAAATTTATTGAAGCGTATGGAAATTGCTTCATAATTTAAAATAATATTTTTCTAAAACCTGTTCATTTGAATAGGTTTTTTTTATGCTTTTAATTTTGTTTTTCTATGTAAATTGCAAGCATGAAAAAAACGGTTTTTATAATTTGCGCCTCTCTGTTTTGGTCTTGTAATCCTAAAGGAGATAAAGAAAAGAGTGTTTTGGCTAATGAATCTAAAAGTGAAATGTTCACTAAAGAAAAACCTCGTGCCGTAACTGATTATAGCAATTTTTATAAAGAGGCACAGCAATATTGTAAAGACAATAAGCTGAATCAGGAAAAATTTATTCTTATAGATTTAGGAATACATTCAGGTTTAAAACGCTTTTTTGTTTATGATTTTAATAAAAATGCTGTTGTAAAATCGTATATGGTAAGTCATGGTTGTGCTGATAATCGTTGGGGCGGAACAGAGTCCAAAGAAAATCCGGTAATCAGTAATGAATTCGATTCGCATTGCTCGTCTACAGGTAAATATGTCATATTGAACCGAGGCGTAAGTCAATGGGGGATTAAAGTAAATTATGTCTTGCAGGGGAAAGATAAATCGAACTCAAATTCGGCAAAACGTGCTATAGTCCTGCATTCCTGGGAAGCTATTCCTGAGAATGAAGTTTATCCAGAGGGGACTCCTGAAGGCTGGGGCTGTCCGGCTGTTTCTAATGAAAGTATGAAGGAAATCGATGAAATACTAAAACAGCATAAAAAAGTTTTGATGTGGGTTATAAAATCCTAATCATTTAAGAGGTTTGTTTTGAAAACTAAATTTTCTTTTTAGCCCTGATCGAAGCGGTATCCTCTGGCTGCGGGGTTCGCAGGCAGAGATATAGCGCAGAGCAGGACGAGAGGTAATTTTGAAAATGAAACTTCTGCTAATAAAAAAATTACCGAACCCTAAACTTCTCCCGATATTCAATGGGCTTCATGCCTACCATTTTATAAAATACTTTTCTAAAAGCTTTAGGGTCATTATAACCGGTTTTTTCGATGATCTCAGAAATCGAAAGCTGCGTTTGTTCGAGATATTTTTTTGAACTTTCGACCCGTATATTTTGAAGATATTCAATGGGCGGTATACCGGTGACTTGTTTGAATCGCCGTGTCATGTTTCGGGTGCTGGTGGGAATATCTTTGGTGATTTCTTCTAAGGTTTCAATTGTACTGTATTCGTTTTCAATCTTCTGCTGCAATCGTGCCACTAAACTGTCATTATGTAAATGATTGGGCCTGAAAGTGCTGAAATAGCTTTGTTTGTATCGGTTTAAGTCGATTGAAAATATTTTAGCAATCTGTACAGCGACTTCGTTTCCGCAATATTTCTGAACCAAAAGAATTAATAAATGAAACGTTGAGGTAGAGCCGCCGCTGGTGTACAAACTGCCATCTGCGGTAAGTGTTTCTTCGGGTTTTAATTTTACTAAAGGAAAAGCTTTTGTAAACGCGCTGCAGGCATCGACATGTGTGGTCGCGAGTTTTTCGTTTAGCAAGCCTGAAGCGGCAAACAAAAATGCACCGGTGCAAAAACTGGCCAGTTCAGTTCCCGATTGATGATGCTTTTGTAACCACGGAATGAAATTACAGTTTTTGGCAATCATCTCACCCATATTTTCGGTAGTAAAAGCAGGAATTAAAATCAGGTCTAAACTTTTATTAAATGTTTCGATAGAATTGACTTCATACCCAAATAATTTTTTTTCATTGATTTGTTCAGCCGACTGGAAAACCATGATTTCAAAAGGTTTTTCAGCTTCTGTATTCAGTTTATTGGCAGTTTCAAAAACTTCCAGAATGGCTGCTACACTCAGTAATTTGTAGTCATGCCCCAAAATTAGCCCTAATTTCTTACTCATGATTTTAGCTTTTACAGTATTACTAAGATATGAATTTTGTCTTAAATGACCCTAAAGTTGACTTTTATTGTCGTTTAAAACTGGTTTTGAAATTTTAAATTTGTGTCAGATAATTTGTAATTTTATAAATATGGAAACAAAAATTTTCTTAAATCTTCCTGTGAAAGATTTAAATAAGTCGATATCATTTTTTACACAATTGGGTTTTTCGTTTGACCCAAAATTTACAAATGAACAAGGAACCTGCCTGATAATTGGTGAAAATATATTTGCAATGCTTTTGGTCGAAGAATTTTTTAAAACATTTACTCAAAAAGAAATTTGCAATACAACGGCAAGCACAGAAATGATTGCTGCTATTTCTGTTGAAAGTAGAGAAAAAGTTGATAAAATTATTATGGCTGTTGTTAAAGCTGGCGGTAAACTACACAATGAAGCTAAAGATTATGGCTGGATGTATCAAAGAGATTTTTTTGATTTAGACGGACATCACTGGGAGATTTTCTTTATGGATGAAAGCCAGATTCCGCAAGAAGACTAATCCTTTAATTTAGGTATTCATATGATAACGGTACAAACCAGTGTTAATGCATCAATCGAGAAAGTTTGGGAATTCTGGACGACTCCAAAACACATTCATAAATGGAATAATCCTACTGATGACTGGCATACACCAGCTGTAGAAAATGATGTGAAGGCCGGAGGTAAATTCAAGTATACAATGGCGACAAAAGATGAAAGTATTTCTTTTGATTATGAAGGAATTTATACTAAAGTCGACAAATTTTTAGTTATTGAATATCAGCTTGTTGATAACAGAACAGGAAGCGTTCAGTTTGAAATTCAGGATGATATAGTGAAAATTACAGAAATATTTGAACCTGAAAAGACCCATCCTGCAAGTGAGCAAAAACAATTTTGCCAAAGGGTTATTGATAATTTTAAAAAGTATACTGAAGCTAATTAAATGACAAAACAATCAAATAAGAGCAGCGAAGTAACTGAATTTCTGAACGAACTAAATCATCCGTTCAGAAAAGAAATTGAGGAATTGAGAGATCACATTTTAGTATCAAATAAAAATCTGACTGAAAATATTAAATGGAATGCACCAAACTATTGCTTTGAAAATGAAGACAGAATTACAATGAGAATTCAGCCCATGACAACAAAAGTGCAACTGATTTTTCACAGAGGAGCAAAAAAACAGGAGCAGCCAAAAGACAGATTGATTGCCAATAAAAGTAAAATGTTAGTATGGAAAGAAAACGACAGGGCAGTCATAACTTTTAAAAATAGTCAGGAGATTAAAAAAGGAAAAGACGAGTTGGAGAAAATTATAAACGAATGGATAAAACCAACGGAAAATAAGTAAAATTTTAAAACAGAGAACTACAATGATTACAGTAAAAGCAACAATAAATTCTTCAATACAAAAGATTTGGGAGTTTTGGACTTCACCGGAACATATTACAAAATGGAGTTTCGCATCTCCGGACTGGCATACACCTTACGCAGAAAATGATTTGAGAGAAGGTGGCAAATTCAAATCGACTATGGCGGCAAAAGACGGCAGTATGAGTTTTGACTTTGGAGGAGAATATACTTTGGTAAAACAAAATGAATCCATTGAATACATTATGGACGATGGAAGAAAGGTTGAAATTAGTTTCAATGAAATACCAAACGGCGTAGAAATAATAGAGAGTTTTGATCCAGAAACACAAAATCCCGAAGAAATGCAGCGCGGAGGATGGCAGACCATTCTGGATAATTTTAAAAATTACGCTGAAAATAATTAGTTTTCTATGTTCAGAGCAACAGATTTGTAGAGATTAAAAGTTAATTCATATCAAAGATTAAGATTTAAAATAATTGTTTAACAAATAAAATATCAAAAATGACAAAACAAATATGGTTGAATCTGCCAGTGAAAAATGTAGCAAAAGCAAAAGAGTTTTTCTGGAAAATAGGTTTTTCTTTTAATGAACAGCATGACACCCCAACTTCGACTTGTATGGTGGTGGGTGAGGGGCATTTTGTAGTGATGCTTTTTGAAGAATCAATTTTTGAAAGCTTTTCGCAAAACAGTATTACAGATACTAATGCCGGTTCTGAGATTTTGATTTCGATTGATGCTGAGAGCCGTGAAGAAGTGGATGAACTGGCCCAAAAAGTACAGGATGCAGGAGGAACTGTTTTTGCGGCTCCGACAGAAAGTCAGGGCTGGATGTACGGTTGTGGTTTTGCAGATTTAGATGGCCATCGTTGGAATGTCTTATTTATGGATTTTAGTAAATTATCATAATTATGGAAACATTAGAATTTAAAATCAGAATCAAAGCTTCGCCGGAAAAAATCTGGTCTGTTTTATGGGAGGATGAAACGTATAAAAAATGGACAAGTGCTTTTTGCGAAGGCTCGTATGCAGTAAGCGATTGGAATGAGGGTGATAAAATACATTTCATGTCTCCCGGAGGAGAAGGAATGAATAGTATTATAGAAAAGAAAATTCCGAATGAATATATGGCTTTCAAACATATTGGAGAGATAAAAGATTTTAAGGAATTGCCTCTTAATGAGGAAACAGAAAAATGGAGTGGTTATATGGAAACCTACCGATTAATTCCCGATGACGAATTTACAGATCTGGTTTCTCAAGTTGATGTAATCGAAAAGCATATTGACTATTTTAAAGATGCATTTCCAAAAGGACTGGAAACTGTAAAAGAACTTGCGGAAAAGTAAATATCAATTACAATGTCAATATCAAATTGCAATAAGTAATAGAAATAAATAATGACAAAAATATCAAATCATGGTAAAATCAGTAACAACTTATTTAATGTTTAATGGAAATTGCGAAGAAGCATTTCTGTTTTACAAATCCGTTTTTGGAGGAGAATTTCAATATGTCGGAAAATACAAAGATGCACCTGCAGAAGAAGGTGCACAAGAACTTTCTGAGGAAGATTCAAACCGGATTATGCATATTTCGCTTCCAATTGGAGATACGATCTTGATGGGAAGTGACAGTCATCCCAAATATGGAGATGTAGGTTTTGGAGATAATTTCTCAATATCAATCGGCACAGAAACCACAGAAGAAGCAGACAAGATTTTTAACGGGCTTTCTGCTGGCGGAAGGGTAGATATGCCATTGGAAAAAACCTTTTGGAGTTCTTATTTTGGGATGCTCAAAGATAAGTTTGGAGTAAACTGGATGATTAGTCTTGAAGAACCGCAACCCGGAAATTAAAAAAGTTATGTAATTTCAGTATCGAAACATAATTGTTAAATTAATATAGAAAGCACATTCGGAATGTGCTTTTTGTATTCAAAAAAACAAACAATATCCTTTTTTATAAACAATAGATTGCCGATTTTTGTCGCTTCTTAAAATCAATAAAGATAAAATGGCGACAGAAGATAAAGAAATTATTTTATTAAAAGTTTCAGGACACGACAAACCGGGGGTTACAGCAGGTTTAACTACAGTATTAGCAGCTTATGATGCCGTGATTTTAGACATAGGTCAGGCTGATATTCACGATACATTATCTTTAGGGATTTTGTTCGAGATCGAAGCCGGTTCAACTTCCGGACCTGTTTTAAAAGATTTACTGTTCAAAGCCTATGAATTGGAAGTAAAGGTTAAATTTATTCCTATTTCTGTCGAAGATTATGAAACCTGGGTAAAATCACAATCCAATCAGCGTTATATCATTAATATTTTAGGAGAAAAATTAACGGCCGTACAATTGGCAGCTGTAACTAAAATAATGACAGATCAAAACCTGAACATCAACTCTATCATCAGATTGACAGGAAGAACTTCTGTTGTTGAAAAGGAAGAGTATCCACGTTCCTGCATCCAGTTATCCGTTACCGGCGATATTGTAAACAAGATCGAAATGACGGCTAATTTTATGGCAATTTCCAGAACACTGGACGTTGATATTTCGTTTCAGGAAGACAATATCTACAGAAGAAACAGACGTCTGGTTTGCTTCGATATGGATTCTACATTAATCCAGACAGAAGTTATCGATGAGCTGGCAGAACTAAATGGAGTAGGCGAACAGGTAAGAGCGATTACAGAATCTGCCATGAACGGCGAAATTGACTTCAACGAAAGTTTCAAAAAACGTATGGCTTTACTCGAAGGTTTAAGCGAAGACGTTTTGCAAAAAGTTGCCGAAAACCTTCCAATCACAAAAGGAGCACACCGTTTGATGAAAGCTTTAAAATATTACGGCTATAAAACGGCAATTCTATCTGGAGGATTTACCTATTTTGGAGAATACCTGCAAAAAGAGCTGGGAATCGATTATGTTCACGCCAATCAGTTAGAAATTAAAGATGGTAAATTAACCGGTAAATATATAGGTGATATCGTAGATGGTATCAAAAAAGCAGAATATCTAACTGCCATTGCCGAAAAAGAAGGAATCCACATCAACCAGACCATTGCAGTTGGAGACGGAGCAAACGATTTGCCAATGATCAACTTAGCTGGTCTTGGAATTGCTTTCCACGCCAAACCAAAAGTAAAAGAAAGTGCCTCAAATTCGATTTCGAGTTTAGGTCTGGATGGAGTGTTGTATTTGTTAGGATATCACGATCGATATATCGATATGATGTAGTTAACAAAATTCGACTCATTTTTTGTCATTTCGACGAAGGAGAAATCACATCCACAGAGCAACGAACAGAATATAAAAATAAAACAAACCTTAGTTCATCATTTGACCTAAGGTTTTTTTATGGGCATGCCCCGCCGAAAAAAGCGGGTCGGGCTATCCGCTGCAATCTTTTATGCCGAACCCCGGCACAAAAGGATTTCCACTTCTATCCCTCATGCTATTTAGTGGGATTAGCGTTTTTAAAATTATTAAATTGTTTGTACTAGTGCGAGCGTCTCGCTCGTACCCTCAAGAAAATGATTTGAGTTTGATTATGTTAACGAGCGGTTTTATTTACTTATTAAAAGGCTATTAAATAATTTTTGAATTCGGAATCGAATAAGTTCTCTGTAAGATTCATTTAAAACTTCAATTTCATTGTTGTAAATTTCGATATCTGATATATTATCTTGTAATAACTTCAAATAATCTATTACGCCATTGCTATATTGAATTTGGCTCATCATTGTTACTGATCTTTGTAAAACAACATAAGAAAGTTCTTCTTTAATATTTAAATTATCTGATGCAAAAGAGACAATTCGCTCACTACATTTTACTATTCTTATTAGAGGGTGAGGGTGACTATGGCTTTTATAGTAAATGTCATTAAATTGATTTTTAGAAAATTCTATAATAATATTAGCAATTGAAAATACGAATAAGGTTAATAGATTAAATATTAAAACAGTACTAATTGGATAATTTTTATTGCTTGCATAATCAATTAATTTGGACATACTCATGCAAATTCCAAAATTATCTGCATCAATTTCATATAAATGTTTTCTAACATCAAATTTATTTTCATATATATATAGTTCTTGAAAATTATGGTATCCGTCTGAAGATGCATTTGTCAGTTGTAAAATATGTGCAAGCTCATGGTAAAATATATATGAAAAACATAAATCGGACAATAAGGCTTTTAATTCTGTTTTATCGTTTTCCTGAATTGTTAACCGTGAAACATTTTCCATTGAGAAAATTTCAATTGAATCGGAGATTATAGATTCTAATTTTTCAATCAATCCTAAGTTAAGGAGTATTACTCCACGTTTACCTTTAACAGTTGCTTGAGCATTAGAAGAGTAATCATATTTTACCCCAAAATTTATATTAATTTCTAATTTGTCAGATGCATTATTACATAATTCTATGCAAGAATTGATATATTGTTTTGCAAAATTCTCATTTTTGAAAGATTGGAATTCTGACTCATCAAGTAAATGCAATTCCAATTCTGGAAAAGAAAGTTTGATTGCATTTTTATGATCATGATAGTTCATGTTTTTTAAACTAAATATATAAACTCTACATCTCCTTCAACTGCTCCAGATAATCCCTCTGATTCGAAAGCCTCGGAATCTTATGCTGTCCGCCCAATTTATCACGTTCCTTCAGCCAATCGTAAAATAAATTTTCCCTGGCGACATTAATTACCAAAGGATTTAACGTCATATTGTTGTAGCGTTTGGCTTCGTAATCAGAGTTTAAGGTCTGTAAAGTTTCATCTAAAACCTTTTGGAAAAGTCCAACATCAGCAGGTTTTTTCTTGAACTCAATCATCCATTCGTGGGCACCTTTTTCTTTGTCCTGCATAAAAATTGGAGCAACGGTATAATCAATAACTTCCGTTTGGGTGATTTCGCAGGCTTTGGCAATCGCCTGATCAGTATTTTCGACCATCAGTTCTTCGCCGAAAACATTGATATGATGTTTAGTTCTTCCCGTAACCCTGATTCTGTATGGGTTTAATGAAGTAAAACGAACCGTATCACCAATCAAATAGCGCCATAATCCGGAATTGGTGGTAATTACAATGGCATAATTTTTATTTAGCTCGACGTCGGCTAAACAAATCACTTTTGGATTTGGTGTATCGAAGGTATCCATTGGAATGAATTCATAGAAAATACCGTAGTCCAGCATCAATAATAAATCATTTGAATTATTCAAATCCTGAATGGCAAAAAAGCCTTCTGAAGCATTGTATATTTCGTAGTATTTGAAATCTTTGCTCGGGAGAATTTTCTTGTACTGTTCTTTATACGGAGAAAAACTCACTCCGCCGTGAAAATAAACTTCCAGATTTGGCCAAAGTTCAAGGAGATTTCCTTTTCCGGTATCTTCTAAAACCCGATTCATTAAAACCAGCATCCATGAAGGAACTCCGGCAAAACTCGTTACATTTTCGGTTTTGGTTTCATTGATGATAGCAGCTATTTTACTTTCCCATTCGGTCATTAAAGAAGTTTTACTGCTCGGCGTACTGCTAAATTCAGCCCAAATAGGCATGTTTTCAATCAGGATTGCCGATAAATCTCCGAAAAAAGTATTGTTGTTTTCGTAGATCTGTGAACTTCCGCCTAAACGAAGACTTTTCCCAACAAATAACTGTGAATCTTCATTATTATTTAAATACATGCAAAGCAAATCCTTGCTTCCTTTATAATGACAGTTTTCAAGGGCTTCATTGCTTACCGGAATAAATTTACTTTTAGCGTTAGTAGTACCGCTCGATTTGGCAAACCATTTTATAGGAGTTTCCCAAAATACATTTTGTTCTCCCTGACGTGTTCGCTCAATCAAAGGCTCTAACTCTTCATAACTTGAAACAGGTACTCTTTCTGCAAAAGTCTGGTACGAATTTATAGAAGCGAAGTCATATTGTTTTCCAAAAATGGTATTTTCTGAAGCAGTCAATAAATTATGGAGCAGTTCTTCCTGAACTTCGTTGGGATATTTTAAAAAAAGTTCTATTTGATGTATCCTTTGTTTCAGGACCCATGAAGCAAAAGAATTTATTATGGATATAGGCATGGGGGAATTTTAGATTTAGATTTTAAATTTTCTGATTCATGCTTTTTGCAAAAGCCGGAGATTTAAAATTTGAATATCGATATACAAATACTAACTTTGTCGTTATATCAAAAATAGTGTTTTTTTATAAAAAACAATTTATTTGCGACAAAGATTCCCTTTCTTGAATTTAATTTTAAAAGGGAAACAAAAATCCAAACACTACAATTTAAACATTACAATCTCAAATGCAATATCAAGGTGTACTTACAAAAATGCAAACCGAATTTGGAAATCCAATTCAATATTATCTGGTTTTTGAAGATAGTTTTCTACATATGAACCAATTATTGAATAGCGAAATAGAAATCAGTTTTGCAGGGTATCAATGTTTGAATTGCAGTAAAAAGAAAAAAATATTTCGTCAGGGATTTTGCTATGATTGTTTTTACTCCAGTCCTGCCGTTGGAGACTGGATTATGAGACCTGAACTGAGTACGGCACATTTAGGAATCGCTGATCGTGACCTGGAGTATGAACAAAAAGTACAATTGCAGCCTCATGTTGTTTATTTTGCTGTAGCCAGTGAAATAAAAGTGGGTGTAACACGTAAAACTCAGGTGCCAACCAGATGGATAGATCAGGGGGCAAGTCAGGCAATTTCAATAGTTGAGGTTCCTAACAGATATCTGGCAGGTATTACAGAAGTCGCTTTAAAAAGCTTCTACACAGATAAAACCAACTGGAGAAAAATGCTTCAAAACCCCACACAAACTTTCGATTTGATTGCCGAAAAAGTGAAAATAGAAAGTTTAATTCCGGCAGAAGCTCAGGAATATTTTTACAGTCAAAAGAATGATGTATACGATTTACATTACCCGGTTTTAGATTATCCTGTAAAAGTAGCAAGCTTAAATTTGGACAAAACTCCATCGTTTCAAGGAAAGCTTGTTGGAATTAAAGGGCAATATTTAATTTTTGAAAACGGTACTGTTTTTAATGTCAGAGGATCTGAAGGATATTTAGTTACTATTTCAGTTTAACAGATGATTTAAAATATTAATTAAAAGACAAAAGCTTTGGGATTTCTCAAAGCTTTTGTCTTTTAATTTACTGATATTTAAAATATTGACATGTGAAAAATGAAACATTTCATTACAATTTTATAATAATTACTTATTGAGAGGTTTTAATTTTAAAAAGATATACGAATTAGTTTTGTAACAGATTACAAGAAGAATTCATTTTTAAATTATAAATCAGCTTAATTAGTTATAAAATGGGAATTTTAAGTAAAGTAAATATTGTCAGACGTAGTCTTATGCGTAATTTGACTAAGAATATTGGAAAATCAAACACTGAACAAGGGATTACTTTGGTTAATAGAAACGATATCAAAAGAGTGTTGATTTGCAGACCGAATGCCAGATTAGGGAATTTATTATTGATTACTCCTTTTGTTCAGGAATTAGAACAGACGTTTCCAAATTGTAAAATCGATTTGTTTGTAAAAGGTTCTTTGGCACCTGTCATTTTTCAAAATTATGGTCAGATATCCAGAATAATAGAATTGCCTAAAAAGCCTTTTAGCAATTTATTAAAATATTTTAGTGTTTGGATTTCCTTAAAAAAGTACAAATACGACATTGCCATAAATGTAGATCACGGCTCTTCTTCTGGTCGATTGGCAACCAAGTTTTCTAATTCTAAATTTAAGTTTTTTGGCGATTTGCCTTTTTCTGCCAATTTATTTTCTGGCGATTATGCTCATATTGCCAAATATCCAATTTATCACTTTCGGGATTATTTGACCAAATTAGGATTTGAGAAAAAAGATAGTACTATTGCACCTTTAGATCTTAAACTGAATTCTCATGAAATTGCAGCTGGTAAGAAAACATTGGAAAATTTGGTAGGAAACACGAACAAAACAATTTGTATTTTTACTTATGCAACAGGAGCAAAATGTTTATCGGAATCCTGGTGGGAAGATTTTTATGCCAATTTAAAAGCTGAATATAAAAATTATAATATTATAGAGATTTTACCAATAGAAAATGTTTCTCAGATTGGTTTTAAAGCACCTACATTTTATAGTAAGCATATTCGGGAAATTGGCGCTGTTATAGCTAATGCCGATTTGTTTATAGGTGCGGACAGTGGAATCATGCATTTGTCCAGTGCGGTTCTAACGCCAACAGTGGGGCTGTTTTCTGTTTCAAAATTAAAGAAATATGAACCATACGATAATAATAGTATTGGAGTTGATATAAATAATTTTTCGAAACAAGATTATTTTAGAGTTTTTGATACAATTTTAAATAACGGAAAATCAGCCATCTATTATAAAGCGATTTAAAAAGAAAGGTCAATCTGTTTAGATTGACCTTTCTTTTTTTGTTATTTTTTCTTCTTAAACAAGCCATTCAGTAAGTCACTTGCTTTAGTTTTAACTTCTTCATTAGTTTTCGCCTTATCAGTAGCCGTCTTTGTTGTATCTTTTGATTTGCTGTTTTTGTTCAGTAAATCCGTAAGGGCTGTAGCGCCTTGTTTGGTTAGCTTTTCTTTTTGTTGCTTAACTACCTGAGAGGTAAGATTATTTATGGCCGTTTTGGTATCTATGGCAACCTTAGGTTTTGAGAAGTTTCCGGTTATCATACCTGAAATTGGAATGTTATCTAATTTAGCAGCATCTGCAGGAGATAACTTAGAGAGAAAAGCATTTGCTTCAGTGCCTAAATACTTTGCCGGTACATCCATTTTTATATTGTAACTCATCGTCTGATCAAACCCATGAGCTCCGCCAACGTTAATTTTAATGTCCTGGTATTTTATGTCAAATGGTTTGATATTTACTTTCCCGTCATCAAAAGTCAGTGCCATTTTTAAATCATTTAAGTTCAGTTTATTTACGTCAATAAATTTAACATTAGAACTCAAACTGTTCAACAAAGTCGAATTTTTTGCATTTACCGTAGTCGAAAGTAATTGCCCCAGTAAATCCCCGGAAAGTGATTTTAAATCAGGAGTTAATTCTTTGGCATCCAGATTTCCGTTTAATTTAATAGTCGAATTTAATTTTCCGTTGATTATTCCTGCGATAGGTGCAATTTTTTTCATCATATCCAATTGCGTAAAAGTCTGAGCAATATCAACCTGTTTGAAACCTAAATTCATATCAAAAGTAGGAACTTTTGCTTTTGTAGAAACCGTACCTGTCAATCCGATTGATCCCCCAAAAATTGATGTTTTAAAGTTTTCTAAAGTGGCTTTTTCATCCTTGATGATTAGTTTTCCTGAAACCGCAGTCAATTTTAAATTATCATACAAAACGGTATTTGCTTTTGCGTTTAAAGTACAATTTAAAAATGCTGGAATCTTCATTGCATCTGCAGGCTTTCCAGCCGTTTTTGTTTCAGCTTTAGCTTCACCATTTGTGGTTGTAGTTTTTGCAGGCTCTCCTGAAGTCATAAAATCGTCAACAGCCAACTGGTTTGAACTCATATTGAAGTTTCCTTTCAGCTCTTGTTTTTTGAACATAAAACCGTAGAAATTTTCTAAAATTCCATTAATGGCAATATCACTTTTTCCGGTGGTAGCATTAAACTGCTTTAGGTTAATTCTGCTCGGATTAAACTCAACCAAAGCCGTGCTGATGTTCATTGATTTATTGTTCTCATCAGTATATTTGAATCCTGACAAACTTATCGTTCCTGCATTTTTAATGTTTTGATACTGGCTGTTCTCTACAGATGCCATATCAAAATTAGTCGTAACATCAGCTTTTAAGATTCCTGCCAGTGGCTTATCTAATTTAACAGGATAGGCCTTTGAAAGATTCGCCAAATTGATAGTTCCTTTTAAAGCGGCATCAACAATAGGATTTACCGTTATATTTTTAATATTTGCTTTGGCACTAAAAACATCCTGATCTATTTTGAAAGAAAGTTTGTCAAGATTAACGTAGGTATCATTCAAAATACCGGTTTCATTGATGATTTTAGTATCAATTACAATACTCTGAACCGATTTTGGTAAGTTTGGATATTGAAAAGAAGCATTGTTTGATGCGATTGCAATATTGAATTTAGGAACTGTTGTTTCTGTTAATTCTCCTTTTGCAAAACCAACAATAGTAAAATCTCCGGTTGTTTTTACGCCATCTAAACTTGATGCATAGGCTGAAGGAATTAATCCTAAGAAATTAGTAAAAGATGAGGTAGGAGTTTTGAATTTCAAGTCATAAATCTGTCCAGCTTCTACCATCTGAATGAATCCGTCAAATTCTAAAGGCAATTGATTGATCAGGGCTTTATTCTCTTTAAAAGTATACTTGCTTTTGGCTAAATCAATTCCTAAAACAGCATCTAAAGTCAGTTTTACATCTTTAAGATAATTCATTTTATCCATGTCCAAAGAAACTTTAGCAGTGGATTTTGTAGTCAGGTCAAGATTCGAATTGGTGAAATCACCGGTCCCTTCGTGATTTAAACTATCAATTACCATTTTTATTTTTGAACCCTGATCGATATATCTGAAAGTGAAATTTTCAATTTTATAATTCTGAATTTTTAAAGAAAGTGGATCACTTTTTTTATCATCTTTCTGGGTTTCTTTTTTATCTTTTAAAGCAATATCAAAGTTTCCGATTCCGTCTTTGTTGAAAATAATATTAATCAGACCATTTTGAGAACTGATTCCCTCGATGCTCATCGGTTCTTCTTTTCCTTTAAAAAGTTCCTTGATACTCATCTTTAAATCTAATTCACCTAAGGAAACTAAAGTATCTCCTTCAAATGGAGCTTTGTTGATGATCACTAATTTCTCAATCGAAACATTTGCATTTGGGAAATTTTTAAATAAACTTAAATCAGCATCTGCAAAACTTACTTTTGCATCTACACTTTCGTTGATGGCTTCAGCAATTTTAGCTTTAATCTGATCTTTAAAAAAGTAGGGAATCGCAAATAAAGCCGCAATAAAAACTACGAGTATAATTCCGGTGATTTTTAGAATTTTCTTAAGCATATAAATAGAATTTGAGGTTTAATTATATAATTGACTTAGAGCTTGTTTAAAATTTATTTTTGAATGATTTTTGAGCGAAATAAGGCAAATTTTTATAGAATAGCAGCGCTATTGCATGAAAATTTAACGAAGTTGTAGCCGAAAATCATCATAAAAAAGCCAATAAATAAATTTTAAACAGGCTCTTAGTGCAAAAATAGTTTTTTTGATTGAGTTTAAAGATAAACTTTTCTCAAACATATTCAGAAACATACTTGATTTTTAGGGATAAAAAAATATCCGTCTGAATATAGATTCAAACGGATATTTTATGGTTTTATGATTTTGATTACTTTTTGATAAAAGAAATAATCTTATTGGTCATGACTTCTGAAACAGGTAAGCTTTCATTGTTATAGCTTTCCATGTTTGCCTGAGTATCGCCTTCGATATTTTTCAGAACATGGTTCATGTTCTCGACAATCAAAAGTTCGGCATTTTTGCTGGCCTGAGATAAAAGTTCGGCATCTTTGACGGTTACTTGTAAATCCTTATTTCCCTGAACAATCAAAATAGGGACATTTAATTTTTTAATTTCTGTTTGTGGATTGTATTTAAACCATGAAATTAAATAAGGCTGAATGCTGGCTCTGAAGAGAGAATTCAGCATCGGGTCAACTTTTTTTACTGTATTACCGCTTTTCAGCGAATCAATAATTGGAAAAGTCAAATCGTTGAGTTGTTTGTTTGATTTGGATCCGATTTGTGTTTTTATTAATATATCAGCAGATTCTCCGGGACCTGCAATCGAAATGAATTTGTTTGCTTTTGCTCCCGCTATCATTCCTATTAATGAACCTTCACTATGTCCAATGATAATTACCTCAGAAAAACGTTTGTCTTGTTTTAGTAAATTAATCCAGCTTTTAGCATCTTCGGTATAATTTTCAAATACCAGTGTCTGTTCTGAAATTGCCGAAGCTTTGCTTTCTCCAATCCCTCTTTTATCATAGCGTAATGATGCAATTCCGTTTTTTGCAAGACTTTCGGCAAGCATTTTTAATGAATTGTTTTTCATCATCGGATTGTTCCCATTTCTGTCTGTTGGTCCTGAACCTGAAATTAGTAATGCTACGGGATATTTTTTTGTTAGGTCAGGAGTCGTTAATGTTCCAAAAAGCTGATCTGTATTTATTTTTAATACAATTGGAGATTCCTTAAAAGTGATTTCTTTTTTGTCCTGAGCATTAACAAAACTTAGTATAAAAACGGTTAGAAGAAGAATTATTTTATTCATATTCTGAAATTATTTGATGTTGATGGTGTAGGGCATTATGGCCTGAGCTCCTTTAAGTTTTTGAAGTCTTTTGATGTGTTCGATAAGCAAATAATTTTCTTCACCAATTTCTTCTTTTATAAAAGTTTCTTTTGAATGAGCGAATGGAAGACCTGATAAAAGGTCATTGAAATCTTTCTCGTATTCAGGATAATTCTCTGTACTGTATGATTTTACTTTTGCTATTTTGGCTGCTTCAGCAATAGCATCATTCAGCCCTCCAATTTGGTCTACTAAACCATTTTTTAGAGCTTCAGTCCCAGACCAGACTCTTCCCTGTGCAATGGCATCTACTTGTGCAAAAGTCATTTTTCGGCCTTCGGCAACGTGTGTTACAAAAGTGTTGTAAATGTGCTCAACACTTTCCAGTGTAAAAGCTTTGAATTTTTCGTCAACCGGTACAAACGGACTATAATTTGCTGAGTTTTCATGTGTTTTTACCTGTTCGGTATTAATTCCTAATTTGTTTGCCAAAGGGCTAAAATTTGGTAAAACACCAAAAACACCAATAGAACCCGTGATTGTATTTTTTTCGGCAAAAATTTTATTGGCATTGCAAGCGATATAATAACCTCCGGATGCAGCATAATTACCCATTGAGACCACAACAGGTTTTACTTTTTTGGTAATCTCAATTTCTCTCCAGATCAAATCAGAAGTAAGTGCGCTTCCTCCAGGACTGTCTACTCTTAGCACAATAGCTTTTACATCCTCATTTTTTCTGGCTTCCTGAAGTGAACGTCTCATGGAACCTTCACCAATTTGATTAACATCACCTTCACCGCTGCCAATTTCGCCCTGAGCGTAAATAATTGCAATTTGATCGGTTGCAGTATTAGTTAAAGCTGTGGTTACGTTATTTTGAGTGTAATCTAAAATCGAGATTTTATTATAATCATCATCACCGGTCACTTTTAAAGCTTTTTTTATGGCATTGTGATAGACATCTTCATAAGCTATAATGTCAACCAGATGTGCATTTTTTGCCATTTCGGGTGTTCTGGCTAACAAGCCGTCTGCAATTTCGTTTAATTTGGTAACCGGAATATTTCGGCTTTTTGAAATATCGGCTACTACAGTTGACCATATCGAATTTAAAAGAGCAGTAATTTGTTCTCTGTTAGCATCGCTCATTTTGTTTTCAAGGAAAGGTTCAACGGCACTTTTGTATTTTCCGTGACGAATCACTTCCATATGGATACCTGATTTTTCCTGAAAATCTTTAAAAAACATTACTTCAGAAGAAAGTCCTTTAAAATCAAGATCTCCGGCAGGATTCAAATAGATAGTATTTGCTACCGAGTTCAAATAATATTCTTTTTGAGAATAAGTATTGGCGTAAGCCCAAACAAATTTTCCTGATTTCTTGAAGCTTTCCAACGCATTTCTCAAATCTTTATATTGCGCCAGTCCTAAAGAAGATTCATCATTTAATATAGAGATTCCTTTAATTTTGTCGTCTGTTTTTGCCGCTTCAATAGCATTAATTACATCAGTTAAACCAATTTTTCCATCTTTGGAGAATTGCGTTACCCATGGATCTTTAAATTTTCCGGCATAGTCATTATTGATTTCTTTTAAATCTAATTCAATAACTGAATCGGCTTTGACTGTAACAGTGTCCTCGCTTCCAAAAATAGTTCCTATTAGGATTACTCCAAAAAAGAATAACATAATAAAAACAAAAATACCAACAACTGTGGCAATTACATTTCCTAGAAATTTCATAAAATACTTTTTTTAAATAAGTAGTAAAAGGGGCTGCTTTGTTACAACTTTTATGGATAAATTTTCAATTGAACAAACATGGCACTACACAAATATATTGTTAATTCTAAAATAGTTTTAGTTAATTTGCATTAATTATGAAATCACAGCATCAGGTCATTTTATCAATAGGCAGCAATCAGGGCAATCGGCTGGAAAATATCGAAAGTTGTATTGATTTAATACATCAGGAAGTGGGAACCGTAATCCGGGTTTCAAAATTGTACGAAACGCCTGCCTGGGGATTCGAAAGTGATGCTTTTTATAATTGTGCTTTGCTTTTGCACAGTTCTTCCTCTGCACAAAAAATACTCAGTCAGGTTTTAAAAGTAGAAAAACAATTAGGACGTATCCGTTCTGATCAGCAAGGCTACCAATCCCGAATTATCGATATTGATTTGATTGTTTTTGATGATGAAATTATCGAATCGGATAAGCTTCGGGTTCCGCATCCATTAATGCAAAACCGAAATTTTGTTTTGCTGCCCATGCAGGATTTAAAATTAAACTGGAAACACCCGGTTCTTCATAAAACTGTTTCTGAATTAATTGCAATAACACCGGATGATAGTATTTGTACTGTGGTTCAGGACTTAAAAAATCCATTGGATGAAATTCCGCTTGAGCGGTTTAATTATATTGCTTTTGAAGGAAATATTGGTGCAGGAAAAACTACTTTGGTACAGAAAATTGCTGAAGATTTTAATGCAAAAACCGTTTTGGAACGTTTTGCAGATAATCCTTTTTTACCAAAATTTTATAAGGATCAAAACCGGTATGCTTTTCCGTTAGAAATGTCTTTTCTTGCTGATCGTTATCAGCAATTATCGGATGATTTGGCACAATTTGATTTGTTTAAAGATTTTGTGATTGCCGATTATCATATTTTTAAATCCCTGATTTTTGCAAAAATTACGCTTGCCGAAGATGAATACCGTTTGTATCGAAACTTGTTTGATATCATTTATAAAGAAATGCCAAAGCCGGATCTGTATGTTTATTTATATCAAAACACAACCAGACTGCTTCAGAACATAAAAAAGCGCGGCCGAAGTTATGAGCAAAATATCTCGGCTGAATATTTAGATAAAATCAATAACGGGTACTTAGAGTATATTAAATCTCAAACAGATCTGAACGTTTTGATCATTGATGTTTCAGATCGCGATTTTGTCAGGAAACATGAAGATTATCTTTTTATATTGAATCAAATTCAAAAGGTAATTAAATAATGTTTCAATCTGATAATGAGAAAACTTTTAAAGGCTTTACTTTCTAACAAGTGTGAATTTTATCTTTCTTGCCTGAATAATTATCTCATTTTCTAATTGAAAAATTTTCTAATTAAAATTATCTCTTCAAAGAAAAATGGCCTTTAAAAAGAGGGGTTGTATCGTCAATTTTTAATACATACCAATAATCCGAAGAAGGAAGAGGAGCTTTGTTGAAAGTGCCGTCCCAACTCAATTTTGATCCGCTTAATTGTGCTAATAATTTTCCGTACTGATCAAAAATAGTGACTTGTGCCTGAGGATAATTCTCCATTCCGGTTACTTCCCAGAAATCATTTTGAAAATCGTTATTAGGAGTGAAAAATGCCGGAATAATCAATACAATAAAATGCTGAGTTGTTTCATTAATGTTGCACAAATTATCTTTTACTTTTACATAGGCGGTTTGCAAACCACCGGTCACATCATAAAAAGTATTTGAAGTTTGATAATTTACCCCATCAACAGAGTATTCAAAATAATCTGATGCATTATTTAGATTGATAGTAATAGTTGTTTTGTTAACATTAATATTTTTAATGATTGGCTTTTTATATTCAATAACAGTTATAGTTTTTTTACTGGTACAGTTTTCAGGATTCGGACTGGTTACTTCTACGCTATAACTTCCTGGAGTTGAAACAGAAATAGTTTGTGTCGTTTCTCCTGTTGACCATTTATAAAACATTCCACTCAGTTTAGAATCTAACATAACAGTTTGGTTTTCGCATAAAATAATTTCTTCGTCACTAACAACAGGAGGAGTATATACTATTATATTTACAGGAGTACGATTTGAAGTACACCCACTATCTGAAGCTTCAGTATAATAAGTTGTATTTGCTGAAATACCAGGTGTAGTAAAATTATTTCCTGTATAAACACTCGTTCCGCCTGTTGAAGTTGTAAACCAATTAATAACTCCCATATTTGAAGCTGCTTGTAATGTTACAGTTCCTGCTCCACACCTGTAAACGGGGGAATATACAGTTGGAGTATCCGGAGTTTTATTAACAGTAGCAACTACTGCTTTTCGATTTATTTCGCAGCCAGCATCAGCATAATAAGTTGTTGTGGAGCTTATTGTTGGAGTCGTATATGTGTTTCCGGTACCCAATAAATTGCCTCCTACAGCTGCATCATACCAGTTAATCGTTCCGGCATTCGAGATCGCTTTTAAAATAAAGATTCCTGAGTCGCAAATTGGTTTTGGAGAAGTTATTATAGCCTCCGGAATTGTAATTTGGGTGCTGGCAGCAATTTCTAAAGGCGATTCCCCAGGCATTCCTCCATACTCAACAATGTATCCTTTTGGCTGATAATTATCTCCTGGAATTAGTGATCCTGTATCTGATAAATCATTCCATGAACCCGGAATTCCAATTCCTGGAGCTGTGATATGTGCATAATCTTCATCTCCGGCCTGGTTTGGTTCGTTGTTGTTCCAAAAAGCAAAGTTAGGAGTGGTGCCGTTAGAAAGACCATTCCAAAAAATTGTTCCATTTCCATTATTTGCAAGGCCTTCGGGGCCTGTGACCCATTTCCAGATGTTTTCTGTTTCAGCATCACTTCCGCCAATCCAGCCGGCTCCTGAGGCTTGTTCACCTGATAATTTTGCTTCATCTCTTGCTGAAATAGTGGCCAGATAGCCCTTCAGACCATAATAGGTACTGTTTTCTGCGGCTGCTTTTGCCTGTGTCCAGGTAATGCCAACGTTAGAGATAAATTGATAAAAATGTCCGGTTGATGGTAAATAATTTGCCTGTCCAATAGTGATAGAAAAAGTTTTGGTTCCGGAGGCAGTAGCAGAAGAGTTTGAAAAAACAACATCTCTAATCGCAGACTCAAAATTGGAGTATGAAACATCGATTCCTGTTGGACTTGATAATTTTAATTTTCCGGCAGTAACATCCCAACTTGTTGTAATTGAAGGGTGCAATGCAGGGTTAGAAAGTTCAAGTTTATCAAAACCATTAGAATATCCTGAAGAAATCTGAATATAAACTGCCTGAGTTCCTGTTTCTGCAGGATCATGGCTAATAGTGATTCCGGTTACAATATTGATAGTGTTTTGAGGGCAATATAGTTGGTTTCCATGAGCTTTAATTACAGGAGGATCAATTGTAAAAACTGTTTTGGAATGACTTTTTTTATTTGATTTCAAAGTGTCATTTTTAAAAGTAATTAAGTTCCTATCAACAGTTTTTTTCTCAGTTGCGTAAGTCTGAACAAAACTTAAAATATATAATAAAATTGATATTTTTAAGAAATTGATATTTTTCATCCTATAAAAATATCGATTTTATAATAATAAAAAAAGATATTTTTATTTTAATGTTAAATATGTGAGTATTCTTTAAGAATTATGATTTTGAATGTTTTTCTGACCAGTTTAACTTGGAAAACAAATCCCAAACTACTATCCCTGCACTAACGGCGATATTCAAAGAATGTTTAGTGCCCAATTGCGGAATTTCAATACAGCCATCACAAATAGCTACTGCTTCCTGAGCAACTCCATATACTTCATTTCCAAAAACGAATGCATATTTTTGATTTTTTTCAACTTTAAAATCCTGAAGAAAAATAGCGCTCTCTACTTGTTCAATAGCGAGGGTTAATACGTTTTCTTTTTTAAGGTTTTCAATAACTTCCAAAACATTTTCCTGATGTTCCCAGGAAACGGTTTCAGTAGCGCCAAGAGCTGTTTTATGAATTTCTTTATTAGGAGGCGTAGCTGTGATACCGCACAAGATAATTTTTTCTACCAAAAAAGCATCGGCAGTTCTAAATACAGATCCTATATTGTGTAGGCTGCGAATATCGTCTAATACTAAAATTAAAGGAGTTTTATCTGATTTTTTAAAATCATCAATCGATTTTCGGTCCAGTTCACTATTTTCAAGTTTTCTCATTCGGGTTGAATTATGGTCATAAAAAAAGCTTCCAAAGATAAGGAAGCTTTTTCGATTATTTTATTGTTTTCAGATTAGCTTTTTGCCGGATCCGGTAAAACAGTACCTTTAATAGTTAATGTTTTTGTAGGTTGTCCTTCAGCATTAGAAGTAACAGTTACCGTTTTTGTAAATGCACCAATTCTGTCAGTAGCATATTTTACACCAATAACACCTTTAGCTCCCGGAGCAATTGGTTCTTTAGGCGTTGTTGGTACAGTACAACCACAAGATCCCTGAGTGTTAGTAATAATTAATGGCTTTGTTCCGTTGTTTACAAAAACAAACTGACGATTACCATCAGCATTGTGAGCGATAGTTCCGTAATCAATTGTTTCGTTTTCAAAAACCATTCCGGCTCCCTGAACTTTAGCAACTTTAGCTGTAGCAGCTTTTTTAGTACTTTGAGCATTAGAAGCTGTAATTCCAACTACAGCCAACATAGCGAATAAAATTATTTTTTTCATCTTTTAAGAGTCTTTGTTTTAATGATGAACAAATCTATGTAAAATTCTTAAATGTCAACTTAAAAATTCCTTAAAATATTTTAATTTTTGATGGTCTTCGATATGCCGCTAAAATATTATAAATTCGCTGTCGTAATTTTCATTTTTAAAACACAATAATTTGGCAGCGAAAGAGAAAGTGGTAAAAGAAACACCTTTGATGAAACAGTACAACGAAATCAAGAGGAAATATCCTGATGCATGTCTGCTTTTCAGGGTAGGGGATTTTTACGAAACCTTTGGAGAAGACGCCATCAGGGCATCTAAAATTCTCGGGATAACATTAACCAAAAGAGGAGCTGGTTCTGAAACCGAAACAGCTTTGGCGGGTTTTCCGCATCATTCTATTAATACGTATTTGCCAAAATTGGTTAAAGCCGGACTTCGTGTTGCAATTTGTGATCAGCTGGAAGATCCTAAAATGACAAAAACAATTGTTAAGCGTGGGGTTACAGAGCTTGTTACTCCAGGGGTTTCTTTAAATGATGAAGTTTTACAATCCAAAACCAATAACTTTTTGGCATCGGTTTATTTTGCTAATAAAAATATCGGGATCTCCTTTTTGGATGTTTCTACAGGAGAGTTTTTAACAGCTCAGGGAAATGCAGAATATATTGATAAGTTATTGCAGAATTTTAACCCGAGCGAAGTTCTGGTTCCTAAAAATAACAAAGGCGATTTTAAAAGCGCTTTTGGAGATGACTTTCATAGTTTTTATCTGGAAGACTGGATTTATAAGGAAGATTATGCTTTAGAAACTCTGACAAAGCATTTTCAGACTGTTTCTTTAAAAGGTTTTGGAGTTGAAGAGCTAAAAGAAGGAATTATTGCTTCTGGAGCGATTTTGTATTACCTGTCGGAGACTCAGCACAATCGTGTACAGCATATTACAGCAATTCAGCGTATTGCTGAGGATGCTTACGTCTGGATGGATCGTTTTACAATCAGAAACTTAGAATTATATCACAGCTATAACCCAAATGCTGTAACGCTTTTGGATGTAATTGACAGAACGCTTTCGCCAATGGGTGGGCGTTTGTTGAAGCGTTGGCTGGCTTTGCCTCTCAAAGATGCTAATAAAATAAAAGGGCGTCATGATGTGGTTTCGTATTTAAAATCAAATCCTGAAGTTTTGCATAATATTCAATATCAAATTAAGCAAATTTCAGACTTAGAACGTTTGATTTCTAAAATCGCAGCCGGAAAAGTTTCACCTCGTGAAATTGTTTATTTGAAAGAATCTCTGGATGCTATTATTCCAATTAAAACTTTGGCATTGCAAAGCCCGCAAGAAGCGGTTAAAATCATTGGGGACAGTTTACATGCCTGCGATTTGCTAAGAGAGAAGATTAAAGTTACCTTAAATCAGGACGCTCCCGTTGCGATTGCAAAAGGTAATGCGATTGCAAAAGGAATCAGCGAAGAATTAGACGAATTACGTGCTATTTCGACTTCAGGAAAAGAGTTTCTGGAGGGAATTGAAAGAAGGGAATCAGAAAGAACCGGAATTTCTTCTTTGAAAATTTCTTTCAATAATGTTTTTGGTTACTATATCGAAGTTCGAAATACACACAAAGATAAAGTGCCGGAAGAATGGATTCGTAAACAGACTTTGGTAAATGCCGAACGATATATTACGGAAGAATTAAAAGAATACGAAACCAAAATTTTAGGAGCTGAAGAAAAAATTCATAAAATTGAATCCGACCTTTTTGAACAATTAGTAGCCTGGATTGCAACTTATATCAAGCCGGTTCAGATGAATGCAAGTTTGGTGGCTCAATTAGATTGTTTGTGTTCCTTTACTCAGTTGGCGGTAGAAAATCAATATGTATGTCCGGAAATTGATGAAACCTTCGAATTGGATATCAAAAATGGAAGACATCCTGTTATTGAGAAACAATTGCCTGTTGGTACTCCTTATATTGCAAATGATGTTTATTTAGACAGGGATGTGCAGCAAATTATCATGATTACCGGTCCTAACATGTCGGGTAAGTCGGCAATTTTGAGACAAACTGCCTTAATTGTACTTTTGGCTCAAATGGGGAGTTTTGTACCGGCAGATAGTGTGAGGATGGGTATTGTAGATAAAATCTTTACCAGAGTAGGGGCTTCGGATAATATTTCGATGGGCGAATCGACTTTCATGGTTGAAATGAACGAAACTGCTTCAATCCTAAACAATATTTCAGACCGAAGTCTGGTTTTATTAGATGAAATCGGGCGTGGGACGAGTACATATGACGGAATTTCGATTGCATGGGCGATTGCCGAATTTTTGCATGAACATCCGGGCAGGGCAAAAACATTGTTTGCAACCCATTATCATGAATTAAATGAAATGACAGAATTGTTGCCAAGAATCCAAAATTATAATGTGGCGGTAAAAGAATTAAAGGATACTGTTCTTTTTATTCGTAAACTCGTAAAAGGTGGAAGTGCTCATAGCTTTGGTATTCATGTGGCGAAAATGGCAGGAATGCCACAGCTGGTTATTTCAAAGGCTCAAAAGCTGCTTAAGAAACTGGAGAAAAATCATTCCAGTGATGCATTAAACGGAATCAAATCTGCAAATGATGAAATGCAGATGAGTTTCTTTAATCTGGATGATCCTTTGCTGGAAGAGATAAAAGAAGAGATTATGTGTCTTGATATAAATGCAATTACCCCGGTTGAAGCATTAATGAAGCTGAATGAAATTAAGCGAATGCTGATTAAGAAATAAATTTCATATTTAAAGTTTAGGTTATCAGAAAGTTATAAAATAAGTTTGATTTTTTTTCAAAAAAGGCTTGTTTAATTGAATAAATGTCCTAAATTTGCACTCGCAATACAGAACAAGTATTGCGAGTTCTTAATAAGATTTGAAACGCGAAAATAGCTCAGTTGGTAGAGCGCGACCTTGCCAAGGTCGAGGTCGCGGGTTCGAGCCCCGTTTTTCGCTCAAAGCCATATATTTAAATGGTGTTGTATTTGGTTTTTTTAAAAATCAGCTAAATAAAAACATTAAAAGCTTAATTGCTCGGATGGTGAAATTGGTAGACACGCTGGACTTAAAATCCAGTGAACAGCAATGTTCGTGCGGGTTCAAGTCCCGCTCTGAGTACTAAAGCCTCTTCTTTTTTGAAGAGGCTTTTTTTATGGTGTAAATCTGGGGGTGTTGTGGGTAAATTTGCGCAGCAAATTTATTTTGTTGGTTATTGTTTAATCAACAATCAACAATCAACAATCAACAATCAACAATCAACAATCAACAATCAACAATCAACAATCAACAATCAACAATCAACAATCAACAATCAACAATCAACAATCAACAATCAACAATCAACAATCAACAATCAAAATGGGTGCTTTCGTAATTAGTAGAAGGTTTAATGATGAATATAAATTTGTATTTACTTCCAGAAAAGGAAAAGTAATTTTTACAAGTTCAAGTTATGAGTTGAAATTTGAATGTGAGGAAGATATTGAGAAGTTTAAGTTGAATGTGGAGCATGCCAAATTTTTAAAATTTAAGGGCTCAGGCGGAAAGTATTTCTTTAAACTAATGTTGGGTGAGGTTCAGTTTGCGATGAGTCGTAAATACACGACTGAATTGCTTTTGCAGAAAGGAATAAAAGAAATTGTTTTGTATGCTTCGAAAGCAGAGATTTTGGACTTCTCGTCAAATGATTTGATTTTTGATAACGAAATGGTAGCTGAAGGTGAAGTGTTATAAGAAAAAAAGCGTTTGTAGCAACAAACGCTTTTTTTTGTGATTAGAATTTAATCATAAAAAAAACCATCTTAGTGATGGTTTTAAAATTTTTAGAACTAGGTTCTAATTATTTTTTTACTTCTTCTACTTTAGCAGCAGCTGAATCAACTTTAGCAGCAGCAGAGTCAACAGTTGCAGCAGCAGAATCAACTACAGCAGCAGCAGAATCAACAGTTACAGCAGCAGAATCTACAGCAGGAGCTTCAGCAGCAGCGTCAGCTTTTTTACAAGATACAACAGTTAAAACAGCAACAACAGCTAAACTTAAAAATACTTTTTTCATCTTACTTTATTATAAAAGGTTAATTATTAATTCGAGGCAAAGATATAAATTTTTTAATATGTAAAATATTTTTTTATTTTTTTTTTAAAATATTTTCCTTTGTTACTCGATGATGTTATTTATCAATTAGTGTGCCAAAACCAATAAAATGCGTTGTATTGCTGTATTTTTTGTGAATTTTATTTTTTATTGAATATTCGAAAAACATTTGGCTATTTTGAATTGTTTGTTTGTGGTTTGTTTTGCTTTTGATTGATAATTCTATATTGAAAAAAAAGTGATATGAGCTATTTTGTGAAGTTTTTATAACATTCAAATCTTAAAAACATGAAATTTGTTAGTTAGTTTGTTTCTGTGAAATGGCTTTTATGATAGTATTTGTTGCTCCTTTGTTGTTTTGAATATAAGATTGGCAAATTTTTCCTTTTTCTTCCAGAAAATTGTTGTCTGAGAGCAACTGATTAAAGACATGTTTTAGGTTTTCGGTATTCGAGATTGTTGTGCAGCCTCCAAGTTTTACTAACTCAATGGCTTCGGCAAATTTAGAATAGTTAGGTCCGATAACAATTGGAATTCCAAAGGCTGCAGGTTCTAATATGTTGTGAATGCCGGGATTTCCAAAACCACCTCCTACGTACGCTATAGTTCCGTAGCTGTAAATTTTAGTTAGTAAACCAACAGTGTTAATTATGAAAACAGTGTAATCTGCTAAGATTTTGTTTTCTTTTTCAGAGAATAAAACTGTTTTTTTTGTAATGGCATTTTTTAGATTTTCAATTTGTTCTGTTTTGATATTGTGAGGGGCAATAATAAATTTTACATTTTCAGGAGCCTCGTTGATGTATTCAGCTAATAACACCTCGTCTTTTGGCCAGGAGCTTCCAATAACTATTGTTGGTTGATTGTTTTTGAAAGTTTCAATAAATTCAAGTGAATTATCTCTCTCTAAAATTGCGTTTACACGATCAAATCGGGTGTCGCCTGAAACAATTGCGTTTTGAAATCCTATAGATTCAATTTTTTGTTTTGAGTTCTCATTCTGAACAAAAAAATGAGTAAAAGTTTTCAATGCCTTTCTGTAAAATCCACCATACCATTTAAAGAACATTTGGTTATCTCTAAAAATACCTGAAATTAAATAGGTAGGGGTTTTTAATTTTTCCAGCTCTTTTAAATAGTTAAGCCAAAATTCATATTTGATAAAAAAGACTAATTCAGGATGGGTTAATTTTAAAAACTCTTTAGCATTGCTTTTAGTGTCTAAAGGGAGGTAAATAGTAACATCAGCGATATTATTATTTTTACGTACTTCATATCCTGAAGGAGAAAAAAAGGTAACAATGATTTTATGGGTGGGATATTTTTCTTTGATTTTCTCAATTACAGGAAGGCCTTGCTCGTACTCTCCTAATGAAGCAGAATGAAACCAAATTGTTTTATCTTCAGGTTTTATTTTTTCTTCTAAAATAGTAAAAACATTTTTTCGCCCATCTACAAAAAGCTTAATCTTGGGACTGAAAAGGGCTACTATTTTAAGAAAAAAACCAGTAATTGAAACTACTAAATTGTATAGAAAAAGCATCTGTTTATTTTTGTGGTAAAAATACGTTTCTTTCGATTATTTTTCATTGTTTGAAGGTATTAAATAACTATTTTTGCTTTTCGTTTTAAAGATTTTGGTGTAAATCAGAATCTTCAGATTTAAATAAGAAAGATAAATGAAAAAAATTCAAATGGTTGACTTAAAAAGTCAATACGAGAAAATAAAAACTATTGTTGATGCTTCTATTCAGGAAGTTTTAGATACAAATACTTATATAAATGGGCCTTTGGTTCATCAGTTTCAAAAAAATCTTGAAGATTACCTGGGAGCAAAACATGTAATTCCTTGTGCAAATGGAACGGATGCTTTGCAGATTGCGATGATGGGATTGGATTTGAAGCCGGGAGATGAGGTTATTACGGCAGATTTCACTTTTGCTGCAACTGTTGAGGTGATTGCCTTGTTACAATTGACTCCGGTTTTGGTTGATGTTGATATTACAAATATGAATATTGACATCGAAGCGATTAAAAAAGCGATCACGCCAAAAACTAAAGCGATTGTTCCGGTACATTTATTTGGCCGTGCTGCCAATATGGATGCGATTATGGAAATTGCTGCAGAACATAATTTATATGTAATTGAAGATAATGCCCAGGCAATCGGGGCTGATTATATTTCTAAATCGGGTGTAAAAAACAAAGTTGGAGTTATTGGTCACGTTGCGGCGACATCATTTTTTCCGTCTAAAAACTTAGGCTGTTACGGAGACGGTGGGGCAATTTTTACTAACGATGATAAATTAGCGCATGTTATCCGCGGAATTGTTAATCACGGAATGTATGAGCGTTACCATCATGATGTTGTGGGAGTAAATTCGCGTTTAGATAGTATTCAGGCTGGAGTTTTAAATGCTAAACTGCCACTTTTGGATGAGTATAATGAAGCTAGACGTTTAGCGGCTACAAAATATAATGCGGCATTCGCTGGAAATGCACATATTATTACGCCAGAATTTGATGCAAATGAAAACGATCACGTTTTTCATCAATATGTGTTAAGGATCATTGATGCAGACAGAAATGCTCTGATGCAGCATTTGTTGGATAAAGGAATTCCATGTGCGATTTATTATCCAATTCCGTTGCACTCTCAAAAAGCTTATGTAGATTCAAGATATAAAGAAGAGCAGTTTCCTGTAACGAACCAATTGGTAAAAGAAGTAATTGCGTTGCCAATGCACACAGAACTTGATGATGAGCAAATTAAATTTATTACAGATTCAGTTTTAGAATTTTTGAACAAATAATTTTAAGATTTAATAATCAAATGAAGCCCAAATTGTCAGTCTTGATGATTTGGGTTTTTGTTTGAAATTAATCTACTTTCCTAAAAACTAAAAGCTTTCCTGATGGGTTGGAAAGAGTTAATAGGTTGTTTTTAATTGAATAAGTAGTGCTGTTTTGAAGCGCTTTTACAAATTTGTCTTCTTTGTTATTTTCTGCGCAAGCCATTAAAGTAGAAGTTATACTGCTGAATCTAAGTAAATCATTTTCGAAAAATAAGCTTCCGGTAATTGAATTACAGCCTCCAAACCCCATAAATCTGTTCTCTTCAGCATGAATTTCTATTCTGGGGAATTCTTTTTGAAAATCTGCCACAAAGACTTTGTATCCGTTTAATTCTTCTAAAACCCAGATGTCGTGTAAGCGGTAATCGGTAATGTATTTTCCGCAGCCTTCTGTTTTTTGATAATTGGCCTCAGTGTTATTCTTAATTTCAATAGAAACTTTATAAGGAGAAATTGCTCCTGACATTGAATTCTGGCGGTCTGTGTGCTGAATTGAAATTGTAATACTTGAGTTTGCATTGCTGGCTTTGTATGATTTTATATTCGCACCCATTGCTCTGATTGGTTTAGCAGATGAGAAACTTAGATTTTCTTTTCCTTGTATTAAAGAGGTGAATACAATTTTTTTCATTCCAATTTTTAATTCCCAAAAAGGCTCGTTTCCGGTTGCCTTAAAATGGTTAATACTATCTTCTTCAGATGTGTTTTCAGAAGTAGTATTCGAATTTGAGTTTTTTGTTTTGACGGATTTGCAACTATATACAAGAGAAATTGTGATCAGTAAAATTAAGTATTTTTTCATATGAAGTAGTTTCGATCGTAAAATTTGGAAAAGGTTTGTTGTGTGTAAATCATTGATAAACAATATGGTAGTTTGTGTTCAAATTTAAGTAAAATAGTACAGATAAAATAATTTATGAAAATATCTATAAATCGTAAATCCTTGTACTTATAGGTGATGCGATAAACTACGTATTTAGAAGAATTCTATTTAATGAAAAAAATACGTAGATAAGTATTATGTATAAGTATAAATACTTATATTTGCGTAGTAATACTTAATTAAAGAAATCATGATTAAAGTAATAGTAGTTGGAAACGGGATGGTGGGTTATAAGTTCTGTGAAAAATTTATAGCAAAACCGGGACAAGAAAATTATCAAATTACCGTATTTGGAGAAGAGCCAAGACGTGCTTATGATCGTGTTCACTTAAGTGAATACTTTGGCGGGAAAACAGCAGATGACTTGTCATTATCAACAAGTAATTGGTATATAGATAATAATATTACTTTAAATACTTCGGAGTTAATTACTGATATCAACAGAGAAGAAAAAACAATTCATACACATTTAGAAAAAACGCATAAGTATGACTACTTAGTGCTTGCAACTGGATCTTCAGCTTTTGTTCCCCCAATTGATGGGGTGGAAAAAGAAGGTGTTTTTGTATATCGTACTATCGAAGATTTAGATGCGATTATGGCCTATGCCAAAAAAATAAAACAAAAAGGCGCTACCGAAGCTGCTGTTTTGGGCGGAGGATTATTAGGTCTTGAAGCTGCAAAAGCGGTTCGTGATTTAGGATTGAATCCACATGTTGTAGAATTTGCTCCGCGCCTGATGCCAAGACAGCTGGATAAAGGGGCAAGTGATATGTTGCAGTCTAAAATCGAGGAGCTCAATATTGGGATACATCTTAATAAAGCAACACAATATATTGACGGGAAAGAATGTATAACGGGAATGATGTTTGCCGATGATGAATTGTTAAAAGTTGACATGTTGGTTATATCTGCCGGAATTAAACCGCGTGATGAACTGGCTAGAGTTTCGGGACTTGAAGTTGGTTTGCGTGGAGGAGTTGTGGTTAACAATCAGATGCAAACATCAGATCCTTCTATTTATGCAATTGGTGAAGCAGCTTTATACAATCAAATGATTTACGGGCTGGTCGCTCCGGGTTACGAAATGGCAGATGTTGCTGCAGAACAAATCTTAAATGGTTCTAAAACCATGAGAGAAACCATTGATATGTCTACTCAATTAAAATTAATTGGTGTTGAAGTTGCGAGTTTTGGTGATCCTTTTATCGAAAATGATGAAGTTACTGCGATTATTTATGAAAATAAATTATCAGGAGTTTATAAAAGAATAAATGTTACTAAAGATTCTAAAACCTTATTGGGTGGAATTTTAGTGGGAGATTCAAGTGATTATAATTCACTTTTTCAGATTTACAGCAATGCAATGGCGTTGCCTAAAAATCCGGAAGATCTTATTTTAGGGTCAAGAGACGGTTCAGAAGGTTCAGCAATGGGAGTAATGGATTTGCCTGATACTGCTGTAATTTGTTCTTGTGAAAATGTGACCAAAGGTGCCATCTGCTGTTCTATTTTAGATGAAACCTGTTCCAGTTTTTCAGATGTTGTAAAATTGACCAAAGCGACTTCTGGTTGTGGTGGTTGTAAGCCAATGGTTTCTGACTTAGTAAAAGCAGCTCAGAAATCGATGGGTAAAGAGGTAAAAGATGTTATTTGTGAACACTTTCAACATACACGTCAGGAATTATTTGATTTAGTAAAAATTAATAAGTACGAGAATTTTTATGACGTTCTTGATCATCATGGAACAGGTGATGGATGTGAGGTTTGTAAACCTGTAATTGCCTCAATTTTCTCCAGTATTTATAATGATACGGCTAATAAACACCTTACGACTCAGGATACAAATGATAGGTTTTTGGCAAATATTCAAAGAAACGGAACCTATTCTGTGGTTCCAAGAGTTGCCGGTGGAGAAATAACTGCCGAGAAATTAATCGTAATTGGGCAAGTTGCTAAACAATTTGATTTATATACAAAAATTACAGGAGCACAGCGTGTTGACTTATTTGGAGCACATTTAGATGATCTTCCTAAAATCTGGAAAGTATTAATTGATAATGGGTTTGAAAGTGGTCATGCTTACGGAAAATCACTTAGAGCTGTAAAAAGCTGTGTCGGAAACGCCTGGTGCCGTTACGGAATGGATGACAGTGCCGGATTTGCAATCGAACTGGAAAACAGATATAAAGGAATTCGTTCTCCACATAAATTAAAAGGAGGTGTTTCGGCTTGTATTCGTGAATGTGCCGAGGCAAGAGGAAAAGATTTTGGTTTAATCGCTGTAGAAGGCGGCTGGAATTTATACATCTGCGGAAACGGTGGGGCTAATCCAAAACATGCTGTTTTATTGGCTGAACAAATTGATAAAGAAACTGCCATTAAATATATGGATCGCTTTTTAATGTATTACATCAGAACTGCAGGTCCGCTAATCAGAACATCAACCTGGCTTGAAAAACTGGATGGAGGTTTAGATTATTTGAAAGAAGTAATCATTGAAGATAGTTTAGGGTTGTGTGAAACTTTAGAAGCTGAAATGCAGACTTTGGTTAACACTTTCGAATGTGAGTGGAAACAAGCTCTTGAAAAGCCAAGATTATTGAAACGCTTCAGTCACTTTGTAAACTCAGATGAAAAGGATGATAATATTGCTTTCGTTCCTTTAAGAGATCAAAAAATGCCAAAAGCCTGGTCATAAATTTAATGTTTAGCACATAGCAACATAGATTTTATAAACTCAATAAAGATATTGTTATTATCATACAAATAGCTATGTGTGAGAAACGAGTTTCTTTTGGAGTTCCTTTTCCGATAATTAAAGTCTATGTTCCTATGTGTTTAATAAAGTTTAAAAAATATAATTAACGATTGCTGTCCTCTTACCCTCTTTTTTACTGCGCCATCAAACTCTCTTGATTGTAAAGGGAGGGATAAGAACACAGATTTATAAATACAACCAAAATGGAAGAAATTTTAAACCAATACGAAACTGTGCATCCAAGTGATGCCAAAATATGGTTCAAAGCCGGTAATGTGAGTGATTTTCCAACTAACCGTGGCGGTTGCATCAAATACAAAAATAAACAAATTGCCGTTTTTAATTTTGCACGACGTAACGAATGGTATGCTTGCCAAAATGCCTGTCCGCACAAAATGGAAATGGTTTTGTCAAGAGGAATGACAGGTTCTGCAAATGATATTCCTAAAATTGCCTGCCCAATGCATAAAAAAACTTTTTCATTAGTGGATGGTTCTAATCTAAATGGAGATGATGATTTGAAAATTGCAACATATCCGGTTAAAATTGTTGAAGACGAAGTGTTCATTGGCTTTTTAGATTAATTACGTATATTTGAAAATATATTTTCAAAAAAAATGAATACACCTTTTCAGAAAGCAAGTGAATGGATTGATGCCGAAAATGCTCAGGATCCGAATATTGAAATTGATCAAAATACTGAATATCCAAAAGAGCTTTTATACTCAAACAGGATGTATGAAAAACTGATGCAGTTTTGTTCTGAGGCATCAGAAGAGGTTCAGATTGCTTCAAAAGCACAGCATATCTGCAGATGGAAAGTTGCACGCGAGTCTTACCCAATGGATCGTGTGGGATACTTAAGATGGAGAGAAGATTTAAAAAAATTTCATGCCAAAACCACTGCAGAAATTCTCGAAAGAGCCGGGTATGAGCAAGCCTTTATTGACCGTGTTTCTTTTTTAATTGAAAAAAAATTACTTAAAAAAGATGCCGAAACCCAATTGCTGGAAGATGTAATTTGTCTGGTATTCTTAGATTATTACTTAGAGCCGTTTGTTGAAAAGCATGATGATGAAAAACTTAAAAACATCATTAAAAAAACCTGGGATAAAATGTCTGAAAAAGGACATCAGGAAGCCTTAAAAATCAAATACTCAGAAGAAAACTTAAATTTGATAAAAGCATCTTTGGGATTATAATCTGATTTTATGAAATAAGCGAAAGTGAGTTCCATTTTCCGCTAAAAACAAATATTATCTTCGAATGAAAAAAGGCAATCAGGAAGTTGCAGAGAAAATTACATTCAAAAACTTACGACGTTTGTATTTTTTTGCACTCTGGACTATTGCCATAACCATTATTTTAAGTCAGCTTTTAATTCAATATAACTTAAAACAGCAGCTTAGCGATTCTAAAATTATCAATATTTCCGGTAAACAAAGGATGTTGAGTCAAAGAATTACTAAGGAAGTTTTAATTTTAAATTTTGTTTCTGATGCTTCTCCAAAAAAGGAAATTGCCCATCTTCGAAATTTATTGTCACTTTGGAAAATTAATCAGGATGCTTTAGAAAATGGAAGTGACAGTCTTGCTTTTCCAAAAGAAAAAAGCGAGAAGCTAAATGAATTATACTTTCAAATAAAACCTAATTTTGCAGCTGTTGTTGAAACAACAGAATTGTTTCTTCTTAATTTAGAACAAAAAAACAATCTTGAAGCCAATCAAAAACTGGTAGCTATTATTCTGAAAAATGAAAGTATTTTTCTTTCGAAAATGAATGAAATAGTTAGCCAGTATGATATTGAAGCACATCAGAAAGTCACTGAACAGCGCAAAACTGAATATTGGATTTTCGGATTTACATTGTTGGTACTGATTCTCGAATTCTTTTTTATCTTTAGACCTACCAACAAAAAAATTGAAAAGCTTATTGCTAAGCTTTTATCTTCTCAAAAGAAAGCTTTAAAACTTGCCTACGATACCGAAATCATTAGTGAAATCAAGGAAAACTCTGTAAAAGAGTTGAAATCGCTGAATTATGCGATGGAAAATACCTTGCTTTATTGCCGTATTGCACCTGACGGATCTATCATTCACGTAGGTGAAAAATTTGCAAAACTTTTAAATTATACCAAATTTTCGTCGAATAAAACTTTTTCACAGATCTTAACGATTGATGAAAAGGAACAGCTTAATATAGACCGTATTATTTTTGAGAAGCAGCGAAGTGGCTGGCAGGGCGAGATTAAAATTCATAACAGAGAAGATCAGACAATCTGGCTGGATTTATCAATGGTGCCTGTAATGATTAAAAAGGACGAACTGGAACTTTTAATTGTCTGTTTTAATATTACTGAACGTAAAAAAGCACAACGCGAAGTTGAACGTCTGAACATTGAAAACAGTACCGAAAAAATCAATCAGCAAAAGATTATTTCGAGTAAAATTGTTGAAAATCAGGAAAATGAGCAAAATCGTATTGCCAAAGAAATTCATGACGGAATAGGGCAGATGTTAACCGGATTGAAATTTAGTCTGGAGAGTATTAATCTGGATGAAAAAGAGAAATCGGCACAGAAAATAGAATACCTGAAAAAATTATCACTCGATATTATTAAAGGCGTTCGAACGGCGACTTTTAATTTGATGCCACCCGAATTAAGTGACCACGGAATCGTTTCGTCAATTGCAAAATTGACTCAGGAGCTTTCTAAATTGACAGGAAAAGAAATACTGTTTTACAATAAAACCGATTTTGACCAGCGACTGGATTCTTTAATTGAAATAAATATTTATCGTCTGACTCAGGAAGCCATTAATAATGCTATAAAATATGCGGAGTCAACCCATATTATTGTGCAGCTTTCTCACAGTGAAACTTTATTAAGTATTATAATTGATGACAATGGAAAAGGGTTTGATAAGACAAGCGTAGATAAAAAACGAAGCAGTGAGTCCGGAATGGGGCTATTGTTTATGAATGAAAGAATTCAATACATCAACGGTCGTGTATTTATTAACTCTATTCTGGGAGAAGGAACTAGAATTACTTTTAATATCCCGATTTCGAAAATAGATAATTAGTCAATTAGAGAAATACGCCAATTAGATAATTGGAAAAATGTGATAATAGATATTTGATATAATTAATAGCGTAACTTTTTCATTTTCAATTAAAAGTATGTTTCTTAAATCATAATAAAGTTTAGACTGTTTTTTATTTTACAATTCAAGAACACCAAAATTTGATTCACTATGAAATTATCTAATTACCTAATTGACACATTTTCACATTAACTAATTTCTTAATTTAAAAATTACGTATCTTAGCGGTTCGTTATAGATGAATATACGTAAAAGTTCAGAATCAAAATTAAGTAGAATATGAGTGATATTATTCGTGTTGTATTAGCAGACGATCATGTTTTTGTAAGAGATGGAATTAAATCTTTACTTGAAAATGAAGCAAACATAGAGGTTGTAGGTGAAGCAATTGATGGTGCCGATGCACTTGATGTTGTTGATGCCCATAAGCCGGACTTACTTATAGTAGATATTCGCATGCCTAACCTGACCGGTATCGAAGTAGTAGAAAAACTTAGAAGCAATAGTAACAACGTAAAAATTATCATGCTTTCGATGCACGAATCGGAGGAGTATGTATTAAAGTCTATAAAAGCAGGAGCTGACGGGTATTTATTAAAAGGTTCAAGCAAAGACGAATTTTTGAAAGCCTTGCATACCGTGGCCAATGGAGGTAAATATTTTAGCGGTGATATTTCTTCTATTTTAATAAGTCAGTTAACAACTTCATCACTTTCTGCCGAGCCAAAACAAAATTTTGGAGAAGAAATGATGATCACAAAGAGAGAAAAAGAAATTTTGACACTTTTATTATCCGGAAAAGGCAATAAAGAAATTGCTGAAGCTTTAGATATAAGCAAACGTACTGCAGAGGTACATCGTTTTAATTTGATGAAAAAATTAAAAGTAAAAAACCTAATGGAACTTTCTAATAAAGCTGCTGAATACTCATTATTATAAAAAAACTACGTATAATTACGTAAATATTTTTCAAAAACTGCGTTTTCGCAGTTTTTAACTACGTCATAGTACTTATTTTTACCAAAAAAATATAAGTACCATGACAAATACAAATTCATTATCGCAATCACACAAAATTTTATTTTTAAACACATTGGCATTTACAGTGTGTTTTGCATGTTGGACCTTAAATGGAGTTTTAGTAACTTTTTTAGTAGACAACGGAATCTTTAACTGGAGCGTTGTTCAGGTAGGCTGGTTGCTTGGGATTCCTATACTAACCGGTTCTGTGATGCGTTTGCCAATGGGTATTCTCACGGATAAATTTGGTGGAAAATATGTATTTTCATTATTATTATTACTGTGTTCTATTCCTTTATTTTTATTGCCTTTTGTCAGTAGCTTTTTAATGTTTGCTATATTAAGCTTTTTGTTCGGAATGGTAGGAACAAGTTTTGCAATTGGAGTTGGATACACCTCAATTTGGTATCCAAAAGAATGGCAGGGACGCGCTTTAGGAATCTTCGGAATGGGGAATGCGGGAGCTGCAATTACTACTTTTTTAGCTCCTTCGTTATTAAATCATTTTTCTATAGAGGATTCACAAAATGGCTGGAAAATTCTTCCTGTTATTTATGCAGTTGCATTAGTTGTAATTGGGGTTGCCTTTTTGTTATTCGCAGAAAACAAAAAAATAGAAAACAATACTAAAAGCGTTTCACAAATGTTGGGTTCTTTAAAGTCTGCCCGTGTATGGCGTTTTGGAGCGTATTACTTTTTAGTTTTCGGATGTTTTGTTGCATATTCTCAATGGTTGTTACCAAATTTCATGAACGTTTATCAAACGAGTCTGGTAATGGGGGGATTATTTGCTACAATGTTTAGCTTGCCATCCGGTGTTATCAGGGCTTTTGGAGGTTATTTGTCAGATAAGTACGGAGCCCGAAAAGTAATGTACTGGGTGTTGAGTTCTTCTGTTATTTTGAGTGCTTTGTTAATGGTTCCAAAAATGGAAATTACTACCACGGGTCCTGGAGTTTTGGCGACTAAAAAAGGAACAATTACTTCAGTTTCTGATCAAAATATTAAAATTGGGGAGACAGATTTTCCTGTAGCTAAGAAAAAGGAAATCACAGCTGAAAGTGCTATTTTTCCAACCAGTACATCATGGCAGCAGGTAGTTGTAGAACAAAATCAAACCGTAAAGAAAAAAGAATTACTTGCAAAAGGAATTACTGTAATTAAGTTTGATGCCAATATGTGGGTTTTCTTGGTATTGGTAATTTTAATTGGAATTTCATGGGGAATAGGGAAAGCAGCAGTTTACAAGCACATTCCTGAATATTTTCCGACAGAAGTTGGAGTTGTTGGCGGTATGGTAGGTATGATTGGTGGTTTAGGAGGGTTCTTTGGTCCAATTATTTTTGGATACTTATTAACTGCAACAGGAATCTGGTCAAGCTCATGGATTTTTATTCTTCTTCTTTCTGTTATTTGTTTGATTTGGATGCATTATACAATTACCAAAATAATGAACGAAAAACAACCTGTTTTGTCAAAAGTAATTGATAGACAGTAAACTTTTATATTTTTTTTAATTCTTAGTTATTTAGTTATTTGAATTAGGCTGAAGCCAAAAGTATTCTATTTTTTTTCTCCTTTTTATAACCACTGTAAAAGGAATCTTAAAAAAAGAGTTTTTGAAATTAATCAAAAACTCTTTTTTTATAAAATTATCTCCTAAACGATTGATGTCGTTTTTCTGCTAATTATTTCATTGAGGAAATAATTCAGTACTCTTTTTTTAGAGTAAATGCCAATTTATTTTTTAACCAAAAATCAGCCAGTATGAAACCTACATTACTCAGATTGTCTACGCTTATTATTGTACTCTTTATTGTTTTTAGTTTTAAAGGCAAAAATACAAATAGTACATCTTTTAAATTTCTATTAACCGATCCTCCAACAACAAAAAAACTTGTTCTTGAGAAGCCAAATGTAACAATAGGATTTATTAAACTTACTGATATGGCTCCTTTGGCAATTGCAAAACATTTAGGTTTTTTTGAAGCAGAAGGCTTAAATGTAAAACTGGAAGTACAGGCCAACTGGAGAGATATTTTAGATAAAGTATTAGATCAGCAAATTGATGGTGCACAGATGCTTGCCGGACAACCCATAGCTGCTGCAGTTGGCTGTGGACGACAAGGAGCTCTTGTTACAACATTTTCTATGGATTTGAACGGAAATGCTATTACGGTTTCAAAAGATGTATGGTCAAAAATTGTGGATAGTATTCCGCAGGAATATGGCAAACCGGTACATCCAATACCTGCAAGTGCGCTTATGCCGGCTTTAAACCTTTATAAAAAACTAAACAAACCTTTTGTGATTGGAGTTGTATCTGCTTATTCAAATCATAACTATCAATTGCGCTATTGGCTTGCTGCCGCAGGAATTAATCCGGGATTTTACAGTAACAATAATATTCAGGGAAGTAAAGGAACGACAGGCGGAGATGTACTGTTGAATATAACAGCACCGCCACAAATGCCGGAAACATTACTGGCAGGGACTATAAACGCCTATTGCGTAGGAGAGCCATGGAATCAGCAGGCTGTTGATCAGGGAATTGGGGTACCGATTGTTACAAGCAGGGAAATCTGGAAAAACCATCCTGAAAAAGTATTTGTGATGACGAAGGAATTTGTCGAAAAATACCCAAATACTACAATTGCAATTACAAAAGCATTGATTAAAGCAGGAAAATGGCTGGATGACCCTGTGAACAGAAAAGAAGCAACCCGTATTCTGTCAAAATCGGCTTATGTGGACGGAGAAAAAAGAGTAATTGACAATTCGATGTTGGGAACATTTGAATTCGAAAAAGGGGATGTTAGATCTATACCTGATTTCAATGTTTTTTTTAGATACAATGCCACTTATCCTTATTATTCTGATGGGATTTGGTTTTTGACTCAAATGAAGCGCTGGGGACAAATTGCAGAACCCAAAACAAATGAATGGTATCACACTAAAATCAAAGAGGTCTACAAACCCGAAATTTGGAACACTGCCGCCAAATTATTATTAGAAGAAGGATTTTTAACAAAAGCAGAGATTCCTGTAACTGATGGCTATAAGCCTGCAACTACAGAATTTATTGATAATATGCTGTATGATGGGAAAAAACCTGTTGAATATATTAAAGGTTTTAAAATTGGAATAAAGGATTAGTTACCTATGATTGTCACTGAATATAAGAATTTTAGCTAAAAAAAATCGTTTTTATCCGAAATTTACTTATATATTTTAACCCTTTTTCTATTTCAGAAAAAGGGTATTTTTTTTGACTTACTAAAAGCATATTATATGCTTTAATTAGTTATATTTGAGCCGATTATGAACCCCAAATTCTATCCTGATGAAACCATTTTTAAAATTATCTATGTTAACCTTTTTTGTAACTCAAACGGGTATTGCTGAAAAATTAAATGATGCTTTAATTTCAAAAAATTCAGAAATAAATTTTGCAAAAACACAAAAAAGAGGAATTAAAAAAAACAACATTATTTATTATGTTGAAAATGACCTGCAAACAATATCTGCCTACAAAAGAAGCAAATTAAAATGGCAAACCAATGTAATTTCTGTTTGTGGAGAACCAAAAGTAGGGAATCCTGAAATAAGATATGTAGGATACAATACAGACAAACTACTTATCGTAATGGGAAAACACAATTTTGCAGAAATAGATGTAAATAGTGGCATGACAAAACTTATTGGTTAAAGATTTTAAAACCATATTTAAAATAACATATAAACAAAAAGAGCTTTGATTGATTTCAGAAGCTCTTTTTTTGTGCGGGTTTACGTATTTTTGAGTTTGTAATTATTTTTTTTTAAATAAAATAGCAAATAGAGACACAATTGTGCGTCTCTACTAAACTTTCTTTAATCGAATGTCAATTTCACGATTAACATAGGTCCATTCTTCTGTTTTTCTTAAAGTGTCTAAAAGTTCCTCAAAAGCTTCTGCATCAGCTGGAGCATATTCAAACCAGGTTAAAAAATCAAATGCCTCACCAATATCTCTCGAGTGGAATAATTTTCGGGCAATAGCAGGCAGGTATTTCATTCCGGATTGAGTATGCTTCGATTTGCTCTCCATTATTTTTCTGCGTTCGTCTTGCGCCAGATTCCACCAGGTTTCTGATTTTCGAATCGGAATAAAGGCTGCGAGGGTAGCATTTTTTCTCCCAAGGTCTTCCTGAATTGAAGTTAATTTGTCTTTTTCTTCTTTTTCAGTGTAACGCAAATTGCTGATAATTCCTTTAAAAGACCAGATTCCTTTTTCAGATTGACTCAAATCTCCTAAAGGAACTTTAGTCAAATGTGAAACAGATTCGATAGGATTGCCTTTGTAGGCTGTCATTGAAGTAACTTGCCATTCTCCGGAATTGTCTCCAACGAAATCAAAAATAGTACTTGTCATAGTTTCAGGATTGAGTTATTGAAATATTTTCTGTCTTCTTTTTTAATCAAAGAAATCCTTGTAATGCCATTTATTACAAGGATATGTTATTGAGAAATAAGTGAGAACTAGCTTTTATATACCATTCCCATATCTTCAATAGAGAATTTATCTGTTAACAAATGCAATAGACGATCTCTTAAATCGATATATTCAGGGGTTTTTACAATTTCAATTTTATTTCTCGGTCTTGGCAGATGTACTTCGACAATTTCGCGGATAGTAGAAGCTGGCCCGTTATTCAAAACCACAATTCTATCTGATAAAAACAACGCTTCTTCGATATCATGTGTAATCATGACGATCGTTTTTTCGCGATTGTTTAAGTTCCATAACTTTAATACTTCAAGCTGCATAGAACCTTTTGTTAAAGCATCCAAAGCACCAAATGGTTCATCCAAAAGCAATACGCCCGGATTTATAGCGAAGGCTCTTGCAATAGCAACACGCTGTTTCATTCCGCCTGAAAGCTGTCCTGGTAATTTGTCTTTGTGCTCAAAAAGATTCACCATTTTAAGGTTCTCAATTACGATGTCGTGTTTTTCTTTTTTAGAAATACTCATTACCGAATCAACAGCCTGAAAAATATTTTCTTCGACGGTTAACCAAGGCAAAAGCGAATAGTTCTGAAAAACGATTCCGCGATCCGGTCCTGGTCCTTTTATTTTTTCGTTAGCCAGTTCAACAGAACCTCCAGTTGGAGTTAACATCCCGCCAATGGCATTCATAATAGTTGATTTTCCACATCCTGAATGTCCGATAATGGAGATTATTTCTCCTTTCTGAATAGACAAATTAATATCCCGAACTGCAATGTATTTTCCTTTTGGTGTTGGGAATGATATTTCTAAATTTTTTATTTCTAAATAACTCATGATGTTTTAGTTTTAAATTTTTGAAAAGTTTCAAGTTAGAGCCTTTGCGACTTTGTTTCTAGGAACCTTTGTTGCTTCATCAGGCTTTATAAGCGACTTTACTTTCAATGAAAGTGAATAATTTATCGAAAAGAAGTCCCACAATTCCGATAATGATAATGGCTGAGATTACTTTTTCCAGGCTTAGGGCATTCCAGCTGTCCCAAACAAAAAATCCAATTCCTGCGCCACCCGAAAGCATTTCTCCGGCAACAATTACCAGCCAGGCCACACTAATACTTAAACGCAATCCGGTGATGATGTGAGGCAAACTGTATGGAATTAAAATTTTGGTTAAATAACGCATTTTTGAAAACCCAAAAGCTTTTGCTACATTTTTATGATCCTGCGGAATCGAAGCAACTCCAAAAGAAGTGTTGATTAAAGTTGACCATAATGAGGTAATGAAAACAATAAAAATAGTCGCCATTCCGGTATCTTTAAAAACAACAAGCCCAATTGGAAACCATGCCAAAGGTGAAACCGGTTTTAAAAGCTGTACAATTGGATAGAAAATTTGTTTGCAAATAGTACTGGCACCCATCAGAATTCCAATTGGAATTGCTATTAAAGATCCCAGCAAAAATCCGGTTAAAACAGTTTTTATTGAATTGAATAATTGCAATCCGATTCCTTTATCGTTTGGTCCGTAATCATAAAACGGATCGCTTAGCATTTCTTTTAAAACGGTAAAAGTTGCTAAAGGTCCAGGAAGGGCATCTTTGGTATAAATGCTGAGTAAGCTCCAAAAGCCTATAAAAACAAGAACTCCGATTCCTGCGAAGACAGTCGATTTTAATTTTCCTGCAAATTGACTGATAATCAATTTTATTTTGTCATTTTTTACGGAATCATTTGAAGTGCCTGGTGTCAAAACTTCGGCTTGACCGGAAACAGCACTTAGTGTTAAGGTATCTTTATCAGACATGATATTGTAATTTAAATTTAAAAATTAGATTTATGAATTCCCGAGTAAGTAAATTTTGCCACAGCTAAAATGATTCTAACAGATTAAAACTTTAAGTAGGCGTAAAGGATAATGCTTTAAAGACATTAAATCTGTGGCAAGAAACAAACTTATGTATGGGAATAAAAAGAACTTTATTATTTAACTGCTTTTAGGTAAGTTGCAGGGTTTGAAGGATCAAAAACCGTTTTGTCCATCGTTAAAGAGAAAGGTTTCATATCATCATTTGGTACTTTTACTTTCATGCTTTTGGCAACTTCTTCGTATAAATCCTGTAAAATCAGTTTGTCTGCAATAGCTTTGTAATTTGGAGCTTCTTTTAGCATTCCGAAACGTACATATTGTGCCATTGCCCAGATTGCATGTGATTTACGAGGATAATTTACCATTCCGCCTTTATAAAACAGCATATAATCTTTAGAATAAACCTGAGTACCCTGATTACAACCTAAATCATAATTACCCATTAATCTGTTTTCGATCACATCTGCAGGAGCGTTTACATAAGGTGCCTTTCCAATTACAGCAGCCGCTTTTTTGCGGTTGGCAGGATTGTCTAACCAGATGCAGGCTTCTAAAACAGCTTTCATTACTTTTACAAGATCGGTTCTGCGTTTTTCACTGAATTCTTTGTTTACTACCAAAGCTTTTTCAGGATGGTCTTTCCAGATGTCCTGAGATGCAACTTGTGTAAAACCAATTCCCTGTTTTACTGCAACTCCTCCCCAAGGTTCTCCAACACAAAAACCATCCATGTTTCCTACTTTCATGTTTGCAACCATTTGTGGAGGCGGAATCGTAATGATTTTTGATGTTTTTTGATTTACACCCGCAATTGCCATCCAGTTACGCAACCATAAATCGTGCGTTCCTCCCGGGAAAGTCATAGCGAAAGTCACTTCTTTCTCGGCTTTTAATTTTGCTGCCACAACCGGTGCTACTTTATTCATTTGCTTGAACCCAACTTTCCCGCAAAAATCTTTAGAAAGTGTAATCGCCTGGCCATTTACGTTAAGCATCATGGCGATTTTCATTTCAGAACCTGCTTTTCCTCCTACCCCTGTGTAAACCGAAAATGGCATTGAATACAGACAGTGCGCTCCGTCTAATTCTCCGGTTAAAATTTTATCACGAACATTTGCCCATGAAGATTCTTTGGTAACGACTACTTCAACGCCGTATTTTTTAAACAACCCCAATTCTTTTGCCATAACAATTGGCGAGCAGTCTGTTAGTGGAATAAATCCTAGTTTTACAGGGTCATTCTGAGCTGATATTTCTGTGAAGGAAGCTATAATAACTAATAATAAAGTCAATAGCATTTTTGTATTTATGAGTCCTTTTTTCATTTTAAATAGTTTTAAAAGTTATTTTATTCGATTATTTCTTTGCAAGGAAATTTGGTTTGATATTTAGCATTACATAAGCAAATTGTGGTGTTAAATCTGCATTGGCGACATTTTTAACCGGTGCAGAAGCCAATGAATTTGTTGCTTTCATGATAGAGTAACCCGCTTCAAAATTGATAATTTTAGTTAGATTGTATCTTACCGTTAAATCAACTTCGGTACCTAAATAAGAGTTTAATTTACCGCCTGCGCCATTAGTTATTTTGTTTGCCGATTCAAAACCGTGTACATCTAAAAAGAAACTTAGATTGTCTTTGGCATTGTATTTTATTTTGAAGAAATAATTTAATAAACCTTGTTTTCCGAATCCATTGGCTGCATAAAAATAATCCATACTCCCCCAGAATTTATGAGGTGTTCCGTATAGTGGATCAAAACGATTATTATCAGAAGTAGCAGTTACGGTTTTTGTTCCGTCATCACCGGATAAGTAATCAACTCCCGGACCTACAAATAATTTTCTTCCAATTTGATAAGTTGATGTAATAGATGCCATGTTTGCGCTTAAAGATCTTCCGTCCTTATCATGGCCGCCCTGGTGGTAGAAGCTTCCCGTGAAATTTAATTTTCGGGTTGCATTTACATTATAATAAATTCCGGTTGTGTTTCTGCTCCAAACACCTTCACCATTTACTTTTGTAGTTACAGCGGGTGTTCCTGAAGTTACGTTGGTGTATTTATTAAAGTCATCTTTAAAGAATAGAAAAGACAAATCACCAAAGAAGAATTTTCTACCTAAATAAGCATATTGAAATGATTTGTACATAGTTCCAATTCCGTTTGTTCCTGCGCCATAAGCTGAATTGGTTCCGTTATAAATTGTTCCGGTATTATTTTCTTTATTTTGATTGAAAGCTGCTCCAACATCTGCAATCCAGCCTTTGTTTGCATATTTAAAAACGATTGCATCGTGGCGTCTTCCTTGCTGTAACCAGTCTAAGCTTCCTAAAACTTTCTGATCATCATAAGCAATTTCCTGACGTCCTGCTTTGATGCTTAAGTTTTGAATTGTACTTAGTGTGTCTATTAATGAAATCTCTGCCCACGCTTCGTGCAATAAAATTCCGTTATTAGCTTCAGTAGTTGTTCTGTTGATAGAAGAAGCATCCTGACCCCAAACACGAACATCTTGTAATGAAGTGTAAATTTTAAAACGATATCCTGTATATCCTGCGGATAATCTTGTTCTCTGACTTGTAAATAAAGCTGCTTTATCGCCATCCTGTTGTAGTGTTCCTTGTCCGGCACGCATTTCAACTCGATTTCTTAACTGACCTGTCAGTGTAAATTGTGCTTTTGCTTCATATTGAGAAAAACATGTAATGGCAAATCCTAATAAAATTGATTTTGAGATCTTTAGGTTTGAAAAACGTTCTTTTTTTGAATTTAGACTGGTTAGTTTGATGTTGGTTAATGGTAGCATATTAATTTGTTTTTGATTTGTATGAAGCAAATTTACATACGTATTAATACTTAAGTAGTGTGCTTTTGCCATATCAGAACATTTTTTTTTAACTAAAAAAAACGTTTTAAAATCAATTTATTTGCTGTGTTATCGCATAAAATTTAAAACATCCTAGTCATATCAAGGCATTTCGAATATTATTTTTTAAAGTTTCAATTGATATTTTGACGGAATGGTGGTATAATTGAAGAGAAAAAACAATCTTTTTTAAGTGTTTTTGAGAATAAAAAGCGAAATAGCTTAGAAATAATACGTAGATTTCTACTAAGTGTCTGTAGGAACTACTTAAAAGGAAATTTGATAAAGAATGCTGTTTTAAAAAGAAGGGAGAAAACTTAGGACTTTAGAAATATTTATGTTCCATAATTTCTGATTGCAGTTTTGTAAGGGCCAATAAGCCAATTCTCTTACCAACTGTTTTTATAAGAGCTTCTTTTTTTAAGCTTGAAAGAATTCTAATTGCTTGTTCTTCAGTAGTTCCTGCGAAGTCTGCAATTTCTTTTCTGGAAAGTTCAATTTCGATTAACCCATTGGTTTGACCAAACTTACGGTGGATGTATAAAAGCAAATCAATTATACGTTCCCGAACATTCATGTGAGCAATTTTTCGAATGTTATTTTCGCTTTTGTTTAATTCATCAGCATAAAATAACATTAAGTCGTAAGTAAACTCAGGAACGTTTTGAAGTATTTCCATCATCGTTTCATTACTGAAATTGCATAGAACGGTATCTTCAAGGGCATACGCGCCAATTAAATATCGTTTACTGGTTCCAAAACCCCTGAACCCAATTGTGTCACCGTTTGTGGTGAGGCGTACAATCTGTTCACGGCCATTAATGCCTGTTTTTACGGTTTTTGCCTTACCTCTACAAATGAAGTAAAGTCCCTGAATTGGAGCGCCTTCAATGATAAACTGATGTGATTTTTTGCATACAAAACTGTGTTTTTTAGCAACATACTGCTTCATTTGCTCTAAATGCAGGTGTTTTTTTATGAAACAGTTTTCGTTTGTACAAGTATAACAAATGGCCAATTCTTCTTTCATGGGATCCCTTTTTATTTGATTTACTACTTAGTCCATAGTGAATTAGTGAAGAGTAATTAGCTTCTTATTCATGTTAATTTTATGCCTTCAGGCAACTATTCACTAGTTACTTTAGTACCGTACGATTCTGCTCCTTATTTATTTTGATTCAAAAATAGGAAAATAAATTGATAAAATAAGTATTTATACGTAAAAATACTTATTTTTGTATAGCTTTAAATAAGTGCTTTATCTAAACCTTATCAAAAGATAATAATTGTAGTATTTAAAAAATATCTAGAATGCAAAACACAAAAATCAAAACTACCTGTTCGTATTGTGGCGTTGGCTGCGGAATTATCGTTACAAATGATGCAAAAAACGGTGTAATGGTTGAAGGAGACAAAGATCATCCTGTAAACAGGGGAATGTTGTGTTCTAAAGGAATGAATTTGCATTATGTCGTTAATGATACTTCAGACAGGATTTTGTATCCGCAAATGCGCGGAAGCAAATCGTATCCTTTGGAGCGTGTTAGCTGGGATACTGCAATTGATCGTGCTGCAGCCGTTTTTTCTTCTATCATAAAAAAACACGGACCGGATAGTGTTGGTTTTTATATTTCGGGACAATGTTTAACGGAAGAATATTATCTGGTAAATAAATTAGTAAAAGGCTTTCTAAAGACCAATAATATAGATACCAATTCCAGACTTTGTATGAGTTCTGCAGTGGTAGGGTATAAAAAAACATTTGGGGAGGATTCGGTGCCAATTGCATATGATGACATCGAACTGGCAGACACATTTTTGATTACAGGTGCAAACCCTGCCTGGTGTCATCCTATTTTATTTAGAAGACTCGAAAAACACAAAGAAAATAATCCAAAAGTAAAAATCATTGTAGTTGATCCAAGAAGAACGGATACTGCTGCATTCGCCGATTTACATTTGCAGATTATTCCGGGTTCTGATATTATTTTATATCATGCGATGGCAAAACGGATTATCGAAAAAGGATATGTTGATCACGATTTTGTAAAAAATCACGCAGAAAATTTTAAAGAATACAAAGATTTAGTTTTAGGAACTTCACTGGAAAAAGCCTCAAAATTATGCGGAATTTCAGTAAACGATATTAAACTTGCCGCTGATACCATTGGAAAAGCAAAAGGATTTATCTCGTTATGGGCTATGGGATTAAATCAAAGTGCAGTTGGGGTAGATAAAAACACCGCTTTACTGAATTTATCGCTTTTAACAGGTCAGGTTGGTAAACCGGGTTCCGGACCTTTTTCACTAACAGGACAGCCTAATGCAATGGGAGGAAGAGAAGTTGGCGGAATGGCAACTTTGCTTGCAGCTCACAAAGACATTGCAAATCCGGAGCATCGAAAAGAAGTGGCTGATTTTTGGGGTGTTGACTCGATATCAGATAAACCGGGTTTAACTGCAACCGAAATGTTCGAGGCATTAGAATCAGGTAAAATGAAAGCTGTTTGGATCATCTGCACCAATCCGTTAGTAAGTTTACCTGATTCCCGTCGTATCGAAAAAGCATTGCAAAATGCCAAATTTGTTGTCGTTCAGGATATTTCGCATAATGCAGATACGGCTAAATATGCCGATTTATTATTGCCTGCAGCAGGATGGTTGGAAAAAGAGGGTACAATGACCAACTCAGAACGTCGTATTGCTTATCTCCCAAAAGGAATAAATGCCCCAGGAGAAGCCCTTCCGGACATTGAGATTTTAATTCGCTTTGCTAAAAAAATGAATTTTAACGGTTTTAATTTTAATAATGCCGAAGAGATTTACAAAGAGCATTGTGCACTGACTAAAAATACAAACATTGATATTTCATTCTTAAATTATAACCGATTAAAAACCGAAGGTACTTTTCAATGGCCGGTTCCTGATTATGGACATCCTGGGACACCGCGTCTTTTTACGGATAAAAAATTCTATACACCATCACAAAAAGCCATTTTTAATTTACCGGTATCTATAGAAAATACATCCGAACAGCCAACTCCTCAATTTCCATTTATTCTTACCACAGGAAGAGTTCGTGACCAATGGCACACTATGACAAAAACCGGGAAAGTATCACGTTTAATGACCCATACGCCAAGTCCGGTTTTAGAAATAAATCCAATTGATGCTTTTAAAGCAGATATTAAAGATGGTGATATAGTAATTGTAACGAGTAAAAACGGAGAAGTTCGCGTAAAAGCAAAAGTGACAGATTCTATCAAAGAAAAAGTGGTTTTTCTGCCCATGCACTGGGGAAAACAACTTGAAAATGATTTGAACAGAACCAATAATTTGACCAATACTTTAGTAGATCCAATTTCAAAAGAGCCTGATTTTAAATATACAACGGTTTCTATTGCCAAGTATGTAAAACCTTTTCAGAAAATTGCAATTGTAGGGGCGGGAGCCGCTGCTTTCCGTTTTATTCAGAATTATCGCGAGTTCAATTCTACTGATGAAATTATTGTTTTTTCAAATGAAGTAAATCCATTTTACAATCGTGTATTGCTTCCTGAATATATGACAGGCGAATTTTCCTGGCAGCAATTATTAAAGGTTAAGGATGGCGAAGCATTAAACAAGTTAAAAATCACCATGAATGCCGGGATTGCTGTTGGTAAAATTAATGCTGCCGAAAAATCAATAATCGACAGTAATGGCGACAGGCATTCTTACGACTCATTGATTCTGGCTACCGGAAGCCGTCCTTTTGTACCAGAAAATGCACAATTACATTTGCCTGGACGTTTTACCGTGAGACGAAAAGAAGATGCAGATCGTTTAAAAGCACACCTTGATAATACTAATTTACCTCCGGAAGAACAGCATGTAGTGATTGTTGGTGGAGGGTTGTTGGGATTAGAATTGGCAGCAGCCTTAAAACATAAAAAAGTAAAAATCACTATAATTCAAAGAGCTTCACGTTTGATGGAGCGACAGTTGGACCGTGTTTCAAGCAAATTATTGGCCGAAGAAGTTCAGCTTCGCGATATTCAAATTTATTTTGATAATGAAGTCAGTACCGTTTTTGAAACGGATAACGATAATGAGTTGGAAATAGCACTAAAAAGTGGACGTATCATTACGGCAAATGCCATTGTGTATACGATTGGAACAATCCCTAATATCGAAATCGCAAGAGAAACAGGACTTTCGTGTGGACGTGGTGTGAAGGTAAATCAGTATTTACAATCGTCAAATCCGGATATTTATGCCATTGGAGAAATAGCTGAATTCAACAACCAGTTATTCGGAATCACATCAGCCGCAGAAGAGCAGGCTGATATTCTGGCTAACTTTTTGGCTGGAGATATCAGCAGTTATTACAAAGGTTCAGTTTTAATGAACATTCTGAAATTAGAAGATATTAATTTGTGTAGTATCGGAGAAGTTGAAATTCCGGAAAACGATGATTCGTACGAAGAAATTGTTTTTTCTGATTTGAAACAGCGTTACTATAAAAAATGTATCGTTAAAAATGACTTATTGGTAGGCGCTATTTTAATGGGTGACAAAAACGAGTTTGCCGAGTTTAAAACCATGATTGAAAGCAAAATCGAATTGTCTGAGAAACGAAATTTATTGCTTAGAGGAAGTTCGAACGCCAAACCTGTTCTCGGAAAACTAGTTTGTTCCTGCAGTCAGGTTGGAGCCGGAAACATTGAAGAAACCATTAAAAGCGGAGTTAATAATTTTACGGATTTATGTAAAAACACCGGAGCCGGATTAGGCTGTGGAAGCTGTAAAACGGAGGTTAAAGAGATTTTAGCAAAGTGTAAAGTATAGTATTTTAGTTTCTTTGGTTTCAGGTTTAAAGTTTCAGGTTGCTGGAACTGCACATAAAACTTGAAACTAAAAAACTTGAAACAAAATTAAAGATATGGAATTAACGAGATTAATAGTAAAGGGAGGCGTTATTTCGCCGGGAGAACTCAGAGAAGTGGTCAATATGGCTGCGGATCAGGGTTTGGATTCGATTTCATTTGGTTCAAGACAGGATATTATTTTTCCAAAAGGCTTTAAAGCCTTGGATAAAGAAAGAATGGGAAAACATCATTTTGTTTTTCCGGATGAAAAGAGCGGTAATAATATCGTTTCTTCTTATGTGTCTACAGATATTTTTAGAAATACAAATTGGCTTACAGGAAATAAGTTTTTATATATTTTAGAACAATTTAAAGAGCAGCCAAAGCTAAAGGTAAATATCAATGACCCAAAACAACAGTTGGTTCCATTGTTTACAGGACATCTTAATTTTATTGCTTCAGAACATGAAGATTATTGGTATCTGTACATTCGTTTGCCTAAATGGCAGCGTATGGAAGTATATCCGGTATTAATTTACAGTTGGGACATTGCCACTTTTTACTACGAAATTGAACGTATAGTTACTACTGAAGAGTCTTGTGGAATCGACCTAATTTTTAGTTTGGTTACCGAAACTTTGGATACCAATAACAGAACAATTGATAAACCTCTGAATGTTCCATTTTACCCTTTTCCGTACTACGAAGGGATGAACCGAATGGGAATCGATCAGTACTGGCTTGGTTTGTACTGGAGAAACAATCTTTACGATTTAGATTTCCTAAAAGAAATGTGCGATTTATGTTTTGATTGCAAAATCGGTAAAATATGCATCACGCCCTGGAAATCATTTATTGTAAAAGGGATTCCAAAAGACCGAAAACTGGAATGGGAAAAATTTTTAGGAAAAAAAGGGATCAATGTGCGTCATTCCCTTTTAGAACTGAACTGGCATTTACCAGTAGCAATGGAATGGGCCTTGAACCTGAAAACATTTTTGGTTCGTACGCTCGATCAGTTTGATATCAGTACCTACGGATTAAATTTCGGAATATCTGAATACAATCGTGACGGACATTATTTTACTTCGATTGTAGTTGAAAAAAATGATTTACCCAAAGATCTGGAGTCGATTAAGATTCGTGATACTTACAATGTGTTGTATGCGAAGAATTTTGATCCGAATACACGAGAATATATTGTACATTCACAAGATATAGACAAACTGGAGCTGCCAACAATTTTGATTGAATTAAGCCGAAAATATTTTGAAGAGCTAGGAAATTCAATTCCTGAAACAGTCGAAAAAAATCAGAAAAAAGAAAAACCACAATTGGATATTTACCAATGTCAGGAATGCCTTTCGCTCTATAATCCTGAGTATGGCGATGAAAGCCAGAATATTCCAAAAGGTATTTTATTCACAGATTTAGCCGAAACCTATTGCTGCTCCTTATGCGAAGCACCTAAAAGCAACTTTAAAATTTTAGAAACCGTTACTGTATAGATTTTAAACAATATAAGTTATATAAGAAAATTTAGGTTTTAATATTCTTTCACATACAGGGAGCTCAAAATGCATTTTTCGCAATAAATATGAGCACGACTTTAAATGAACTTATATCACTTATATGGTTTAAATTTTTTAATTTTTCAATTCCCGAAAAGCAGTTGGAGAAAGCCCGGTTTGTTTTTTGAAAACCCTTGAAAAATAAGAGTAATCATCATAGCCAATAGCCGATGCAACTTCGTTTACAGCGAGTTGTTTATCTGTCAGCATTCGTTTGATTTCAAGAATCACCCGGTCCATAATAACTTCTGTAGCTGTCTTTTGTAAAATTTCATTACAAATCCGGTTGAGGTGTTTCAGGGTGATATTTAATTTGTCTGCATAAAAAGAAGGCAATTTTTCTTCTTTAAAATGCTCTTCCAAAAGCTTTTCAAAAGTGTTTATTTTGATGTTGTACGAATGTGCCTGATGTGAATAAGTTTCACTGTATTTTCGGGCAATTTCAATGTGAATGCAATCCAGTAAATTCAGCATTTTATCCAGCTGGAAATTATTATGCTGACTATTTTCTTCAATCAAAAGATTGAAATAAGGCAAAATTTTAGGTGTTTCACTGTCTTCAAAAAGCATTTCCGGACGGTTGTGAATCGAATGATAAAAGTTGTAATTATTGATGTTTTTCTGCCCGAAGTATAAATTATAAAGTTCCTGCGAAAATATAATCACAAAGCCTTCAATATCTTCAGACAAACTCCAATGATGCATTTGTCCAGGCTGCAAGACGAATAAACTACCTTTCTTAATTTCAAAACGGTCAAAGTCAATTTCATGTATTCCTGAGCCATCCGTAAAAAACACCATCAGATACGAATCATGGCGGTGCGGTTCTTCTACAAAACTGTGACTTTTTAAATGCTCCTTAAACGTATTCACATAAAATTCACGATGAATATCATTACAGCTAAAATTTCCCACACTATAAACCGGATATTTTTTCATGATAGAAATGTCTTTATTGTGCTATAAGTAGCGAAGATATAAAAAAGGTTTTGAAAGAATCTGATTTACCTTTGTATAAATATAAAACAACAATATCATGTCTAGTGCATTAACTCATATTTTAAGCAACGAATGTCCGGTTTGTCATAAAGGAAAAGTTTTTAAAGACAAGAATATTTTCCTGAATTTTGGTTTTCCAAAAATGAATGAAACCTGCAGTCACTGTCATTATAAATTTCAAAAAGAGCCAGGTTTTTTCTTTGGCGCCATGTATGTAAATTATGGTCTGACAGTAGCTCAGGGAATTGCAACGTACTGTATCGCTCAGTTTTTCTTTGAAAACACATTCGATTTAAGAATCATTCCAATTATTGCCGTTGTCATTATCCTGTTGACTTCTTTTAATCTCCGATTCTCAAGATTAGCGTGGATTTATATGTTTAAGGATTATACGAGCTAAAAAAATACTATTTTTGCCTTTCAATTGAAGCTAATTTCAATTCCAAAAAATAAAAAACAAATTAGACAAATGAAAGCATACGTATTTCCGGGTCAGGGTGCTCAATTCACAGGAATGGGTAAAGACTTATATGAAACATCTCCATTGGCAAAAGAACTATTCGAAAAAGCAAATGAGATTTTAGGTTTCAGAATTACAGATATCATGTTTGAAGGCACTGCCGAAGAACTGAAAGAAACAAAAGTAACACAGCCGGCCGTATTTTTACACTCGGTAATTTTAGCTAAAACTTTAGGTGATGATTTTAAACCTGAAATGGTAGCAGGACATTCTTTAGGAGAATTTTCAGCTTTGGTTGCCAACGGAACTTTATCTTTTGAAGATGGTCTGAAATTGGTTTCACAACGTGCTTTAGCAATGCAAAAAGCCTGCGAAATCACCCCTTCTACAATGGCTGCAGTTTTAGGACTTGCCGATAATATTGTAGAAGAAGTTTGTGCTTCTATTGACGGAGTTGTGGTTGCGGCAAATTATAACTGCCCTGGACAATTGGTAATTTCAGGAGAAACTTCAGCGGTTGAAAAAGCCTGTGAAGCGATGAAAGCTGCAGGAGCAAAACGCGCTTTAATTTTGCCTGTTGGAGGTGCTTTTCACTCGCCAATGATGGAACCTGCAAGAGAAGAACTGGCAGCAGCTATTGAAGCGACTACTTTTTCTACTCCAATTTGTCCGGTATACCAAAACGTAACGGCAAATGCGGTTTCTGATGCCAGCGAAATTAAAAAGAACCTAATCATCCAATTGACTGCTCCTGTAAAATGGACACAATCTGTACAGCAAATGATCGCTGACGGCGCTACATTATTCACAGAAGTTGGACCTGGAAAAGTATTAGCAGGTTTAATCAATAAAATAGACAAAGAAGCTGCTACAGCAAATGCTTAAAATTTAGTTTTAAATCCCTGATATTTTGTTGGGTTAAAATAAACAACCCTTCTTAGACCAAATAGTTTAAGAAGGGTTTTATGTAAATATTTAGCTGACTTAATAAAAATAAAAAATCAAAAGAATAAATAATAATTAAGCCTGTTTCGCAAATTGTAATTCGATGTTTAGTTTCACTTCTTCGCCAACTAAAACACCACCGGTTTCAAGCGCAGAGTTCCAGTTCAAGCCCCAGTCTTTACGGTTTATTTTCCCTTCAATGCTCAAACCTACTTTTGTATTTCCCCATGGATCAGTCAGGATTCCACTAAATTCTACCGGAAAAGTTACTGTTTTAGAAATACCTTTAATGTTTAAATCACCCGTGATTTCGTAGCTTCCTTCATTAATTTTTTTAAACGCTGAAGCTTTAAAAGTTAATTTTGGATGATTTTCTGCATCAAAGAAATCACCGCTTCTTAAATGCCCGTCTCTATCTGCATTTGCTGTGTCGATTGAAGCGATATCACCTGAAAATTCAATCGCTGCATTTTCGAAATTATCACCTTCTGTAGTGATTGTTGCATCATAAGTTCCAAATTTTCCTGAAACATTAGTAAACATCATGTGTTTTACTTTAAAACCAATTTCTGAGTGAGTTGGGTCAATTGACCATTTTGTAGTTGCCATAATTTTATTTTTTAAATAATTAATTTATTTCATTTTGATAGGACAAAGTTACAGCCACACTACTCAAATGACACTTAACCTAGATTAAGAAATAAAATCTGATTTTTAGGCTGTACAGACCAGAACTAAGCCTATTTGTAAAGTTAACCTTTCTTTTTAGTTTTTCAAGAAAGCAAAAAAAAGAAACGATAACAATCTGACTAACAGATCTATTATCGTTTCACGGTACAGGTATTATTTTTTTCTTACTGAATTAATAATTCATAGGAATGTCCATCAATAAAAATTCGGCATCTGTATTGGCCTTAATGCTTAAAGTATCAGTTCCTGAAATTCCAACCGCATCACGGGTGTTTAATTCCTGCCCGTTGATGGTTACGTTTCCTTTTAGGATGAAAGCATAAACGCCGTTTCCTTCTTTTTTGATTTTATATTCGGCTGAAGTTCCAGCGTCAAAATTACCCATGTTAAACCACGCGTCCTGGTGAATCCAAACTCCCTCGTCATCTGCATTTGGAGACAAAATCTGAGACAATTTATTGTGTCTGTCCGCAACATCGAGAGTAATTTGCTGATAACGCGGCTCTACATTCCTTTTATTTGGAAACAGCCAGATTTGCAATAATTTAGTCTGCTGATCTGCATTCGGGTTAAACTCACTATGCTGAATTCCGGTTCCGGCACTCATCACCTGAACATCGCCATTTTTAATGATTTCAGTATTCCCCATACTGTCTTTGTGAGCCAAATCTCCTTCCAACGGAATGGTAATAATTTCCATATTATCGTGCGGGTGTGTTCCAAATCCCATTCCGCCGGCAATTGTATCATCGTTCAAAACACGAAGTGCTCCAAACTGAATTCTGTCCGGATTGTACCAGCTTGCAAAACTGAAGCTGTGATAAGCGTTCAACCATCCGTGATTTGCATTTCCTCTTGTTTCTGCTTTGTGCAATACTATATTTTCCATGATTTTGTGTATTTGTTATTTTTATAGTACAAATTTACGATGGTAGTAAGTAAAACGTACTTAATGTAGATTAAGAAGTTTGTGAAGAGGTTCAATACCAAAGTTGCTGAGGTCCTTAATGAAATATAACCATATTGTTTGTCATAAAATGACAAGATTTTGATGAATATTATGCTGAAAGCTTGTAGAAAGAATTTAAATTATTTTATTTTAATGAATTTTCCTTTCCCTGAAGCAATGTCAAGATAATTCCCGCCGTCTTTCTTATTATGAATAGAAAATTGAATAGTATCTTTTGTTATTTGATTTTTAAAAATACTTACGATTAAATCTGGATTGATAAAGTTATCTAATACAATTATACTTTTGTATGAGACTTTACCTTTAGGTATAAACTTATTGTCAAAAGCATAAATACTGTCATTAAAAGTAATTTTATTTTTCTGGATATTGTAATATTCATTTTCTACAATACAATTATAACTGCCTTTGAGCTTATCGGTTTCCTGATTGCCAAAATTTATAAAAAAGAAAGTAATTATAAAAAAGAAAGATTTCATGTTTTAGATGTCTACTTTTTACTATTCTGCATTGCCCAAATCAGTAATGCATTTTTTTCTTTAGGCAAACCTAATTTATCGATTATTTTACTTCTGTGGCCTTCAACTGTTTTTTCAGATAAAAATAATAACTCTGCAATTTGTTTTGTAGTTTTTTGCTGTATAATAAGTTCAATAATTTTCCTTTCAGATAATGTCAGGTATGCCAGTTCATTATTATCATTAGGAGTATCTGTGATTAAATCATCTTTCAAAAAAGTACTGATATATTGATGCCCCTTTTTTACTTCCTGGAGGCATTTTTCTAATTCGGTTTGGGCATGTTCTTTTAAAATATAACCATAAATGCCATATTCTTTTGCCTTTTTATATATCGTCATTTCTTTGTGCATAGTCAGCAAAATAATTTTGGTTTTCAGTTTACTTTCCTGTATGCTCTTGGCAATGTCAAGTCCGTCGAGACCAGGCATGTTAATATCTAAGATAGCAATATCCGGCATGTGAAGTTTGATTAAATTTAATGCTGAAATACCATTAGAGCAGGTATCTTCGACTCTATAACCATAAGATTCAACAAAACTTTTTGTACCCATAAGGGTAAACGGATGATCATCTGCAATTAATATTCTCATTGATTCTTTTTTATTTCGATAGTAATTATTGTACCGTTTGCATTTGATGTGATAATAGCCTGTCCGTCAATTGCCCTGCTTCGTTCAATAATATTATGTAAGCCAAAGGAGGATTTACTGCTTAAGGTATCTTCTACATTAAATCCTTTACCATTGTCTTTGATTTCAATGATAATACTGTTTTCGTTTTCGGTTATAGAAATTTTAGCAGCAATTGCATCAGCATATTTTATGATATTGGAAAGTGCTTCCTGAACAATACGATAAATTTGCAATTCATGCGAAGAAGATAAAACAGAATCATATTCAATCTCGGCCGTAACCATGAAATTATTGACAGATTGTGCTCTTTCTACCATTTGGTTAATACTTTCTTTTAATCCAATTTTATCGAACATTATGGGGTGTAAATTTCTGCTGATACTTCGAATATCATTGATAATAGCATCAATTTTTTGATTGGTAATTTCTGTTTTTTCTTCAATGGAGTTTTTTAAACTCAGTAGTTCGTGGCTTACACTGTCATGTAAATCGCTTGCAATTCGCTTACGTTCTTCTTCTGTTTTTTCAAGGAGTTGTTTGGTGTATAATTGGGCACTTTGCTTTTCTAAACGTAACTTTTTTTGTTTTTGCGTCAGGTTAAATACGAAGTTTATAAGCAGTATCCCCAGCAGGCTGGCACATAAAAGCGCAATTGTAGTGTTTTTGTTTGTTATGGTCTGTTCTTTTATTTTTAGTTCCTGTGCTTTTTTTTCAGTTTGATATTTTTTTTCGAGTTCTACTGTTTTTACCCTTGTAATTATGCTGCCTATACTATCAGCAATAATTTTCTTTTGTGCCTCATAAGCTAAAGCGCTTTTATAATCTTTATTTTGAATCGCATTGTTTTGTAATACCCCATAAAACATATTGACTTTTTCATATTGCTGGTTGCTGATTAGAGTGGGTAATGTTTTTTTTATATCTGCAAAATAGGAATAATTTGGATTCTTTTTTATCTCATACAAAGCAGTTGTTACTTTATATTCCTGAGTTAAATCATCAGAATCTATTTCTTCAACAACAGGTTTTAAGTCGTTTAGTATCTTTTTGGCTTCTAATAATTTATTTTCATGAATTAAATTTTCGGCCTTAAAATCAAATATTTTTATTTTTAATATTTTACTTTCATCTTTACTAGTGATAAAAGCCTGATAAACAGAGTCAATCAAAGGTCTTTGGCGCTTATCTTTTAAGTACTCGTATATCGAAATTTTATTAATCAAACCGATATAGACATTATAGGTATTGTCTATTTTTTTATAAGCTTGTATTGCTTTGTCCGCATTTTGAATAGCTCTTTTTTTATCACCAATAGCAGTATATATGTTAGCATAATTCGAATAAACAAAAGCCAAACCTTTAGGATTATCTATTTTGCTGAAATATTCAAAAGATTTCTGATTGGCAAGCAAACTTAAATTTTGCTTCCCCATAATATAATAAATATAAGACAAATCGTAGTAAGCTCTGGCAATATTGTAACAGCTATTATAGTCGTCAGGTTCTAATGTAGTAATCTTTTTAAAGTACTCACATGCCTTTTTTAAATTATATTTGTCGAAATAATAATTGGCCAGATAAGCATCCACAAAAGTTGTTTTTAATGCAGGGACTTTTTCTCTGTATTTGGAATCAAATTCTCTGACAGTAGCCATAAAACGATCGTTGAAATCGTAAGAATCTGCGAGATAGACACAAGATATATCTAAAACGTCTGCTGCATTTGCGTATTTCTTTTCTTTTATTTTTTGATTGTAATAATTGTGTAGAACGACCAAATAGTTATCATTTTTTTTATAGTTTTCAACTTTACGTAGCCAGGATTTAGTAGGGTCTTCTTTCGCAGGCTTTTCTTTAGTAAAAACAACTTCGTTTTCATTCTTATCTCTACAGCCTGAAAAAAGTATTAATATTGCAATTAACAGACTGCTTACAAATGGATTGTTCATTTCAGATATATTTTCGACAAATGTATCTATTTCTAATAAACTTCAATATCAGAAAGAAAATTTAAGGGTTTACCCTTGTATAATTTTATTTTTTTAACGCGTCAATTTTGTCTCTCACATTTTATCTGTTTTAAAGTGCTTATACTTGATTTTTCTAAAAAAGGTTTATAACCTGGTAAAATTATCCTCAAACGGTTTAGAAAAAACAGTAAAATTTTTGAAAAGTAGTTTTAAGAAGATTCAAAATAATGAATTAGTTTAAAAGCTCTGAAAATCAATTTAAAATGATTTTCAGAGCTTTTTGTTTTTTTTAGATAAGTGAACTTATTTTTTTAAAAGTCGAGCTTTCATTTTACTGAAAAATTCCGGTGTTACTCCAATGAAAGAGGCGATTTGTTTTTGAGGAACTTTGTGAACCAATGTTCCGTATTTTTTAGTAAATTTTTCAAATCGTTCTTCGGCAGGCAAACTTAAATTGTCCATCAATCGCTGTTGATTGGCAACTAACGAATTTTCAATTAAAATTCTAAAAAAACGTTCCAGTTTTGGAATTTCAAAGAACAATTGCTCCTGATTTTCTTTGGATAAAGAAACCACTTCAGCTTCCTCCAAAACCTCTATAAAAAGCTGCCCCGGTTTTTGCGAAAAATAACTGTACATATCACTCATCCACCAGCCTTCGCAAGCAAAGGAAAGCACATGTTCTACAATATTATCGTTGATATTGAAGCTTCTTAAAATTCCCGAATTTACAAAATACGAATGTTTGCAGATTTCGCCGGCGTTCAGTAAAATCGTTTTGGTTTTGTAAGTGTTTGTTTCTAATTTAGATAAAAAAAGTTCCTGTTCTTCCTGAGTCAGTGAAACATGTTTGGCAATATTTTCAAGAATCAATGCCATTATTTTTTATCTTCTATTAGCTTAAATGAAGTTGCTTTAAATCTGTCACCCACTATTTCTCCAGTAACAGCAGCTTTGCTGATCGCATTGCAAAAACCTTTTTCTGAATGTGCATCTCCGTGATCGTGAATCGTTGTTCCATCCACAAAATAGCTTTTTTCGTCAATGCGAACTGCTAAATCACAGCTTTTGCCTTTCATTCCAAATTGGCATTCACCGCAGGAAGCTTCTACAATGGTTGGTTCGTCAAATTTCTTTTTGTTTTGAGCTTGTACAGCGATTCCAATGAAAAGGAACGTCGCCAATAATATATTTTTCATAGTTAAGAATTTACAGTTATTAATTTTGCTGTTTCTTTGGCACGTTCTGTTACTTCGTTTATTGGAGTTGAAAGTGAATCGTGGCTTAAAACTATACCCATTCTTCGATAAGGTCTTGATGTTGGTTTACCGAAAATTCTGAAATCGGTTTTCGGTAAAGCTGCTACTTTTTCGATTCCGCTAAAAGTTGGATTTGTAGAATCTTCGGATGCTAAAATTACAGCGCTTGCTCCGGCTTTTTCTAAAGTGATTTCGAAAATTGGAAGACTTAAAATGGCTCGTAAATGCAATTCGAATTCGTTGAAATTTTGTGTTCCTGCTAAAGTTACCATTCCCGTGTCATGCGGGCGAGGAGAAAGTTCCGAGAAATAAACGCCTTCATTCGTCAGAAAAAATTCAACACCAAAAAGTCCGGCTCCGCCAAGGGCTTCTGTAATTTTTTCGGCCATATCCTGCGCTTCATGCAAATCTTTTTCTGAAACCTGAGCAGGCTGCCAGCTTTCCTGATAATCTCCTCTTTCCTGTCTGTGGCCAATTGGCGAACAGAATAGAGTTGGATTATTATTTTGAGTAATCGTTAAAAGGGTAATTTCAGAATGGAAATCTACAAAAGCTTCTACAATAACTTCAATTACATCGCCGCGTGAACCAGCAACGGCATATTCCCATGCTTTTAAAATATCTTCCTGAGATTTTATAGTCGATTGTCCTTTTCCAGATGAAGACATTAAAGGTTTTACCACACACGGAATTCCAACTTCCTGAACGGCTTTTTGCAGTTCTTCTGCGGAAGTTGCGTATTGGTATTTTGCTGTTTTTAATCCAAGTTCTTTTGCAGCTAAATCCCGGATTGCTTTACGATTCATGGTAAAGTTTGCCGCTTTCGCTGAAGGAACAACAGTAATGCCTTGCTTTTCGTAATCGTAAAAACGTTCGGTGCGAATGGCTTCTATTTCTGGAACTATAAAATCGGGTTTATGTTTGGCTACAATTTGGTCAAGAGCTTCGCCGTCAAGCATATTAATGATCTCAAAACCATGCGCAACCTGCATCGCCGGGGCATTTTCGTAACTGTCAACAGCGATTATAGTTTGTCCGATTCGTTGCGCGGCAATGACAAATTCTTTGCCTAATTCACCTGAACCGAGGAGGAGTATTTTCATTTTGGAGTAGTGTATTGTTGAAGTAGTAAAAGTAGCGAAAAATGTTTTTAACCGCAAAGTTCGTTAAGTTTTTGCTTTTAAATTAGAAGAAAGTTACGGGGAGAGTTTTCTCGCAGATTTTGGAGATTTGGCAGATTTAATTTAACTGGGAATTTAATTTTTGGATAAAGTAACCATACAGTTTGTCATTTCGAGGAACGAGAAATCTCCGCAAGTAGCTCCGTACAGAATGTAGTCAATCTTTGTAGAGTTCCTAATGAAGATTTCTCGTTCCTCGAAATGACAAGATTGTGGGTAGTAGGAAATGAAATGGAACAAAAGATTGTAGCGGAAAGCCCAACCCGGAGGGATACTTCCAAAATACAAAACCGATACTTCTTTTAAAAAGCATCGGTTTTGTATTTTTAATGAAAATGATCTTCTTCAATTTCAAATTCGGCATCTTTTTCCCAGATTTCCATTTCGCAGGGTTTGCAGTTGAATTTTAGTTTGTATTCTAACTCGCCCTGTTTTAAAACTAATGGCTCTTTTACCTTAACACCTACAATATCTTTTTGGTGTATCGGACATTTTTTTAATTCGTATTTGATGCAATATTTTGTGGTCATTACACGGGATTTTCCTGGATCCCATTGTAATTCGAATGCTTTTTCAATTTCGGTAACACCGTGGCGTTCGTAGAATTTACGAGCAGTTTTGTTTGAAACGTTGTACATAAAATCCAGTTTGGTTTCAGGATATGGATGTGACGTTTTTACCAATTGGTGTTCCTCACGAACGTAATTTGCCAGACGAATTTCTGATAACTGATCGAAAACATTTCTTCTCATTTCGTTGATTTTTGAAATAGGAAGGAACCAGTTTTGAGAGAACATTACGTTGATTTCATCGGCGCTGTAAGGTGTAAAACCCGTTTTTGCCAATTGTACTTTGATGTTTTCTTCTATTGATTCGCCGGTTTTAGTCTGTTCTTTTGAATGTTCTAATTTTACGGTGCTTACGTTTCCGTCTTCGTCGGTTGCGATTAATTCAAAACCGTTTTCGTTTTCGGTAAGCAATAAAGTAGTTCCAATTTTACGGATGGCGCTGTCTTCTCTTTCAACAATTTTGATGAAAGCTGTATCGTTGTTTCGGTAAATAAAAGTTCCGTCTTTGATTTCTTTTAAAACGTTTGGATATACTTTTCCGTTCTCTGCTTTGTTTACGTAAATTCCGTCGGCTTCATTATTTTCGTTGATGAAACAAAGTCCGTCGCCGTTGTTTAGCAATTCACCGTTTTCGATTTCGTAAGCATTTCCAACAGTTCGGATTAATTTACCAATATATTGACCTTTTGATTTTGGACTTTCCCAGGAACCAATGCTGGCGTGTCTTTCGTTTACGAAATAATCGGTATAACCACGATTGAAGGTTCTGTTTAAAGTAGAATCGAAAGTATACGTACATTTTCCGGAAGAAGCTTTGGTATATTTATCGCTGCCTTCTAAATAGCTGTCTAATTTCTGACGAAGATAAGACACGTTATTTTTTACGTAAGCCACATCTTTAAGGCGACCTTCGATTTTAAAAGATACAATTCCGGCTTCAATTAAATTCGGGATTTGATCTGAAACATCTAAATCTTTAATCGAAAGCAAGTGACTGTTTTTGATTAAAGTTTCTCCGTTTCCGTCGATTAAGTTATAGGGTAAACGGCAGTTTTGAGCACAGGAACCACGATTGGCGCTGCGTTCTCCGTTTGCCACACTCATATAACAATTTCCGCTGAAGGATACACATAATGCACCCGTTACGAAAAACTCTAATTCAACATCAGCTTCGTCGTAGATTGTTTTAATTTGATGCAGGTTTAATTCGCGTGCTAAAACCACACGTTTAATTCCGGCATCTTTTAGGAATTTGATTTTGTCTGCGTCACGGTTATTGGCTTGTGTACTGGCATGAAGTACGATAGGAGGCAAGTCCATTTCCATAATTGCCATATCCTGAATAATCAGGGCATCGACACCAATATCGTATAATTCCCAAATCATCGAGCGACACGTTTCTAATTCGTTGTCGTACAAAATGGTATTCATTACCACAAAAACCTGAGCGTTAAATAAGTGTGCATATTTTACTAAAGCAGCAACATCTTCGATTGAGTTGTTGGCATTAGAACGTGCTCCAAATTGTGGCGCACCAATATATACTGCATCTGCACCGCTGTTTATAGCTGCCATTCCGCCAATTAAATCTCTGGCCGGAGCTAATATTTCAATCTTCTTCTTCTTCATTTTTAAAACTTTAGGTTTTTGTGGTATTCACGAAAAAAAGTGTGCAAAGGTCTTATAAATTATTTGAGATTGCTAATGTTAAAGGTGTTTTTTTGAAATTGTTAACTTAATATAGAAAGAGTTGATATTTTATTCCGCCTTGCTTTTGAATTTATTTCCTAAGTTTTCAAATTGTATTTGTTTATAGGATACATTTCTAATTTCGTATTTAAATCTTTTTGGGATTAATACTGCTGACATATCCATTGGATCTGTATTAATCCAATAGTAAAGAAATAAAGTGTCATTAATTACTTTTGCATCTCCATAATATTTTAGGCCTCCTGTTTCATATTTTTCAACTATGATTTCAATTCCCTTTTTTGTTTTTTTAGAGGTAATTAATTTTGCAGTTTTACTTTCATTTCTTTTTAAATAGCCGGAATCAAAAGCTTCTTCTGATGAGAATTTGATATTAATATTTTTTAATTCCTTTTTTACACAGTTGATTAATAAAAGAAAAATTATTAAAGTAAAAAAATATATCTCATGTATGATTGATTTTTTGATTGAAGTCAAAAGTATAAAAAAAATATACCTAATTTTCAATTTGAGGATGGTCTTAAAAATAAACAAAAAACTGCCTGATCCGAAGACCAGACAGTTCTCAAAAAAAAAGCATGAATCGATCGATTAATTGGCTTTCGTTTTAATTAATGACAAAGTATTTTGAATGCTGTTTAATTGTTTTGAAACAATGTTAACCTGATTGTATTCAAGATGGTTTTCTTCCAGTGCCATTTTGTATTTTTCGATGGCTGCTTCTTCACCAGTGACACATGCGTTGATTATTGCTTCGGTGTCACCCCCTGTAAAAGATGATTTGATATCAATCCAGGTGCGGTGTAAGGCTCCAAGCGGACCTCCGCCGGAAGTATCTGTTGATTTACCTAATTTATTGATTTCGTCTTGTAATTCGACAATAAATAAGGCTCTTTCGCGGGCATATTCAAGGAAATCAGTTTTCATTGCCGAATTTTCTACATGTTCGGCTGCATTAGTATAGCCCAGCTTTCCGTCTTCCAGAATTGAAATTAATCCTTCCAAAGTCTTAACTGCTTCTTTTGTAGTTTCATCTGTATGTATCATGATAAATATGATTTAAAATTTATATATAACAAAGATGGAATTTATAACATGTTCTTTTTTACAGGATTACGTTGTTATTTTATACTATTATGGAATGGGAATTTTGAAACTCAAAAATGTGTATATTAAGTATAGCAGATTCTTCTTTTAAAAATGATATTCCTCGTATACCGTTTGCGTGAGGGATAGCAGCGATATCCTTTTATGGCGGTGTTCGCCATAAAAGATATAGCGGATAGCCCGACCCTTGGGGCACGCCAATAAAAAAACAGCTCAAAGTATAAAGTGATGAAACTTTAAACCTTAAGCCGTTTTAATAAAACGATTATGTTGTTATGCAGCCAAAGCTTCTTTGATTCTGCGTAATGCTTCTTTTAAAATATCGTCGCTAGTAGCGTAAGAGAAACGAATACAGTTTGGATTTCCAAAAGCATCTCCTGTTACAGTTGCTACGTTAGCCTCAGCCAAAAGATACATCGATACATCGTTTGCATCTTTGATTTCTGTTCCTTTTAATGTTTTTCCGAAGAAAGAAGAAACGTCTGGGAATACGTAAAATGCACCTTCAGGAACGTTGATTTTTACGCCTGGAATTTCTTTTAATAATGCAACTACTAAATCTCTGCGAGTGTGGAAAGCCTGAACCATGTGGTTTAATACGCTTGGATCCGCATCTACAGCCGTAATCGTAGCTCTTTGTGCTACAGAATTTGCTCCTGAAGTTACCTGTCCCTGGATTTTTGTACACGCTTTTGCGATAAATTCCGGAGCTCCTATGTAACCAATTCTGTATCCTGTCATAGCGAATGCTTTTGCTACTCCGTTTACAGTAATTGTTTTTTCTAACATTCCCGGGATTGAACCGATGCTGCAGAAAGTTCCTGAGAAATTGATATGCTCATAAATTTCGTCAGCAACTACATATATATTTGGGTGTTTTTCTAAAACTTTAGCTAAAGCTGTTAATTCTTCTCTGCTGTAAACAGAACCTGAAGGATTACACGGAGAAGAGAACCACATCATTTTTGTTTTTGGTGTAATGGCAGCTTCTAATTGAGCAGGTGTAATTTTGAAATCAGTGTCAACAGAAGTAGGAACTTCTACAGGAACACCCCCTGAAAGTTTTACGATTTCAAAATACGAAACCCAGTATGGTGCAGGTAAAATAACCTCGTCACCATCGTTAAGCATTACTTGTGCGATGTTGTATAAAGATTGTTTTGCTCCTGTAGAAACTACGATTTGAGAAGGTTTGTAATCTAATCCGTTATCTCTTGTGAATTTTCTGGAAATAGCTTCTCTTAATTCTAAATATCCTTCTACCGGAGAATAAGTGCTATAGTTTTCGTCTACTGCTTTTTTAACCGCTTCCTTAATGAAATCAGGTGTATTAAAGTCAGGTTCCCCCAAACTTAAACTGATAATATCTTTTCCTTGTGCTTTTAGCTCACGGGCTAATGCGGCCATCGCTAAAGTTTGCGAAGTAGCTAAGTTGTTAATTCTGTCTGAAAGAATATGGTTCATTATAAAAAATTTAATTGCTCTTAATTTGCTGTGTATTTAAGAGAGGTTAATTATTAATAGATTTTTGATTATGCTAATTCGGGTTTTGTCCCAAGATCTTTTAAGTGTTTGTAATGTGCCCAAACGGCTCCCCTCATCGTTCTGAATTCATGGTAAGGCAAATTGCATTCTCTGGCTGTTTGTTTTACAATTTCAGCAATTTTTCCGTAATGGATGTGACTGATATTTGGAAAAATATGATGCTCAATCTGATGGTTTAATCCACCGGTAAACCAGTTTACAATTTTGTTTTTTGGTGCAAAATTAGCGGTAGTATATAATTGGTGAATTGCCCAGGTATTTTCGATTTCCCCTTCTTCATTCGGAACAGGATTTGTCGTTTCTTCAACAACATGTGCCAATTGAAAAACGATACTTAAAATTAATCCGGCAGTATAATGCATTACAAAAAAACCGATAACGACTTTCCACCAGATTACTCCTAAAAGCATTGGTAAAACCATCCAGATCATTACATAAATTATTTTTGTAATAACCAAAACAGTCCATAATTTGGTTGGACTTTGTGGGGTTCCATACGACAATTTTCTTTTCAGATAGTTTTTCATCTGTTTGAAATCTGTGGTTAAAGCCCAGTTAAAAGTCAATAATCCGTATAGAAAAAAAGAATAATAATGTTGGAATTTATGAAAACGATGCCACTCGGCATTTTGTGTAAAGCGAATAATTCTTCCGGCGTCAAGATCTTCATCATGCCCGTGAATATTGGTGTAAGTATGGTGCAAAACATTGTGCTGAACCTGCCAGTTGTAAACATTTCCCGCCAAAACGTATATACTGCCGCCCATAATTTTATTAATCCATGATTTTGAAGAGTAAGAACCATGATTACCATCATGCATTACGTTCATTCCAATTCCGGCCATGCCGATACCCATCAAAATATTCAATAATAACTGTGCCCAGAAAGGCATGGTATCCAGTGCTAAAATTAAAAAATAAGGTGTAAGGAAGATGGAGAAAAGAATAATCGCCTTTAAGTGCAACTTCCAGTTTCCGGTTTTTTGGATATTGTTCTCCTTGAAGTAATTGTTTACCCGTGAGTTAAGCGTTCTGAAAAACTTCAGATTATCCTGCTTTGAAAATGTCGGTGCGGTATTATTCATATTAATTTTAAATAGTTGTCAAAGGTAATTATTATAAATTTTCAATTTGCAAAATTGAGTTAAATATTTCAATCGTAAAGTAGTACTTTTGTTAAAAAATTAGCACAATGGATGAGATATTGAAATATTTTCCTGATTTGACCGACATTCAAATCGAACAGTTTCAAAAATTAGACTTTTTATATCACGACTGGAATGAAAAAATCAATGTCATTTCCAGAAAAGATATTGATGCCTTATATACCAAACATATTTTGCATTCGCTTGGAATAGCAAAAATCATGAAATTCGAACCTGGAGCAACAGTTTTGGATGTTGGAACAGGCGGAGGATTTCCGGGAATTCCATTAGCGATTCTTTTTCCGGAAACCCGTTTTTATTTGATTGATGTGATTGCCAAAAAAATAAAAGTGGTTCAGGGAGTTGTAGATGCTTTAGAATTAAAAAATGTAAAAGCAGAACAAAAACGTGCCGAATTGGTAAAAGGTGATTTCGATTTCATAGTAAGCCGTGCCGTAACCAATATGCCGGATTTTGTTTCGTGGATTCATGATAAAATCAAAAAACAGCACAAACACACGTTGAAAAATGGAATCCTGTATTTAAAAGGAGGTGATTTGACAGAAGAATTAAAAGATTTTCCAAAAGCTACTTTATATGATTTGTCCACAATTTTTGAAGATGAATTTTTTGAAACTAAAAAAGTAGTGCATTTGCCATTGAAATTTCAGGTTTAAAAAATAGTCTTAAAAGTTTAAAAGTCATAAAGTCAAAAGTAAAGGCCGAATCTTAAATTTCAAGATTCGGCCTTTTTTATATTGAAAAAGTCCTTTACGACTTTCGACTTTACGACTATTCTCCCAAGAAAGGATATCTGTAATCCTCAGGAGTTACAAAAGTTTCTTTGATCGTTCTTGGAGAAGCCCAACGCAATAAGTTCAATGCAGAACCCGCTTTGTCGTTAGTTCCTGAAGCTCTTGCACCACCGAAAGGCTGCATTCCTACAACGGCTCCGGTTGGTTTGTCGTTGATGTAGAAGTTACCTGCTGAATTTTGCAATTTCACAGTAGCCACTTCAATCGCATAACGATCCTGGCTGAAAACTGCTCCTGTCAAAGCATACTCAGAAGTAGTATCAACTAATTCTAAAGTCTCTTCCCATTTTGCATCTTCGTAAATGTAAAGCGTTACAACCGGCCCGAATAATTCGGTTTCCATGGTTGTGTATTTTGGATTTGTCGTTACAATAACCGTTGGTTCAATAAAGTACCCAACCGATTTATCGTAATTTCCTCCAACAATAATTTCAGCATCAGCATCTTTTTTAGCTTGATCGATATAACTGGCCAATTTATCAAAAGAACCTTCGTGGATAACCGCAGTAATAAAGTTTCCAAAATCTTCCGGAGAACCTATTTTCATTGATTTTACATCCGTAATCAATTGCTCTTTTACAGCTGGCCATAAACTTTGCGGAATGTAAACTCTTGAAGCAGCAGAACATTTTTGTCCCTGAAATTCAAATGCGCCACGCGTAATTCCTGTAACAACTTGTTTTACATTAGCACTTGGATGCGCAATGATAAAATCTTTACCACCAGTTTCACCAACGATTCTTGGGTAGGTTTTATAGTTGTGGATGTTGGCACCAATTTTAGCCCAGATATCTTTAAATACATGGGTTGATCCTGTAAAGTGAACACCTGCAAAATCACGGCTTGCCAGAACAGTATCCGTAATCATTAACGCATCACCAAAAACAACGTTGATAACGCCATCAGGAACTCCTGCTTCTTTAAAAACATCCAAAATAATTTTTGTAGAAAATACCTGGCTGTCACTTGGTTTCCAAACTACAACGTTACCCATCATTGCAGCACTAGCCGGAAGATTGGCAGCAATTGCCGTAAAGTTGAAAGGTGTAATCGCGTAAACAAAACCTTCAAGAGGTCTGTACTCTAAACGGTTCCAGGTTGTAGAATCCGATTTTGGCTGATCTGAGTAAATCTGCGTCATGAATTCTACGTTGTAACGTAAAAAGTCGATCAACTCACATGAAGCATCAATTTCTGCCTGATGAATATTTTTAGACTGACCAATCATAGTCGCAGCATTAATACGGGCTCTGTAAGGTCCTGCGATTAATTCAGCAGCTTTTAAGAAAATAGCCGCACGTTGTTCCCACGCCATATTTGCCCATGCTTTTCTTGATTCAAGAGCGTTGGCAATCGCTTTTTCGATATGTTGTTTTTCAGCTAAATGATATTTTCCAACAACGTGCTGGTGATCATGAGGAGCTGTTATATTTCTGGTATTTCCGGTTCTGATTTCTTCGCTTCCAATATGCAAAGGAACATCAATTTGAGAGTTCCACATTGTAGTATAAGCTGACTGAACAGCGGTTCTTTCCGGAGAGTTGGGTGCGTATCCTTTTACCGGTTCATTTACCGCTTTAGGTACATTAAAAAATCCTTTTAACATGGGATATGATATTTTAAAATTACGAATTGTTTAATTTTAGGCAAAAGTACAAAGGTTATTTTGATTATATCACAATACAATACTAAAATGTTGTAATTTAATAAACTAATGCTGTCAAGTTGTAAAACAGCTGTTTATATAAAAGTTTAAATTTGAGTGACTTCAATTTATAGGACTATGAAAATTCCACTTCTGGCTTTTAACGATAAAGGAATTTACTGCCAACAGGCTGATGTATATCTTGATCCCTGGCGGCCGGTAAAGAATGCTATTATTACACACGGTCACGCCGATCACTCTCGTTGGGGACATCAAAATTATATTACACATCATACCAATGTGCCCATAATTCGGCACCGTTTGGGTGAAATAAATGTGACGGGAAAAGAGTGGGGAGAAACTTTTGTCATCAATAATGTAAAGTTCTCGCTCCACCCAGCCGGACATATTATAGGAAGCTCACAAATTCGGGTTGAACACAAAGGCGAAGTCTGGGTTTTTACTGGCGATTACAAAACCGAAGACGATGGAATATCAGTTCCGTACGAAGTGGTAAAATGCCACACTTTCATCACGGAATGTACTTTTGGATTACCAGCTTTCAATTGGACGCCACAGGCAGAAGTCATTACGGAAATCAATAATTGGTGGGCAGAAAATAAAGCAGAGGGAAAAACGTCCATTCTTTTTGGATATTCTTTAGGCAAAGCACAACGACTTTTGAAATATTTAGATACTGATATCGGAAAAATATACACGCATGGCGCAATCGAGAATATGACGAATGTTTTACGTCCGATGGTAGATTTTCCGCCAACAACCTTAGTGACAAGAGAAACAAAAAAAGAAGAATTTGCAGGAAATATTGTTCTCGCTCCGCCAAGTGCTCACGGAAGTATCTGGATCAGAAAAATGACGCCTTTCGTTACCGGTTCAGCAAGTGGCTGGATGGCTTTTCGTGGCGCCAGACGCCGACGTGCTATTGATAAAGGTTTTGTTTTAAGCGATCATTGCGATTGGTATTCACTTTTGGAAAGCATCAAATCAACAGGAGCAGAAAGAATAATCTGCACACACGGTTATACTGATATTTTCTCCAAATATTTAAGGGAATTAGGTTACGACGCCAGAACCGAAAAAACACAATACGAAGGTGAAGCGGCAGAAATGGAAAAAGATGATAAAGAAGCAGAAATAGATGAAACGCAAACTTCGATTATTTCTGAAAATTAATAATAAAAAAAATTAACACATAGAAACATAGTTTTTCTTTGGAGTTAAAGGCATTTCATTTTTTTTAAACAAGCATAGCTATGTGTGAAAATCTAGATTTTTTAAAACCATCTTCTTTTTCAATTTTAAACCTATGTTTCTATGTGTTTAAAAATTATACGCAACGAGTTTAAAATAGTACGAAGTAAATGAAAAATTTCGCCCAACTTATAAAAACACTTGACAGTTCGAATAAAACGAACGTAAAGGTTGATGCCCTGACGACGTATTTTAAAAATGCATCGCCGGAAGATAAAGTATGGACGATTGCGATACTTTCACACCGGCGTCCGCCAAGACCTGTCAATACTACTTTGTTGCGTATTTGGGCAAATGAATTAGCAAATATTCCGTTATGGCTCTTTGAAGAAAGTTATCATATTGTAGGAGATTTGGCAGAAACTATTGCTTTGATCATTCCAACTACAAAAGAACATTCTGATAAAAGTTTAACCGAATATCTTCAGGAAATTATTGCCTTAAAAAAGAAATCAGATATTGAGAAAAAAGAATATTTACATGAAAATTGGCTGGCTCTCAATTATTATGAACGCTTTGTTTTTACCAAATTAATCACTGGAAGTTTGCGAATTGGTGTAAGCCAAAAATTAATGACCCGAGCCCTATCAAAAGCAGAAGCTGTTGATGAAGATGCTTTGGCTTATAAATTAATGGGGAATTGGAATCCGAATACGATTACGTTTCAGGAATTGATTCTGGATGAAAAAAGCAGCGATTATTTGTCGAAACCTTATCCATTTTATCTGGCTTATCCAATTGAAGGCGAAGTTGACAATTTAGGAAGTCCCGAAGATTGGTCTGTCGAACATAAATGGGATGGGATTCGTTCACAGACCATCATCCGTGAAAACGAAATCTATGTCTGGTCAAGAGGCGAGGAGCTTGTTACCGATAAATATCCGGAGTTTAAATCTTTCGTCGGAATTATTCCAAACGGAACGGTGATTGATGCTGAAATTTTAGCTTTTCCCGAAAAAGAAATCGGAACTTTTAACGATTTACAAGCCAGAATTGGACGTAAAACTATTTCTGCATCTTTATTAGAAAAAGTTCCCGTAATTTTAAAAGCCTACGATATTTTAGAATGGGAAGGTCAGGATATTCGAAATTTACCGTATTCCGAAAGAAGATTATTATTAGAACAATTATACGATTCGATAAAAGATAAAACGCCACATTTTCAATTATCAGAAAGAGTTTTGCTCCATTCCTGGGAAGATGTAACCAATGAAAGAATGCGTGCCCGCGAAATGAAAAGCGAAGGCTTGATGTTAAAAAGAAACGACTCGCCTTATCAGGTCGGAAGAAAAAAAGGCGATTGGTGGAAATGGAAAATTGAACCTTTGGTAATTGATGCTGTTTTAACCTATGCGATGCGCGGACATGGAAGACGTTCAAATCTTTTTACCGATTACACTTTTGCACTTTGGCAAAACAATGATAAAGGAGAGCGGGAATTAGTAACCTTCGCCAAAGCCTATTCCGGTTTAACGGATGCCGAATTCAGAAAAGTAGATGACTTTATCAAAAAAAATACGTTGGAACGATTTGGCCCAGTTCGAAGTGTAACGCCACAACTCGTTTTCGAAATTGGTTTTGAAGGCATTGCACTTTCCAAAAGACATAAAAGCGGTATTGCGACACGGTTTCCAAGAATTTTGAGATGGCGACAGGACAAGAAAATTGAAGATGCCAATTCAATTGAAGATTTAAAAAGTATGATTTCATAAAAGGTTCAAAGGGACAAAGTAACAGAGTTTCAAAGAAAAAAACTTTAGGAAACAGCTAAGCTTTGTCCCTCTGACCCTTTGCAACTTTGAACCTTATAAAAAAATGAACAGAGACGAACTATATACCATTGCAGAAAACTGGTTTCATACTCAGGGATGGAAAGCATTTCCATTCCAAACACAGACATGGACTGCATTTCTGCAAGGCAAAAACGGTTTACTAAATGCTCCCACCGGAAGCGGAAAAACCTATGCCTTATGGTTTCCGATAGTTCTCGATTACATGAAGAAAAATCCGAATTATAAAACGAAACATAAACCCGGATTAAAAGCCATCTGGATTACGCCTTTACGGGCACTTTCCGTTGAAATTAAACAAGCAGCCGAAAGAATTCTAAACGATCTGGATACGCAAATGACTGTTGGAATTCGTTCCGGAGACACTTCCCAAAGTGAAAGAACCAAGCAAAGTAAAAAAATGCCGGATCTGCTGGTTACCACACCGGAAAGTCTGCAATTGCTTTTGGCTTCAAAAGAATTTTTGAAAACTTTTGCTAATTGTTCAGCAATTGTAGTCGATGAATGGCATGAATTATTAGGAACAAAACGTGGCGTTCAAATGGAGTTGGCTTTATCCCGATTAAAAACCATTGCACCCAAAATGCGAATTTGGGGAATTTCTGCCACCATCGGAAATCTTGAACTGGCGCAGCAAGTATTATTAGGATTAAATTCTGAAGCCTATCAAAATTCGGTTTTGATTAAAGCCCACATCAATAAAAAAATAAAAGTACTTTCAATATTGCCCGACAAAATGGACAGTTATCCGTGGCGAGGTCATATGGGACTGCATCTAATTGATGAGGTTGCTAAAATAGTGCGGAAAAGCAAAACTACTTTAATTTTTACCAATGTACGTTCTGCCTGCGAAATGTGGTTTCAGGCAATATTGGAGAAATATCCGGAGTTTGCCGGAGATATGGCGATGCATCACGGAAGCATAAGAAGGGAAACCCGTTTGTGGGTTGAAAATGCGATTAGAAACGAAGAATTAAAAGTAGTGGTGTGTACTTCAAGCCTGGATTTGGGAGTAGATTTTGCCCCTGTTGAAACTATTATCCAGGTAGGCGGTCCAAAAGGTGTTGCACGTTTTCTGCAAAGAGCAGGACGAAGCGGTCACCAACCCGGAAAAGAAAGTGTGATTTACTTTTTGGCAACTCACGCTATAGAATTGATTGAAGCATCGGCACTAAAAAAAGCGGTTGCTAAAACCATTGTTGAAGATCGGATTCCATATTTGAACAGTTGGGATGTTTTGGTTCAATATCTCAATACGTTGGCGGTTTCTGACGGATTTTTTCCGGATGAAATTTTTGAAGAGGTGCGACAAACATTCTGTTATCAAAACATCACAAAGGAAAACTGGAACTGGATTCTGAACTTCATTACCAATGGAAGTCAGAGTTTACAGGCTTATGATGAATACAAAAAAGTAGAAATCGAAGAAGACGGACGTTTTAAAATCAATAGCCGACTGATTGCGATGCACCACAGAATGCAAATCGGAACCATTGTTGGCGACGCCTCACTGAACGTTAAGTTTTTAAGCGGTGGTTACATAGGAAATATTGAAGAATGGTTTGCTTCAAAACTCCAGCCGGGAGATGTTTTTACTTTCGCCGGAAAAAGATTGGAATTATTTCGTGTAAAAAATATGCAGGTATTGGTACGAAAAGCAGATCCCAAAAAAGAATCCCGAACCGTAAGCTGGATGGGCGGGCGAATGGCATTATCGGTGCAAATGAGTGAATTGCTTCGGGAAGAATTGTACGCTGCTAATTCTGATGATTTGACCCCGGAATTAAAAGCTTTGCAGCCTATTTTTGTAAGACAGAGAAAAGAAAGTATTGTGCCTTCTGATGATGAATTTTTAATTGAAACTTTCAAAACCAGAGAAGGTTTTCATGCTGTTTTCTACCTTTTTGAAGGCCGGTTTGTGCACGAAGCTTTAGCGAGTATTTTATCTTACAGAATTAGTTTGTTGTCTCCGATCACTTTTTCTCTTGCCTATAATGATTACGGATTTGAATTGCTTTCCGACCAGGAAATCGACATGCAGTCGGTTTTTGATAATAATTTATTTTCAACAGAATATGTGCATCACGATTTGCAAAAAAGCTTAAATTTAACTGAAATGGCGCGAAGAAAATTCAGGGATATCGCCGTAATAGCCGGATTGGTTTTTACAGGAATGCCCGGTAGACCAGTTAAAACAAAACATTTGCAGAGTGGGTCACAATTGTTGTTTGAAGTTTTCAGGGATTATGAGCCGGATAATTTATTGCTTCAACAGGCGTATTCAGAAACGTTTGAACATCAGCTGGAAGAAGGACGTTTGATTCAGGCTTTAGAAAGGGTTAATCAGCAGACCATTGTCTGGAAACAATGCAAAAAGCCTACGCCATTCAGTTTTCCAATCATTACTGATCGTTTGAGGGAAAAATTATCAAGCGAAACATTAGAAGAAAGAATCAAAAAAATGACAGCCAGTTACATGAAATAATTTTGAGAAAATATCAAAGGCTATTATTTATATCATCCTGTTGAAAGTATAATGACGATATTTTTGCAAGTAAAATTTGATAATTGTAAAGTTTAAATCGAATATGTTGTTTTTGACTGAAGAAATGTTGATAAAAACGCAAAATCAATTAAACTGTTTCATATATTCTCAGTCTTACCTTAATAATCTTAAAATATAAATATGAAACCACATTTACTATTCATTCTTATGTCTCTTTTTTTAATTAGTTCCTGCTCAAGAAATGATGATCCAGAAGGATCAGACCAGGATTCTGGTTATGTTAATGATGATTTGGCAGGGCCAATCTCAAGGCCAAAAACAGGATATGGTTCGGATGGAAATTATAGTGTTGCGAGAATTACTTTCCCAAGCCCTTTGTATAATGGAAAAAATGTTGAAATATTTTACCCAAAGGGAATAACTTCTGCAAAACCAACAATATTTTACTCACATCCGTTTGGAGGAGAAGAGAGCGCCTACAATATAGGTTTATATGAATTTATAGCAAAAAAAGGATATGTCGTTGTTTTTGCCCCTTATCCAACCGCTGGCGTTACTGTTGATGAAAGATACAATACATTATGGCAGAGTTTTAAAAAGGCTGTTACAGATTATCCAAATATAATTGACACAAAAAAAGTTGGCTTTATGGGCCATTCTTTTGGAGGGGGAGCTTCATTTGCTTTGGCTTATAAAGGATTTATAGATGAAGGCTGGGGACAAAACGGTCGTTTTATTTTTACAATGGCTCAATGGTATTCCTATCAAATTTCGCAAGCTGAACTCCAAAATTTTCCTGCAAATACTAAATTAATTAGTGAGGTTTATGATGATGATATTGTCAACGATCACAGGTTAGCAATTGATATGTTTAAAAATATCAATATTTCAAATTCTGAAAAGGATTTCATTTTAATTAAGAAATCGGTTTTGCCAACTTTTACCTATACTGCTGAGCACAATCTTCCGAATACTCAAACTTCATACGATGCTTATGACTATTATGGAATTTACAGATTACTTGACGCAATGATAGACTATAGTTTTAACGGAAACGCTGCAGCTAAAAATATTGCACTTGGAAATGGCTCAAAAGAACAAATAACAATGCCGGAGTTTAATGGACAAGCCTTATCACCATTAATAGTAACAGATAGTCCTTCACCATTATATCCTCAAAGTAAATATTCTTTTCAATGCGGATCAATTAATAATCCAAGAATTGCTAATTGTAATTAGTATTTTTACATTAAATAGCCTCCAATTCTCATGAATTGGGGGTTTTATTATTTTCCTTTTTATTTCTATCGGAGAAAAACAATGAATATTATAATAAATAATCAGAATTTTATTTTGCATCAGTCTGGTGCTGTTTTTTGGGAAGAAAAAAAGATACTTCTGATTTCTGATGTTCATTTGGGAAAAGTGACTCATTTTAGGAAACACGGAATCGGAATTCCGAAAGATGCTATTTTTCAAAACTTTAATCGTTTAAAAACAGTTTTAGAACTATTTGACTCGGGAACTATTGTTTTTTTAGGAGATTTATTTCACAGTAAAATCAATAACGAATGGGAGCTTTTTACAGAATGGATAAAAGAACATTCGCAGAAAATAATTTTAGTGGAAGGAAATCATGATATCATTTCAAAAAAGAATTATGAAGAAGTTAATATTGAAATTTATAATGAATTAATTATTGATGATTTTTTACTGACACATCATCCAACCGAAAAAGAAGGGCTTTTAAATTTTTGCGGACACATTCATCCTGCGATACAACTAAGAGGATTAGGGCGACAATCTTTAAATTTACCTTGTTTTTTTCTGAAACCAAATCAATTGATTTTTCCGGCTTTTGGGGAATTTACAGGAAATTCTTTTTTAATTCCGACAGAAAACGACAAAGTTTATGCTATTACAAAAGAAAAAGTAATAGAAGTTGCCTTAAATTAATTCAAAGCGAAAGGAGCGCACATCCTAAACGTAGGAACTATTACTTTGAATATTTTGGTTGTAGTAAAATTAATCATATTAAAATGACCTTTCATTGATCCATAAGGTGATGATAATAAACAACCTGAACTGTAAGTATGATTTTCGCCAGGTTTTAAAACAGGTTTTTTCCCAATAACACCTTCTCCGTCAACTACTTCTAAGTCATTTAGGGAATCAAAAATTTCCCAGTGGCGGGATGTTAATTGAACTGAATCCTTACTGTGATTTTCGATTGTGACCACATAACTAAAAGCAAAATGAATCTTATAGTTCTTGAAGTAAGTACCTTCAAAACTAGTTAAAACAGATATTTTTATGCCTCTTGTTATCTGAGAAACCATAACTAACGTAGTATATATGTGTGTGTTATATGTACAAACTTACGAAAAAAAATGATTCGATTAAATCCTTTTTTAGAATGTTTAGTTAATAATGTTCAATGAGTTGGCGTTTCCTTTTCCGATAACTCTTTCGTAACGGTCTGTATTTTCACGGTAATAGACTAAAATAGTGTATTCGTTTTCAGTTTGATAAAAGTTTCCGTCGATGGCATTTTCATAATCAATAACACCATTTTTGTCAGCAACTGTGTATTGAAAATTTGTAAAACCCTGTTTAATCATTACGGCTTTTTCATAAATACCTTTATCTGCATTATAATCCATTTTGTATTCTGGCGACAAACTGTAATTATTGAACATTCCGGTAATATAAATGTCTTTGTTTAACCTGAATGCAGGAGCTGAAAGGCTAAAATAGACCCAGGCGTAATCAGCTTCAATTTCCTGATTGGATCCGTTAATATTTTTGACTACAAAATTTCCATTGACATCCTGATATACCGTATAAATCTGATTACCTCTTGCTGGGCTTGTGTATAAAAATGAACTGTAAATATCACTGCTTGAATTTACTTTCGCTACATTGTTATTTGCAGCTCTGATATCTTTATTTTCAAAGTATAAAAATTCATTTCCGCCCCAAAATTGTGTTTCACTGTCGTATTTATAAATCAATTGATTACCAAGTGTATATTGAGGGGGAATATTTTTAATACTCGTATTAAAATCACCATTCTGCATTAAAAGTATTTTTATGTTTTGTAATGGCGTCTGAAAAGCAATGTCATTTGAAGTAATGGCAATATCAAGATTTTGTTTGTATTCAATGTTGTTTAAATTTCGGGTTCGTTTAACCTGAGCTGCTACGGTAGAGTGATTTTCGTATAAAATGAATTTTCTGGAGAAAATAATCTCTCTGTCTTCATTTAGGATTTTGACCATATAATTACCCGAAATTCTTAGCTGAGTAGCAAACTGATTTGGAAAAGGTAACTTATAATGCGAGTAATTCTGGAGCGTATTGAAAGAATTCGAATAATCCATAATTCTTTGATTGTCAAAACCACGAATATAATCTGTTTTTGGAATTTCAGAAGGCTTCCAGTTGTAGTCACAATGTACAATTTCGAAATAATAATTGGCTTCGTTGCCGTATAAATCATCAAATTGAAGTTCAAATGTGGAACCTAATTCAAATATTGGGACTACATTGCTGCCATTTTGTACAAATGAAACTGTTTTTATATTGTATGGCGGATTAATTTCTTTTTCCTGGGCTTTCGCCAAACTGAAAATAAAAAGAAAAATAAAGCTTGTATATGAAAATTTTAGCATCAGATTACGTTTCTAAGATTGTAAATATAACAATTTTATAGAACGAAAAAGACGCCGTTGTATTGGATTTCATTATTAAGATCCCAAAATATAGGCTAAGTTACCTTCAAGTTCGTCATTGATATAACTTTCTTCCAAAAGAGAATCAGATAATAGTTTTTTGTTTTCCTGAAGCTTCACTATTTTTTCTTCAACTGTATTTTTCGAGATAAAACGAATTACATTGACTTTATTCAACTGCCCAATTCGGTGTGCTCGTGCAACTCCTTGTTTTTCTGCGAAAGGATTCCACCACGGATCTAAAAATAAAACATAAGAAGCTTTTGTGATATTCAGACCAACGCCCCCTGCTTTCAACGAAATAAAAAACAACAACGGATTTTCGTTTTCCTGAAACAATTTTACCTGTTGTTCTCGTTTGCCTGCCGGGGTTTCTCCTGTAATTTCGCAAAATTCGATTTTGTTTTGTTTGCACCAATTGGTATAGAAGTTCAGGTTGGTAACAAACGAACTGAAAATGATTACTTTTTGTTTTGCTTTAACCAAATTTTCAAGATAATTGGTAACAGCAATATATTTTCCGGAATCAATTTCTGAATCTGCATCCACCATTTTCGGGTGATTACTCAATTGTCGCAGTTTCATCAAAGTATTGATAATACTGATTTTATCCGGACTTGAACCATCGGTTTTAAGGAGGAAATTACGCGCTTTAGATTTTTCTTTTTCGTATAATTTCTCCTGTTCCGGATCCATGTCGCAATAATAAATCTGCTCTGTCAATTCCGGTAAATCTTTTAAAACCTGTTCTTTGGTTCGTCGCAAAATATAGGGCTGGATGAGGTTTTTTAATTCAGTTAAAACTTCTTCATTCTGTTTTTTCTCAATCGGATTTTTGAAATTTTCCACAAAAAAAGCATAACTGCCCAGAATATCCGGATTGATAAACTGCATCTGCGACCATAAATCGTCAAGCGAATTTTCGATTGGCGTACCACTCAGCGCAATTTTATGACCTGTACTGATTTTATTGATGGCTTTAAAAATCTTAGAATTTTTGTTTTTAATATACTGACTTTCATCTAAAATCAGATAGCGGAAATTATACTTTTCTAAAATGGAAATATCCCGGTGAACGATACTGTAACTGGTAAAAATCAAATCAGTTGAATCAAATCTGCCTGCGAGTAATTTTCGATCATTACCCACATATTGCATTTTTGAAAAGTGTGGTGTAAACTTTCCGGCTTCGTTAAACCAGTTAAAAACCAAAGAGGAAGGCAGCACTATTAAAGCTTTTAGAGGTTCTCTTTCAACAGTCGTTTCATTTGCAAACAAATCAAAATTGGTCGTTTTGGTTGTAAAGCCTAATTGCTCCTGTACAGAAACCAAAACTGCTAAAGTCTGTAATGTCTTTCCCAGTCCCATGTCATCCGCGAGACAAGCGCCAAGATTTGAATTGAAATGTCCCAAAAGCCATTTTACACCGTCAATTTGATACGGTCTTAAAGTTGCTTTTAGTAAATCTGAAGCAGTATATTCAGCATGAGAAATTACATCATTATCAATCTCTGAAATTCCGTCCAAAGCAGTAAAATTACTTTTACGTAAAAGCAAAGCTCCGTTTTCTGTTTTTGCCAGTTTTGCCAAAGAACCATATTTGCTGAACCATTCCAGCGGAATCAAAAAGTAATTTCCGTCAGGTAACATAAAAAGTCTTTCTTTGCTTTTTATATTCGGAATAATTTCGCTGAAATTGATTTTATAATGGCCAACAGTTACGATGATTTTAATGTCAAACCAATCGGCTTTTGTTTCTTTTGCAATCGAAATCGTATTGCTTTCGGTAATGATTTCTTTGCTTTCAAGTTTCAGGTTTTGGATTGTAAAGCCTAAACTTTCAAGCTTTTCCTTGTTGTCAATAATCAATTGAATATTAATATATGGATCATTCGCTTCTGTTTCAAGTCCAAACAATTCGTTTTTGACTTTTACTAAACCAATTTCAAGTAATTTTTTTGTGTATAAAATTTCTACGGCACTTCTTTTAAACTGAATTATTTTGGGTTCATTAGCAACACCGAAATCAACAAAAGAATGTGTTTTTTTAGTTTTACCAGCGTCAAATAAATAGCCGTTATAATCGAAATAAAGGTTGAGGTAATAACAATTTTTAAAGAAATCATAAACAGGCTGAATCGTACTTGAAATAATTTTGTCACGAACTTCCATTTCAAAACCCGCCGCTTCAATATCGATTTTTTTGGCTATTTCAGGAATAAAGCCTTTAAAATAATTATCAACCAGTTTTGAAGGAATTTCGATTGATTTTTTCTTCAGAAAAGGGGTTAGTTTTTTAGAATTGAGTTCTTTTAATCGGCCTAATTTTTTATTGATAATTAACCAGCCCGGTTCATCTAAAAGAATGGTAACACTACTATTCATGGGTAAAAATGTAGTTTTGTTTTCTTTTAAAGAAAGGGTATAAGTAATGCCTTCGGAATGTTTATCAAATTGAATCTGAGGTTCAAAATAAAGAGGTTCGATAACAACTCTTGAACGATAAAAGTCTTTTTCAGGCCCCAAATTCAAAGATAGTGGAAATTGTTCCTTCACAATCAAATCGTAAAAGGAACTTAAATTGAAATTTAAATACTGGCGAATGGCAAAATCAATTTTAGAATCTTTTTGCAAATCAGCAATGGTTTTAGCCGATTTGATTTTGGCACTGAACTTTTTGAAAATGAATTCAGGTTTTAAAGATTCACAGGCTGTCAGGATTTTTTTTGTATTTGAATCTAAATTTTCAAAATCAATTCCAAAACTTTCAATGATATCTTTAGTTGCCTTTTTGTCTAAGTATTTAATATCGCTTGTGTTCCCGATAATATAGGACGTTGGAATATAAGCATTCAGATTTTTTTCAAAACTGATGTCAAAACAGAACTGAAATGATTTTGTAGGTTCCAAGGTTTAAAGGTTTGGTTAGGCTTGTAATTTGGGAATTGTGCTAAAAAAAAGCGTTTTCAAATTATTTCTATTTTGAAAACGCTTTTTTAAATGAACTTATATCACTTATATGGTGAAAAAAAATTAGTTTTCCTGTTTAAAGCAAAGTGGAATGATTTCTCCTTTTGCCAGACAATATTTTTCAACTAATTCAGGAGCGATTTTATTGGTATAATCTTCTTCGATAACGATAAAACCAATGCTTCTTAGTTTGTCAAAATAATCTCTTCCATAGATACGAACGTGATCGTACTGTCCAAATATTCTGGCGCGTTCTTTTTGGTCTGTAATTGAATCGTCCGCAAAAGTAACTTCTCTGTTTAAATCCTGTGGGATCTGCAAAACGGCCATTCCGCCTGGTTTTAAAACACGGTACAATTCCTGCATTGCTTTGGTGTCATCCGGAATGTGTTCTAAAACGTGATTACATAAAATCACATCATATTCGTTGTCTTTGAAAGGCAAATTGCAGATATCCGCTTTTACATCTGCCAAAGGCGAAAACAAATCAGTTGTTGTATAATCAAGATTTTTCTGCTTGCGGAATAATTTATAAAATGCCTGTTCCGGAGCAAAATGAAGTACTTTTTTCGGTGCTGTAAAAAAATCAGTCTGATCATTTAAGTATAACCAAAGTAAACGATGTCTTTCTAATGAAAGTGTACTAGGCGAAAGTACATTGTTACGCTGCTTCCCATATCCGTAAGGTAAAAACGACCTGAAACTTTTTCCGTCAATAGGATCAGTAAATTTGCTTCCTCTTAACGATAAAGCTAAAATTGGGCGCACTACATAACTCAAACGAATTAATAAAGGTCTTGGAATAGTATTTAAAACTAATTTAAAAAGTTTTTTCATTGGGGTTATTTCACGGAGTTTCACAAAGGAGACACAGAGTTTCACAGAGTGTTTATAAATCGTTTTATGTTGTTTTTTAAAATTTTTGAATCAAAATTGATAAGAAGTCCTAATGGATAATTACCGAGTTTTAAATAGGTTAATATTTGTGCAAAATGTACATCCGTAAAAGCTTCAACAGTTTTTAATTCGATTACAATTGTGTTCTCAATCAGTAAATCAATTCTGTATCCATGATCAAGTTTTATGTCTTTATATACTATCGGTAGGACTTTTTGTTTTTCAACAATCAAACCTGAATTTGCAATTTCATAAAATAAACATTCCTGATAGGCAGATTCTAATAAGCCTGGCCCCAGTTGTTTATGAACTTCAATTGCAAGACCAATAATCTTATATGTAATTGCATCTAATTTATTACGAGATTCGTTGTTTTCTTCAAACATTTTAAAAGCTTGTAAATAAATATTTCTTTGTGAATCTCGGCGTATATCTCTGTGAATCTTTGCGCAATAACTACAGTACTAATGGCACTTTTCTAAATTCATCTTCTTCATTGCTTTCGATTCCTAATGCTTTGTAAATGTAATAGAAAGTCGATAAAATTTCCGGTTTTCCGTCGATTAAAGCAACATCGTGTTCAAAATGCGCACTTGGTTTTCCGTCAGCAGTCAGGATTGTCCACCCGTCTTTTAGCTGTTTGATGTTTTTTGTTCCCATGTTGATCATCGGTTCAATGGCAACCACCATTCCTTCAACGAAAAGTTTTCCACGACCTTTTTTACCATAATTTGGCATTTCCGGAGCTTCATGCATTTTTTGACCTAATCCGTGTCCAACCAATTCTCGAACAACACCGTATCCGTGAGATTCAGTATATTTTTGAATGGCGTTTCCAACATCTTCAACACGGTTTCCGGCTTTAAATTCTCTGATTCCTACGTAAAGAGATTCTTTGGTTACCTGTAAAAGTTTTTTGGTTTCCGGGGCAACTTCCCCAATCTCAAAACTATAGGCATGATCTCCATGATATCCATTTTTGAAAGCACCGCAATCTACAGAAATAACATCACCATTCTGCAAAGGCGTGTTGTTTGGTATTCCGTGAACAACCTGAGCATTCGGACTCATACAAAGTGAGTTAGGAAAATCGTACAAACCAAGAAAGCTTGGAACCGCACCATGATCACGAATAAATTCTTCGGCTAATTTGTCAAGATATAATGTAGTGACTCCTTCTTTTATTTCAGAAGCAATCATTCCTAATGTTTTTGATACGATCAAAGCACTTTCGCGCATTAATTCGATTTCCTCACGGGTTTTTTGGATAATCATATTTTTCAGATTTTCAGTTCGCAAAAGTACAATTTTAATCTTATTTTTTTAACGTTGATTTTGAAATTAATTAGAACTGAAATTTCAATAATTTATCTAAAAATCAAAGTTTCTTTTCAATTCTAACATTTTTTTAAAAGAGCATTTCAGAAAAAAGACATAAATTAGTTGTAAAACGTTGTTCACCATGAAAACTATTACAGATCAGGATATTGATAAAGTAAAAGCTCTTAGAAAAATGAAGAGAAATGCTTTGGCACTTTTGGGCGTTGCAGTTCTGTTGTTTATAATTGCCATTTATTTTAAAATTCCTATGCTGCAGGCGTTTAGCGAAGCAGCAATGGTGGGCGGAATTGCGGATTGGTTTGCAGTTGTAGCCTTATTTCGCCATCCGATGGGAGTTCCGATTTGGCATACGGCAATTATTCCGACCAAAAAAAATGAGATCGGTGAAAATCTCGGCAATTTTGTTTCTGAAGAATTTCTGAATCGTGAAAAGCTGGAAGTTAAGTTAGACGAATTCAATTTTGCCTCTAAAGCATCTGATTGGCTTTCGCAGGATGAAAATTCCAATAAAATTGCAGATGCTATAGCTCTAAATATTATTCCGGGGGTTTTAAAAACGATAAAAGACGAAGATATAAAGCGATTCATTCAGGTACAGTTTAAAGAAAAACTAGAAGCAATTAATTTCGGAGACTGGGTAGCGCTGGCATTGGAACCTTTACAGAAAGGAAATGTAAAAGATCAATTATTGACCAATCTTCTTGAAGTGATGAGTGCCGAATTGAGCGAAAATAAAGACTTAATTAGAAAGAAAGTAAAACAATCTACCCCTTTTTTGAGTTTTGGCCTTGCTGATAAAAGCATTTCGGAAGGTGTTTTTAATGGCTTGCAGGAGTTTCTTGATGAAGCCAAAAATCCGGAGAGTGCAGTTAGAATTAAAATAGATGAATACATTTCTGATTTCCTGAATAAGGTAAAGAACTCGGAAGAAATGCGAATCAAAATCAATAATCTGATTGTTGGTTTTGCCGGAAAAAAAGAAGTTCAGGATTACATTAACGGGATCTGGGATGAAATAAAATTATCAATTACAAATGATTTGGAGAAAGGAGAGGAGTCTTCAATACGAAAAAATATTGCCAGTCTGATTCAGAATTTTGGAAACGGACTCAAAGAAGATTCGATAATGGTTGATAAAATCAATAATTTTATTAAAAACGATTTGCTTTCTGTTCTTTTGAATAATAAAAAGGTAATAGGAGATTTAATTTCCTCCACTGTAAAAAGTTGGGACGGAAAAGAGGTTTCTGAAAAATTAGAACTTGAAATCGGAAAAGACCTTCAGTACATCAGAATCAACGGAACTTTAGTCGGCGGACTTATCGGGCTTATAATATATGGTGTGGAATGGACCTATCATTATTTTGTAATGTAAATAAAAGCAAAGAGAGACAAATCCTAAAACTTGTCTCTCTTCTATTAAAAAAGTGGTTTTCTATAGTAATGAATGACAAGTCATTGCTTCAGGCTGTGGAACACCCATCAATTCTAAAATAGTAGGGGCAATATCGCCTAAAACACCATTTTGTATGTTTTTTAACTCCTTGTCAACCAAGATAATCGGCACCGGATTCGTTGTGTGCGCTGTATTTGGGCTTCCATCAGGGTTGATCATCGTTTCGCAGTTACCGTGATCGGCAATTACAATGGTGGTGTAATTGTTTTCAAGAGCAGTTTCAATAACTTGTTTTGCGCAGGCATCAACAGCCTCACAAGCCTTAATTGCAGCTTCCATGATTCCGGTGTGTCCAACCATATCACCGTTAGCAAAATTTAAACAAACAAAATCTACTTCACCTTTGTTTAATTCAGGAACAAGGGCATCTGTTAATTCATATGCACTCATTTCAGGCTGTAAATCGTAAGTTGCCACTTTTGGAGAATTTCTTAAAATACGTGATTCTCCTTCAAAAGGTACTTCTCTTCCTCCTGAGAAGAAAAAGGTTACGTGTGGATATTTCTCTGTTTCGGCGATACGAATTTGTTTTTTGCCGGCTTTTTCTAAAACTTCACCAAGGGTTTCAGTAATATTATCTTTATTGTAAACCACTTTTACATTTAAATAAGTTTCGTCATAGTTGGTAAGCGTAACATAATACAAGTTCAATTTGTGCATGTTCTGCTCGTGGAAATCTTGTTGAGAAAGGGCTTCTGTAAGTTCACGGCCTCTGTCGGTTCTGAAATTGAAGAAAATCACAACATCGCCTTCGACAATTGTTGCTAATGGTTTTTCTTCTTCATCAACCATTACGATTGGTGCAATAAATTCATCGGTTACATCTTTTGAATAGCTTTCAAGAATACTTGCGACAGCATTTTTTGACGGAGTTCCTATTGCATTTACAACCAAATCATAAGCCAGTTTTACACGTTCCCAGCGCTTATCACGATCCATTGCATAATAACGACCAACTATTGAGGCGATTTTTACCGGAGTATCTTTAATATGATTTTCTAAATCCTGAATGTATTTAGCTCCCGATTTTGGATCAACATCACGTCCATCTGTAAAAGCATGAACGAATACATTTTCCAAACCATATTCCTGTGATGCATCAATCAGTCCACGTAAATGCGATGTGTGTGAGTGAACACCTCCATCAGAAACCAATCCTAAAAAGTGTACTTTTTTATTGTTTTCTTTAGCGTAAGTAAAAGCGTCAACAAGAACTTGTTCTTTGGCAAGTGTTTGATGAGCTACTGCTAAATTTATTTTGGCTAAATCCTGGTAAACGATTCTTCCGGCACCCAGGTTCATATGTCCAACTTCGCTGTTTCCCATTTGTCCTTCCGGTAGGCCAACGTTTAATCCATCGGTACGAAGTTGTGCGCTTGGGTAATTTTGGTAAAGGCTATTTATAAAAGGAACATTTGCATTGTCTATTGCAGATACTTTAGGGTCAGGAGATTTTCCCCAACCGTCTAAAATCATAAGAATTACTTTTTTATTCATGGTTTTTAGTTTTTGGCAAAGATAAACCATTTATAAAACAGGCAAGAAACGATTGTGACAATTATGTTTTATAAAATGAACAGTGCAAAAAAATAATAATTTAATTGAAGAAAGCTTTGTTTTTTAAAATTAATGCAGGCAGGCTTATGATTCTGCAGTAGTTGAATAGTATTTTATATTGACTAAATAGTCTTAGTGATTTATATTTTTTTTAGATACAAAAATATTGCTAAGCTTTTGATTTCATATTAATTAGGTTTTAAAAACAATTCAATTTGTTTTTAAATAATGAATTATGTTTATGAAACAACGTAAATTCCTGCAAAAAAAAATGATATATTTAGCTTAATTTAACTTTTTTTGCGATTTAGTGTTAAAGTTTGAGCAAAAATCACCTAATTTAGTGATATTAATTTTTAGGATTGCAAATAAACTATACATTTGTCAAACCTCAAATAAGTGTAATCTAAACGAAATCAATGATTTATAAGATTTATCCCGCAATTTTATTTTTATTTTTGTCTTTTGGTACAGATACTAAAAATAACACTGAAGCTAAAGAAGTAACAGTACGCAACATTGCTAAAGTTGAAAAACCGGCTATCGATGCGAAGATTGAAAATATTTATAACACATTAAATACGAATAGTTTTATTCTTCCTGAACTAAAAACTTTTACGGAAGCCTTGAAAGGTTTTTACTTATTGAAAGAAAAAGGTTTTATTCAAAAAGATATTTTAACTCTGGTTGATTTTAGTTTGTCATCAAACTTAAAACGTCTGTGGGTTATTGATTTATCGACCCATACTATTTTATTTCAATCTCTTGTAGCGCACGGCAGAAATACCGGTGAGGAGTTTGCTTCAGCATTTTCAAATGTTAGTTCATCTTTTAAAAGCAGCTTAGGGTTTTATAGTACCGGAGAAATTTATCAGGGAAAACATGGTATTTCATTACGCTTAGATGGTTTAGAAAAAGGAATAAATGATCAGGCTCGTAACAGAGGCGTTGTCATGCATGGAGCCGATTATGTTTCTGAATCGTTTATCAGAGATCACAAAAGATTAGGAAGAAGTCAGGGATGCCCGGCAATTCCTGTTGAATTAACAGACGAAATTATTCAGACCATAAAGGGTAAATCATGTTTGTATATCTATCATCCTTCGCGAAGTTTTCCTATGGAGCAACTAATTTCGTAATTTAGAATACAAGTCTTCATCGAGATCATAAACATCATATCTAAAAATCAATTGATTTTTTTTACTCCAGGCAGTCCAATACCATTGATATAATTTATATTTTTTGGTAATCTTAATGCTCGTTGTTTTTTTACGGGCGATTATGGTGTCAATTTTATCTTTTGACCAGTTTTTAGAATCATCTAAAATGTGCTGGGCCAATTCCAATGGGTTTTCAACACGTACGCAGCCGGAACTCAAAGAACGATTGCTTCTTTCGAAATAATTTCGGTGATTGGTGTCGTGTAAGTAAACACTATAATTGTTAGGAAACATAATTTTTATTAATCCAAGTGAGTTGTAATAACCTGGTTTTTGAATATACCTGTAGCTGCGGGGTTTATTTATGTTCCAGTTTGCAGGATTGACTTCGTGTCCGGCGCTATCATAAATGGTGATGTTTTTGTTTTTCAAATAATTTCTGTTTCGTTTCATTGCAGGAACCACATCTTCCTTTAGAATGGTAGGAGGGACAGTCCATGTTGGATTGAAAACGATGCTTTTAAGGGTAGAGGTTAAAACCGGTGTTTTTCTTTTACTGGTTCCAACAACAACATTTCTAACAGCAGTCGTATCCTTATTTTCTACAACATGCAAACTAAAATCAGGAATGTTAACTATAAAATAATTTTCAGCAAATTCATTCGGATACCATCTCCAGCGCTCTAAATTGGCAATAATCTGATGTTTTCTTTTTTCTTTAGAAAAGTTTAGGTGATGAATAGTGCTGGCCCCAATGACACCATCCGGAACTAAACCGTGACGGGACTGGAATTTTTTCATAGATTCAAATGTTTTATTGTCGTAGATAGCCGTTAAGCTGTCTTTACCTGACATATCATTCCAATATAAAAGTCTTTTTTTAATATTGATTAATGCGCGATTAGTATCATTCAGTACTATTTTTTCTTTTGATTCAATGGTGCTAATAGGATCGTCAGGAAAACTATTGATAAGTTTTAAGGCTTTTAGTAATTGTATATAAGTTTCCGATTTAGGCTGGATATTTTTAACTAAACTATCTAAAGTATTGTGATTGAAACTTTTTACTAATGCAGTGTTAATGTCTAAATCCTTGTCTTCAAGTGCCCAGTCCCTATATAAAAATTTTGGATTTAGTTTTCCTTCGTATAAATGGGTGACATATTTTTCAAAATTATGAGTCAGCAGCAGGTCGTACTCAGCAAGCTGTTTATTATTTAGTTTATCGATTTGTTTTTCATAAATATCCATCTTTTTTACCTTATAATCATTTGGATTCAGGCCTAATTCATCAGATTGTTTTAGTTGCGATAAAATATAAGTCCTTTTTTTAATATTTCCCCAAATGGTTTTGTTGTCAGAAGACAGGTAAAATTGTTTTAATGTTTCACTTTTATAAGCGTTTATAAGTGCAGTATCTATGTCAACAGTTCTTGCATCTGTAATTACTATGGCAGGTAAAGCTTTTTTTATTTTTGGGAGTGTGTCTTTTTGGTTCTTTTTGCAGCTTATAAAGAAACATAGTATCAACAGAAAGTAAAGTTTATTCATTTTATATTTTTTTGTACATTAAATAATGTTCTCCAATATTTGGGATTTCAAACGGATTTCCCTTTGTTTTATATCCCAGTTTTTTATAGAATCCAACAGCGGCTGTTCTTGCATTGAACCATATCAAATCGAATTGGTTTGACAGGCAATATTCTTCGCAATGTATTATTAGTTTCTCTCCAAAACCTTTTTTTTGGTGCGATTCTAAAATAGCCATTCCGCGAATTTGCACCTGAAAAATTTCTGCAAAGATAGGATTGCTTTTTACGAATAACGAAATTATTCCTGTTAAATTTGAATTTTTAAATAATCCGAAGTGATGTGTTGTTTCTAAATCATCCCCATCAAAAATGCAGGTTTCTATGGGTTTTTCTTTTCGAAGTACAGGATGTCTTACAATAATGGCTTCCTGTGCAGATATTTCTTTAATTAATGTCATGTTCTGAATAAAAAAACAAAGCTATAACATTTTAATTTTAAATAGATTACTAAAAATAGTGATTTTTAATTTATTTTTTTTCAAAAAAAGCTTGTTTTAAACCTTACTTATTTTTTATATTTGCACCACAGTAATGCGAAAGTAGCTCAGTTGGTAGAGCTCCAGCCTTCCAAGCTGGTTGTCGCGAGTTCGAGCCTCGTCTTTCGCTCTAATCAAAACTTAGGTTTAGATTTAAAATATAAATAATTTGTTTTTTATTTTTTTAAACGATTTAATTATTTATATTTGCACCCTGTTAATGCGAAAGTAGCTCAGTTGGTAGAGCTCCAGCCTTCCAAGCTGGTTGTCGCGAGTTCGAGCCTCGTCTTTCGCTCTTCAAAATCCTCAAACAATTTGTTTGAGGATTTTTTGTTTTTAGGTTATTTTAAATGACTAAGGTCACTTTCGGGATTTAACTCAGTTGGCTGTTGATTCTGTAGAAATAAACGGGCTGATAGATTTCCTTTTAAAGTAATTTTTTCTCCTTTTACTTCAAGCCAGCTGCCTTCTCTTAATCCTAAAACCGGAATAGTATTAAAAGCATGAAACTCTTTTATTCTTGTTTCGCGGGTTTCTCCCATGTGTTTAGATTGTAAATCAGGATCTAAATAATGAGGGTTTAGATTAAAAGGAATTAATCCTAATGTCTGAAAACTAGGAGGGTAAACTATAGGCATGTCATTTGTAGTTTGCATTGAAAGACCGCAAATATTACTTCCGGCACTGGTTCCTAAATAAGGTATTCCGTTTTTTACCGTTTCAGAAAGAACCTGCATAGCATTATTTTTGTATAATTGAGTAACTAATAAAAAAGTATTTCCTCCGCCAGTAAATATTCCTTCAGCGTTTTTTAAAGCTGTTTCAGGATCTTCAAATTCATGAATTCCTTTTACTGAAATGTTGATAGTTTGAAAAACTGAAGCTGCTTTTTGAGTATATTCATCATGTGAAATTCCGCCAGGACGGGCATAGGGAATGAATAAGATAGTTGAACAATTTTTAAAATGCGATTGCAATACAGGTAGCAAATATTCTAAATAACGGCCTTCATGTAGTGTAGAGGTGCTTGCAATAATGATGTTTTTCATAAAATTAGAAACTCTGATTGTTTAAGGATAAAGGTATTGAAAAGCCTTTTCTGTTGTTAAAAGCCTTTTTAAATTAACATATTTTTACCAAGCTGTTAGTATTAAATTTGGAACACATTAGGATATTTTTACATTTTTAAGAGTAATTCTAAATTTTTGATTTTGATTGATAAAATTATCTGTTTACTGGTTGTTTTTCTGAGTCAGGTTGTTTGGTCTCAGAATCAGGAACGTATTGTTTTAAACGGAAAAATAATTTCAAATACAAATGATTTAGAAGGGGTGTATGTGGTGAATGCGCAAACTGAAGCAATGGTAACAACTACTGCAGATGGATCGTTTTCTATAAAGGCCAAAAGCGGAGATATACTTGTTTTTTCATCAATTCAATTTAAGGAAAACCGGGTGCTATTGACGCCTGAAAATTTTTCAGACCTTAATTATACTGTAAAATTAAATCTTCTCATGTATCAATTGCAGGAGGTAATTGTAAAACGGTACGATAATATTAATGCTGTTGCTTTGGGGATTATTCCTTCGGGACAAAAAAGCTATACTGAAGCTGAGAGAAAGTTGCATACAGCTACCGCATTAAATCCTACTGCAAATGCAGGAACAATGGCTGGAGGTTCTATTTCTGTTGATCCTTTATTGAATTTCTTTTCAGGGCGTACGGCAATGTTGAAAAAGGAAGTTGCTGTAGAGAAAAAAGAGTCTTACATGCGGCTTTTAGAAAATTTATTTACATTGGATCATTTTGTAAACAAACTAAAAATTCCTCTTGAATATGTAAAAGGATTTGAATATTATGTTGTAGAAAATGATAAGTTTACAGCGATTTTAAATTCTAAAAATAAAACTTCGACAGAATTTTTGTTGGGAGAATTGGCTGTTAAATACAAAGAGATAATCGCTATTGAAAACAAATAATACCTTATATATAATCTTGTTTTTTTTTGTTCAAATTTGTCTTGGTCAAAATAAAGTTTCGAAAGAAATTTTTGGACAAATTTTTGAGCAGTCTACTTCTGTGGAGGGTGTAAATATTATTAATAATAACACACAGATTACTACTGTTTCAGATGTAAATGGAATGTTTTCTATTGTGGTAAAAGCAGGAGATGTTCTGGTTTTTTCATCAGTAAATTTAGAGCCTTTAAAGCGCCGCATTACTACTGATGATTTAAATTCAAGTTCGCTTTTGATAAAAATGACAGCAAAACAAATTGAGCTAAAAGAAGTAGTTGTAAATGAGAATGCTAATATCACAGCGGAAAATCTAGGGATTATTCCACAAGGACAAAAAAAATACACTCCGGCTGAAAGAAAGGTTTATACGGCAACATCAACTTCTGTTGATAAAGTAATAAATGCAATTTCCGGAAGAACTAAGATGTTAAAAAAGGAGGTTAAAGTTGAGAAAAAGGAAGCTCTTTTTAGGAAAATTGAATATCTTTTTGAGGAAGCATATTATACGGATCGTCTTAAAATTCCGTTAGAACATATAAAAGGATTTCAGCTTTATTGCGTGGATAATCCTGAATTTGCTGTATCTTTGGATACTAAGAACAAAACAATGAGTATGTTTTTGATAACTCGTTTGGCGCAGGAATATCTAACAATTATAGAGCATGAAAAATAAATTAGGAATATTTGTACTGTGTTTGTTTTGTCAATTTGTAGTGGGACAAACTAATTCGAGAAAAACTTTACACGGCCAGGTAGTGAACAGTTCTCTTCCTATAGAGACAGGCTATGTGATGAATATAAATGCTAAAATAAGAACTTACATTGGTCCAAAAGGATTGTTTGATCTTTTGGCAAGGCCAAAAGATACTCTATTGTTTACAGGTTTGGCGTTTCAGTCTAAAAAAATTATTTTAACAGAAAAAGACTGTGCGGAAACGCTTTTATTTGTCCCTTTGGATTTAGTCAATATTGAGTTAAAAGAAGTTTTGGTTCATAAAGACTTAAAAATTAATTCTTTAGATGGTGGTTCGCAGCGTTTTGTTGACATGCAATTTGAAGACGACAAACAATCAACTGCTAAAAACACGGTAATGTATTCAAATCAGACGATTAAATACGGGACTGATTTTGTCCGAATTTTTAAAGATGTTAAAAAGTTGCTTCGAAAAGATAAAGAAGTTGAAGAGGAAGTAATAAGTGACATCGCTTTTGTTGAATATTCGAAAGATAATTTTACACCTGATTTCTTTACTAAAACATTAGGACTAAAAGAAGATGAAATCGATTTGTTTTTAATGTATTGTTCGAATGATTCAGAATCTAAACGACATTTAAAAACAGATCAAAAATTTGAACTGATGGATTTTATGATCAATAAAAATAAAGATTTTAAAAAGGTTGTGTTGAAACAGAAATGAAAAAGAATCTCCTTTATTTCTTAATTGGAATATTATTTTTATCCTTGTCGGCATTTGCATTCCATAAATTCTACATGGGAGTTTTTCAAATTAATTATGCGGCTGAAAAAAAAATGATTCAAATTACCTCTAGAATATTTGTTGATGATCTGAATAAGGGGATAGAAAAAAAATACAATAAAAAGACCTTTCTGGGTACTGATAAGGAAACTCAGGCTGATATTGATTTATTAAAAAGATACCTTTCAGAAAATTTTAATATAAAAATAAATGGTCATCTAAAACCTATTACTTTTTTATCAAAAGAACTCGAAGCCGATGATGTTTTGGTTTGTTATTCCAGAATTACTGCTGTTGAGAAATTTAAAGTATTAGAAATTTCAAATACAGTTTTAGTTGATTGGAATGCTGAACAGCAAAACATTACACATATTTCAGCATATGGAACCAAAAGAAGTGTGCTTTTTACGGAATCTTCAAAGAAAGAAGTGTTAAAGTATTAATGAACGGGTAAAATTGTTGTTTTAATTCCTATTTTCACGGCTTCAAAAACTCCAAAAAATATTTATGAAAAGACTTTCATTACTATTGCTTTTTCCTGCTGTGCTAATGGCTCAGGAGAAAAATACCACTGTTGCTCCAAAACAACAGGGAAAGTATGATACAAACAAATTTAGCCAGATGTATGACTTGATGGCTACGCCAAATATGTTTCGTACGGCATCAGGAGCCCCGGGGCCTGCTTATTATCAACAGCAGGCAGACTACAAGATTGATATTGAACTGGATGATAAAAACTCAAGATTAAGCGGATCTGAAACGATTACTTACACAAATAATTCACCTGACAATTTAGAGTATTTATGGATTCAACTGGATCAAAATCAGGCTAAAGCCAATACACAATCTGCTTTGGCCGAAGGAGAGAAAATTAATCAGGTCTTGCCTTTGGAGGGTTTTTCGGGTAAATATCTAAAGAAAGATTTAGAACGCGGTTTTAATATCGAATATGTAAAAGATGCTAAAGGAAATCCGATGTCCTACACCATCAATGAAACCATGATGCGTATTAATCTGGTTTCACCTTTAAAACATGGAGAAAAGATTTCATTGTCTGTAAAATGGTGGTATAACATCAATAATTACAGAAAAGAAGGTGGACGTTCCGGTTATGAGTTGTTTGAAAAAGACGGTAATAAATTATATGTAATAGCCCAGTTTTATCCAAGAATGGCAGTTTACAATGACGTTGAAGGCTGGCAAAATATGCAATTTTGGGGAAGCGGGGAGTTTGCACTTCCTTTTGGAAATTTTGATGTAAATATTACAGTCCCTGCTGATCATGTTATTGATGCTACGGGAGAATTGACCAACAGAAGTGAAGTTTTTACGGCAGAACAGGTAAAACGTTATGAACAGGCTCAAAAATCATTTGATAAACCGGTTGTAATTGTTACACAGGCAGAAGCTGAAGCTGCTGAAAAAGGTTTCTCTGAAAAGAAAAAAACATGGAAGTTCAGTGCAAAAAACGTACGTGATTTTGGAATTGCCTCTTCAAGAAAATTCATTTACGATGCAATGGCTGTAAAATTGGGTGGTAAAATAGTAATGGCTGAATCCGTTTATCCAAAGGAAGCAAACCCGCTTTGGGGAGAAACTTCTACCTTGACAGTCGCACATACTTTAAAAAGTTATTCGTCACATACATTTGATTATCCATATCCAAAAGCAGTATCCGTTTCTGCAGAAGATCAGGGAATGGAATATCCTATGATTTGCTGGAATTTTGGTCGTCCTGACGAAAATGGTGTAACAAGCAAAGAAGTGAAAAACGGAATGATTGGTGTTGTAATCCACGAAGTTGGGCACACTTTCTTTCCGATGATTGTAAACTCTGATGAACGTCAGTGGACCTGGATGGATGAGGGTTTAAATTCATTTTTAGAATATCTGGCAGAACAGGAATTAGATCCAAAGTTCCCTTCAAGACGCGGACCTGCAAAAAATATTGTTCCGTACATGAGCGGAGACCAGAAGTTTTTGGAACCAATTATGTCTAATTCTGAAACCATTCATCAATTCGGAAATAATGCGTACGGAAAACCGGCTACAGGACTTAATATTTTAAGAGAAGTAGTGATGGGAAGAGAATTGTTTGATTATGCTTTTAAAACCTATGCAAACAGATGGAAATTTAAACATCCAACTCCGGAAGATTTTTTCAGAACGATGGAAGATGCTTCTGCAGTAGATTTAGACTGGTTTTGGAGAGGATGGTTTTATTCAACTGACTTTGTAGATATCGGAATCAAAGAGGTAAAGCAATATTATGTTTCAGAAACTCCAACTACAGATATCAAAGATGTCAAAGTTAGAAAAGGACGTTTCGGATACGAAAAAGGACCTTTTGTTTATTTGGTGGCAGGTGATAATACAGAAGTAGAGGGATCTAAGAAAAAGGCTTTAAAAGTAGAAGATTTTAAGCCTTTGGCTGATTATGTAGATCAGACTTTTACGGCAGAGGAAAAAGCAAGCATTAAATCGCCTAAATATTTCTACGAAGTAGAATTCAATAAACCAGGCGGAATGATTATGCCAATTTTGGTTGAAATTACCTATGAAGACGGTACAAAAGACAATTATCAGTATCCTGCACAAATATGGAGAAAAGGCAGTGAGTCAGCCAAAAAAGTGTATGCAACTGAAAAACCTGTCAAAAGCATTCAGATAGACCCTAAATTATTGACCGCTGATATTGATGTAACCAACAACTCTTGGCCAAAAGTCGAGCAAAAGTCAAAATTTGATTAAATATAAAATTAGAAAGACTCTGAAAAGAGTCTTTTTTTTAAGTAAATTTTAAAACACCAGCCTGTAAAATTTAATATCTTTGTGACACAAAAAATAAAAGATATGTTTGGTATAGGAGGAGGAGAATTAGTTTTTATACTTTTTATAGTACTAATGCTTTTTGGATCAGATAAAGTGCCTGAAATTGCCCGTACAATGGGTAAAGCGATGGCGCAGTTAAAAAATGCAACAAATGATATTAAAAGCGAAATTCAAAAAGGGGCTGAAGCAAATGGTCTTGATGCAAAATCGCTTTCAGATATCACAGGGAATATCAACGCTCAAATTAATGATGCCAAATCGAATTTATTAGGTGATACAACAAATTTATTGGGCGACACAGCTACAGAAATTGACAAAGTAAAAGAAGATATTGATTCCATCGCAGGACCTGTAAAACGTCAAAGATAATATGCTTAAAAAAATACAAGAATTAGATACTCATTTATTAGTTTATCTTAACAGTTTAGGTTCTGAAACATACGATAATTTCTGGCTGATTATTACAAGTCAGTTAAATTGGACTCCCGTTTTTTTATTAATGTTTTATCTTATTTATAGAAAAATTGGAGGAAAACAAACCTTGTATTTATTGCTTTTTATAGCAGTTTTGATTGCTTTTACAGATCAGACAACCAATCTTTTTAAAAACACTTTTCAGCGTTTACGACCTTGCAATAATCCTGAAATCAACACAATTATCAGGGTAGTACAATCCCGAAAATCGTATAGTTTTTTCTCAGGTCATGCTGCTAACACAATGGCTGTTGCTATGTTTTTATTTCTGGTTTTAAAACGACATTTCAAATACCTTGGATTTTTGTTTTTATGGCCATTAATCTTCGCCTATAGCCGAATCTATTTAGGTTTACATTACCCGGGAGACATTCTGACTGGCTATTTCTTTGGAGCTTTGTTTGGATTTTTGATGTTCAAAGTATATCAAAATTTAAAACCAAAATACTTTCCGGGATAATACTGTCATCCTGAGCTTAGTCGAAAGAAGGAGCTGATTCCGGCTGTCCGCTCTATCTTTTGCGCCAAACTCTGGCACAAAAGGATGTCACTTCCATCCGGGCTAGGACACTCGTTTTCAAAAAGAAATTTTTAAAAACAGATGTAATTATTAAATATACCTGTTTTTAAAAATACTTTCTTTAGAAATTAAATTCTTCTAATTCTATCGCTTCGTCAAAATAAGCCTTAAACTTTTTAGATAATTCTCCATCTTTAAATTTTACAATTGTAAAAGAACTATCCCAAGCGGTAATTTCGCAGGATGAGTTTTTAACCTGAAATTTATCATTAATCCAAACATCATCATTTCCTTCTGCAAATGGAGGGTTTTTTATATCAAATATTGGCTCTTCAGTTTTTTTAACGGCAGATATTACACCCCATATGATTTGAGAATCTGTTTTAACTATTTTTTTTAAATTTTCAGGTGTTATTATTGAATAATCATCTTTCAGATCAATTGGTAATTGCTCTTTTGAAAAATTTATAACGTCTAAGTCAGACATCACCCAATTAAATTCGGAAATGTTTATCCATGATGAATTTAAAAGATCATTTAAGTTTGTGTGGCAGTATAATTTTTCTGTATTTCTTATTATCCAATTCAAAATTTATTTTTTTACATAGATGAATGATTCAACATTTAAATATTCTCTATAAATTTGACTTACCTCAAGTTCGTCGTGAATTAGGAAATAGAAAACAGATCTAAACTCTCAGATCATAATTCAAAAAGAAAATATTAGTTCAAAAGAATCGTTTTCTCGCTCCATTTCAATCCGTCCGGAAGTTCCTGTTTACTGAATTCGATATGAATAACTCTTCTTCGTTCGTTGTTTGTAGTTTTATTTGAAGCATGAAACAGCAAAGGTTTCATAATCATAATGCCGCCTTTTTCAACTTCGCAGATAGTTTCCTTTTCGTTTTCGAAATCAAGCTTTTCAATTCTTAAAATTCCTTTTGAATGTGAATTATTGATGACTTTCAAAGCACCATTATCTTTTGTGGTTTTGTCAATGTGAATTCTGATAGTGAAATTATTTTCAAGAATTGCTGCAGGAGGCTGAACCGCAAACTGATTTTGTTTTACAGTCCAGTTTTCAAAATGCTCAACCTCAATTTTTTTATTGACAGAAATAGTCAGGTCCTGATGATAGGCAACAAACCAGTTCGATTTTTCGGGTTTGTCAAAATAAATGGACTTGGTTATAAAATAGCCTTTTCCAAAAGCAGTTTCTATAATTTTCTATAATTTTTGATTGAATATAAAAGGTAAAGTTCCGGGTATTTCTTTGTGAAATTGCCTTATCGCAAATAAATCCTGAGATTTTCTGAAAGTAGCGTTTTCAGGATTATTTTCTGTTTTATCTTCAATTAACGAGATTATTTTTTGAATCTCATCTTCGTTGTAAACATTATCAATAATTGTAAATCCGTCAGTATTTATTTGATGTAAATTCTTCATTTTAAATTTTGGAATATCAAGTTTATTACGAAAAAATCTTAGAAACTTAGCGTATCAGAATCTTAAAATTTACAAAACCCTGCTCACTGTCAATCCATCGCGAATTGGTAGTAAAACTGTTTCTACTCTTGGGTCATTTTTCAAAAGTAAATTATATTCTAAAAGTACTTTGGTACTTACATCATTCGGATGTACCGGTTCCAGGATTTTTCCGCTCCATAAAACATTATCAGACAAAATGATTCCGCCCTTATTCATTTTAGGAACAATCATTTCCCAATAATTAATGTAGTTTTCTTTATCGGCATCAATAAAAACCAAATCAAATTTTACATCCAGAGTCGGAATAATATCGATTGCTTCACCTAAATGCTGAAAAATTTGTGCACCCCATGGCGATGCATCAAAATATTTACGCTGAAAATCAATGAGCTCTTCCTTAATGTCAATGGTGTGAAGCTGTCCATTTTCCTGCATTCCTTCACACAAACACAAAGCGGCATAACCCGTATAAGTTCCAATTTCCAAAATATTCACCGGTCGGATCAATTTTGACAGCATACTTAAAACACGCCCCTGAAAATGCCCGCTTAACATTCTTGGTAAAAGGATTTTCTGGTACGTTTCTTTATTAAGTTTCGCTAACAATTCCGGTTCGTTTTCAGAATGCTGTTCAATATAATCTTCTAAGTCTTGTGAGATAAAATGCATTGCGTAGTGTATTCAAATTTGGCTGTAAAAATACAAAATATAAGCTCACTTTTGGTCAAAAAAAAACCATCCGTAAAGTGGATGGTTTTAATGTTGAATTCTGATGAAATTATTTTTTCAAGGCTTCATTTACTTCTTTAGCAGTTTTCACTGTTCCGTCTTTAGCAGCTTTAGCAGCAGCTTCTACTTTTTCAGCACCTTTTTTAGTAGCATCTTTTACATCTTCTATCGTTTCCTTGGTTTTTTCTTTTGCTTCCTCAGTAGCTGCTTTTGCTTTATCAGCTGCATTTTCTGCTTTTACAACAGCACTGTCTTTTACTTCTTCAATATCTGTTGTTAATGAGTCTACTTTGTTTCCAAGAGTTAATTCCTCTTCAGGTTTAGTTGCTTTTTTGTCTTCACAAGACTGAACACCGAATGCTAACAAAGCGATAACTGCTAAACTTAAAATTTGTTTTTTCATGATAATTTAATTTTTTAAAATTGATAATATATAAAGGGTATAAAGCTGAAAAAATAAAAGTACAAATTTTAAAATTAAGCGCTCTTTGTAAGATTATTTTCCTATCGAGTGCAAGACAATTCCCGTGCCAAAATTTATTTTTTTGGGTATGCTGTTGATTTTTTTTAAAGAAAAATATTTTTACGACTGTATCTAATTCAAAACAGCAGGAAAGCAAAACGGAGTCAAAGCCTTTTTGGATAAAAAGCCTTCGACTCCGTTCATTTTTGAAAGTAGTAAATATAGTTTACTTCAATCAGGATTTATTTAATTACTAAGACATTTTCGCTTTGTGTATAATCATTTAAAGTAATATTAAAAAGGATAGTCAGATCTTTTCCTGTTCTCACAACTCCAAGTGCTGCCGTTGGAGGAGATATTCCAAAATCAGCAAAAGTAATTTGGTTAGAACCTCTTAAAACAAAATTCCCATTAACAGCCGTTACGTTTACCTGCGTTCTGTACTCTTTGCTGATACCAGAAATGGTATAAGTACCGGTTAGATTCCAAACGGTTTCATTTACTTTATCAGCAGATTTTAAAACATACTTAATGTTTTTGTGTGCTTTTGTGTCTAAAGCTTCATAAGCCACGTCATCCATACTTGATTTGCCGCTTTTTAAACTTTCTGCAGGTAATATAATCGTTAAACTGTTTATATCGGTTAGTTTAGAATCTTTAACCGTTAAATTCGCGGTGCCGGTTCCTTCTGTAGATTTCATTACCCAATCGTGAACAGTAGAAGTACCCGCGACTTCAAATTTTGATTTTGTATTTACCGTATAATTTTTTTGAGCATTGGTGTAAAATGTAATTCCTAAACAGATAACTGTTAGAAAAAAAGATTTGAGAGTTTTCATTTTTTATTGATTTATTTTGTTAATCATTTAATTAAGGGAATGATGTTTTAATAGTCTAATGAAATCTTATGTCAACAATCATCTCCTTAATTCTTGTATCAAATTTATTGTGAATACAAAGCATATTTGATGATAAAAATCATAGATAAAATTGTTTTAAAAGACTATAATAATAGTAGGTACAATCTTTGTATTACTAAAAGGAGCTCTGATTAAAAGGTTTGAAATTTGTATCTATTTGAAATTTAATAAGTTGTTGGGGATGCTAATTGCGATGTCTGAATATTTTGGATGTGGTATATAAAGTCTTTTATTTGAACAAAATAATTGAGAATTTCCTAAAATAACTTTAAAAATTGGGCTTTACTGGCAAGAATGACTCAAAAAAGCATTTAAAAAGAACAAAAGTGATTAAATTTGCACCATGCAAATCGAGAAAAAAGACATAAGAGCCTTATCAAAAGATCAGTTACGTGAGTTTTTTGTCGCTAATAATGACAAAGCTTTTCGTGGGAATCAGGTTTATGAATGGTTGTGGAGCAAAGGAGCACATAGTTTTGATGATATGACCAATGTAGCAAAGCCTACAAGGGCGATGCTTGAAAATAATTTTGTAATCAATCATATTAAGGTTGATACGATGCAGCGAAGCAGTGATGGAACTGTAAAAAATGCCGTTCGTCTGCATGATGGTTTGGTGGTAGAATCAGTTTTGATTCCTACTGAAACCAGAACAACAGCTTGTGTTTCCAGTCAGGTAGGCTGCAGTCTGGATTGCAACTTTTGTGCAACTGCACGATTAAAACGTATGCGAAATCTGGAACCGGGCGAAATTTACGATCAGGTTGTCGCAATTGATAAAGAAAGCCGTCTGTATCATAATCATCCGCTTTCGAATATTGTTTTTATGGGAATGGGGGAGCCTTTAATGAATTATAACAATGTCATTAAGGCTATTGATATGATTACCTCTACAGAAGGTTTAGGAATGTCGCCAAAACGTATTATGGTTTCAACTTCAGGAATCCCAAAAATGATTAAAAAAATGGCCGATGATGATGTGAAATTCAAATTGGCAGTTTCCCTGCATTCTGCGATTGATGAAATTCGTGCGAGAATTATGCCTTTTAGTCAAAATTTCCCGTTAAAGGATTTGCGTGAAGCTTTGGAATATTGGTACAGAAAAACCAAAAGCAAAATCTCATACGAATATGTGGTCTGGAAAGGAATCAACGATGATAAAGCTTCAGTTGATGCCTTGGTTAAGTTTTGCAAATATGTACCCTGCAAAGTAAATTTAATAGAATACAATCCAATCGATGATGGTGAATTTCAGCAAGCTTCAGAAGAATCAATCATGGCGTATATTAAAGCATTGGAGAATATTGGAGTAGTGGTAAAAGTACGCCGCAGCCGTGGAAAAGATATTGATGCTGCCTGCGGACAATTGGCTAATAAAGAAGGTTAGAAATTTTAAACAGAAAATAAAAAAGCATTAAGAACAAGACTCGTACTTGTTTTTAATGCTTTTTTCTTTTTGGGCAAAAAAGGTTATTTTTTCAAATCTATTTCGGTAGTAACACCATCTTTGGTTACGTTTACAAGAGTGTTGCAATCTCCGTTTCCAAAATCAACAATTGCATTTGCTCCGTTTTTTGTAATGGATAGAATTCCTTTTACAGCAAATGGTTTTCTGCAGGTAGCATAAAATTCCAGAGGAGTTGTGATTTCTGCAGAAAAAGTATCGCCATTAGGGAAAGTTGTTGTTCCGCTTCCTGTTACTACGTTAACATTATCTTCCCAATTAAACCATGTATCGTAACCTGCAATTGTTTCTTTTGTCAGAGTTCCTTTTCGGCTGTAAATACCTCCGTTATCAAAAGTGATAGTCAAATCAATTAATGCTGTCAAAACCGGATGTATTTCTGATTGTAAGGCGGTAGCTTTTTTAGTGCGGACAATACTTTTACTTCCCTGTAGTTTTTTGCCATTATGATAAAAACCTTCAAAAGTGTAACTGATAGTCTGTGTTGAGGCTGAAAAATCATTAGAAAATGAAAGGATCATTTTTCCTTTTACAGAGTTACCGTTTTCAAGTGTACAGCCTTCAACGCCAAAATCAATCGTTCTTGTCCAGGTATTATTAGTTAAGACTGTTGTAATGGTAGCACAGCTTGGCAGATAGTTTTTGACAGTCCCTTCAGGTTTGTTATTGATGTTTTGCTGTGCGGTAAATTGATCATCGGCAATATTGGTAACGTCTTCTATTGAGGCATCAATTTTAGAGTTGGTGATAATTTCGTCGTTAGAAATTGCTGTTGGTGTTTCATTATTAGTGTTTTCGTCAGAATTACATCCAATGAAAAAAGTGAATGCAATACATCCAATGAATAAAAATTTTGTTTTCATAATAAATAATTTAAATTTTACTTTTTAATTAATTGAATTCAAATTAGGTATTAGATTTTTTTTGGTATGTTTTTGAATTAGTACACAAAATGTTGATATACTAACCTAAAATAAACAACGTTTTTTTATTTAAAATAGTATATTTGAAAACGAAATGAATATTACTTCTCAAATAAAGCAACCTATTTTTAATGAAATGGAACTTTTCGAAAAAAAGTTCTATGAATCGATGACTTCAAAGGTTGCCTTGCTCAACCGCATTACCTATTATATTGTAAACAGAAAAGGAAAACAAATGCGTCCGATGTTTGTTTTTTTAACCGCAAAAATGGTTTCTGGTGGTGTTGTAAATGAGAGAACGTATCGTGGTGCTTCGGTAATTGAGCTCATTCATACTGCTACTTTAGTGCATGATGATGTGGTAGATGACAGTAATCGCCGCCGTGGATTTTTTTCTATCAATGCACTTTGGAAAAATAAAATTGCAGTTTTGGTTGGGGATTATTTGCTTTCAAAAGGATTACTGCTTTCTATTGATAATGGCGATTTTGACCTTTTGAAAATTATTTCGGTAGCCGTTCGCGAAATGAGTGAAGGCGAATTGCTTCAGATAGAAAAAGCGAGAAGACTCGATATTACGGAAGATGTTTACTATGAAATCATCAGAAAGAAAACCGCTACACTTATTGCAGCTTGTTGTGCGCTTGGTGCAAAATCGGTAATTGAAGACGATATTCAGGTTGAGAACATGTGCAAATTTGGCGAACTTATCGGAATGGCATTTCAAATCAAAGACGATTTATTTGATTACAGTGAAGAAGCCATTGGAAAACCAACCGGAATCGATATTAAAGAGCAAAAAATGACCTTGCCTTTAATTCACGTTTTAAATACTTGTACTCCGCAGGAAAAAAAGTGGCTTATAAACTCGATCAAAAACCATAACAAAGATAAAAAACGCGTTAAAGAAGTTATTGCCTTTGTAAAAAACAATAATGGTTTGGCTTATGCCGAAAACAAAATGGTGCAGTTTCAGCAGGAAGCACTTTCTCTTTTAGGAAATTACCCGGATTCTGAATTCAAGGGCGCACTTACCTTAATGGTGAATTACGTTATTGAGAGAAAGAAATAATTCTGTGTCATTTTTTAATATTTTTATTGTTAAATTTGACTCCGAATTTAATTCTAAAATATGATTACCATACTTATATCTGTTTCTTTTTTACTAATTCTTATTCTCTTTATTGTACTTTATAATGGTTTCGTTTCCAAAAGGAATCGGGTAGAAGAGGCATTTAGCGGCATTGACATTATCTTAAAAAAACGATTCGATCTGATCCCGAATCTTATAGAAGCCGTAAAAGGATATATGAGTCATGAAAAAGAAACATTTAGTTCTATTGTAAATCTTCGTAATCAGGCTTTGAGCACTAATAATCCGGATGAAAGATTAAAACTGGATCAAAAGCTTAATAATGCTGTGGGATCAGTTTTTGCTTTAGCAGAAAGTTATCCCGACTTAAAAGCCAATACTAATTTTTTAAGTCTGCAATCTGATTTAGGAGAAATAGAAACTGAAATTGAACGCTCAAAACGATATTACAACGGAACAGTAAGAGATTACAATATTGCTGTAGAATCTTTTCCGGGTAATTTAATTGCCGGCATCTTTGGTTTTCCGAAAAAAGATTTCCTTGAATTAAAAGAGGAAGACCAAAGAGAATCACCTAAAGTTCAGTTTTAATTCCTTTATTATATGCAGCTAAAAAAAATATTTTTTGTTCTATTTTCTATTTTCGTAAATCAACTACACGCTCAGGAAAGAATTTTAAATTTTGATGTTAAAGTTAAAATTGAAAAATCAGGAACCATTGAGGTTGTCGAAAATATTACGATAAAAGCAGAAGGAAATGTTTTTAAACACGGACTTTTAAGAACTTTTCCGCTAACCCGAAAAGATAAAGACGGTAATGATATCGATGTAAAATATTCGATAAACTCCATTGAAAAAGACGGAGCAACCGAAGATTATTTTACAAAAGAAGAAGAAGATTATTGGAAAATTTACATTGGAGATGCAGCTGTTGAATTAGAAGACGGAACGTATAAATACCAGATCAGTTACAGCGTTCCATTTCAGATTGGATATTTTGACAATTATGATGAACTCTATTGGAATGTAACCGGAAATGGCTGGGATTTTCCTATTGATAAAGCAACCTGCCAATTTTATCTCCCATCTGAAAACAATAAATTTGAAAACTTACATTGCTACACCGGTAGTGAAGGATCTTCGGCTTCAAATTGTACTAGTTCCCTAAATGAAAGTAAAACAATTGTTACTTTTTCGGCACATCAACTTCGATCAAATGAAGGATTAACAGTTGCGGCTTCATTTCCTAAAGGAATTATTGATCCCCCAACTTATGTTCAAAAATCAAATTCTTTCTATAAACGAATCAAAACCTATTTCTGGTCTGTTGTTTTTGGAATTGGAATGTTTCTTTTTTTTCTTTTTTAGTTGGAGAAAACATGGAAAAGATCCCGTTAAAAAAACAGTAATACCAGAATTTTTGCCTCCTTTTGATTGGTCTCCTGCCCTTGTAGGGTATGTCTATCATAGAGAACTCAATGCAAAAATACATATGGCTTCCCTTATAAATACCGCAGTAAAGGGTGCTGTTAAAATTTCGTCTACGATAGAAAGCGGTATTTTTGTAAACGAAAACAAATACGAAATTGAAGTTTTAGAAAAAGATTCAAAATCTTTAAGTTCTGAAGAATCAGCAATAGTAGATAGTTTTTCTAAAAAAGCAAAAATAAAAGTGCAGGATTCTAACTATAGGATTTTTGAGAAAGCTTATTCTAAATGGACTAAAGCGATAGAAGATCAAATTAAGTTAGAAGAAATTTACCAAAACAATACGCGATTAAAATGGATTGGTTTTGCCGTTTTTGTAATTGGAGGATTGATTTATGAGATATTGTCTAAAAACAAAGGATTTATAAATTATACTTTTTATACAGGATTAATTTGTGCTGTGGCGGCATTAACCTATTGGTTTTTACAAAAAGAAGAGAGAACTGGTTTAGTAATTTTAAGATTCCTTTTTGCTTTCTTTACTTATCCACTGGCAATTGGAATTTTTTTAATGACAATTCCTTTTTTAAGCACAATACAAATTGTAGTTATTGGTATCGTTTTTTTAATGTATATCTTCTACGTAGTGACTTTGGGAAAATTTACAGAAAAAGGTGCAGAAGAATTTAATCGATTAGAAGGATTTAAGTTATATCTCGAAACTGCGGAGAAAGACAGAATGAATATGTTGAATCCGCCTGAGCTGACACCTCAATTATTCGAAAAGTTACTTCCGTACGCAATAGCATTGGGAGTCGAAATAAAATGGGGAAAACAATTTGAAGAAATTTTAGAACTCGCAAAATATAATCCGGATTGGTATCAAGGAAACGATACTTTTTACAGGCAGCCAACACTGTTTTTATCAGGTTTTGGAAATTCTGTAAGTGCAGCAGGAACCGATCCAACTCCCTCCAGATCATCGAACTCTTCATCAGGAAGTAGTGGCAGTTGGAGCAGCGGCAGCTCTGGTGGCGGAAGTTCCGGCGGTGGAGGCGGCGGTGGCGGCCGTGGCGGTTGGTAAAACTTGCCCGTAAAGAGTTATTTTGAAAAATATTTTATTTTGAAGAACCTTGCAATAATTTTATAGCAAGGTTTTTTTATTGTATTTTTTCTTGGTTTTAGCCGGATGCTGTTTTTTTATAAAATCAAAATAAAAAAGAACATGAATTTAAGTATCAGTAAATCAATAATTTGTATTTATGAATTAGGATTTTAAATTTATTTTTTTGATTTTTTTCTACTCACATGCAACCATTTTAAAACGATACTCGTCTATGCTAATAGAAGTCTGTTAGTAAAACAAAATCTGAACGCTTATTAATGAAAATTATTCAGTTACATCACGAAGAAACCAAAATCATAAAGTTGGCTGTCGAAAATAACCGACAAGCACAACAGCAGATTTATAGCAGGTTTTCTCCGAAAATGCTTAGCGTTTGCCGTCAATATATAAAAGACATTCAGCTTGCAGAAGATGTAATGATAACCGCTTTTATGAAAGTATTTACGAATCTAAAGAACTTTGAACATAAAGGAAGTTTTGAAGGCTGGATCCGCCGAATTATGGTTAACGAATGTATTTCGTATTTGAGAGTTCAGAAAAAAGTAAAATTTGCAGAAGATGAGTTTTTTACAGAAGAAAGTTTCAACGAAATTGATAGCCAGTTTACTGTTGATCAGATTCAGTTTTTAATAGATGCCTTGCCGGACGGATATAAAATGGTTTTCAATTTATATGCAATTGAAGGTTATAAACACAATGAAATTGCTAAGATGTTAGGAATTAATGAAGGAACATCAAAATCGCAATTATCGCATGCAAGGAAAATGCTGCAAACACAAATTACTATTTTAAAAAAACAAGAAAATGGAACCGAATAATTTTGAAAAGGATTTCCGTGAAAAACTAAATCAGCGCACAATTGAACCAAGCAATAAAGCCTGGGACAGATTGGATGCCATGTTAAGTATTGCCGAAGAAAAGAAGCCGGAAAAGAGTAATAAATGGCTTTATGTTGCAGCGAGTGTCATGGGAATTTTATTGGTTGGAACTTTCTTTTTTACTCAAAATAATAATGCAACCCAAACGCCAAAGAAAGTTGTTATTGAGGAAAATACTAAAAAAGATTCGGTTCTGAAACCGGTTTTGGATAATACAGATCCAGTAAAAACAAAAATTGCTGTCTCAGAAAATAATTCAAAGGAAAATTTAAATAAAGAAGAAAAAAAATCTAATCAAATTTCAAATAAAACAATTAAAAATGAATCAAATCAAATAGCGGAGTCTTCAGTCATCATCAAAAACAATCAGGAAAAACAATCTATCAATAATCAAACTGTAATTGCCGAAAACACTAAAAATTCAAATGTCGATCAGTTATTGGAAAATGCAGAAAACAAAGTTGTCGCAGAAAATTCGACCAAACCAAAATCAAAGGTGAAAGTCAATGCCAATGATTTACTCAATCAGGTTGACGGTGAACTAGAACTTTCTTTTAGAGAAAAAATAATTTCAAAAGTCAATAAAAATTATCAGACAGTAAAAGTTGCCGTAGCCAGCAGAAATCAGCAGGAATAATTGAAAATTCAATCTCAATTGCAAATAACAAATTCAATGCAAAAAAATAAGAATAAAATCATCAATCAATTAAAAAATCAATCATGAAAAATTTTACCATTTACCTCGTTATTTTAGTTTTCTTATTCGTCAGTAAGGTACTCGGACAAGAAACATTTGAATCAAAAGCTAAGCAAATTGCTAATAAAATTGAAAAAATTACTAAACAGGAAAAAGAAACCCTTAAAAAAGAAGTTGAAGAAATAAATGTACAGCTTTCAAATGGAGTAATTACAGGAGAGCAGGCTGATAAACGTAAAAAAGAGTTAGCAGAAGCAAGAGCTGTCATTATCGAAGAGAAAGTAACTCTTGCTCAAAATGAACTTAATGACCTGGTTCAGCAGAAAGTAGACGGGAAGCTGAAAGAGCAGGATTCAACAAAGAAAAACAGGTTAATAATTCATTGGGACAGAAACGATTGGAATAATAAAAATGGTAAAGACTCTATTCGTGGAGAAAAAAGAACAACTTCGCAATTTGTTTTTGCCATGGGTCTCAATAATATTATAGCAGATGGGGAACTGCAGGATTCTAATTATAAGTTTATGGGCTCACATTTTTACGAATGGGGTTTTACTTATAATTCACGATTAATTAAAAATTATAATTTATTGCATGCAAAATACGGGTTGTCATTAATGTACAATAATATTCGCCCAACCAATAATCGCAGTTTTGTAGTCAACGGAGATCAGACCAATTTAGAGATTAATCCTGTAAATTTAAAAGAATCACGTTTTAGAAATGTATATTTAGTTTTGCCGGTACATTTAGAATTTGATTTTACAAAACCAAAAGAAAAAGATGGAAAAACGTATTTTAGAACGCATAAAAGTTTTCGTTTTGGAATTGGAGGGTATGCCGGAATCAATGTGAAATCGAAACAGATTTTAAAATTTGAAGAAGATGATCTGAAATATAAAACGACAATAAAAGGCGATTATAACGTGAATAATTTTATTTACGGATTGAGTTCTTATATTGGTTATAAAGAATTGAGCTTGTATTTAAAGTATGATTTAAATCCATTATTCCAGGATAATTTAGTTAAAGAAAATAATATTTCATTAGGGTTAAGGTTTGATTTTAATTAAGTATTCAATTTTTTTAATTAGTAGAAAAAGCGCTTTAAAAGAGGCGCTTTTTTTATGTAAAAGCAGTAAATTAAAGAAGGATTTGTGTACTTTTACAGGCTATTATTTTTTTAAAAATATTTTAAGTTTGATCTCACAGAATACAATTGATACTGTTTTTGAAACTGCTCGTGTAGAGGAGGTTATTGGTGATTTTGTTAATTTAAAGCGTGCCGGAAGTAATTTTAAAGGATTGAGTCCATTCTCAGATGAGCGCTCACCGTCATTCATGGTTTCGCCTGCAAAAGGGATTTGGAAAGATTTTAGTACAGGAAAGGGTGGGAATTCTGTTAAATTCTTAATGGAACACTCACAGTTTACTTATCCGGAAGCTATTAAATACCTGGCCAGGAAATACAATATTGAAATCGAAGAAACCGAACAAACGGATGCTGAAAAAGCTATAACAGATGTTCGCGAAAGTATGTATTTGGTTTCAGAATTTGCTGCAAAGTATTTTAATGATACTCTCTTGAATTCAGAAGAAGGGAAAGCCATAGGGTTGTCTTATTTTAAAGAAAGAGGTTTTACAAATGAAACTATCAAAAAATTCAATTTAGGGTATTCGCCGGAGACTTGGGATGCTCTGACCAAAGAAGCTTTAGGGAAAGGCTATAAACTAGAGTTTCTGGAAAGTACCGGTTTAACAATTCCAAGAGAAGACAGACCTTTTGACCGTTTTAAAGGACGCGTAATGTTCCCGATACAAAGTATGTCGGGTCGTGTTTTGGGTTTTGGAGGACGTATTTTAACCAATGATAAAAAAGCAGCAAAATATCTGAATTCACCGGAAAGTGATATTTACCATAAAAGTAAAGTGCTCTACGGAATTTTTCAGGCTAAACAATCAATTGCTAAACTAAATAATTGTTATTTGGTTGAAGGTTACACGGATGTGATTCAGTTTAATCAGGCCGGTATTGAAAATGTTGTGGCTTCCTCCGGAACAGCTTTAACGCCGGATCAGATTCGTTTGGTAAATAGATTAACCAGAAATATTACGGTTCTTTTTGATGGCGATGCTGCAGGTCTCCGGGCCGCAATTCGCGGAATCGATTTGATTCTGGAAGAAGGTATGAATGTAAGGGTTTGTGCTTTTCCGGATGGGGAAGATCCTGATAGCTTTGCCAGAAAAAAATCACATGATGATTTGGTTGCTTATTTAGAAAACAATAGTAAAGATTTTATACAGTTTAAAGCTTCAATTTTAATAGGAGAAGCAAAAAACGACCCTATAAAAAAAGCCGATTTGATTCGGGATATGGTTACCAGTATTTCTAAAATTCCAGACCGTATTCAGCGTGAAGTTTACATACAGGAATGTGCCCGAATAATGGATATTTCTGAGCAGGTTTTGGTAAGTACATTGGCACAGTTAACTCAAAAAGAGATTGCTGACGCTGGTAAAAAGCAAAAGCAAGAACAAAAAGCTTTTGAGGTTCATAGAAATAATTATCCGCCGGATGATCCTAGATATTATGATGACCCAACTTTTCCTGGAGATATGGAACAGCCGTCTGAAAAAATAGATATTTTATACGGTTTAGAAAGAAAAATCATTGAAATTTTATTGCTCTATGGAAGTGTTACCGAAGATTTTGAAGACGTTTTCTTAAAGGCTGACGAAGAAGGAAATGTAAAAGAGGTTACAGAAAAAAGAAAATATAAGGTTTATGAGAAAGTTTACCTTAGTTTGCAGGAAGACGAAGTAGAACTATCAAATCAATTATTTCAAAATATTTTTAATAATATAATTGATTTTTATAATCAAAATGAAACTTTTAGTTTAGATAAATATTTGATGCATCTTCAACCAGAGTTTGCTCAGGAAGTAACGAATATTTTGATGGAAGATGAAAGACTGACTATTCACAACTGGGAGGGACAGAATATTTTTCCAAAACACAAAGATGCAACCATTGAGCAAAATGTGTCAGATACCATTTTTTCAATGCGATGGTATTTAATTTCTAAAATTATTCATGAATTAAAAAATACCTTATTAAGCGATCCGAAGGAAGATAATTCAGAAATATTATCTATGGTTGTTGATTATTCTAAACTGCTTAATAATTTTTCAAAAAAACTGGGTAGGGTTGTTGTACCTTATCATTCATAAAGACAAAAGCTCTATATTTTTCAATATAGAGCTTTTTACTTTTGATGATTCACTTAAGAATCAGTCATATTGTTTAAATAATTTCTAAAGTCTTAGCTTTATTAACCAAGTCAACTAAATTGGTCACATTCAATTTAGTTAATAGTCTTAGTTTATAAGTACTAATTGTTTTTTCATTCAGGTTTAAAATTTTAGAAATTTCGTTGTTTTTCTTACCGTCACTTAAGTAACGTAAAACTTCAATTTCACGATTAGAAAGTTTTCTGTACAAACGCTCACTTTTGCTTTGTTTAGCAATAAGTGCCATGTTTTTACGTACAGTTTCGTTAATAATAACTTTTCCTTCGTGTACCTTAATAATTGAAACACCTAATGTTTCAAGTTTTTCTGTTTTGTGCACGTACCCGGAAACCCCCGCTTTAATTGCATTAGGAGCGTACATTTGCTCGGCCAGATCGCTGAAGATTACAATTTTCGTTTTAGGAAAATTTTTCAGGATAGATTTCACTTCAAAGATACTCGAAAGACCTTCTAGCTCTAAATCTAGAATTAGGATGTCGATCTCCTTCGTCTGAAGAATATCTCTAACCATTGAAAAATTACCTACATTGGCAACGATTGAAATTTGATCGTGGTCTTTAAAATACGACTTAACGCCAAAGTGAGTCACAGGGTGGTTGTCTGCTAGACATACTTTAATCATAATTTTACCTTTTTAGAATTGTACATTGTTTTTGGAGCTGTAAAATTAATAAATAAATTCTGTAGTTTATAGCTGACAAATGTTAAAAAGTATTATTTTAACGTTTTTGGTATGATACAGACCGGAATTTCTTCCATTTTATGCTTGTTACTGGTATTTAGACGTTTATAAATTTCGAAGACAGATTTTTCTCTTCCACTAAAATTATCTGCTGTATTTCCTGCTTCTTCGGCTAACATAGCCCATTCCAATTCGTCATAACTTGCGCCTAATTGATCCTCATCTGTTCTGTTGTCACCAAATAGACCATCTGTAGGAGCAGCTGTTAAAATTGAGTCAGGAATTGTTAAAAATTCTCCAAGGGCATATACATCAGATTTCATCAAATCTGCAATCGGACTCAAATCAACACCTCCGTCTCCGTATTTTGTATAAAAACCAACGCCAAAATCTTCTACTTTGTTACCAGTACCTGCAACTAATAAACCATGAATTCCGGCTAAATAATATAAAGAAGTCATTCTTAATCGAGCACGGGTGTTTGCAAGTGAAAGATTTACTTTTGCTTCATCATCAGATTTTGGAACTGTAGTTTTAAATGCTTCAAAAGTCGCTGTTAAATCTGTTTCGACATCTGAAACATTTGAGAAACGCTTTTTTAATTGTTCAATGTGTTCTCTTCCTCTCAAAACCTGATTTGGTGCCTGATGAATAGGCATTTCTACACATAGAACTTTCAATCCTGTCTGAGCACATAATGTAGAAGTTACAGCTGAATCAACTCCCCCGGAAATTCCAATTACAAAACCGTTAACTTTTGCTTTATTAGCATAATTTTTCAGCCACTCTACAATGTGGTTATTTACTTTTTCTGTCTGAATAGTGCTTTTTTTAGCCATAATAATTCAAGTTTTAAGATGTAGGGATGTATATTTGCACAAATATTTTTAAGTATATGTTTACTTAAGATAAGTAACACAAATCTAATTAAAATAAAATGAAATTATATCGCTTTGTAGTGGTTCTGTCCTTGTTTTTTTTATCCTGTAATCAAAAAAACAAAGTAGAAAAAGCTGTTGAAGAAATTCCGGTTGATATTAAGGTTGAACGTTTTGATAAAGTTTTTTTTGAAACCGAACCTGAAGATTTAGAAAAAGTCAAAAAACAGTTCCCTTTCTTTTTTCCTGCAGGGAACGATGATAGCGTCTGGTTAAGTAAAATGCAGGAACCGATTTGGAGAGAAGTCTATACTGAAGTTCAAAAAAAATATTCAAATTTTGAGCCGGTTCGTCAGGAGTTTAATGCGCTTTTTCAGCATGTAAAATATTATTTTCCAAAATCAAAAACACCAAAAGTAATTACGGTGATTGGAGAAATGGATTATAATGCCAAAGCTATTTATGCAGATAGTCTGGTTATAGTAGCACTTGAATTATATTTGGGAAAGGAGCATAAATTTTATCAGTTTCCAAATTACCTGAAACAAAATTTTGAAGAAAGACAAATAATGCCAGATGTGGTTTCAAGTTTTGCTTACAGGAATATTCCGGCTTATGCTGATAAAAATCTGGTATCTCAAATGATTTTCGAAGGAAAACAATTATATGCCAAAGATTTGCTTTTACCTGAATATACAGATGCTGAGAAAATAGGTTACACAACTGAGCAGATAAAATGGTGTGAAGAAAATGAAGCATACATGTGGCGTTATTTTATAGAAAAAGAGATGTTATATAGTGTCGATCCGAAGTTGACAACCCGATTTATTGCTCCGGCACCTTTTTCAAAATTTTATCTGGAAATAGATAATGATTCTCCAGGAAAGGTTGGTGCCTGGATAGGTTGGCAAATGGTACGTTCGTACATGAAAAATAATACCGTAACTTTGCCGGAGTTATTAAAAACAAGCGCGAAAGAAATCTTTGAAAAGTCAAAATACAAACCTAAGAAATAATGTCAGATACAATAAATTCAGAAATTAAATTCAATATTGAGTTAGATGAAAACCGTGTTCCTGAAAAGCTAACATGGAGCGCTCAGGATGGAGGAGTTCAGGCCGAAGAAGCTAAGGCAATTATGTTGTCGATTTGGGACAGCAAAGCTAAAGAAACAATGAGAATTGATCTTTGGACGAAAGATATGCCTGTTGATGAAATGAAAATTTTCTTTCACCAAACTTTGGTGGCAATGTCTGACACTTTTAAACGTGCAACTGATGATGTAAAAATGTCAGATACAATGAAAGATTTCTGTGATTATTTTGCAGAAAAACTGGAACTTACCAAGTAGCAGTAAAAAGAAATAAAAAAAATCCAGATTCCATGTATTACTACAACTAGGATCTGGAATTTTTTTTCTCCTGATAGGTCGGCAGGCGATTTACAGGCTTGATAGAATTTTTTTTGATGTCATTTATAATTTTCCTGTAACATCCTATTATCACTACGGATGTGGGGTAGTTTGTAATACTGAGCTCTTCTTCCAGGCATCCTCCCGATGCTCGAGAGTAAATTATCTCTCCGCGATTCAAATCGTATACTTCTAAAATGACTTCAGCGTATGTCATTTGTTTCTTGTAGTAAAAATGATTTTGAAATTCAAAACTACTAAAGTCATTTTTTGCATTTTTACATTTTATATTGACATAATAATCAGCATCAGCTGCTTTTTTAAGCTCTAAAATTGCTGCTTTGTCTAATTTCAATGGGACTTGTTTGGTAGCGAAGTATTTTCGTTCGTCCATTGAATACTTTGCTCTCCTTCCTAAATATTTAGAAAAATCAGCCATTACATAACGGGTTAATTTTGTTTTGGTATTTTGATCAACTTCAATATCGCCAACAAGCCAGGTGCCTTTAGTGAAATCCAAACTATTCGCTTTATCTGTACTGTGTAAAAAGTAGTGCGTGACATTGCAGGCAGATAAGAGTAATAAAAGTAAAAAGCAAAGAGTTTTCTTCATAAAAGAATGAAATTAATTTGGTTCAAATATAATTTAAAAAAAGATATTGACTTAAAGTTATCCGTAAATAAATTCAGATCTAAAGGAGTATCTTCTTGTTCTTCAAAGAGAATGATAAAATGAAGATGCGGCCAGGAGTATTTAAAGATTCGAATTTAGGTTTAAAATCCACTATTGTTTTTAAAAACTTCCTGATTTACTTCATCTATATAAGATAAAAGTTCTTCTTTTCCTGTTGATTCTGTTGATGAGGTAACAAAATACTGAGGCATTTCTGCCCAGTTGTTGGCAAACATTTGTTTTTTGTATGCTGCAATATGTGAATCAATTTTTACTTTGCTGATTTTGTCTGCTTTTGTAAAAATAATACAGAACGGAATCTCGCTTTCGCCCATATAAGACATGAATTCAATATCAATATTCTGAGCTTCATGGCGTATGTCAATTAAAACAAAAGCACAAACTAATTGCTCTCTGGTTTCAAAATAATCAGTAATAAATTGCTGGAAAACCGATTTGGTTTTTTTAGAAACTTTGGCATATCCATAACCCGGTAAATCGACCAAAAACCAATTATTATTGATTTTAAAATGATTTATCAATTGTGTTTTACCAGGCCTGCCTGAAGTTTTTGCAAGATTTTTATGGTTTGTAAGCATGTTTATCAAAGAAGACTTTCCTACATTTGATCTTCCGATAAAAGCATATTCCGGTAAAAATTCTTGTGGGCATTTTGCAACTTCAGAATTACTGACAATGAATTCAGCAGTAGTAATTTTCATGTTTTTTGATTTTTAAAACGTCTTAAATTCTACAGTTTAGATACTAAAAATTCTTTTTAGTAAGCCATTCTTCAAGAATTTCATTAAATTCCTGAGGATGTTCCATCATAGCAGCGTGTCCGCATTTGTCTATCCAATATAGAGTTGAATTAGGTAATAACTGATCAAATTCTTCAGCTACATTTGGAGGAGTTACGGTGTCATTTTTACCCCAGATGATACAGGTTTCAACTGTCATTTTTGGCAAATCTTTTGCCATATTATGACGAATTGCACTCTTGGCAATCGTTAATGTTTTAATCAGTTTTATACGGTCATTTGCGGTTGCGTATACTTCATCAATAAGTTCAGGAGTAGCAATTTTTGGGTCATAAAATACGGCTTCAGCTTTCTTTTTGATGTATTCATAATCGCCTCTTCTAGGGTAGCTGTCTCCCATTGCGCTTTCGTAAAGACCTGAGCTTCCTGTGATTACTAGTCCTGCTACTTTTTCGGGATATAGTTTAGTGTGGTAAAGGGCAATATGTCCTCCTAAAGAATTCCCTAATAAAATTACCTTATCAAAACCTTTAAAATTGATAAAATCCTTAACGTATTTCGCAAAACTTTTCACGTTTGTTTTTAAAATACTTTGAGTGTAGATTGGCAAATCCGGGATTACAACTTTGTATCCTTTTGTTGGGAAGTATTGCGCTACACCGTCAAAGTTACTAAGACCTCCCATTAATCCGTGAAGAATTACGATAGGAGTTCCTTCACCAGCTTCAAAATAGCTGTATTTGCCCTCTTTTTTGTAGTGTTTGTCCATTTAATTTAATGCCAATTTCAATTTGGACAAATATAGGGTTTAATAAATAAAAATGAATTTTTGCTGTCATTTTTTAACTATATAATTTAAGTAGAATTTATAATTGTTTAAAAATCAGCTTTTAGAGTGGTTTTTGTTGAATTTTTAAATTGTTAAAATCATTGCGTTATAATTGATTTTTTAAGAGAAAGACTATGTATTTTTTATAATTGCGAAAGGAATGGATTTAGAAAATGATTAATGTTTAACATCTTGATAGTCTATTGATTAGAGCAAGTGGAGTGAAAGTGGGTAAACTTATCAACAAAGTGGTATATAGTGGTAAAATGTGGTAATATTTTTTATATTTTTGCTGTGTAACATGTTAATGAGTTTTTTTTTGAACACTATTGTAGGAACATATGAGTGTAAAGTGGATGCTAAAGGAAGGCTAATGATGCCTGCACCTTTGAAAAAGCAATTGGCTTCCTCTCTTCAAAACGGATTTGTTTTGAAACGCTCAGTTTTTCAGCCGTGTTTAGAATTGTATCCAATGGAAGAATGGGATTTGATGATGCAAAAAATTAACAAGCTAAACCGTTTCGTAAAAAAAAATAATGATTTTATCAGAAGATTTACAGCGGGAGTTAAAGTAGTAGAAATCGATGCATTAGGTAGATTGTTGGTTCCGAAAGATTTGGTTGCTTTTTCGGGTATTTCGAAAGATGTGGTTTTTTCATCTGCGGTTAATATTGTGGAAATTTGGGATAAGGATTTATATGAAAAATCAATAAGCGGCGAAGATATGGATTTTGCAGATTTAGCCGAAGAAGTAATGGGAAATATTAATGACGACGACAATGGAATATCATAATCCGGTTTTACTTCATCCTACAGTTGATGGTTTAAATATTAAACCTGACGGAATATATGTGGATGTAACGTTTGGTGGCGGAGGACATTCAAAAGAAATTTTGAGAAGATTAGGTCCAAACGGGAAGTTGTTTGCTTTTGATCAGGATGAAGATGCGCTAGCAAATGCATTGCCGGATGAAAGGTTTACTTTAATTAATGAGAATTTTAGATTTATAAAAAGATTTTTACGGTTTCATGGAGTGAAAAGTGTAGATGGAATTTTGGCTGATTTAGGAGTTTCATCGCATCAGTTTGATGTTCCGGAAAGAGGTTTTTCGACGCGTTTTGATGCTGAGCTGGATATGAGAATGAGTCAGAAGAATGATTTAAATGCTTATCGTGTAGTTAATGAATATGATGATGCAAATTTGAGGAGAGTATTCTCGGATTATGGAGAGTTAAAAAACGCTCCTGCTTTATCAAGAACAATTATAGAAGCCAGAGAGCATTATCCAATAAAAACGACTGATGAATTAAAAGAGGTTTTGGCGAAATATTTACCTGAAAGGGTTCGTAATAAAGTATTGGCTCAAATTTATCAGGCTATTCGAATTGAAGTGAATCAGGAAATGGATGTTTTAAAAGAATTTATTGAGCAATCATTAGAAATTTTAAAACCCGGCGGAAGATTCTCTGTAATATCTTATCATTCTTTAGAAGACAGGCTGGTAAAAAGATTTATTAAAAACGGAATGTTTGAAGGTGAGCCTGAACGTGATTTTTATGGAAATTTTTCAGTTCCGTTTAAAACTGTCGGTAAATTGATTGTCCCGGATGATGCCGAAATCAAAATTAATAACAGGGCAAGAAGTGCCAAACTTAGAATTGCTGAAAAGATATAATAATATAGGTATAAAATGAAAAGTGGTGTATTTGGCATATTAAAAGCAAGATTCTTGATTAATGATGACGCTGTGAAAAACTGGCGATTCATTGTTTTTATCATTCTGCTTGCTATAATAATGATTGCAAATACACAACGATACGAACAAAAGGTTTTTGAAATTGCAAAACTGAATAATGAAGTAAAAGAATTACGTTCTGAATTTGTAGACAGAAGATCAGAATTAATGAAACTGAAAATGGAATCAACAGTTTCTAATAAAATGCTTGAAAAACAAATTTATCCATCAACGGTTCCTCCGACAAAAATAGAAGTTAAAAAAGAAGAAGAAAAAAGTTTTTTTAAAAGAATATGGCAGTAGACGATAAACATATATCCTACAGAATTTACCTTGTAGCAGTTTTCATCTTTGTGATGGCAATTGCTATTGTTGTTAAATTAACTAATATTCAGTGGGTTGAGGGTAATTATTATCGAAAATTAGCCAAACAGCGTACGGTAAGAAATTTTGTGATTCCGGCCAATAAAGGAAATATTTATTCTGCTGATGGGAGTTTGCTTGCAACATCAATTCCAAATTATGAAATCCGTTTTGATTCGAAAGCACCGAAAGAAGAAAATTTTGAGAAATATATAAAACCTCTTTCAGATTCTTTGGCTGTTATTTTTGACAGACCAAGCGGTTACTATCAAAATGAATTAAGAAGAGCACGAAACAATAAAAATCGTTATTATTTAATTGCACGTAAATTAAGCTATACTGATTATGTGAGGGTTAAAGGGTTTCCGTTGTTTAATTTAGGTGCATTCAAAGGAGGAATTATCGTTGAGCAGGAAACCGTTAGGAAACATCCGATAGGAAAAATTGCTGAAAGAACAATTGGGTATGATCGTATTGATCCTGTAACGGGTGTTGAAGTTGGAAAAGGAATTGAATGGGCTTTTAAAAGTTATCTTAACGGAAAAGATGGTAAAATCTTAAAGCAAAAAATTGCTAAAGGGCAGTGGAAACCTATTCGTGATTTGAACGAAGTAGACCCTATAGATGGTTACGATGTAATCTCAACAATTGATGTTTTTATTCAGGATATTGCCCACCATGCCTTATTGAAACAGCTTCAGGATTACGAAGCTGATCATGGTTGTGTAGTCGTAATGGAAACAGAAACGGGTCATATAAAAGCAATTTCTAATTTAGGAAGACAAGAAGACGGATCGTATACAGAAACTATAAATTATGCAGTAGCAGAATCTCACGAACCGGGATCAACTTTTAAGTTGGTTGATTTAATGGCAATTTTAGAAGATAAGGTTGCTGATACAAGCACGGTGTATGATAGTAATGGTGGTGTAATTAAGTATTACGGAAGAGCTGTGAGAGATTCGCATACAGGTGGTTATGGAAAGATTTCATTAGCCCGTGGATTTGAACTTTCATCAAATACAGTGATGGTTCAGGCAGTTTATGATAATTATAAAAATAATCCGACAAAATTTGTAAATCATATCAGAAGTTTTGGTTTGGATAAGCCTTTAGGATTGCATTTTAAAGGAGAAGGAAGACCAATTATTCCACATCCTGGTGATAAAATTTGGTCCGGAATTTCACTTCCGTGGATGGCTTTTGGATATTCAGTTTCAGTTACTCCAATGCAAACTTTAGCCTTTTATAATTCGGTTGCAAATAATGGAGTAATGGTAAGGCCTCAATTTGTTTCAGAAATTAAAGAATGGAACAAAACGATTAAAAAATTTGATACAGAGGTAATTAATCCAAGGATTTGTTCGCCTGAAACACTTAAAAAAGTAAGGGCAGTTTTAGGGAATGTGGTAAAAAAAGGAACAGCTTCTAAACTGTATTCGAAAGATTTTCCAATGGCAGGAAAAACAGGAACAGCTATGGTTAATTATAATAAAGCAGGAAGGGAAGGAATGTATTATGCATCATCTTTCGTAGGATATTTTCCGGCAGATCATCCGAAGTATTCTTGTATTGTAGTGGTTCATAAACCCAATACAGCTATGAATAATTATTACGGAGCAGATGTTGCAGGACCAGTTTTTAAAAGAATCGCTCAAAAAATATTTACAGATGCACCTTCAACAAATAAAATCAAGCGTTTAGATTTAAAAATTACCAAACAGGAAAATAGCTACAATAAGTTTGATGTAGAATCAAATAAAAAACCAAAACTGATTCCAAATTTAAAAGGAATGCCAGGAATGGATGCCATTGCTTTATTGGAAAATTTAGGTTTGAAAGTGAAAGTAAACGGAGTAGGAAAAGTTAAAAAACAGTCTTTACAAGCTGGGGAAAGTATTAGTAAAAACGCAACAATAGTATTAGAATTATCGTGAAAATACTGAAAGACATATTATACAAAGTAGGCATTGAATCGGTAATAGGTTCAACAGAAATTGCTATTCATAAAATTGATTTTGATTCAAGAAAAATTGAAGAAAATGATGTTTTTATAGCTATTCGCGGATCACTTTCTGATGGGCATGAATATATTGAAAAAGCGATTCAGTTAGGTGCGACAGCAATTATTTGCGATACATTACCGGAACATATTGAAAAAGGAATAACTTATATACAGGTAAAGGATACCAATACGGCTTTGGCTTTTATGGCTGCCAATTATTTTGGAAATCCTTCTGAAAAATTAAAATTAGTTGGTGTTACAGGAACAAACGGAAAAACAACGATTGCTTCCTTATTATTTCAATTATTTCAAAAAGCAGATTTTAAAGTTGGTTTATTGTCAACCGTAAAAATAATGGTTGATGAAACAGAATATAAAGCAACGCATACAACTCCGGACTCCATTACAATTAATCATTATTTAAATGAAATGATTGAAGCGGGAGTGACACATTGTTTTATGGAAGTGAGTTCACACGGAATTCATCAAAAAAGAACAGAAGCTTTGCATTTTGTGGGAGGAATTTTTACGAACCTTTCACACGATCATTTAGATTATCATCCCACTTTTGCAGAATACAGAGATGTAAAAAAATCATTTTTTGATTCGTTGCCAAAGACGGCTTTCGCTTTGTCAAACATTGATGATAAAAACGGAGCAGTAATGCTACAAAATACGGTTGCCAGAAAGTTTACATATGCCTTGAAAACATACGCAGATTTTAAAGCACAGATTTTAGAAAGTCAATTGTCCGGATTATTGTTAAAAGTAAACGATAATGAAGTTTGGGTAAAACTTATAGGCACTTTTAATGCCTATAATATATTAGCTATCTACGGCACTGCCATAGAGTTAGGCATGGATAGTCTTGAAGCGTTGCGTTTGCTTTCTGATTTAGAAAGTGTTTCGGGACGTTTTCAATATATCGTTTCGAAAGGAAATATTACAGCAATTGTTGATTATGCACATACACCGGATGCTTTGGAAAATGTTTTAAAAACAATAGATGATATCAGGACTAAAAATGAACAATTGATTACTGTTGTAGGTTGTGGAGGAAACAGAGATAAAACCAAGAGACCAATTATGGCTCAAATTGCTACCAATTTAAGTGATAAGGCCATTTTGACTTCTGATAATCCAAGAAATGAAGATCCGGAAGTAATTTTGGATGAAATGGAGAAAGGTGTTGAACCTCATAACTATAAAAAACTCTTACGAATTACAGATAGAAAACAGGCGATAAAAACAGCTTGTCAATTAGCCCAGCCTAATGATATTGTTATGATTGCCGGTAAAGGTCATGAAACATATCAGGAAATAAATGGTGTTCGGCATCATTTTGATGATATGGAAACGGTAAAAGAAATTTTAGATCAACTAAATAAATAACAACGAATTTTTAAGTTCAAATACCACAAGGATCATTAGAATTTGGAATTTCAAATTGGAATTTAAAAAATAGAAAAATATGCTATACTATTTATTTGAATATTTTGACAAAACATTAGATATAAGCGGAACGGGAGTTTTTCAGTATATCACTTTTAGATCGGCTTTGGCATTCATGCTTTCGCTGCTTTTGTCAACTATTTACGGAAAAAGAATTATCAATTTTTTGCGTAATCAGCAAGTTGGTGAAACAGTGCGTGAGTTAGGTCTTGCAGGTCAGAATGAGAAAGCAGGAACTCCTACAATGGGAGGACTTATTATCATTTTTGCAACACTGGTCCCCGTTTTGTTATTTGCACGATTGCATAATATTTACATCGTATTGCTTATTGTAACAACTCTTTGGATGGGTACAATTGGGTTTGTTGATGATTATATTAAAATATTTAAAAAAGATAAGCAAGGTCTTAAAGGGATTTTTAAAGTTATTGGTCAGGTAGGTCTTGGAATTATTGTTGGGGCTGTTTTGTATTTTAATCCGGCTGTAACGGTAAGAACAGATACCGGAAGAACAAGTGTCTATAAAAATGTAAGTTCAACGGTAGTTTTGCCAGCTCCGGTTGAAGAAAAATCAACAGCAACAACAATTCCGTTTGTGAAAAACAATGAATTTGATTATGCCGAAATTCTGTCCTTTATGGGAGAAGGATACGAAAAATGGGCATGGTTAATCTTTATTCCGGTTGTTATTTTTATTATCACAGCTGTATCAAACGGAGCAAATCTAACTGACGGAATTGATGGTCTTGCTGCGGGAACTTCGGCGATATCCGTTCTCGCGCTCGGGATCTTTACATTTGTTTCGGGGAATATTATTTTTTCAAATTACCTTAATATAATGTACATCCCTAATTCGGGAGAGATGACCGTCTTTATCTCTGCTTTTACAGGTGCTTTGATTGGGTTTCTGTGGTATAATTCCTTTCCTGCTTCAGTTTTTATGGGGGATACAGGAAGTTTGACCATTGGAGGGATCATTGCTGTATTGGCAATTGCAGTTCGTAAAGAAATATTGATTGTTTTATTCTGCGGAATTTTCCTTGCAGAAAGTGCTTCAGTGATTATTCAGGTAGCCTATTTTAAATATACCAAAAAACGTTTTGGTGAAGGCCGAAGAATTTTTCTGATGTCTCCGTTGCATCATCATTATCAGAAAAAGGGATACCATGAGAGTAAAATTGTAACCCGATTCTGGATTGTTGCCATCATGTTAGCCATATTGTCAATCGTTACTTTAAAGTTAAGATAGATGAGGCTGGTGGTTTTAGGAGGGGGAGAAAGTGGTGTAGGTACTGCTATCCTCGGAAAGAAAAAAGGATATGATGTTTTTGTATCTGATTTTGGAAAGATAAAAGAAAGTTATAAAGAAGTTCTTATCATTAATAAAATTGCATGGGAAGAGGAACAGCATACTGAAGATTTAATTCTGAATGCCGATGTAGTAATGAAGAGCCCGGGAATTCCTGAAAAATCCCCGATAGTAAAAAAGCTTATTGCGGCAGGAGTTAAAGTGATTTCGGAAATAGAATTTGCCAAACCTTTTACAGAAGCATTGACAATTGGAATTACCGGAAGTAATGGTAAAACGACCACAACAATGCTAACGCATCACTTGCTAAAATCAGCAGGTTTAAATGTTGGTTTGGGAGGAAATATAGGAAAAAGTTTCGCCTGGCAGGTAGCAGAAAATAAATACGATGCCTATGTTCTGGAATTAAGCAGTTTTCAGCTTGATGGAATAATAGAATACAGACCAGATATAGCAATTATAACCAATATCAGCCCGGATCATTTAGATCGTTACGAATATAAATATCAAAATTATATTGATTCAAAGTTCAGAATAACAATGAATCAGACCGAAAACGATTATCTTATTTATGATGCAGATGATGAAGCAATCACAGAGTGGTTGAAAAATAATAAAACAAAAGCAAAATTAATTCCTTTTTCATTATCTAAAGAATTCGGTGAAGGAGCTTACATAAAAAATAACAAAATGGAAATAAACATCAACAACGAAGAGTTTACAATGGAAACAGAATACATTGCGTTAGAAGGAAAACATAATTTAAAAAATGCAATGGCAGCAAGCTCTGTAGCAAAGTTGATGCAAATTAGAAAAGCAACAATTCGAGAAAGTTTATCAAATTTTCAAGGTGTTGAACACCGTTTAGAAAAAGTTCTTAAAATTCAGAATGTACAATACATAAATGACTCAAAAGCAACAAATGTAAATGCTACTTTTTTTGCATTAGACAGTATGAATGTTCCAACTGTCTGGATTGTAGGTGGTGTTGATAAAGGAAATGATTATAACGAATTAATGTCACTAGTTCGTGAAAAAGTAAAAGCAATTATTTGCTTAGGAATTGATAATCGAAAAATTATCGAAGCTTTTGGCAACGTTGTGGATATCATGGTTGAAGTAAATAATATGAATGACGCCGTAAAAACAGCACAACGATTAACTGAAAAAGGAGATGCTGTTTTATTGTCCCCAGCCTGCGCAAGTTTTGATTTATTCGAAAACTACGAAGACAGAGGAAAACAATTCAAACAAGCGGTGCACAACTTGTAGAAAAAAATAGTTTCAAGTTTCAGGTTTCACGTTAAGTGGCAACTTGAAACTTGAAACAAGAAAAAACTTGAAACTAAAGACATGAAGGAGTTAGTAAACAAATTAAAAGGAGATAGGGTAATATGGTCATTCGTGGCTTTATTGGCATTGTTTTCGTTTATGCCTGTTTTTAGTGCGAGTAGTAATTTAGCTTATATAGGTCATGGAACGGGAAATACTTTAGGGTATCTTGTAAAACATCTGGCGCATATTTGTATTGGATTTTTGATCATTTATTGGGTGCACAAAGTGCCGTATCATTATTTCAGGGCTATATCAAAAATTGCATTGCCTGTAGTCTGGTTTTTATTACTTTATACTTTGTTGAAAGGAACTGTAATTGCCGGAGCAAATGCAAGTCGTTGGATTCAGGTACCATTTATTGGGATCACCTTTCAGACTTCAACTTTAGCTTCTATTGTTCTTTTTATTTTCGTAGCGCGTTATTTGTCAAAAACCAAAGAAGAAAACGAACCTTTTCAGGTTTCATTAATACAGCTTTGGTTACCGGTTTTTATAACATTGGCGCTTATTTTACCGGCAAACTTTTCGACTACAGCGTTGATTTTTTGTATGGTTATGATGCTAACTTTCATTGGTAAATATCCATTAAAATATATCGGTTTTATTATTGGTTCAGGAATTGCAATGTTGGTGTTTTTTCTTTTGGTGGCGAAAGCTTTTCCGGATTCAAGATTCTTCAGTAGGGTATCGACTTGGGAAAGTCGTATTATGAATTTTACGACAGATAAACCTGATGAAGATGATTATCAAATCGAAAAAGCAAAAATTGCGATCGCTTCAGGAAGATTAGGTGGTTTAGGACCAGGTAAAAGTGTTCAGAAAAACTTTTTACCGCAATCATCTTCCGATTTTATTTATGCTATTATAGTTGAAGAATATGGTTTAGTTGGGGGAGTTTCAATATTGATTTTGTATCTGTTGCTGTTATTCCGATTTGTAATTGCATCTCATAAAGCAAATACTTTGTTTGGAAAATTAGTTGTTGTTGGACTTGGTTTTCCGATGATATTTCAGGCAATGATCAATATGGCTGTTGCGGTCGAATTATTACCGGTTACAGGACAAACGCTTCCACTGATAAGTAGTGGAGGTAGTTCGATTTGGATGACTTGTTTTGCTCTTGGAATTATTATAAGTGTGACAAAAAAAGAAGAAGAAATTGCAGAAGAAAGGGAAGAGAAGGAAAAACGAAAAGAAGCACTTCAACGATTAATAGATAAAGAATTGGCTGAAGAAGACTTACCGGCAGATGAAATTTATGAAGAAGAAGGATTGAGGTATTCTATTGAAGATAATTCCAGAAATCCAATGAATGCGGTATTAAATAAGTAAAATTTAAAAAGAGAATAGTTTTAAACACTATAACCTTTAGAATAATATGACAAAGTATAAATTCATACTAAGTGGTGGAGGGACAGGAGGACATATTTATCCTGCAATTGCGATTGCAAACGAGTTAAAATTACAATTTCCTGATGCCGAGTTTCTTTTTGTAGGTGCCAAGGATAAAATGGAAATGCAAAAAGTACCTCAGGCAGGTTACGAAATAAAAGGACTTTGGATTGCTGGTTTACAAAGAAAATTGACATTGCAAAATTTGATGTTTCCTTTAAAATTAGCTTCTAGTTTATTAGAGTCAAGAAGAATTATCAAACAATTTAAGCCAAACGTGGTTATAGGAACAGGTGGTTTTGCCAGCGGACCTTTACTGCAGGCAGCTGGTTCGGCAGGGATACCTACAGTAATTCAGGAACAGAATTCGTTTCCGGGGATTACAAATAAATTGCTAAGCAAAAAAGCAAATGCAATTTGTGTTGCATATGAAAATCTAGAGCGATTTTTTCCAAAAGAAAAAATAGTTCTTACGGGAAACCCTGTTCGTCAGGATTTAATTGATATTGATAGTAAAAGAGAAGAAGCGATTTCTTATTACGGTTTAGATCCTAATAAAAAAACATTGTTGGTTTTAGGAGGAAGCTTAGGTGCCAGAAGAATTAATCAGTTAGTTGAAAAAGAATTGCAAAATTTTGTTTCGCAAGATATTCAGTTGATTTGGCAGTGTGGAAAATTATATTTTGAGGATTATAAAAAACACAATCAGTCAAATGTAAAAGTGGTTGATTTTATTGAAAGAATGGATTTTGTTTACGCTGCTGCAGATGTAATTGTTTCCCGTGCAGGAGCATCATCGGTATCGGAATTATGTATTGTTGGGAAGCCAGTAATTTTTATTCCGTCTCCAAATGTAGCTGAAGACCATCAAACTAAGAATGCTCAGGCTATTGTAGATGCAAAAGGAGCAATTTTACTGAAAGAAGCAGAATTGGAAACTCAGTTTAATATTGTTTTTGAAGCTTTAATAAAAGATCAGGGTAAACAAAAACAATTAAGCGAAAATATTAAAAAACTGGCTAAGCCAAATGCGACAAAAATTATTGTAAATGAAATTACAAAGTTGTTATAATATAACTTTAAACTATAATTATACAACACGAAAAACAAATCAGGACGTTATTTTTAGGCGTTTTGAGTTATTAAATAAAGAAAACATAAAAGCTTAATTACTAGTTTTTTAATTATGTAAATAGCTCAAAATTAAAATTGAAATGAATTTAAATCAAATACAAAACGTTTATTTTATTGGCATCGGAGGAATCGGCATGAGTGCTTTGGCCCGTTATTTTAAATATATCGGGAAAAAAGTTTCAGGTTACGATAAGACACCATCAATGCTAACAAATGAATTGATGGAGAGTGGTATCGATATTCATTTTGAGGATAATATTAATTTGATTCCGCATGATTATTTTGTAGAAAATACATTAGTCATTTTTACACCGGCTGTTCCAATAACCCATTCAGAATGGAATTATTTTATAGAAAGACAGTACGAAGTTAAAAAGCGTGCTGAGGTTTTAGGAATTATTACCAGAGATACTTTTAGTTTTGCAGTGGCCGGAACACACGGTAAAACAACAACATCCAGTATTTTAGGGCATATTTTATATGAAAGCGGTGCGGATGTTACAGCTTTTGTAGGCGGAATTGTTGAGAATTACAATTCCAATTTGATTGGAACAGGAAAGACAGTTACAGTTGTAGAAGCAGATGAATTTGACAGGTCATTTTTGCACCTTCATCCGGATATAGCCTGTATAACTTCTATGGATGCCGATCATTTGGATATTTATGGTACAAGTGATGCAATTGAAGCTTCGTTTGTTGAATTTGCTTCTAAAGTCGAAGATGTAAATAAGCTGTTTATAACAAAAGAATTGGCTCTAAATGGTGTTCAATGCGGCATAAATGAAAATGCTGTGTATAAAGCTTACAATGTTCGAATTGAAGACGGAAGTTATGTTTTTGATGTTCAGACTCCATCAGAAATAATGAAGGATCTGCGTTTTGGCTTGCCCGGAAAACACAATTTGATGAATGCATTAATGGCTATTGCAATGTCTAGAACTTATGGTACGCCTACAGATTCTATTGCAAAAGCACTTGCTTCATTTAATGGAATCAGAAGACGTTTTTCTTATCAGATTAAAACTGATAAATTAGTATATATTGATGATTATGCACATCATCCAACAGAAATAAATGCTGTTCATCAGGCAGTTAGGGAGTTGTATCCGGGTAAAAAAGTACTGGCTGTTTTTCAGCCGCACTTATTCAGCCGCACAAGGGATTTTGCTGATGGGTTTGCTGAAAGCCTGTCTCAGTTTGATGATGTACTATTAATGGATATATATCCGGCACGAGAATTACCAATGGAAGGAATTACATCGTCCTGGCTGTTGGAAAAAATGACGAATCCGAACAAAAGAATTGTTGCTAAAGAAGATTTATTGGCTGCTGTCAAAACCAGTGATGCGCCAATAATTGTGACAATAGGGGCTGGTGATATTGGTGAAATGGTGCCTTCAATTAAAAAGATGCTAAATGAAAATATTTAACTGGACAAACATAAGATTAGTACTTATTTTCGGACTTGTTTTGTTTCTGTATTCGTTTGCGCAACATCGAAACGGAGATCGAAAACTGAAGAAATCCATGGTGGTTTTTGTAGGAGATAATATGCTTTTTGTGAAGCCTGAAACGGTTAATAAATTGTTGATAGAAAATAAAAGAGACGCTTCCAGTATCCGAAAAGATGAGTTAGATTTGAATAAAATAGAAAAAAGCCTTGATACGCAAGAGATGATTGAAAAGTCAGATGTTTTTGTAAGTATCGATGGAGTTCTCAAAGCGCGGGTAAAACAGAGAACACCAATAGTAAGAGTTTATGATGGTGCAAGCTCTTTCTATATTGACTATGAGGGAAATAAAATGCCTTTATCAGACAATTTTACAGCGCGGGTTCCTCTTGTTTCGGGAACAATAAATAAAAAAAATAACGAAGATTTAGCTGCCCTATTTCGCACAATTTATGACGATGCGTTTTTGAAAAAAAACATCATTGCAATCGAAATTATGCCTAATGGCAGCTTAAAAATGTTTAATAGAAATTATAATTACATCATTGATTTTGGAAGAACGATGAATGTTGATGAAAAATTCAGGAATTATAAAGCCTTTTTTCAAAAAGCAGTTTTAGATAGTTCGTTATATAAATACAATAAAATTGATCTCAGGTTTACGGAACAAGTAGTTTGCACAAAATAATAGAAAATGGAAAAAGATAACATTGCAGTAGGTCTAGATATTGGAACAACAAAAATAGTTGCCATGATAGGCAAGAAGAATGAGTATGGGAAATTGGAAATTCTGGGTATTGGTAAATCCAAAAGCCTGGGTGTTGCGAGAGGTGTTGTAAATAACATTACGCAAACCATTCAATCTATTCAGCAAGCTATTCTGGAAGCCGAAAATAATTCAGGATATAAAATTAAGGATGTAGTTGTAGGGATTGCCGGACAGCACATTAGAAGTATTCAGCATACAGATTATATCAGTCGTAGTAATCCTGAGGAAGTGATTGGCGAAAAAGATATTCAGCTTTTGATTGATCAGGTAAATAAACTGGCCATGTTACCGGGAGAGGAAATCATTCACGTTTTGCCTCAGGAATTTAAAATCGATGGGCAATCTGAGATAAAAGAGCCAATCGGAATGTACGGCGGAAGACTAGAATCAAGCTTTCACGTTGTAGTAGGACAAGCGTCTTCAATTAGAAATGTTGGAAGATGTATTCAGAGCTCAGGAATTGAATTATCCGGATTGACTTTAGAACCATTAGCTTCTGCAGATGCTGTTTTAAGTCAGGAAGAAAAAGAAGCTGGTGTTGCACTTATCGATATCGGTGGCGGAACAACAGATTTAGCCATTTTTAAGGATGGTATTATTCGTCACACTGCAGTTATTCCTTTTGGAGGAAATGTAATTACAGAAGATATAAAAGAAGGCTGTTCGATTATTGAAAAGCAGGCAGAACTTTTAAAAATAAAATTCGGTTCAGCATGGCCGGGGGAAAATAAAGATAACGAAATTGTTTCTATTCCGGGTTTGAGAGGAAGAGAGCCCAAAGAGATTTCACTTAAAAATCTATCTAAAATTATCCACGCTCGTGTTGTAGAAATAATAGAACAGGTTTTTGCTGAAATTAAAGCTTACGGGCATGAAGATCCACGTAAAAAATTAATTGCAGGGATTGTACTTACAGGCGGAGGGGCCCAGTTAAAACATATTAAACAGTTAGTAGAATATATCACAGGTATGGATACCAGAATTGGATATCCAAATGAGCATTTAGCAGGTAATTCAAGTGAAGAAATCTCTAGTCCGTTATTTGCAACTGCTGTTGGATTAGTAATGAATAGTATTGAAAACAGTACGCAAAGCGCTGTTAGAATGGAGGTTGTAAATGAGCAGCCAAGGGTGGTTTACAGAAATGTTCCTCCGGTAACGCAACAGCGATACGAAGTTGAAGAAAACTACGTTGAAAGAGTTGAAACTATTGAACAACCAAGAGAAGTTAAAAATAATGTTGTTGTAGAAGAATCTACCGAAATAAAAATCAGAAGATCATTTTTTGACAGATATGTCGATAAAATAAAAGATTTTTTAGATAACGCAGAATAAAGAAAAGGAATTACTATTGGCCCCAAGTCAAGAAGTAAAAAATGTATTAAATAAGAATTTCAAAACCAAAAAGATGATGAGCAACTCAGAATTTGGAAGTATTTCATTTGATTTACCAAAAAACCAATCAAATGTTATCAAAGTAATAGGTGTAGGTGGAGGAGGTAGCAATGCTATCAATCATATGTTTAAACAAGGTATTAAGGGCGTTGATTTCATCGTTTGTAATACAGATTCACAAGCACTTCAAAATAGTTCGGTACCTAACAAAATTCAGTTAGGAGTAAATTTAACAGAAGGTCTTGGAGCAGGTGCAAATCCTGATGTGGGACAACAATCGGCTATTGAAAGTATTGCTGATATCGAAAAGATGCTTGATCGTGGTACTAAAATGGTATTTATTACTGCAGGTATGGGTGGTGGAACCGGTACGGGTGCTGCTCCTGTTATAGCACAATTATCAAAAGAAAGAGAAATCTTAACGGTAGGTATCGTTACAATTCCATTTCAGTTTGAAGGAAAGGTACGTCAGGAACAAGCGCTTATAGGAATTGAAAAATTGCGTAAGCAGGTTGATTCGCTAATTGTAATCAATAATAATAAATTAAGAGAAGTATACGGAAATCTTGGTTTTAAAGCAGGATTCTCAAAAGCGGATGAAGTTTTGGCAACAGCCTCAAGAGGAATTGCCGAAGTAATTACGCATCATTATACTCAGAATATCGATTTACGTGATGCCAGAACGGTTTTGGCAAACAGCGGAACCGCTATTATGGGATCAGCAGTTTCAGAGGGTGACAATAGAGCTAAAGATGCTATAGTGTCTGCATTAGATTCTCCATTGTTAAATGATAATAAAATTACAGGAGCCAAAAACGTATTGTTGCTTATCGTTTCTGGATCTAATGAAATAACGCTTGATGAAATAGGAGAAATCAATGATCATATTCAGGCAGAAGCAGGTTATAATGCTAATATTATCATGGGAGTTGGTGAAGACGAAACTCTTGGTGAAGCTATTGCTGTAACTATTATTGCTACAGGTTTTGATGTTGAACAACAAAACGAAATAGTAAATACTGAGCCTAAAAAAATCATTCATACCTTAGAAGATGAGCAAAGAAGTGTTCATAATCTAACAAACAGGTCTCTTGCTTCTTTTGATTTAAATACTGAAACACCAGTAATAAAATCAGAGGGAAAAATTGTTTTTGATTTGATGGAAGATCCGGTTGTTGCTCCTGTGGTACAAACCCCGGTTGCTCCGGTACTTACACCAACAATTAATCAGGAAGAATTAGTGGTGATGTCAGAGTTTATCAAAAATCTTGATGTAACTTTTGAAATCGTTTCACCAATTACAGATATTGATTTTACTATTTCAAGTCCGGAAGTGCAATCTTTTCAGGAAACGAAACAAGTTGAGCAAAGAGTTTTCGAAAGACAAGAGCAGACTGCTTTTTCTTTTGATTTGCCACTTTTTAGAGCTGAACCTGAAGTAAAAAAAGCACCGCTGGTTGTTGAGGATAATAAAATTTTATTTGAATTGACAAATGAGACTCGTAATATAAAAGTAAACGAGCCAGTTTCATTTGTGCCGGTAACAGAACTTTCTGAAAATGGAATCATCAAATATTCACTGGAAGAATATATGGAGGTTGAGAATGATTTAATGGGTTCAAAACCAGTTGAAAAAGTGATAGAAAATGTAGTTCCGGAAGAATTGAATATCACATTGAAACCAAGAGGTGATTTTGAAAGCCAACCTGATTTTACAACTACTTCAGAAGTTTCTCCTCTGGAATTGACAATTGAAGAAACTCTGCGCTTAAGAGCTGAGGAAAGAAGAAAGAAATTAAAAGAATTTAATTATAAATTTCATAATAACGTTTCGAGAATTGATGAGCTTGAAAAAGAGCCTGCTTACAAAAGATTAGGAATCGATTTATCTAATTCACAGTCAAATAACACTAATTCCAGAATCTCAGTCGGAACAGATAGTAATAATGATTTGCAATTGCGTTCAAATAATTCTTTCTTACACGACAACGTAGATTAGTTTTAAAAATCATAATATTTGGATAGCCCGAAAATTGGATTTAATTTTCGGGTTATTTTTTTTATCTTCGCACAGAATTTAGAATTTGACTTTTTGAATAGCTATTTAAAAATATTTAAAATGGATGTATTAATCAGTGCAAACCAAGTCAAAACAATTCCAAATGAATAGGATAAGCATCAACTAAGCTTATTTAAATAAAATAATTAAAGATGAGTTTACAAGTACAAATCATGGATGAGATTAAAACTGCCATGAAAGCAAAAGATACAGTAGCATTAGAGTCATTAAGAGCCATTAAATCTGAATTATTATTAGCTTCAACTGCATCTGGTTCTAAAGAAGAATTGTCAGAAGATGAAGAAATTAAATTACTTCAGAGATTAGTTAAAACACGTAAAGAAAGTGCTCGAATTTTTACAGAGCAAAACCGTCCTGATTTAGCTGAACCAGAATTGGCTCAGGTTGCGGTAATAGAGAAGTTTTTACCAGCTCAGTTAAGTGAAGAAGAAGTTGAAGTTATTATCGCTAAGATTATTGCTGAAACCGGAGCTTCAGGTATTGCTTCAATGGGCAAAGTAATGGGATTGGCGTCTGCTCAATTGGGCGGAACTGCCGAAGGAAAAACCATTTCTGCAATTGTGAAAAAATTATTAGTTTAAATTAATAATTAAGATAATACAATCTAAATTATTACAATACTGACTGCGTAGTTCAACTGGATAGAATATCAGATTTCGACTCTGAGGGTTGCAGGTTCGAACCCTGTCGCGGTCACTATAAGTTTTTTTAAAGCCTGAGAATACATATTCTCAGGCTTTTTTTGTAGTTTGATTTTTTTCTCATTTTTTTTATTTTTATAAAATCAGTGGTTATGATAAATTTTGGCCCGAACCAGCGAAAGTGTAGCTATTTTTTATAATGCTTTTTATAGATAAAAATATTTATATTAGCCAGAAAATTTAAGTAAAAGCTAAGTAACTAAATACGAAGAGATGAAAATTGAATTTTTTTCAGAGTTGAATGATTACAACCAAGTCCCAGTAATTTTAAATGTTCTTGATATTAATGAAAGCTTTACAATTGGAGAACTCTTTTCAAAAATCCATGAAATGACTGAAATTCCGGTTTTCAGAGAGTTAAAATGGGGTGGGAATGTAGAGAAAATATCCTGTAGTTATTATTATAAATCAGGAAATGAATTTGGAGAATTTACAATTATTGAGAATTTAAATCAAAAAATTAATAGTTTTCCGAAAAATGGATTTAATAATGAATTAAGCTTATTTATTGATGGAGGTATTGGACTTGTTAATTAGTTTTGATTTTGAAAAAGATTTTAATCCTCAAAATATAATTAAAACATTACAAAAAGGGGAAACTATAGTTCTCATAGAAAACTTCCCTTTATTAGATCATGAATTTCAATCATTTATCAATAGTATTGGAGATTCTGTAAAAGAAAATAGAAACAATTGTAGGCAAGACATTTTTGATGTCAAAATATCTAAGCAAAATAATTTTTTCACTTCTATTGCTGCTTCTGCTTTTTCCTTTCCTTTACATACTGATTGTGCTGATTTTGATGTAATTCCAAACTGTGTAGGTTTTTTATGCGTCGAGCCAGCCATCAAGGAACAAGGTGCAAATAACTTTGTTTTTTTAAGAAAAATAATAAATCAATTATCTGAAAATGTAATCCATAATCTATTACATAAAAAATGGAAATTCCGAAATCAGTATAGAAGTATTTTAAGTGGCAACAATGGCAACTATCACATTTGTTATGATAGAATAACTATGGAATCATTTTCCGAAATCAATGAGAAGGAAATTGAAGAACTAAATAATTTGGACAAAATTTTTGAAGCTAATTCGTTTAAAATTAAATTAAAAAAGCAAGATTTAGTATTATTCAGAAATGATTTACTACTGCATGGACGAGACGAAATAGATATAGACTCAAAAAGATTAATCAAAAGAATAAGGTTTAATATGAATTAAAAAGAGCAGTTCTCAATTTTTAATTAGAATATTAAAATTTCATTTGAAGTTTTCAAATCTTCAAGCAAAAGGTTTGTATTCGGTCCTTCTAAGGTCGCAAGAAAGGTAAAATACATTATGTGTTTTACCTTTTTTTTATTTCTATAATTACAAAGACAATATTAAGAAATCCGTACTTTTCATAATTGTTTTATTTACTTATTGAACTTTCGCATGTAAAATCGAGTATCTTTACTCACGATTGCGATAAAGAATATGCAGATGATTAACCATCTCTCCCTTTCATAACACAAAATTCTTGTTTCTAGTCATAACGTTATAGTAAACAAGATTTATCAATAACCATTGCTAGTTTTAGTTCTTTTTAGGTTTATTAGCTTTCGTATTCAACCTTAACCGTTACAACATATGACACTGATATCTAAAGAAAAATTTTCTGAAGCTGCTGGCCTTTCTAAAATTCCTATCCCGGGATTATCTTCTTATTTAATGAAAGTAATGAAGATTAACAATTTAAATGAGGTTGTAAAAGAGGCTGGTAATCTTGAGGGCGCAGATTTTGCTAATTATGTTTTAATGAAAATTGGTGTAAAAGTTCAATTTGATCCTGCCGAATTATTAAACATTCCTCGTGAAGGAGCATTTATAGTTGTTGCAAATCATCCTTATGGAGGTATTGAATCATTGGCTTTATTAAGTACAATTGCGAAGATACGTCCTGATACATTGTATATGGGGAACTTTTTATTAAAGGAAATCCCAAATCTTGAGAAATGCATTATTGCGGTAAATCCATTTGAAAATGTGCAAAATTCTGCGAGTATTACGGGATTAAAAATGACACTCAAAACTTTATCAGAAGGTATTCCTGTTGCAATATTTCCCGCCGGAGAAGTTTCATCTTATGATTTTAAGACGAGTAAAATCACAGATCCGGAATGGCATCCTGTGGTAGGAAAAATTATCTGTAAAGCAGACGTTCCTATTTTACCTATATATTTTCATGGAAATAATGGTTTTTTATTCGGTATGTTAAAATCAATTCATCCCATGTTACAAACTTTAAAACTGATCTCGGAGCTCTTTAATAAACAAGGACATATTTTAAAGATGAATATCGGAGAGCCCATTTTTTTAACTAGAACTAAAGGTAAAGTCTCTGACCCTTTAATGTTAAAAAATCTAAGAAGCAAGCTATATGCTCTCAAAAATCAATTACATAATTAAGTGATTTAACTTCATTTAATTGTTGTTTAAATATTTTAAAATCAAGTATTTGTATTTTTTAATCTCTGTCAGCTTACTTAAAATCTGGAAATCTTCGAGAAAAAGTCTCGAATTTTGTGTCAAGGTGTTCACTAAAAGGACAAAGTCAGTTTTTCTGATTTGTTCTTTTTTGTTTTAGATGGAAATTATTGGTTGTAATTTTTGTACTTCTTTTGTCGGTTCTGTTTTTTTGGTACTTAAATCTTTTAAACGTAAATTTTAAAGTATATAAAAAAAGCAATGATGTGTGTTCCATGTAAATTACGGATTTTAGCTTCCCTTGTTTTTTAGGCTAACAGATCCTCTAATACTTTCCAGATTGTATTTTTTATCTGAAAATAATGAACAATTTGTGAAAAGCTTTTCCGGATTAATTTTCTGAAAAAGCTTTTCATTCTTATTGAATAATGTTCAGTTTTATTTGTTTGGGTAGACAGGTGATGAGTTGTCTCACATTGGTTAACGGTTAAAAAAATACTTTAATCTTATTCAGGCAATACAGCAACTTGAGGATTTATTAGATTTTATTAAGTCGAAATAGGTATATTAGCACCTTGATTCTCTAAAGTCAATAATACCACATTAACCCTTTGCATCCATGAAGCAAACTGATTCCGAAATATTAGTAAAACTAAAAAAAGGAGATGCTTCAGCCTACAAGATACTTTTTGATCAGTATTATGATACACTTTGTATTCATTCCATGAGATATTGTGACTCCTATGATATGGCGCAAGACATTGTTCAGGATATATTCGTTGACTTCTGGAATGAAAAGCGTTATCTGAAAATTGAGGATTCGCTGGGTGCTTATTTACATAGATCCGTTAGAAACAATAGTGTTTTAGAAATGCGAAAACATTCAAAATTTGTTTTCGAAGAACTAGATGATGTAATTAATAAATTGATAGAAGACGAGATCCCTTTTGGTTTATCACCAGATCAGGAGTTAATGCGTTTGAAACAAGAAATTGACAAACTTCCCAATCAAAGTAAAGAAATCTTTAAGGCGATTGTACTTGATGATAAAAAATATAAAGAAGTTGCCGAATTTTATGGTATTTCTGTGAATACTGTAAAAACACAATATGGGAGAGCATTGAAAAAATTACGCAATTCTCCGCTTTTGATTGCATTATTAATGTTAAAATAAAAAAAAGTTTAATTTTTTGTCACCCATTTTTATTCTTTTGTTATCATATAAGTAACAATAGCTTAATATGGATAATTTAAATTCTACTATACTATCATTAATCGGATCCTATCTCTCTAAAGAGCTGGATCAGAAAGATTTTGATACACTTCAAAACTGGATTAATGAGAGTCCGGATAATGAACTTTTCTTTATAGAGTATGTAAAACTTTATAAAAAATCACGTCAGTTAGGATTCCAGAAAATTATCGATAAGAACAAAGCCTGGAAAAATATCCACCCGAAACTGAGTAATTTTCCACATACTGATTTATATGATTCAGAACCGGGAGTATTTAAGCTCAACTTTAACTTCCTAAGATATGCAGCAATCCTGTTAGTCCTTTTAGGTCTGGGATTTTATTTTTACAGTAGTACAGCTGATACTCAGGCAGTGCCTGCAGTAGTGCAGTCAGCACCAATTCAACCAGGAACCGATAAGGCTACTTTGGTATTAGGTAATGGTAAAATTATTGTTCTGGGGCAAGGCAATACCTATAATGCTGACGGAATTTCTGCGAATGGTAAAAACGTAGCTTATAAAGACAGCGATACTAAAATTGAATACAATTACCTGACTATTCCACGTGCAGGACAATTCTCATTGCAGTTGGCTGATGGTACTAAAGTTTGGCTTAACTCCGAGTCGCAGCTCAAATTTCCAAATCGTTTTATCAACGGCAAATCCCGCAATGTAGAATTGGTTTATGGTGAAGCTTACTTCGAAGTGTCACCAAGCACAGCTCACAAAGGATCTCACTTTAATGTAAAAGTAAAAGGCCAAAATGTTGAGGTGCTGGGTACACAATTCAATATTAAAGCCTATGCTGATGAGGCCAATATCTTCACGACGCTAGTCGAAGGTAAAGTAGAATTGTCAAATAATAAACAAGTTGTACAACTGCATCCTAACCAGCAGACTGTTCTAAACAAAGCATCCAATACCATGCAGACCAAATCGGTGGATGTCTATGACGACATCGCATGGAAAGACGGTGTGTTTAGTTTTCAAAGAAAATCATTAAAAGAAATAACGTTGATATTATCAAGGTGGTATGATATCGATGTGGTTTTTAAAAATCCGGGATTGCAAAACAAAGGATTTAATGGTTTGTTTGAAAAAAATCAGGGCATAGTAGAAATTTTAGAAACATTTAAAAAGTTAGGTGCTATATCGAAATACACCATTCGTGAGAAAACAGTTGTCCTGGAATAAAAATAATTAAGCAGGATAAAATATTAAAAAGTAAACCACAAAAAAAAGAGAACGAAGCTGAATCATTTGGCGGTGACAAACTTCGTATCTCTTCTATGAATAATTAATTAAACCAATGTCCAACTAATCAGAAACAAATTTATGAATTTTAATTTAAATTCAGCCAGTTCCCAATTTAGGAAACGGCTGCACGTATTACTTATGCGAACATTTCTATTGCTAATAAGTTTTTTACTTTTATCATTTAGTCCGATAAGTTCTATAGGGCAAATGAAAATAATTGTAGAGTCTAGTAAAAGACTTACAATTGATGAAGTTTTTGACCTAATTAAAAAACAAACCAATTATCATTTTGTTTACGAGCAGGATTTAAATCAAAAGTTGCCTTCAGTTTTAATACGTAAAGGGAAATTAGATGTAGATGAACTTTTAGAAAAAGTGTTAGACAATACTAATTACGAGTATTTACAAACAGGCAAAAACACGATTTTAATCAAAAAAAGAGAAATCCTGACTCAGAAAATAACGATTATGGGAAAGGTAACTGATAAATCAGGAATGCCGCTTCCGGGAGTAACGGTTCATATAAAAGGGAATGCGACTGCTACTACAACAGACTTTGATGGTATGTATAAATTAGAAGTATCGTCTCCTCAGGATGTAATCGTATTTAGTTATGTAGGTTTTAAAACCATTGAAGTAAAAGTTAACTCTCAGAAAGTAATAAATCAAACTTTGTTAGAAGATGTCACAGAGCTTGATGCTTTACAGATAGTATCTACAGGATATCAAAACATTTCTAAAGAAAGAGCAACAGGGTCATTTCAGAAAATTAATGAAGATGTTCTGGACTTTAAGATCTCTCAGGATATTATTTCAAAAATTGAAGGAGAGGTTTCCGGTGTTTTATTCGATAATACAGATGGGGTAACCATAAGAGGATTAAGTACTATTAATGCTAATGACGACCCTTTGATTATTGTGGATGGATTTCCGGTTTCACAAGATTTGAATTCTATTAATCCTAATGATGTAAAAAGCATAACAATTCTTAAAGATGCTGCAGCGGCTTCTATCTGGGGTATTAGAGCTGCTAATGGTGTAATCGTAATTGTTACTAAAAAAGGAAGCAGCCGAGAAGTGCCGACAGTTAGTTTGTCATCAACAACTAAAATTACGTCAAGATACGATCTGAATGATTTAAAATATGCGCCTACTTCCAGCTATTTGCAATACGAAAAACACAGAGCAGATAACAGATGGGTCACATTTCCAACTAATTACAGTGCACCAAGGTTAAGTAAAGGTTTAGAAACTTATTTAAAGCAAAACAATGGTAGTATTAATCAAAGCCAGGAGGATGAAATCATTAATGGTTTATTAGCTAAAGATAATAGAAATGAGTTTGAAGACTTATTTATGGCGAACACTATCTGGAGCCAGCATAATGCCAGCATATCAGGTGGAGGAACACGCAGTACCTATCGTGCTTCGCTTACTTATAATAAAAATGAAAGCTTAAATTTTTTCAAAAATAATGATCGTGATGAGGTTATTGTTAATCTGAACAACAGTATTGATCTTTCAAGCAAACTGCAGCTGAATTTTAATTTTAATCTGGATACTTACAATTATAAAAACAACGGATTATCATTTTCTGATTACAGCAATTTATTCCAATATCAGGATATAGTAGGAAGTAATGGAGAATATCTGCCGCAGCGTTACGGATTTTATAATGCTACAATAGCTGCTAATTATCCTTATTCATGGGATTACAACCTGAAGCAGGAATTTGACAATAAAAACAACGATACTAAAACAACATTACTTCGTTTACAGACAGAATTAAAATATAATTTCACGGATTATTTAAATATTCAGGGGAAATACCAATACGAATGGGGACAGAATACTATAAATAACTTATTTAGTGAAGAGACCTTTTCCGTGAGAAGCTTAGTTAATACTTACACTGCGAATAATGCAGCACTAGGCAGATATGTAAGCACAATTCCGAAAGGAAGTATCTTAGAGAATCAATTTGGACAAAGCAGGACGCATTCAGGAAGGTTCCAGCTTAATTTAGATAAATCATTTGACGACCATAATATTACTTCGGTTGCAGGGTATGAAATAAGAAGGGAGATGAGTAATACTTTTGGAACATCTAAATATGGATATGATCCGGAATCCCTAACCTATGCCAATATTCCATTTGGTGCTATAGTAAATATTTCTCCTTCGGGAACAGGTACGATAAATGACCCAACCCGAATAACTGAAATAGAGAATAGATTTATATCGTATTTTGGTAATGCGGCCTATGCATACAAAAGAAAATATATACTTTCCGGAAGTATAAGACTTGATGATGCGAACCTGTTTGGAGGAAGCAGCGAATATAGAAATATCCCATTATATTCAATTGGACTTAAATGGAATCTACATGATGAGCCGTTTATGAAATCAATAAAAAACATTAATCTGCTGAGTCTTAGAGGAACGTATGGCAGCAATGGAAATGTAGATAACAGCACGAGTCCATTTTTACAGGTAGGCATAAGCAGAGATTCTCAAACCAGTAATCAGTATGGCTTTGTTTCCACTGTAAAAAATCCATCATTAAGATTAGAGAAAACGTATGTACAAAACCTGGGGTTAGATTTTGGATTTTTTAATAATAGATTAAGCGGAAGCATTGAATACTATAACAAAAAGAGTGTAGATTTATTATCGACAGTTGCTATATCTTCTACTTTAGGTTTTAATTCGGCTCTTGTTAATGCCGGAATAATGACGAATCATGGTATAGATACGCAGCTTACTGGCCGAATAGTTGATAATAAAAACTTCAAATATCAAACAACCTTAAACTTTAGTTATAATAAAAATGAAGTGACTAAAGTTGATGTACCTACCCAAACCATCAATACCTATTTAGACGGTCAGCCATTAGAAGGCAAACCATTACGATATTTGTACAGCTATAACTATATTGGTTTGGATTCAAACGGATACCCGTTAACATTAAATCAGAATGGAGATGTAATTGATGTAAATGGAAGAAATGAACAAGGAGTGAGTGAACTTATTACAGATGTAAATGCTTTGGTTTACAATGGTTCTTTAACACCTAAATATTATGGAGGCTGGGTTAATAATTTTAATTACAAAAACCTTAATCTGCGTATTCTGACTACTTATAAATTTGATTATGTATTTAGAAACAGAAACGTTTTTGATTATTATGATGTTCGTTTTGGTTTAAATAATGGGCATATACATGAAGATTTCGATAAGAGATGGCAAAACCCTGGAGATGAAAATAATACGATTATCCCAAGAATACCTACCGGAGCAAACGATTTTAGAGCTGGATACACATATTATGCAAATGCAAAACAGTTTATTGACGATGCTAGCCATATCCGGTTAAAGCAAGTGGCATTAGGGTACAATCTTAACAGTAGGGCATTACAGGCAATAGGTATTAAACAATTTGAACTTGGTTTACAAATTGATAATCTGGCGGTTTTTACTTTTAATAAATGGAATGTTGACCCGGAAAGCATGTATTACAGAACACCAGCATCTTATACATTTAATATTAAAGCTAACTTTTAACGAAAATGAAAAAAATATACATATCATTTATTTGCCTTATAACTTTAACGGCATGTAACAGAGAAGAGTGGTTGGATATAAAACCTAAAGGCATTATTATTCCTCAGAAAGTGTCAGATTACAGATTGCTGCTTGATCAGTCTGCAATCACTTCTACTTCAAAATCACCAGCTTTGGTAACTACCTATTCAAATGTAGATTTAATGGGGGATGAATACCAATATGATAATCCAAATGTAAGTGCATCAGTTCCTGAAAATGAGCAAAATATGTTCTTATGGAAAGATAATTTTTTTAATGCCGATCAGGAAGATCAGGATTGGCAAAACCTTTACGGTCAAATATATGTCACAAATGTTGTCTCTGAAGAAATTATGGATGCAGAGGGAGATATGAATGATAAGTTACAGCTTCAGGCAGAAGCAAAAATTCACAATGCCTATGCTTACTTTGCTTTAGTAAATTTATATGCTCCCCATTATAATCCAGCAACTGCTTCTAGTGTATTTGCGGCTCCATTTAGAACCACTACCGATTTAGAAGATGTAAAATTGCCGCGTGCAACCGTAAAACAAATTTATGATTATGTCATAGAAAATGTAACTTCTTCTATTCAGTATTTGCCAGATTTACAAGCCAATACTACACTAAGACACAGACCGGCAAAAGTAACCGCTTATGCATTTTTATCCAGAATATATTTATATTTAGGAGACTATGAAAATGCATTAAAGTATGCCGATCTTACACTGGCTCTTAACAATAAACTCCTTAATTACAATACGGTTGCTAATAATTCTTCTAATATTATTAATATGCCGCTGCCTCAGAATAATCCGGAAATAATATGGTTGAAAAAATCTTCAAAACCCTTTAGAACATTACCTCTGACACAGGAACTCTATAATTTATACGAAACCAGAGACCAAAGAAAACGACAATTTGCCCCGATATCTTTATTTGGTATTCCCGGAAGTGATTATGCATTTGCTACTTCATTTTTTGTATCCTTTAGATTTTGCGGATTTTCTGTACCGGAAATTTTACTGACAAGAGCAGAATGTAATGCCAGATTAAATCGTTTAGATGCTGCTTTGACCGATATTAATTATTTAAGACAAAATCGTATCCCGGCAGCTGATTATAGAGCATTAGCAAGTACCAGTCAAACTGAAGTGATTGATATGGTGTTAACTCAAAGGCGATTAGAGTTAGTAGGTCAGAGTTTAAGATTTTTTGATATTAAAAGATTAAATCAATTTCACAATGCCAATATCAACTTAACTCACAAGTATAATGGACAAACGGCTGAGCTTAAGGCTAACAGTAAAAATTGGGCTGTGCCAATTGCTACAAAATACATTTTGGCAAACCCGGAAATAGGAGAGAACGATCGCGAGTAATCCGTTTAACTTAATAATTTAATATAAATGCAAATTCCACATAAAATAAAAACATTACTTGTTTTAACTTTAATACTAAGTTATGTTTCCGGAACAGCCCAAAAGAAAAATGATTTTGTTGTTTTTTCGGGTGTGATCAGCAATAAGATTGAGGATCAAATAAAAATATATGATTTTCAGAACCAGGTTGTTTCAGAAATAAAACTTTCACCAGAAGGTAAATTTACTGAGACGTTAAAATTAAAAGAAGGTTTCTACACTTTACAGCATGAAGATTTTTCAGCTAAATTGTTTTTGGAGCCCGGATCAAACTTAAGTACTTCATTTGATGCCAAAGATTTTAAAAAAAGTTTAAAATTTTCAGGTCAGGGAGGACCGGTCAATTCTTATATTCAGAAAAAAACAAGCAAGAATTGGGGAGTTGCAGAGGACTTAAAAATTCGTTATGCACTTAGTGAAACCGATTTTAAGCGTATGATGAACAAAGCAAAAGCCTCGAAAGATTCTCTGCTTCTTAGTCAGGTAAATATTTCGGAAAATTTTAAAAATAAAGAAAAAAGAAATATCAATTATGAATATATTAATGAGATGATTAAATATGAAACTGATCCTGCTCATTATACTCAAAATACTGATTTTAAAGTATCAACAGATTTTTTGCCTGAGTTAAAAACATTTGATTACGATAATTCAGAAGATTTTTATTTCTCAAACTCTTATAAGAATATAGTATTGGCGCATTACCGAAAATTGGGTAAAGAACTTGCAGAAAGAGATAAACATGATAATTATTATCTTTCTTATATCACAGCAGTTTCGAGCGCAAAAAATCAGGATATAAAAAATATACTTCTTTACGAACATGCTAAGAATGCAATTGCATATATCAGCGATGTTCAGGAATATTACAAAGTATTCATTAATTCATCAACAGATGAGACTAATAATAAAGCTATAAGCCAGATTTATCAAAAACTGCTACCTCTTTCTAAAGGAAATGCGTCTCCAAAATTTGTTGGTTATGATAATTATGGCGGAGGCAAGGTGTCTTTAGATGATTTAAAAGGGAAATATATTTACATAGACGTTTGGGCAACCTGGTGTGGTCCTTGCAAAGTAGAAATTCCACACCTTGGTAAAATTGAAGAAGAATATAAGGGAAAGAATATTCAGTTTTTAAGTATTTCCATAGACAAACGCGCGGATATAGAGAAATGGAAAAAAATGATAAGCGATAAAAAAATGGGAGGCATTCAGGTTATAGCTGATAATGCCTGGGATTCTAAGTTTATTCAGGATTATTTTATTAAAGGCATCCCACGTTTTATTTTGATAGATCCTCAGGGAAATATAGTTTCCTCAAACGCACCAAGACCTTCGGAAGCAAAATTAAGGGATTTGCTTAACGGGCTGAATATTTAGTACTAAAGAAATTGGCAGACTTCAGTTATCGGCTTAATCAATACAAAGATTAAGCTGGTAAAACTGCTGTAACTGCAAAATTAAAATCCAAATGAGAAACTATTTTCTTGCTGTGCTGAGTTTTTAATTTGTCCGGAAAATTCAGTTAAGTCATGATTCGCCTTTAGAATATATTTCAGCAGAAAGGCTGAGCTTTTGTCATATTTTTAAGCCTGCTTTTTTTGAAATGAGGCAAGCTTTAAAAATTTCATTATTTATTATTTTGAATTAGTAAGCAACTGTAAATGATGATAAAGGGTTGTTTATACAACCCTTTAAAAAATATTAAAAGTAATTTTAAACAGGCCCTGATGACCAGAAGAAAAAGAAAGTAATCAATCAAATTGTATCCATAAAAAAATGAAACAAATTATAGTATCTCTGTTAGTCTGCGTGTCTTCTTTGACGATTAAGGCTCAGGAAAATAGTTTAAATGAGGCGCTGCCTACTGATAAAAGTATTATAAAAGGGGTATTACCTAACGGTATTACCTATTATATAAAAAAAACCGATGTAGTTAAGGGAGCTGCGAGTTATTATATTATTCAGAATGTGGGTTCTATTCTTGAGAATGATGACCAACAAGGACTTGCCCATTTTTTAGAACACATGGCTTTTAACGGTACCGAGAGCTTCCCAGGGAAAGGTATTTTGAATACGCTTCAAAAAAATGGGGCTGTTTTTGGAAAAGATATCAATGCCTACACTTCTTTTGACGAAACGGTTTATAATATGAATAATATTCCAACCAAGGACGGTCTGGTAGACGTGTGTTTAACCGTTTTGCGAGATTGGTCGAATAAATTATTGTTAACCAATGAAGAAATTGATGCCGAAAGAGGGGTAATCAAAGAAGAATGGCGTACCAGACAAAACGGACAAATGAGACTTTTTGAAAAATCAGTACCAATTAGTTATAACAATTCCAAGTATGTTCAGAGAATGCCAATAGGACTAATGTCTGTTGTTGAAAATTTTGATTACAAGACACTTCGTGATTTTTATCATGACTGGTACAGGACAGATTTACAGGCTATCGCTATTATAGGAGATATTGATGTCAAAGAAGTCGAAAAAAAGATTCAGGAAAAATTTTCAGGTATTCAGGCGGTTAAAAATGCCAAACAGCGATTTGTTGTGGATATTCCCGGCAATGAAAAAATGCAATATGTCCTTGGTACCGATCCTGAAATTTCTTCAGCTTCAATAAGTTTAGGGATTCGTCATAATGTATGGAAAGAAGAAACAGCAGGAGATTTAAAACGAGGGCTTTTAGAATCTATAGCTTTGAGCATATTGTCTGAAAGAATATCAGAATTAGCACAGAAACCTACAGTTTCATTCCTTAGCGCACGTGTATTAGATTCACCTTTGTCAAGAACAAAAAAAGCATTTAATGTTGTAATTACTCCTAAACCAAATCAACAGCAAGAAGCTTTCGGTCAGGTTTTGACAGAAATAATCCGGGCAGTGAAATTTGGTTATACAGCATCTGAAATTGAAAGAGCCAAAGAAAACATCAGGACGGCTTATGAAAACCAAATTGCGGCAAAAAATCAAAAAAGCCATGCAAGTATTGAAAATCAGATACAGGAAAATTTCCTGACAAATGCTGTGATTACGGATATTGATAAAGAATATGGTATTGCAAAAGAATTATTAGCCGGAATTACTAATGAACAACTTCATACTGCTATAAAAGGATTCTACACTAAAGAAAACAGATTTTTAATTGTTACCGGAGTAGAAGGGCAGCAAAATTTATCTGAAGACCAGGCAAATCAAATTATAACAGCATTAGAAAACAGCAGTTCAATTGAACCGTATAAAGAAGAGCTTGCAGGAAAAACACTTATGTCTGGTACCGAAATTAAACCAGGTACTATTATTTCTGTAAAGAGAGATAAGAAAACTGGCGCTTCTACTTTTTATTTGAGTAACGGTGTTAAAGTACATTATAAGTTTGTTAATAAAGAGAAAAATCAGGTTAGTCTAAATGCAATTAGTGATGGCGGAATATCACTGTTAAAAGATGCTGATTTGCCATCTGCAGATTTTGTATCTAATTTAACTCAGATGTCAGGTCTTGGAGAATTTAATGCTGCAGAACTTAAAAAAGTAATGGCAGGCAAAACAGCGTCGGTATCTTTAGGGCTAAGTGATATCAATGAATCTGTTTCTGGCCGTTCTAATACTAAAGATGTTGAGACCATGCTACAGCTCATTCATCTTCATTTTGTAAAACCTCGTTTTGACGCAGAATCATTCAAAGTAATGCAGAGTAATATCAACAATTACATTGTAAGAAGAAGCAAAGATGTGGGCGAAAAAATGAGAGACAGCTTAACACTGGCTCTTTATGGAAAAAATAATCCAAGAGAAGCTATTTTTAATCAGGACTATGCTGATGCTGTATCATTTGAAAAAATAAAACAGATTTATAAAGAAAGATTTGCGGACATTTCAGACTTTGAATTTTTTATAGTTGGAGATGTCGAAGAAGCTCAGTTGAAGCCTCTTCTTGAAAAATACATTGCAGGGATTAAAACTGAGAATAAAAAAGAGAAGTATCTTGACAATGAATCCGAATGGCTTTCAGCAAGAATTGATAAAGATATTTTTATAGAAATGAAAGATCCTAAGACTGTTGTCAATATGATATATAGAAAAGAGATGCCTTACAGTATTAAAAATACAATTTACAGCAGTGTTTTAGGGAAAATACTTCAGCTTCGAATCACGGCAACAGTGCGTGAGGCCGAAGGAGGGGCATACAGTCCAAGTGCTTCTGCAGGTTTTTCGAGAGAACCTAAATCCAGAGCTAATGTTTCTTTTAGTTTTGACTGTAATCCGGATATGGCTGACAAACTGGTTGCTATTGTCAATGATGAATTTAAAAAAATTGCAGAAGGCAATATCAATGATGAAGATTTAAATAAAATTAGAACTAATCTTTTAAAAGAAAAAGAACAGTCCAAAGATAAAAACTCCTATGATATGCAGCTTATCACTAAATATTACAGATATGGTGAGGATATAAATGATCCTAAAAACTTTGAGGATATTGTAAGTAAAATGACTAAAAAAGATATTCAGCTTATAGCAGCGGAAATTCTTAAAGGCGGCAAATCTTATGAAATAGTATTTAAACCTAAACTTAAAGTGTAAAAAAAATTAAATACAATTTTTTACTGAAAACTTCCCATTTAAATTATCGAAGAATTTAAATGGGAAGTTTTTTTGTATCGTTTCCTAATTCTGAATTTCTTTAAAAAAAATTAAAAGAGATTAGATGTAACTAAAAAAGGTTTTTTTGTCGCATAAGTATTTGATTGGTTTTTAGCATTTATATCTTTCATTCATGGGCTCAAAATCGGTTGGTGAAATTATTCGAAAAGAGTATGGTCTGACGATCCATTTTTTTATATTATTATCTCTAGGCATATTTTAGTTTTTCCTGTCTTAATATTTAAGGCTGAAAATCAGTCAAAGTATTTATTATTTAAAACTTATTGAATCATGAAAACACGTTTTCCAATACTATTATCGTTATGCATATTCAGCTGCTTTGTATCAGCTTAGAGTCAAAAACCAGACTATTGGCATTGTTTTAAATGAGGAATTCATGAGTACCGGCAGGTGTTATTCGTGTTTTTGGAGGATTTTTATCCGATAAATTTGGAGCCCGAAAAGTGGTCTATTGGGTGTTAAGTACTTCGGTAGTATTGAGTTTTCTGCTTTTATTTCCAAGAATAGATATCACCACCTGCGGGAACGGTTTAATGGCAGCGAAAGCAGGAACAGTAACACAAATTTCTTCTTCCAAAATAGTTATTGGAGAAAGAGAATATTTAGTTACTCCAAAAGAGGTTAAGGCAGAACACTGTCCGTTTTTTCCATCAAAAATAGCTGGCAGGAAGTAGTGGCAGCAGAAAATCAAAAAGTTTAGAAAAAAGAATTAATTGCAGACGGAATAACACAAATTCATTTTGAAGCGAATATGTGGATTTATCTTGTATTGGTTATTTTGATTGGCGCTTGCTGGGGAATTGGTTCAGCGGCAGTTTACAAACACATTCCTGAATATTTTCCAAATCAGGTAGGGGGCATTGGAGGAATGGCAGGAATGATTGGTGGTTTGGGAGGATTTATCGGACCAATAGTTTTTTGATATTTACTTGCTTTTACTGGATTTTGGACTAGTTCATGGCTCTTTATCTTTGCTTTATCAATTACATGTCTGATTTGGATGCATCGCGTAATTGTAAAAATGACCAGAGAAAAGTTGCCCGAATTTGCTCAGGATATGGACAGAAAAGAAACTGTAAAATAAATATAAATAGTATTTGTTTTTATTTTAAATAAGAAATGATTAGCCCATTGATTCTTTAAATCAGCCTAAAATCAGCCTTTTTTATTGTAAATTCAGTGTTGAATATCATAACATCACAGAACGTTATTGTTAATGATTGGTACTTACGTAATTTAACTTATTTTTTTACTTAGTTTTGCTCAAAAATATAATTTTTAAAAATTAACCGTTACTCTTTTTAATTGGTATTTAAAGGTTAGCTGGTGCAATATAATTTAAAATGAAAGATAGAAAGTACAATATAAAAGCCTTACTCATTGCTACTTCGATGTCCATCCTAATGATTGTATTAGTGTTTTACGGATCCAGAAAACTGCAAAATTTTGATGCGGCATTAATTACGTATTTATTTGGGACAGTATTTGCTTTTTTTGGTATTGTGTACCGCTATTCTGTTTGGCTGCAAAGACCTCCAACCTGGATATATTTTAAAAGAGGAATTAGTTATCTGTTTACAGGAAAAGTGTTTTCTCATTTTTGGTTTGCTTCTAAAGAATCTATTGAAAATATTGCTTTTCAAAAGTTTATCTATCCAAGAGGAAAATACCGATGGATGGCGCATTTTATGATTGCCATAGGTTGTACTTCTGCTTTTTTAATTACGATTCCGCTGACTTTTGGATGGATTCATTTTTCAATGGCGCCTAATAGCATAAGCGTATACGAGGCACATTTTTTTGGCTTTAAAGTCATGGATTTTGAATTGGATTCCATTATCGCATTCTTGACTTTTCATGCTTTAAATTGGTCTTCTTATTTGGTTATTTTTGGTTCATTATACTATTTAAGAAGACGTTTGACAAATCCGGGTTTGATTGCTACTCAAACTTTTGAAGGTGATCTGTTGCCTCTCATTTTATTAATTGCTATTTCGGCTACAGGTTTAGGATTAACCTATTCGTACCAGTTTATGAAAGGTTTTGCCTTTGATTTCCTGGCCGTTTTGCATGCTGTAACGGTAATTATGTTCTTGATTTGGATTCCGTTCGGGAAGTTCTTTCATATCATTCAGCGTCCGGCGCAAATTGGAGCCCATATTTATAAAAAGCAAGGGATGAAAATGGGAATGGCTGTTTGTGAGCATACTGGAGAAGCATTCACCACCAGTTTACATATTAAAGATCTTAAAACAGTAACAAAAGAATTGGGTTTTAATTTTGACAGACCAGACGGAACCTCACATTTAGATTTAAGCCCTGAAGGAAAAAGATCCCGTTTAGCCCAAGCGCACCTGAAAGCCCGACAAGAAGGCGGAAATTTATTTGGATAATTTATAAGTAATCAATCTTCGTTTTTTTTAGTATTCAGTTAGAGTTTGTGAATTAGCTACATTAATGGATACAAATAATATAAAATAGGGAAAAACCAAGAAAAGAAAACATAAAAACATGGCAAAATTACCTGTTTCAGAACAAAACATTATAACACAATTTGGTCCACATAAAAATTATACTCCTAAGGATGGATATGAAGGGAGAGATGAACCGGATGAATTGGTAAAAACGCATTGCTGTTTTTGCGGAATGCAGTGTGGTATTCAATTGTCGGTAAAAGACAATAAAGTAGTAGGTTTTGAGCCTTGGATGGAATTTCCATTCAACGAAGGAAGATTGTGTCCAAAAGGCGTACAGCGTTATTTACAAAACAATCATCCCGACCGTCTTTTGTCTCCACTAAAAAGAGTAGAAGGACAGGGATTTGTACCAACATCCTGGGATGATGCAATGGGTAAAACCGTTTCGGAGATTAAAAGAATTCAGGAAAAATATGGTAACGATGCATTTTCCGTTCTTTCCGGAGTTTCGCTGACCAATGAAAAAAGTTATTTGATGGGTAAATTTGCCAGGGTAGCTTTGAAAACCAAAAATTTAGATTACAATGGGCGTTTGTGCATGGTAAGTGCAGGAGCGGGAAATAAAAAAGCATTTGGTCTCGACCGGGGTTCTAATAATTATTCTGATTTAGAATATGCCGAAGTTATAATTGTAGCCGGTGCCAATGTTAGTGAAACTTTCCCCACTCTAACCCACTGGATCTGGAAAGCCAGAGATCGGGGAGCAAAACTTATCGTTATTGACCCAAGAATGATTCCGTTGGCCAGAACAGCCGATCTCCATTTGGATGTCCGTCCGGGTACAGATTCAGCATTGTATGGCGCTATGCTAAAATATTTGGTCGATCATGATATGCTGGATCATGATTTTATTGATAATCATACGTCCGGTTTTCAGGAAACCATAGATGCTGTAAAAGAGTATACCTTAGAATGGGCAGAGGAAGTTACAGGAATTAAAAAAGAAAAAATTGAACAAGCTGCCAGATTATGGGGCAAAGCCAAAACGAGTTTCTTACTTCATGCCCGCGGAATCGAACATCATTCTAAAGGAGTAGATAATGTTTTGGGCTGCATTAATTTGGTTTTAGCGACAGGGAGAATTGGACGCCCATATTGCGGATATGCTACTATTACCGGACAAGGAAATGGGCAGGGTGGTAGAGAACATGGTCATAAATGCGATCAATTACCAGGAAACAGAGACATTGAGAATCCGGAACATCGCAAATATATTTCAGAAGTTTGGGGTATAAATGAGAAAGATTTACCCGGAAAAGGTTTGTCGGCGTATGAAATAATCGAAGCCATTCATCGCGGAGAAATCAAAGGATTGTTATCCATTTGTTTTAATCCTTTAGTTTCTTTACCCAATAGTAATTACGTTCGGGAAGCTTTGGAAAAGTTAGAATTTTATGTTTGTATTGATTTTTTCTTAAACGAAACAGCCCGTCATGCCGATATTGTTTTGGCAGGTTCATTACAAGAAGAAGAAGAAGGCACAACTACTTCTGCCGAAGGGCGTGTTATTCGCATTCGTCAGGCAGTAACTCCTCCCGGAGATGCCAGAACCGATACTTCGATTATTTTGGAATTAGCAAAACGATTAGGAGTAAAAGATAAATTTACCTACGATAACAGTGAAGCTGTTTTTAATGAACTACGTGTAGCTTCAAAAGGAGGAACTGCTGATTATTATGGAATTACCTACCAAAGAGTTGAAGACGAAATGGGCGTTTTTTGGCCATGTCCGGAAATTGGACATCCCGGAACACCTCGTTTATGGGAAGATAAAAAATTTAGGACAGCTGATGAAAGAGCTCATTTTAATCCGGCTCCTTACAAACTTCCGGGCGAAGTTCCAAATGCCGATTATCCGGTAATTTTGACTACAGGACGTGTGGTTTCCCAATATCTGAGCGGTACACAAACCCGAAGAATTGGAAAACTCGTTGATCAGTATCCGGAACCATTATTAGAAATTCATCCCAATCTGGCGCAACAATACGGGATTAAACAAAGAGAATTAATAAAGGTCACTACCCGCCGTGGCGAAGGCATTTTTCCTGCAAATATTGTAGAAACGATTCGGGAAGATACGGTTTTTATTCCGTATCACTGGTCTGGAAAAAAATCGGCTAATCAACTAACAACAGGAGAATTAGATCCAATTTCTAAAATTCCGGAATTCAAAGTTTGCGCCTGCCATTTAGAACCATTACATGAAATAGCACCACCTTCGAATGAATCTTTGGCCTATGCCAGTGTTTAATCTTTAAAAACAAAAAATGAATTATACCAATTTTAATAAAAATGAAGAGTTTTTTGTAGATATGCAACGTTGCATTGGTTGTAAGGCCTGTGAAATGGCTTGCGCTGAATGCGAAACAAATGGACAGGAATCTATGATACATGTAAATTATGTAGACAGAGCTTCAACTGTGCAGACAACTGTTCAGGTGTGTATGCACTGTGATGATCCTGTTTGTGCAAATGTATGTCCTGCTGATGCTATCTCAAAAGACGAATTCGGAATTGTACATACCGCCAATACAGAAAGATGTATTGGTTGTTCAAATTGTGTAATGGCTTGTCCATTTGGAGTTCCGAAAAAAGAAGAATCTTACGATTTGATGATGAAATGTACAATGTGTTACGACAGAACAAGCGTAGGCAAAAAACCAATGTGTGCTACTGTTTGCCCAAGCGGGGCTTTGTTTTATGGCACCAGAGAGGAAATACAGGAAATGCGTCCAAACAGCTCACCTGTAAATACTTTCCTTTTTGGTCAAGAGGTGGTGAATACAAAAGTTAATATTATGATGCCGAAAGGCAGTAATGAATTAATAATTTATTAGAACAAATTCATGTCTAAAGAAGATAATTTAAATAAAAACTGGAAAAAAGATTTTCCAATCGAAAAACAACAGGCGACCAATGTAAGTCGTCGTGATTTTGCAAAATTCCTGACATTAGTGTCAGGAGGGTTAATGGTTGGAAGTGGTTTGGTAGCAGTTAAAGCCCATCTTTTTCCGAAGGATGAGGTAAAAGGAGAGCACTTTGTATGTAAAAAAGATGAGGTACCGGTAGGTGGTACCCGTGCTTTTGTTCTGGAAGGGAGTACAATTCCTTATATATTGATTCATCTGGAAACAGGAGAGTTTAAAGCTTATGAACAAAAGTGTACTCATCTTTCCTGTTCTGTTTTTTACAAGCCCGGTACCGGAGTTATTCATTGTCCATGTCACGAAGGTTCTTTTGATGCGCAGACCGGAGATGTTATTGCAGGACCGCCACCGAGAGCTTTGCCTAAGTTAGAAGTGTTTTTTAAAGATAATGCTGTTTATGTAAAAGCAGCTGAAAACGTAGAAGAAAGTTTAGGATAAATCAGTAAATAAAATAAGAGTATGAGTAATTTTAGAAGAAGTCAGAACCAAGCCAATCCTAATAAATTGAATGCAATACTTTCGACCATTATCTTTATATTAATTCTAAATGTAACGATTCAAATTTGGTTATTGTATGCCTCCTTAAACAATGCTTTAGATAATAATAAAGAAATTCTTATTCCTGCTTTTGTCGCTTCTTTTATATTATTTTTAATAGGTATTGGTTTGCTCTATTATCTTCCAATTGGGAATTCGAAAAAGCAATTGTAACCGTATTACCTGTGTAAACCGTTCTGTATAATTAAATACTCATTTTTAATATTAATTTCTTCAGTTTTATTGAATTGTCTTTTTTGCACATTCTAATTTGTTAAGCCCTGAGCAGAGTCAATCATTTTGTTAATTCTCATTAGTATTTGTTCTTCATATATTTCCTGCTTCGCATCGCTTTTTTTTCCAGAACTGAAATTTTCACTTATCGCATAACTTTTTACAAAATGACTTTTTTTTGCCCCAAGGCTATAATGCCAGCTGCCCATTTCGGAACTGACAAAGATCACAGCTTCTTCCAGTTTCATGATTTTTTTCTTTTCAGAAACAGGACTCATTCTGTAAACTGAGTTAGCTCTCAGATCAAAAGTATAGCTAATTTTTGCCCTTATCAGAATATCATATAAACTATGAATAACACCATAGGCTAATAAAATGTAAAGGGCAAAAAATAAAGTTTCATCCAGCATTTCTCTAAATAATGGCAATAGAATTGCTGTAGCAAAAATCCCTGCTAAAAACCATGATGATAATTTCTGGAGTGGTTTTAAAGGCTGAAATGAAAACGAATTTGAGTTTTCTTTAATATTATATTTTTCCCGTATGTTCATTCTTGTCAAGTATTTCGTCTATTTCGTTTGCCAGATTCTGCATTGCTCTTGTGGTAAAGCCCTGAGCAATCAAGTGCGTTTTTTCTTTTCCGTCTTTTAAATAATTGATATTTAGAGAAGTGTTGATTGTAATAAAATATTGCTTCATTCTTATCAGTTCAAAATTTTGAAAATCTTTCAGGGCAATAGGAACAGGTTTCCCAATTAGCCCTACTTTGATGATGATTTCCTGTGTGTCTAAATCTATAATAACCTGTTTTGACCAAATAGAAATAACAGCACAAACAGACAAAACACCAAATATCCAGAACATAGTCATATTGTCGATCCAAATTCCGCCTATTGCAAAAGCAGCAAGCCCTGTGCTGATCATTATAGAAAAGCCATATTCACGTTTCATGACATATTTATTGCCCTCTTTTATAAAATATTTTAGCTGCGTCATGGGGAACTTATTCTATGGTTACACCGTCTATAATTAAGGAACGGCAATTCAGTGAAAAATACGAGCTCGAATAATCACCATTTAGCTGATCGCTTAAGGCATCTAATGTTGCACCTTTAAATTCAAATTTTCTCGATGGCGTTTTCCCGTAAGTATCCGTCATAGTCAGTTCACCGTCGATTCCGTTTTTATTTTTAGCAAAAGCGCTCAACAAAGCAATACTTTGTTTTTCAAAATCAATTGCCAGATAATGATTTTTTGGATCTGTTTTGTCTAACGGATCTTTTGATGGCAAAGTTGAGTTTCTCGTAAAAGAAACTGTTGCAGAGCGAACGGCTGCTGTAATAGTTTTATTTCCGTCTTTTACGGTGATTTCAATTTTTGTACGTTTTTCTTCAGTTTGTCCATAGCTTATTTGAGCAAAAAAGCAAAAAAAGATAAATAGTAATGAAAGGATTTTCTTATTCATGATAGTGTTGATTTTAAAATAATTTAACAGAACAAGATTACTCCATACAAAAACCAATAGCAATTGCGAATTGGTAAATGGAATGTTTAGATTTTTATTTGGTTAATTCTAAAATATATCAGGAAACAGGCAGTTTTTGGTCTCCAATTAAGTATTTGTAATCAGCTTTTTATCATTTAAAAACCATGATGAAATGTTTGGTAAGTCTAATCACAATTTGTACTTTGGCGACAATTACCATTATTTATGCTTCAAATTTTTACATCTGATTTCAAAAAAACGAGAAAAATTCACTACCCTTTTTTGGTGTTATTTTGCTTTTTATTGACCATCGTAATGCAGGCGCAAAGTATCTCTACTGTCGAAAAAATGGCGAGTCAGGGTTATGCCAGACGTTTTTCTGATACTGTAGCTTCTCTTAAAATCCAGCAACAGGCTCTTAGTTTGGCAATAAAAAATAAGAACAAAGAAGATGAAGTGATTTGTTATTCGTATTTGGCATTAACACAGAGGCGTCTGTTGCATTTAAAAGAGTTTTTGCATTATGCAGATACCGCTTATTACCTTTCGCAGAACATAAATAAAATTAGGGCAAAAGCATATGCGGCTGGGGCAATGGGGTCTTTAAAATCGTATATCGATGATAAGCCTCAGGCACTTGAGTATTCTCTGGAAGCCTATAAATTGTTTTCTAAAATAAAGGCACACGATCAATGTGCCAAAATTGCTTCAGATATCTCGTACCTTTTTTCACCTGCATCACCTCCAAAAGTCGAAAAATATGCAAGAGAAGCAATGGTTCATGCTGCAAAATCCGGAGATGCTGAAAGCGAGTTGTATGCAAGATTAGCTTTTGGAAGTTTTTTGACCGATAAACTCGAAACCGGAGGGATAGCAGATTGGGAAGCTGCCATAGATTTTTTTAAGGAGACAGTTTCTTTGGCAGAAAAAAAATCAGATCAAATTGTCAGCAAAAGCAACATCGGAATTGCTTATATCAATCTTGCTGATCTTTATACCAAAAGCCCACAGCCAATTGACGAAAAGGCTTTTTTGAAAAACCTCGAAAAAGCCACTGCAATTGCCAAAAAATACAATGTAAAAATCATCTATAGAAGTGCGATTGGACTTCAGGGATATTACTTTACCCAAAAAGGCGATTATATAAAAGCAGAACTTCTTTTTATTGACGGAATCAATTACCAAAAAAGCCTTCCGTATACTGATAATTATCTGTTAGCTACATTTTACAGCTCTTTAAAAGATGTTTCGGTAAAGCGAAAAGATTTTCAGGCCTACTATGGTTATGATACGCTTTATGCAAAATACAATCAGTTAAAATACAACGAGTCGACCCAGTCAAAACTCCAAAATGCCGAGGCCAGATATGAATCTTCCAAAAAAGCAGAACGTATTAAACAACTGGAACTCGAAAACGAATTACAACAGAAAAATAAGTTGTTGGGTTATGCCATTGCAGGAGTTTTACTGATAGGACTAATATTTATGTTCAGGTCTTATTACTACCGTCAGCGATATTATCAGAACAGAGAAGATTTTTTAAAGCAGGAACAAGCCAATAGCGATCTGAAAGTACAGTTGATGGAAAAAGAAACCATCGAAAACCTTTCGGCAAGACTATCATTAGAAAGACGATTGCTGCGTTCGCAAATGGATCCGCATTTTATTTTTAATGCCTTAGGGAACATCCAAAGTATGATTTTGCAAAAAGATACTATCCCGGCCGTTTCTTATCTCAATAAATTTGCAAAACTCACCAGACAGGTTTTAGAACAATCACGCAAAGAAACCATTTCTCTTGAAGAAGAAATCAATACCTTAAAGAATTACATAGAACTCCAGCAGCTACGCCTAAACAATGGCTTTGACTATGTAATTGAATGCGACGATGCTGTTGAAACAGATGTTTTAATTCCGCCCTTATTGATTCAGCCTTTTGTAGAAAATGCTGTTGAACATGGCTTAAAACCACAGGAAAATAATGTACGCGGACGAATCGAAATTTATTTTAAAGAAGATGAAACCGGGCAAAGTTTAATCTGTACAATTAAGGATAACGGAATAGGGCTGGCTGCTTCGGGAAAATTAAAAATCAACGATGCACATCAATCTTTATCCACAACTATCACAGAAGAACGGTTGACAAAAATGCAAAAAGAGAATCCCGATGCCGGTTTTACGGTAAAAGAAAGAGATCCGGAAACAGACGGTCAGGGTTGTATCGTAATTATAAATATTCCAATACTACAATGATATACAAAACAATAATTATTGAAGACGAACACCGATTAAGAGAAGCCTTGTCGATTATGCTGGAAATGGTTGCCGGAGACAGCATCCAGATTATCGGATATGCTGAAAGCATTGATGAAGCCAAAAAGGTAATAGACAGACTCAAGCCTGATCTGGTTTTTATGGATATAATGCTCAAAGACGGAACTGGTTTTGAGGTCCTGCAGCAAATTTCGTTTAATGCTTTTCATCTCATCTTTACGACGGCCTATGAACAGCATGCAATCAACGCATTCAAATACAGTGCTGTTGATTATTTGCTAAAGCCTATAGATCCGCAGGAACTAAAAACCGCAATTGAGCGTATTGCCATTTTGCAGGAAAGAGTTCTGGAAAAACAGCAAATTACCGAATTGCAGACCAATCTGTCTAAAACGCCTGACAGACTTGTTTTGCCAACTCAGGAAGCAATGTATGTTGTGAAATTAGAACAAATTTTAAGATGTGAAACTTCGGGCTCCTACACCACTTTTTTCCTAACCGATGGCCGAAAAATCATGGTCTCCAAACCGCTAAAAAATTATGAGGATATTTTGGTTCCGCCAGTTTTTTTTCGGGTACATCAGTCACATCTGATCAATATAAATGCCATTTTGAGCTATTCCCGCGAAGGAATGATTCACATGAATGACAAATCGGTTGTGCCAATTTCGAGAGCAAAAAAGGAGCAATTTTTCAAACTGATGAAAGACGAAATTTAATTTTACAACAGCGATTTACAGTATATAGATTTAACTACGGCAAATACCAACTAAAAGCTACCCATGACAAAGTGGTGGTTTCACATTCGTTTCATTGTATCTATTTTTGGTCCAACTAATAATTAGAACAATGAATAATAAAACCTTATCAATCCTGAGCTACATCACCATTATTGGTTGGATCATAGCCTTCGTAAAAAGCAAAGACATAACGCCAAAAAGCGATCTTGTAACGTATCATCTTAAGCAGGGCTTTGGAATTTTTCTATTTTCTTTCGCAGTAAATATTATACTTTCTGTAGTTGTGTTCACGGTTACGTCGCTTTATTTTCTTAACTACATTGGTTACGCCATTTTTATTCTGTGGATTTTTGGCATCATCAATGCTGCCAACGAACAAAAGAAACCAATTCCGGTTATCGGAAAAATATTTGAAGACAAATTTAGTTTCATAAACTAAAATTTAATTTTTACCTTTTGTTGCATTTTAATTTTGGATAGAAATATTATCCCAATGCGTTCAGGAATACAAATTGGGATAATTTCTAATAGAAAAAGCACATTTACAATTTTAGAAGCTTAATCCGGCCATTCGCTATATCTTTTATGGCGAACCCCGCCACAAAAGGATGCCACTGCTGTCCGGGCTAGGGCTTTAGTTTTCAGTAGAAGAAAAGAATAATTTACTCCTCAAAAACTTTTTCGGTACTCACAGAATTATTTTCCTGATACAATTTTTGCCCAATAACACCTTTATCGCCTAAAGCCCGTCCTTTGATTAACCATGCAATTCCAAAAGCAAAAAGCGAAAGTGATTCAAAAACCAAAGTCGAATAAGGAAAAAGATAAAATTTTTCCGCTACAGGTACCATGATAATAAATGTCAATATCGAATAACCGCAAAATCGGTAAATGTTGTTTTCATTCAGGACACTTTTAGGAGTTTGAATTTCTTTTTCCTGACGAATTGTAAAAACATTGATAGCCAGTAAAGCGAATATTAAAAACAATAACGCCGCAAATCCATAATGAAGCCAGCCAATCCATTTTTCATTAAGCGGAATAAGGCTGTACATTTTATCGGATATAATATCAGGATTTGTAGGAAATAAAGCTACACCCAGAGCCATAACTCCGGCAATATTAGTTAATAAGTTGTCGTTTTTCCAGACTGAAATATTGCCACGGCCTTTATAACAAATCAAAAATAAACCTACTGCACATAAAGCTCCGGTAAAAATTTCCCTCAGATTCGTATAATAGTAATGACTTATCGAATGTTGAACAGGAGTTTCGAAAAAAGAAATAAAAGACAAAACAACTAACAGTACCGGCAGGCTAATTCCCAGATAACCAATCGCACGCCGAATTCTTCGATAAGTAAAAATATCATAATTTTCAATTTTTACTTCCTGATTGTTTATTTTCATGGTAATGATTATTTTGGGTATTGAAATTACCGCATTATATCAGTGTCAACAGGAGTGTAGCCTAAATGCCTGTTTAAGGATAAAATTTGCCCTTTGTGATGATATTCGTGAGTAATAATATGAGTAAAAATCTTAAACGGTTTTGCTGAATTTTTGATATTTTGTACTTCATATACTATTTCATCTTCAAAATCATCCATTTTTGAGATAAATTCCAACATGAAATTATCTACATCATCAAACAGTCTAATGACGTCTTGTATTGTTTTAAAGTTTTCGTATTCAGAATAGATTACATTTTTTTTCAAAACAATATTTGCTATCCAGTATTCGTAAGTGTTTGCAACATGAACTAACAGATTTCTAATGCTTCCTCCACGACCAAATGAAGTATTTTGATTAACAAAATCTTCTGCTGAAATTGTTTTACAAAACTCAAATAATATTCCACGAGATTCTTTTATGAATTCATATTGCTCTTTAGAGTATACAGCTATAAATTCCATAACGTAATATTAAATTTAGTTGAGAAGTTATTTCTTAGAAAACAAATTCTCCACAACCCATGCCGGACCAATCATTAAAAACTGAATATCTTTTAGGAAAGAAGGCTTTTTGCCTTCAATATTATGTCCATAAAATTGCCCAATCCAGGCAATAACAAACACACCTATTGAAAATATCCACAGGGGCAATAACTGTGCGATATAATAATTGGCAATCAAACAAAGTGCTGAAAAAACAGCAATCTTAAGAGCCATAACAATTGATAATCTGATATAGAAAATAAGTACAAAAAGTAAAACCACAAAAGCCCAATTTTCAATAATTGGAGCATTTAATTTTAAAGTTGTAGAGATAAGCCCGGTCGGGATACTCATAAGTAATCCTACTATAGAAAAGTAAATTGCCGGAACACATATATAATGTATCGCTTTGTTCTTTGGGTTTTGGTGGCTCACTGCATATTCTTCAAACCATTGTTCTAATGTTCTCATTTTTCAGGGTTTAGGTGAATATCAAAGCTATTAAATATTTTTGAGTTTGTTGTAAATTTCGTTAAAGATTCTGGATTTCAAAATTGTGAATATCTATTTTACGAAAAGACGATTTTATTTCCGTTAAAATCTATCTTTGGCTTCCTTAAAAAAAAACAAAGATGAGTGCAATTTGGTATGAGTGCAAGGTAAAATATAGAAAAACGGATGATATTGGATCACAAAAGGTTACAACAGAGCCTTATTTGGTAGACGCAATATCCTACACGGAAGCTGAAAGCAGAATTAATGAAGAAATGAAGGCGTATGTAAGTGAAGAATTTAAAATCACGAATATAAAAGTGGCAAATTATGCAGAAATTCATCCTTTCGAAAATGCAGACCGTTGGTTTAAATCGAAAGTATCATTAATAGCTTTTGATGAAGAAACTGGAAAAGAACGCAAAACAAACATGTATTTATTAGTACAGGCCAATGATGTAAAAGAAGCATATGATAACACCGTTTCAGTAATGAAAAACACGATGGGCGATTATACAATTCCGGCTATTTCAGAGTCACCAATTATGGACGTTTTTCCTTATTTCAGTGGTGAAGAAGAAGAGTTGGAGCAATTAGAAAGATTCAATGCCCTCAAAGCTTCTAAGCCAGAACTGGTTGCTGTGGGAGAAACGGCAGAGGATTTTACTGAAGCAGAAACAGACTAATTATCAATGAGATAATTAGTCATAAAACAAAAAAGAGAACTTATGGTTCTCTTTTTTGTTTTAAATAATTTGGTAAGCACTTTATTTATTTATAGTAAAAATTTGTATGAATTTATTCTTGAGAAGAACCCTCGTAAGAACAAGTTTTTCTTTTCTCAAAAGCGTACAATCCTATAGCAACGCCTTTGAGGTTTTGAAGGAGAGATGTTAAAGTTCATTTTGCAAAAGCAAGACAATAATAGCGGCAACAACAAATGAAATCCATAAGACTAGAAGTATTTTTGTCGTTATATGTTTTGTTTTTTTATAGCTTGTATGAGACATCTCTTTTCTCGATTTTAATGATTTGTAATTTTAACTTTTGATTGAAAACGACTTCAAAAAATGATAAAACTAACTGGTTTTGTTAAATTTATAAATAAGGCCAATATTACGAATTAAATCGATAAACTACAAAATAAACCGACAAAATACCTTAAAAAAAAAATAAACAGGATTTTACTTTAATAATGCGTTGAAAACACTGAGATTTTGCTTGATACGGGTATAGAATTTCAACTAAAAAAAGCAAAAAAAAAAACAACTACTATGTTGTGCTTTTGTGATAGAGAATTTTACTTGTGATTTTTGGAAACAGGAAAGTTTTTTTGGTTATAATCAAAAGCTTCATCCCATAATTTATCAATTTTAATCAGAGCTTTGTCGAGCGGAATAACTTCCCATTTAGTATTGGTTTCAATTCCAAGACCAATGTTTTTTAGTTTTAATAAAGCATCTTTTACATCAAAATCAAGGTTTGTGTTTAGTTTAGTTTTAAACCATGACTCTATTTGATCATCAATTTCTTCTGCTGTTAACGGAATTTTACTTTCGTGTAAAAAGGTATAGGCTAAAATAGTTTCCTTAAGTACTTCTTCTTCAGATGAATTTAACAGCGAATAAAAAGCACCACTATTATTTCCCAGATTTTTAAAATACAGGCTGTCCGAAAGCATTTTAGAATATCTGATTTTTTTGTTTACAAAATTGTTGTATTGGCGAAAACAGTAAGCAGATAAAATTCCCAATGCAATTAATCCCTGATTTAAAGAAGTTTTACTGTTTAGTATATCAATAGCTTCACCCGTTTGATAGGCATCATACATATTGATCAAAGCCGGAATTACTTTTGCACTTAATAATGAGACTCCGCCAAAAACTCCCGGTATCCAAAGAAGTAATTTATCGGTAGTAGACATTCTTGGAATTGCATTTGGAAAAATGGTTTCAAGATCGTTTTTAGGGACACGTTTAAATATTTTCAAAACGATCGATCCCGGATCGACAGGCATCTTTCCTAATTTTACTTTTTTCTTCTTAAGATAATCGGCTTCATTATAATTTAGATAAATCATAACGCGATCATAATATTCAATCTCTATTTCTTTTTTCCAGAAAATATGTTTAGTAATTTTTTCTTTCGCTTTGTGATGACCGCGAACATACAGTTCATATTCTTTAAAAGCATTAAGGTCTATTGAAAGTTTTAAACCAATCAAATCCGAATCTTTAAAAGCTTTGTCCAATGCTTCTTGCTCAACGCGGCGATAGTTGCCATGATCTAAAACTTTGAGAAGTGTTTCTTTAAAGATCGAAAAATCACTCTTGCCTACAAATCCTTCACGTTCTTTCTCACTTAAATCCGGATCGAATAAAGCATAGTTTTGTTTTAGATTTCGATTAAGATTAAAAGCTTCATAATGATAGTAATGTTCGATGATATCGAATAACTTTTTAAAATCGTCTGCTTTTTTTTGATCTTCTGCAAAAGCAGCTATTTGTTGATCGAGTAAGAATTCCTTATTAAAAGGAATGTAATGTTCTCGTGTCATATGAATTTGGATACTTTAATCTTAGTAGTATTTTCTTAAACGCAAAAATACCACTCGAAATTTGATTTTAAGTGGTAAATGTATTAAAGTTTAGTTATTGTTTAAAAGAGAATGATCTGATTGAGAATTTATATATTTTTATTTTAATGGCATGGTAAAAAATGAAATTTGTAGTATAATATTTACTACATGTATTAATTATCTATTATTACCAAATCCTACTACAAGACCCAAAGCAGCGATTAAATTGCCATCCTTAGTTGTTGTTCCATCGTAATTACGTCCAAAAGAAAATGTTAGTTTCTGATTTTTTAATATTGCATAATCTGCGTTTGCTATAAATCTCCAGGAAGAATTAATAGAATCCTGTGACAAAGCACTTCGGTAGATTGCCTCGATACTGCAATTAAATTTAGACTGAGATTTTCCAAAAATATATCTAATTCCTGTATCAAGAGTAGAAATATTATCAATTTCATTAACCTGATTATCCAATGCGAAAATTTTATTAGGATTATACAAATATCTTATTAACCCTAATAAAGACCCGGATTTTTCCCAAGTATATCCAAAAGTGGTCCATATTCCCGTATTGTAAACTTTTGAGTTATTAAAATTTTTATTCCTGAATTCGGCACTGATACCGCCCGCAATATCCCACGTAAAGTTTACTCTGGCCAGTTGAAATTTGCCTGCCAATTCTTTTACCTTGGAATCTATTTTAGTAAATTGTTCTGCATCTTTATTATCATCCAGGAGAATTTCTATTTTAGCACCAATAACGGAGTCTAATTTGCTTGCTTTTTTTAGTAATAATTCACCAAGTAATAGATTATCCTTTGATTCATCTTTAGTATCGAATCCTGCAAAAATATTTTTTCTTGCTTGTTTCAGACTATCAATTTCCTGAGGAAGATTATCATATACCTGAGTTTGGTTTTTCTTCATAAGCTTAAGTTTTTCCTGCTGCAGTATTGCAATTTTCCTTAATTGACTTACCGTTGTACTGTCATAATTTCCCCGATAGATTGAAAATCGGAACCCCATGGCGGCGTATGTACTTTCAGGATTGAAATTATTCGAAACCGAGTCTGTGTTCTTAACTGCAAAAGACAATACCAAAGTCTGTTTTAAAACTTTTTTGCCATAAGAATTGCTAAGGCCTTTAGTAGAAATATCTCCTAAACTATTTTTTTTGAACAGCCAGTACGGTGCAATATCAATAGCGTAGTTAGATGGTAATTGCGAAAATGAATTGGTCGCTGTTTGAAGGGATGTCATAAAAGCTGAAACATCTGTAGGTTTATCGATATCACTTTGTGAAAAACCTAATAAGTTTGAAGCCGGAGAAATAGGCGCCTTTAATAAATCAAATTCCTGACTGTTGTCTTTTTGCTGTGCCACCAGTATAAAATTGGTCAGCAAGATGGATACAAAAATAATTTTTAGGGCTATTTTCATGATCAAGAATTTGAAGGGTTAAAAAACTCAATATTGCAATAATAATCTGCTGAATCTCCGTCACTATCAACCATTTTATATAAAGGATAGTTTCGGGTTAAGAAACCGCCGGACAACTTTATATTTAACGAAGTTACATTGGTTTCCTTAGAAGTATCAGTGATCGTTGCCTGTATTTTAAGACTTTTTCCGTGCAGCAATTTATTTTCCTGAATGGTTGTTTTAGGCAAATTGCCAATATGATTGGAAACAATGTCTTCTTTGTCTAAAGAAATACTCAAAGTTGAGGTCTGTCCCTGATCCCCAACGATTATTTCGATTGAAACTATTCGATTGGAATCATTAATTAAATAAAGCGTATCAAGCGTAGTTTTAGCAGCCATAATTTATGGAATTAAAGTTACAGTAAAAGTAAGTTTAAAATTACAATGTTGGATGAGGGCAAATATTGTTTTTTAACAAGTTATGAGTCGGTAGATTTTGATTTGTAAGGAATAAAAAAGCCTGCATAAACTTAAAAGAGGTTTGCATAGTTTTTAGTGTAAAATCTTCGAAAAACCTTTAATTAATTAAAAATAATAAACCGGATACGCCGCTAATAATTGCGAAATAAAACCAAAACTGTAAATTAACTTTTATTCTTTCATTGCTTTTTTCAATATTCATTAAATAAATAGTTTGCTTTTCCAGCAATTCCCGATCATTAAAGTCTTTTAAAGAACTTGTTGTCAATAATTTTTGTTGGTTCAAAAAGTCTTTTTCTTTTTCAGATGTAGAATACATATAGTTTTTTAAGTTAGTTAATTTTAAAAACAAAAATCTGTAATTATAAATTTGAATCTTTACGTAAATCCATAATCTCCCAGAAATTTATTCCCAGACAATTATACCATAAAATAAACCCCAATCCCCAAGTATAAATACCCGTTTCACGTAAACACTAAAAATAAAAAAGCCCAACTAAATTGAACTGCCCCCAAAAAGTTAGACACTTTTTGGGGGCAGTTCATAAAAGTTTAGCTTTTCGATTATCTAATTTTCTAATTGCCTAATTATCTAATTGGTAAATTGTTCAATAAAATCTGATATTTCCTTCCTACAGGAACAACCTCCCCATTAAACATAGTAAGATTTTTAAAAGTGACAGCAGTAATTTTATTCACATTTACAATAAAAGAGCGATGTACTTGTAAAAAGTTAGAGCACTCAATTTCTGAAGCAATGTTGGAAAGTGAACCGTAAATGATAACAGGCGATTTAAGTCTGGTGCTGTAGAGTTTCATGTAGTTGCCCAGGCTTTCGATATAAATAATATCTTCGAGTGGCATGTCTGTCATTTGTCCGTTTATACGATAGGAGAATGTTTTTACGTTGGTATTGATTTCTTTTTTAAGGCTGTTTCCGGAAAAATAAGTTTTGGCTTTTTCTATGGCCTTAGCAAATTTTTCAGGCGAAATAGGTTTTAAAAGATAATCAATCGCATCATTTTGGTAAGCCGAAAGTGCAAAATCAGAATACGCAGTTGTAACAATAGTGAGTGGTCTGTTGGGTTGTAATTCCATTAATTCTACACCCGAGATAACAGGCATATTGATGTCCAGAAAAATAATATCGTATTGATTGGCATTAAGCATTTTAATTGCCTCCATACCATTAAAAGCACTGCCGGAATGTTCCAGTTCATCAAATTTTGAGATATGTGAAATCAGTGCTTTGTGTGCAGGCGATTCGTCATCAACTATGAGACAGCGGTAGGTAATTGCCATATACTTAATTTTACAACAAACATATTTTTCTCTTTTTTACAGCTCAAATGGTGTTTTAAACCATATACTTTCAAACGCCTTTTAAGGTTTTCAATTCCAATTCCGGTGCCCGAAAGCCGTGATGATTCCAGATAATTGTTCTTTAAAGTAAAAGTCAAATTTCGGCATTTTACTTTTAAGTCCAGTTTAATAAAAGGTTCTGTAGTTTCGGCAGAGAATTTTACGGCATTTTCTACCAGTGGCAAAAAGAACAATGGCGGAATCTCGGTCAGATCATAAACACCTTCGATGTTTTGGGTTACAGACAATCTTTCATTTCTAAAAGTGTAATATTCAATGTATTTTTTTATGAAAGCGATTTCTTCTTCAATTAAAACATAATCTTTTTTTGTCGCTTCAATCTGATATCGAAGCATATCCGAAAGGTTCAGGATTCGGTCAGGAACTTTGTCCGGTTCTGCCAATGCTTCCCCGTAAAGATTATTCATGGCATTCAATAGAAAATGGGGATTCAATTGTTGTTTTAAAAACAAAAGCTCCGACTTAAAATTCATGATGTCTTTGTCTGTCTGTGTAATTTTTTTAGTAATAAAGATGTGTACAAAATAGAAAAGAGTACCATTTATAATAAGTGACAATATTTGAAGGGTTTTTAAGTTTCCTAATCCAACTTCGGGGAAAAACCAGGTCATACAATAATAAAAACCTGTCCAGTAAACGACAAGAAGCGTAAAAAAAAGCTTGAACTTTTTACGGAATAAAAAAGGTTTGATAATAAAAAGATTAAAGCAGGTTATCCAGACAATGGTTGGAAAATAACCAACAGCAATTTTACTGAGGATATAAGGCCAGTCATGACCGTCAAGTTTTACTTCATCGTAGATACAAGCCAGAATAATCAGATATACGAGCGTATTTACGAAGAGATTGCGTAGAAAAAAGTTTTGATAAATTTTTGCAATTGTCATAACGGCAAAAATACTATAATAGTATAGTTTATAACTGTTTGTGATAGGTAAATTATACAAACGCCATTCGTATAAAACATACGCCACTGGTATAAAATTGTGATTGAAATCAGGATAACTAGATTATTTTTGATTCGGATTTAATATCATAAGACAGTTTTCATGAAATCAAAAATCATTTCGTTAATCGTTGTATTTACATCTTTGCAAACAATAGCCCAGGAAAAAGAACCTGATATGAAAACGTTTGGCAAAGCTATAATTGATAAGTTTCCCAGTACAAGAACTTTTGATATTCAATATGAGCAATTAGGACCATCAAATTACAATTCTGAATTATTAGGAAATAAATTTGAAAGAGGCAGAATTGAAAATCATAGCCGGTTTAAAGCAGCGTTTAATTTGCCTTTTTATGCTTCAAAATCCAAACAGTTTGTTTTGACGACTTCATTGCGGTATAAATATGAAAGTTATGATTTTGGAGAAATTTACAATTACAGTACAGATCAAACGTATACCCGTGACAATCGAAATACGCAATATTGGGCAGGAGGATTAAGCGCAACCTATATGTCTTCGCTCTTTCACAAACCGGTTATTTACAATGCTACTGCTACTGTTGATGGAAACGAAGATGATTTTCAGCGTCTAAAAGGTTTCGTTTCGGTAGTTTTGGTGCTTAAAAAAACACCTTCTACTACAATTACCGCAGGAGCTTTAGCATTATTAGATCCGTCATCGATAATTCCTGTTACGCCGCTTTTTTCGATGAATCATAAGTTTAAAAACTCAAAGTGGGATATGGATTTTATTCTGCCACAGCGAATTTTGTTTAGAAGAGAATTGCTCGAAGACGGCAGAATTTCTTTTGGAACAGAATTAAATTCTGAAAACTTTTATCTCAATTTAGACACTGCCAATCTGAAAGGTGTCTATGAACTTAACCAGTTAGAGTTAAAATCCGGAGTTACGTATGAATATAGTTTTTCGCCCAAAATAATAGCATTTGTAAAAGGAGGTGTTAATCATGTGTTGACCACCCGAATTACCGAAAAAGGGGAACGAACCAACCAATATGTTTATGATCAGAAAGAAGATACTCAGGGGTATTTTAGATTTGGAATTTCATATAATCTTTTTAATAAAAAACAGTAGTTCTTAAGATTTATAATTTAAATTAATGATTATGGAAGTCGAAATTTTTAAAACAAATGTTCAGGAAGAGGCAGATAAAAATCATGTCATGACTGTTATCCAGACTCAATTTCCTGGTTATAAAATCAATTTTGATTTAGAAGACTGTGATAAAATATTAAGGGTTGAAGGGGATGAACTGCAACCTGAAAATATTGTAGAATATGTAAATCATCTGGGATACGTTTGTGTTCCGTTAGAATAAAAAATATGATCAGCTTTATTTTTTCATGTATCATGCTGTTGTTGGAGCAGTTATAAGTACAGAAGTTCCTTTTTGCAGAGAAAGGTTTATTGATTTTATGCACATTATTTTTTTAAATTTGTGCCCTATGAAAAAAGCATTCCAACTCTTCGATTTTACTCAAAAAGTAAATTACAAAAATGAAATTTTAGCAGGTTTAACAGTAGCCATGACGATGATTCCGGAATCGTTGTCGTTTGCTATCTTGGCCGGATTTCCGCCTTTAGTTGGATTATACGCTGCTTTTATTGCTGGTCTGGTAACGGCAATATTTGGTGGAAGGCCCGGAATGATTTCTGGTGGAGCAGGAGCTACCGTGATTGTTTTAATATCCTTGATGAAATCACACGGTATAGAATATGTTTTTGCAGCTGTTGCGCTTGGTGGTGTTGTCCAGATCTGTATCGGACTTTTTAAACTCGGAAAATTTATTCGGTTGGTGCCACAGCCCGTTATGTTTGGTTTTGTAAACGGTTTGGCAGTTGTGATTTTTATGTCGCAATTAGAACAGTTTAAGACAATTGTAAATGGTCAGGTTTCCTGGCTTAAGGGAACTCCTTTATATATTATGCTTGGTTTGGTTGCTTTAACAATTGCGATTGTTTTAATTTTTCCGAAGATTACAAAAGCAGTTCCGGCTTCTTTAGTAGCCATTATGGTAGTTTTTGCTTTGGTAATTGTATTTAATATCGAAACCAAAACGGTTGAAGATATAGCATCAGTTCAGGGCGGATTTCCTCCGTTTCATATCCCTGATATTCCACTTTCTTTTGAAACTTTAAAAGTGATATTTCCGTATTCGGTAATTGTGGCGGCTGTTGGTTTGACAGAAGGTTTGCTTACGCTGAATTTAGTTGATGAAATTACCGGAACACGTGGAAATAGTAACAGAGAATGTATAGCGCAGGGAAGTTCGAACATCTTAAACGGTTTTTTCTATGGAATGGGAGGCTGCCCAATGATTGCGCAGACTTTAGTAAATCTTGGTGCAGGTTCAAGAGCAAGACTTTCCGGAATTATCGGGGCTTTGACCATTTTAATTATCATACTTTTTGGAGCTCCTGTAATTGGAAAACTGCCAATGGCTGCTTTGGTTGGCGTTATGATGATGGTAGCCATTACAACTTTTGAATGGGCGAGTTTCAGGGTTATAAACAAGATGCCAAAACATGATATTTTTGTTGGAATTCTGGTTGCTGTAATTACAATTGTATTGCACAATCTGGCTTTGGCAGTTTTAATAGGTGTTATTATTTCAGCTTTGGTTTTTGCCTGGGAAAGTGCCAAAAGAATTCGTGCACGTCATTTTATTGATGAAGCAGGAGTGAAGCATTATGAAATCTATGGACCGTTATTTTTCGGCTCAATAACTACTTTTCTTGAAAAATTTGATATTCAAAAGGATCCAGATCATGTTATAATAGATTTTAAAGAAAGTCGTGTTGCAGATATGTCGGCAATTGAAGCTTTAAATAATCTGACAAAAAAATACAATCAGCTAAATAAACTAGTCGAACTACAACATTTAAGCGAAGACTGCAGGCAATTGCTGAAAAATGCCGATGCAGTTATTAATGTAAATCTAATTGAAGACCCTACGTACAAAGTGGTTTCATCATAAAAACTAAGTTCTAATGATCATGAGGAAATTATGAATTTCCTCCAATATGAATTTTTTTGACTTCTGAAATTAATTGTCCTCCTTCAGAAAATCCTTCAATTAAGACCTGAATTTCTTTTTGATTGTTTTTAGGAAATTTTATCTGATAGTCTAAGTGGTCGTCTTTTAAATCTATATCCGGAGACCAGTTTAAAGTGCCGAAATAATTAAACTCCTCCTGATTTTCAAATCTGCTATTTTTGTAATTAATGTTTTGAGCGAAACCCTTTGTTACGATGAACGTGGTAAACTTAGGTTTAAAATAATTACTTTTCTGTCCTTTTTTCATGTAAATTTTAATCGTACCATGTCCTACAGATGAAACATCCGAACTGCCTGATTGATCAATATAAATTTCATCTATCTGATCTAAAGTAAGAGTTAACAATTGATTAAAATCAAAAGCTAAAATGTCATCAATATATACTGATGGAGAACTTGCTGAATCGCCCAGATATGCTCCTCTTGAGTTGCGAACATATACAGTATTATCATTTTGGTTGATGCCGGTATTATATCCGTTCGATGTCAGGAAGCTCAAAACTGTTCTGTATTCTCCTTCTTTAATTTTAAAGGCTTTAGCAACAGGACTCATGCTGTTTTTGTGCGTTAAAATCTCTTTTTTGAAATTGTTTTTTATTGCGATTCCTTCCAGTTCAATAGCCTTGTCTTCTGGCTTTGGCGAAGCGAAATTAAAAACATTATCTGTAGTTTTTAATACAGGGCAAGTAATTTTTTCGAATAAAGGCCCTAAAATAAAACGGGGTTCGTCTCTGGAAACTCTGGCTTCTATCTTAGTAAATAGGGCAGCGTTTTTTTCATTTATCATTTGTACAGCTAATACCGTAGAATCCTGTGCATAAAAATGTTCAAACTTAAAATCATTATGCTCATCTATACTAGCTTCTTCAAATGAATTATCTTTTAAGGATATAAGAGAAATTTTGTTCTTCGAATTGGGTTTTAGTTCTTTCTCTACTTTACCGCTAAGAGTAACCCCTTTTTCAAATTGATAATTTATTTTTGGCGGATCAGATTTAATATTTTCCCAGAGAAATTTGCCCTTATTTTGATTAAGCATTAAGAGTTCCAGGTCTTGTTTTCGATTCTTGTTGTCCAGATCATAATAAGGATACGTATTTGTTTCTGTTTTTTCTAAATACGCATTCAGGTAAAAGGTACCTGAAATTGATTTTTTTTGATTCATACAAACACTCTTTTCAGGAAGTATGCTGATACTTAAATGAGCCTTATTGACTTCTGTTTTTCCAGATAGCATAATACTGTCATTAGATGTTGCTTTTGCTTCCAGAGTTGTTATGGGAGTAGTATTGTTCTCGATGTATACGAGTCGCTCAGTAACTTCATTCAAATCTTCATCGAGCACTCTAATGGTGTTTACCCCATTTGATAAAATCTTTTTATCAAAAAAGCAGGGCTGTTCTGTTTTATTATTGTTGAAAGTAATTTCTTGCTGCATAAAATTACCATCCTGTTCAACTAGCAAAATGAATTTTTTATTTTGGTATAACTGAAGGCCTTTTTCATTGGTTTTAAGAACAACAAGCAAATTGTTTTTCGCCAGATTATTATTGTAACTCAAAATAATCCCGGTTTCAGCGATTTTACCCAACGGCTGTGATATGTTTAATTTTTCAGAATTTATTTTGAGCGTATATTTTTCTTTCAAATCAGCTTTCAAATAAAAAACGCCATTTCCCATTGAGTTGGTTTGAAAATGCGCAACATCATTTGATTTAGAATCCAAAATAACTCCGTTCATTATTTCAAGGCCCTTCTTATTACAATCTTTAATTTTAATTCCAACTGTATTAATGATGCCGTCGATTATATTGCCACCTTCCGGAAATAAACTTATTTCTGCCGTTTTCCAGTCAGGGTCATTAGCTTCAAAAACATAGGGATTGTTTTTACTTATAATTTCAACTGTTTGATTAAAAGAATCATCTTCCTTAAAATTATTCATCCAGTTAGTATAAAAATGGAAGTTATATTTACCGGGTTTAAATTTCTCGTTCAAATGAATTCCGCCCTTAAAAGTGCCATTCTCTGTAAAAAGTAATTGCTTTTGAATTATTTGCTGCTGATCATCATAGACTACCAATTCAACGTTTGTAGTATTGTTGTTTGGAATATTGTTATTTTTACTGAATACATATCCTTTAAAAGCGATATCTTCATTGTTTATGTAAATATTTTTGTTGAATTGTACATGGATAATTTCCCTGTCATAATGAAAATAAGTATTGATATATTCCTTTATTTTTTCCGAATTATTAGCAGTTTGAGAAAAGGATTGCAAACAGAATAACAAACTAAAAAATCTGGAAAATAGTTTCATACAAAGAAATGTTTAAGCTAAATTATATGTTGAATAAATCAGCACATAAATTTAATTGCAATAACAATCTGTTGTAGTTAACGCATTCTTAATGTTTTGTTTAAAACATCAAAATTTTTATCATGATAAGATAAAAAAAATAAAAGCTAAAAAAAATCCGTTTACTTTTGGTAAACGGATTTATATATAGTTGGAATGGGGTCTTACATCATTCCCGGCATTCCGCCTCCCATTGGCATTCCACCACCGTTTTCTTCTTTAATATCAATTAATGCACATTCTGTAGTAAGGATCATTCCGGCAACAGAAGCAGCATTTTCTAATGCCACACGAGTTACTTTTTTAGGATCGATAATTCCGGCTTTAAGCATGTCTACGTATTCGTCAGTTTTGGCATTATATCCAAAATCACCAGAACCTTCACCAACTTTTGCCACAACTACAGAGCCCTCAAGACCTGCATTTTCAACAATAGTTCTTAACGGAGATTCAACAGCACGAGATACAATCTGAATTCCTGTTGCCTCATCAGCGTTATCGGCTTTAAGGTCTGCCAAAGCAGCTTTTGCTCTTAATAAAGCAACACCACCACCGGCAACAATTCCTTCTTCAACAGCAGCACGAGTTGCGTGTAAAGCATCGTCAACTCTGTCTTTTTTCTCTTTCATTTCAACTTCAGAAGCTGCACCTACGTAAAGAACTGCAACACCTCCGGCTAATTTAGCCAAACGCTCTTGCAATTTTTCTTTATCATAATCAGATGTAGTAGTTTCCATCTGACCTTTGATTTGGTTTACTCTGTTTTTGATGATATCAGCTTCACCAGCACCACTTACAATTGTAGTGTTGTCTTTATCGATAGAAACTCTTTTCGCAGTTCCTAACATTTCGATAGTTGTGTTTTCTAATGTATAACCTCTTTCTTCAGAAATTACAGTTCCACCGGTTAAGATTGCGATATCTTCTAACATTGCTTTTCTTCTGTCTCCAAAACCTGGAGCTTTTACAGCAGCAATTTTAAGAGCACCTCTTAATTTATTTACTACAAGGGTAGAAAGAGCTTCTCCGTCAACATCTTCAGCAATAATCAATAATGGTTTTCCTGATTGAGCAACTGGCTCTAAAACTGGTAAAAGTTCTTTTAAAGAAGATACTTTTTTGTCGTATAATAAGATGTATGGAGAGTCTAATTCAACTTCCATTTTCTCCGGATTTGTTACGAAGTAAGGAGAAAGATATCCTCTGTCAAACTGCATTCCTTCAACAACATCTACGAAAGTATCAGTTCCTTTAGCTTCTTCAACAGTAATAACACCTTCTTTTCCAACTTTTGCGAAAGCTGTAGCGATTAATTCACCAATAACTTCGTCGTTATTTGCAGAGATAGAAGCAATTTGTTTGATTTTGTCAGAATCGCTTCCAACAACTTTAGCTTGTTTTGCAAGGTCAGCAACGATAGCTTCAACCGCTTTATCGATACCACGTTTCAAATCCATTGGATTTGCTCCTGCAGCAACGTTTTTAAGACCTTCTTTTACGATTGCCTGTGCTAAAACTGTAGCAGTTGTAGTTCCGTCACCCGCTAAATCATTGGTTTTAGAAGCAACTTCTTTAACCATTTGTGCGCCCATGTTTTCTAATGGGTCTTTTAATTCGATTTCTTTTGCAACAGAAACACCATCTTTAGTAACAGTTGGTCCACCAAATGATTTCCCGATAATTACGTTACGACCTTTTGGTCCAAGGGTTACTTTTACAGCATTTGCTAATGCATCAACACCACGTTTTAAACCGTCACGTGCTTCAATATCAAATTTTATATCTTTTGCCATTTTTTAATTTTGTTTAAAGTTTGTTTGTTTCAAGTTTGAAATATCTTAATTCTTAATACTCAGAACTTAATACTTGTATTTTTTTTAGATTATCGCCAAGATATCATCCTCACGCATGATCAAATAATCAGTTCCTTCCAGTTTTAATTCAGTTCCTGCATATTTACCGTAAAGGACAGTATCGCCAACTTTTACGGTCATAGTATGGTCTTTAGACCCGTTTCCTACTGCAACTACAGTTCCTTTTTGTGGTTTTTCTTTGGCAGTATCCGGAATAAAAATCCCTGAGGCAGTTTTGGTTTCGGCTGCTACTGGCTCGATAAGTACGCGATCTGAAAGCGGTTTAATGTTTAAGGCCATGATTTTATATTATTATAGTTATACGTTTTTTAATGTTCTATTTGACTTTCAGAAATTGTGCCATGCTCTTAAAACTGACATTTTTTCCTAAAAAAAATGCCAGCTTTGACAGGCTGGCATTTCATTTTTGTATTTAAATTATTATTTAGCTGCTGGAGTTGCCGGAGCAGGAGTTTGTTGAGTTGGAGCAGCAGGAGTATTAGCTGCGGGTGCTTCAGTTTTTTCAATAATTTTAGAGTCTGTTCCCCCTGAAATACTTGGGAAGCTTAAACTTGAAAGCAAGATTAAAGCAATCAAAATAGTAGCAAGCGTCCAGGTACTTCTGTCTAAAAAGTCAGTCGTTTTTTGTACTCCGCCTAACATTTGAGTTCCACTAATTGTAGACGATAATCCGCCTCCTTTAGGGTTTTGAACCATAATTACTACGATCAATAGAAAACAAACTATTGTGATTAAAACTAAAAAAATTGAAAATGTACTCATTACTTAATTATTGTTATTGTTATTTTGTTGTAAAATCTTTATATCCGATATGCGGTCTGCAAAGAAAGTAATTTTTTCTGGATATTTCAAAATTAATATTTCATATGCCTGTATTGCCTTTGTATATTTTTTTTGTTCCAAATAAACTCTGGCTAACGTCTCTGTCATTAAATAAGAATTATCTTCTTTATGAGAGTCAGGTTGTACTGCCGGAGTTATTGCGGTTTGTTTGATTGGTGAAATTTTCGGATTCGCTTCTATGAATTTATTTATTATTTCTGCTTTTTTCTTTTTCTCTTCGTCCATTATTTCATTTTCGACTATGTTTTCAACTTCAATTTCTGTTTTTACTGCTTCTTTGGGACCTTCATTTGTTCTGTCAATTGGTTCTGGTCTTGCTAATTGCAGCCATTCCTGAAAAGAATGCTTTTCGCTAACAGAAAAATCCAATGGTTTTCCAATTTCCAGGTTTTCTTCAGCAATTTTTACTGATTGCGGAACTTCAGTTTCTGTAGGTTCTTCAAGAGCTTCTTCAAAGACAATTGTTGATGCATCTTGTAATGAAGTATATACAGATTGTTCAATTGACTCAACTCTTACTTCGGGAACTTCATCCTCTACAATTTCATCAAAAAAAGTTCGTGTTTGTTCCTTTATAATAGGTACTTCTTCAATAGCTGGAGTTACTTCTTTAAAAGAATCTAAAGTTGGTTGCTCAGTAATTGAATCAATTGACTGTTCTTCAATTTTTAGAGGCTCTTCAAAAGTAGTGGTTGTTATTTCTTTAAAAGAATCTAAAGTTGGTCGCTCAGTAATTGAATCAATTGACTGTTCTTCAATTTTTAGAGGTTCTTCAAAAGTAGTGGTTGTTATTTCTTTAAAAGAATCTAAAGTTGGTGTCAACTGGTTTTTCTTTAATTTTTACAGGCTCTTCAAAAGTAACGTTTGTTACTTCTTTAAAAGAATCCAAAATCGATTGCTCAGTAATTGAATCAATTCGTTTTTCTTCAATTTTTGCAGCTTCTTCAAAAGTAGCGTTTGTGACAGTTGTAGCCTCTTTAATAGAATTTAAAATAGACTTTTCAATAGGATCAATATGAACTTCTGCCAGTTTTTTCTTTTCTTCCGCTAAGACAATTTCACTGTCAAAAACTGTTATGTTTAAAAGATCTCTAAGTTGACGGTCATAATATTCGCCTTGAATAGTCGTAAAAGTTTCAGAAGTAATAAAATCAAATAAAACAGAGCGGTCGGTTGTGTGGGCTGCTGTAACTTTTAAGGCATAATTATACTTAAAGCTATTTTTATTATAAAGCCCTTTTAATCGCAATGCACGGGCACTTTGAAAATACGGAAATTCATACAGAACATTTTCCAATGCTTCAGTATGCTTTTCTGTGATGGCATCAGGCTTATTTATTAAGTATGTATAATTAGTTACATTCATTATTTTAACCTAGTTATTGTTGTTTAATTGTTAATAAAACCGATTAAGCAATTTTACCATTTAGCTAACGATTCATTAAAGATATCCTGGGTAATTCTTTCAAAAATATCTCTGATGGCTTCATTTAAAACTGATCCTACAAGTTGAGATTGCGCCGGATAGTCATGATAAAATTCGAATGTTTTTTCAAAATCATCAGTTTCTTTCTTTCTATTTGAAAAACGAACCATTACACGAATCGTTAAACGGTTTTGGGAAGCTGTTGCATCACCATTTGTAGTCACAGCACTTGCACTCATTGGAGTAATTCGGTAATCTGTAATTTCACCTTCATAAAGCAAATCACCATTTGAGCTTACTAAATTTAAATTAGTCTGATTCATGATTAAATCCTGTAAAGCCAATGTGAACTCTCTGTCGATTCCAGGCTCAATCAAATCAGCGTTATTCTGAAAAAAGTTCACCTGAAATGTTTTGCCTTCAATTGGAGAAGCACCTGTAAAGTTATATTTTACAGTACAACCGCTCAGTGTTAAAAGACTGATTAGGGCTAATAGAGAATATATTTTTTTCATAAAGTTTTGAATGAAATTCTAATTTTGTTCAAATATACTAATTTGGAATTTGCAATTTAATTTTTGGAATTGATTAGTTTATAAGTCAAATTGTTTGATTTTTCGGTATAAAGTTCGCTCAGAAATACCCAATTCATCAGCCGCAGCTTTTCGTTTACCTTTGTTTTTCTCTAGTGATTTTTTGATCATTTCGATTTCTTTTTGTTCTAAACGTAAAATCTCTTCTTCTTCAATCGTTTCAGCGTCTAAATAGTTGTTGTCGTCTGGTATATGATAATTATCTTCATGAACTGCTGGCGTCATAACCGCTGTCCTTGGTTCTTCTTCAAAATCTATTTCACTGTCGTTTTCCTGTGAGCCATAAATTTTCTGAATTAAATTTGGATTGATGTCCTGAACTTTTGAAGACCCATTTTTCATTAATTCTAAAGTGAGTTTTTTTAAATCATTTAAATCACTTTTCATATCAAAAAGCACTTTATACAAAATGTCTCTTTCGGTACTAAAGTCACTTTCTTTTTTACTGTCGTTAATTACAGAAGGCAGATTGCTGCCTTCAGCAGGCAAATAAGATTTTAAGGTTGCAAGTGTAATATCGCGATTGGTTTCTAAAACCGAAATCTGTTCAGCAACATTTCGAAGCTGACGAATATTTCCGCTCCATCTGAATTTTTGCAAAAGCTGTACAGCATCATCATCTAATCGTAATGGAGGCATTTTATATTTGTGTGCAAAATCGGCAACAAATTTTCTGAATAATAAATGAATGTCGTCGTTTCTTTCTCTTAAAGGAGGTAAAGTAATTTCTACTGTGCTTAAACGATAGTACAAATCCTCACGAAATTTTCCTTTTTCGATTGCGTTAAATAGATTTACATTGGTAGCTGCAACAATTCTCACATTTGTTTTCTGAACTTGTGAAGAACCTACTTTTATAAATTCGCCATTTTCAAGTACACGAAGTAAACGAACCTGAGTTGTCAGAGGCAATTCGCCAACTTCATCAAGAAAAATGGTTCCGCCGTCGGCTACTTCAAAATAACCTTCACGTGTACTTGTAGCACCTGTAAAAGCTCCTTTTTCATGCCCGAAAAGTTCACTGTCAATAGTTCCTTCCGGAATAGCACCACAGTTTACAGCAATATATTTACCATGTTTTCTGTGAGAAAGCGAATGAATTATTCTTGGAATATTTTCTTTACCAACACCACTTTCTCCGGTTACCATTACCGAGATATCAGTAGGTGCAACCTGAATGGCTTTTTCAATGGCGCGATTTAATTTTGGGTCATTCCCAATAATCTCAAATCGTTGTTTTATTGCTTGAACTGTTTCCATTTTTTTGTTTCAAGTTTTATTGGTTTCAAGTTTCAAGTTCTTTGCAGACTTAAATCTTATTTTTTTAAACTTTTTTTTATATCGATTGAATTAAAAAGATGTTTTAATTCATTGTATTGATTGTCTTTTAAATCTTCTTTAATAATAGGTAAAGCAGAGGTTTTATTTAGATAGATCAAAAACCATTTATCGGTTTCTTTGATTTGAAAAGATTCTTTCCAAAGATTTACCATTTTAAAACTTTCGCCCTCTTGTGTGAACGTCTCTCTATTGAAAGTTATTTTTTGGAGTTCTAAGTTTTTTTTGTTTTTAAGAATGTTTTTTTTAATACTGGAAATAGTCAGAAAATAAATGGCTAACCAAACTATAATAACTATTCCGAAAGGAATAAAATCCAGAAAATTCCACTCTAAATTAGTTTCAGATTGCGTGGTTGATAAAATAGCATTTTGTATAATAACAAAAAAGAAAATAAACATAATCCACTTTACAAACCCCATCCTGAAAAGTAGGTATTTGGAAACTTTAACCAATGTATCTACGTTAGGCTTGTATTCAATAATAATTTCTTTTTCCATTCTTAATTTATAACTTAAAATTATTAATTCATTTCAGAATACCCAACCGCTTCACCCTTCAAAGTTCCACTAGTACAACTTGTGATTTTTACGTTTACGAAATCCCCAATTTTGTAATTTTCTTTAGGGAAAACAACTGTAATGCTTTGAGAATTTCTTCCTGAGAATTCTTCTTTAGATTTCTTAGAAACTTTTTCTACTAACACTTCAACAGTTTTACCTACGAATTCTTCGCTTCTAAACCAAGCGTGTTTTTGTTGTAAATCAACAATTTCCTGTAATCTTCTTGCTTTGGTTTCTTCCTCAACATCATCTTTCATTTTTCTTCCCGCAAGAGTTCCGGGACGTTCAGAATACGAATACATATAACCAAAATTATATTTTACATATTCCATCAAACTCATAGTGTCTTGGTGATCTTCTTCGGTTTCTGTTGGGAAACCGGCAATCATATCTTGTGAGATTGAAGCATCGGGAACAATCGCTCTAATTTTATCAATCAGCGCCATATATTCCTCGCGAGAATGCAAACGATTCATTTCTTTTAAAATTCTGTTGCTTCCTGACTGAACTGGTAGGTGAATATGTTTACAGATATTTGGATATTTTGCAATAACGTGCAAAATACTCTCATGCATATCCTGCGGATTTGAAGTCGAAAAACGAATACGCATTTTAGGAAAACCTACAGCAACCATTTCAAGCAATTGATCAAAATCGACAGCAGTTGCTTTTTGCATTTCAGAAGCATTTACAAAATCCTTTTTCAAGCCGCCTCCATACCAAAGGTAACTGTCAACGTTTTGACCTAAAAGCGTGATTTCTTTAAAACCTTTACCCCATAAATCCTGAATTTCAGTCATAATACTTTGCGGTTCACGACTGCGTTCACGTCCGCGTGTAAAAGGCACAACACAAAACGTACACATATTATCGCATCCACGGGTGATCGAAACCAAAGCGGTAATTCCGTTGCTCATTAAACGAACAGGCGAAATATCTCCGTATGTTTCTTCTTTTGATAAAATTACATTGATAGCGTCGCGTCCTTCTTCAACTTCTGCTAATAAATTCGGAAGATCTTTATAAGCATCAGGACCAACAACAAGATCTACTATTTTTTCTTCTTCCAGAAACTGACTTTTTAGACGTTCGGCCATACAGCCCAAAACGCCCACTTTCATTTTCGGGTTAATACGTTTTACCGCATTATATTTTTCAAGACGCTTACGGATAGTTTGCTCGGCTTTGTCGCGAATTGAGCAGGTGTTAACCAAAACAAGATCTGCTTCTTCTAAAACCGATGTAGTGTTGTATCCACCATCAGATAAAATCGAAGCTACGACTTCGCTGTCCGAAAAATTCATCGCACAGCCGTAACTTTCTATAAAAAGTTTTTTTGTGTTCTCAGGCTTATTTTCTAAAACAAGACTTTCGCCCTGTTTGCTTTCTTCAATAATCTTTTCCATTGTAAAATTTCAAAGTGCAAAGATAACGCAAATACCATCAATATGACAAGATGTCAGATAAAGAATTAACAATGTTTTCAGAATCATTCGGCAACATTGTTTTGTAAATACATTTTACAAATTGCATTTTATTAGGAGCTATTTCCGGCTTTCCGTTTCAAGTCCTCATTAAAAAAGCAAAGTTTCTAATGTTTTAAAAAGAGCTTCCGCCGGTCGCTTTTTTAAAACAGGAAACTTTTGCTTTTTTAACTCCGGGCTTTACACTTCAATCCGGGCTATGGCATTCGGTTTCAGAAGAAGATGTGTCTGAAATTAAGTAATTTGTAAAAGCTTTTAAGTGGTTGTATATTTGTGAATTAACCAAAAAAAAATATAGAAAAATGTCACAAGAATGTAAAGAAAAATTTAAGATTGGAAATTGTTATTTAATATCTGATTATCCAAAAAACGAAGAAGTTAGAGTTAAAGTTATCGAGAACATTAAAGATAAATTTATAGTTTTTAGTAATCTCGAAGATGATAGTGAATTTATATTTATAAAATGTGATTTAAATTTATCAGAGAATGACGATATTAAATATGTTTGTTCCAAATTAAGTTGGACTTTCAATTCAAGAAGATTCAATTCAAGAAGAAAGGAATCCTGGAATAATAGATTTGAAGAAGAGGAGTTTAAAAAATTGGACAAAATAATTGGTTGTTTAAATGCTTCAAAAGAAATACGAGAGTTGCCAATAGATATAAGTAATCATAATTTTAGTTATAAATTTTTGTATAGTAATTAAGTTTTAAAATTAAAAGGAATTTGTATGCCATCAACCTCTAAAAACTATACCTATATATATAATCAATCTGTTTATAGATAAATCTGCAATTTTTAGAATCATATTGTCAAAATACTTCAAAAATGAATTATCAGGGTTGATATTTAAAAAAAACTTCTACTTTTGTTGCAGAAAAAAAGAGCAATGGCAAAGAATTTAGTAATAGTGGAGTCACCTGCAAAGGCGAAAACGATAGAGAAATTTCTAGGTAGCGATTTTCAGGTAGAGTCAAGTTATGGGCATATTGCCGACTTGCCATCAAAGGAAATAGGAGTGGATGTTGAAAACGGATTTAAACCTAAATATGAAGTTTCTCCAGATAAAAAAGCCTTAGTAAGTAAGCTGAAAACACTATCTAAAAATGCCGAAATGGTTTGGTTGGCAAGTGATGAGGACCGCGAAGGAGAAGCTATTTCATGGCATTTGGCGGAAGAATTAAAACTAGATACTAAGAAAACCAAAAGAATTGTTTTTCACGAAATTACCAAAAGTGCAATTCTTAAAGCGATCGATAATCCAAGAGAAATTGATTATAATTTAGTAAACGCCCAGCAGGCACGCCGTGTTTTAGATCGTTTGGTAGGTTACGAATTGTCTCCAGTTTTGTGGAGAAAAATTAAAGGAGGACTTTCTGCCGGACGTGTGCAATCTGTTTCTGTGCGTTTGATTGTAGAGAGAGAACGCGAAATTCAAAGTTTTAATGCAGTTGCCAGTTATTCAGTTGTAGCAGAATTTGTGAATGAAGCTGGAAAAGCTTTCAAAGCCAAATTGCCAAAAAATTTCAATACAAAAAAAGAAGCCGAAGATTTTTTAAACAAAAACATCGGGTCAAAATATAAGGTAGCCGATTTAGAAACTAAACCTACCAAAAAATCTCCAACAGCACCATTTACAACTTCGACACTTCAACAGGAAGCAGCGAGAAAATTGTATTTGCCAGTAGGAATCACCATGCAGCTTGCACAGCGTTTGTATGAGGCCGGACTTATTACTTATATGAGAACGGATAGTGTGAACCTTTCAAAAGATGCAATGGATGCTGCTGAAGCTGAAATTATAAAATCATACGGGAAAGAGTTTTCAAAACCGAGAACTTTCGCTAACAAAAGCAAAGGTGCACAAGAAGCGCACGAGGCAATTCGTCCGACAGATATGTCACGTCATACGGTAAACATAGATCGTGATCAGGCTCGTTTATACGATTTGATCTGGAAAAGAACATTGGCGTCTCAAATGAGTGATGCACAATTAGAAAGAACAAACGTGAAAATTGAAGCTAATAATCATAGTGAAATCTTTACGGCTTCTGGAGAAGTTTTGCTTTTTGAAGGTTTTCTTAAAGTATATCTTGAAGGGCATGATGATGACGAGGAAGAACAAGAAGGAATGTTGCCTGCTTTAAAAGAGAATGAAAAATTAGCTAATAACTACATCACGGCAACAGAAAGATATTCAAGACCACCGGCACGTTACACAGAGGCTTCGTTGGTTAAAAAGTTAGAAGAATTAGGAATCGGGCGCCCGTCTACATATGCACCAACTATTTCTACTATTATCAACAGAAATTATGTAGAAAAAGGAACTCTTGAAGGTCAGGAACGTAATTATACACAACTTACTTTGCAGGCTGATAAAGTAGGAGAGAAATTGCTGAAAGAAAATACAGGTTCTGATAAAGGGAAGTTGGTTCCCACAGATATCGGAACAATTGTTACTGATTTCTTAGTTAAGAATTTCGGAAATATCCTTGATTATAATTTCACGGCAAAAGTAGAGCAGGATTTTGACGAAATTGCTGAAGGGAATATTGACTGGGCAACTATGATGCAGGAATTCTACGACAAGTTTCATCCAAATGTTAAAGATGTTGAAGCAAATGCGGAAAGAGAAAGCGGTGAAAGAATTCTGGGTAAAGATGCAGATGGAAGACAAGTATCTGTTCGTTTAGGAAAATTTGGTCCAATGGCTCAAATTGGAGAAGCGGATGATGAAGATAAAAAGTTTGCCAGTTTAATGGCAGATCAGAATATTGGAAATATTACTTTGGAAGAAGCTTTGAATTTATTTTTATTGCCTAAAAACTTAGGAGAATATAAAGGAGAAGAAGTTGAGGTAAGTAATGGACGTTATGGGCCTTATGTACGACATGGAAGTGTTTTTATTTCTCTGCCAAGAGGAGAAGATCCTCTTGCAGTTACCAAAGAAAGAGCTCAGGAATTAATTGATGAAAAAGCTCTTGCAGATGCACCCATTGCAGTTTATAAAGGAGAAGCAGTTCAAAAAGGTGTGGGACGTTTTGGGCCGTTCATCAAATGGAATGGTCTTTTTGTAAATGTGAGTAAAAAATACAATTTTGATAATTTATCACAAGCTGATGTTGAAGAACTGATCGAAGATAAGTTGCAGAAAAATATTGATAAGGTGCTTCATAATTGGGAAGAAGAAGGAATTTTAGTTGAAAAAGCACGTTGGGGGCGTTCGGTAATTACAAAAGGTAAAATCAAAATTGAATTAAGTAAAGATGTTGATGCAGCAAAATTAACATTGACGCAGGTTCAGGAAATGATTGCAGCCAAAACGCCGGCAAAGAAAACGCCAGTAAAAAAAGCAACAACAGCAAAGAAAGCTCCAGCTAAAAAAACAGCTGCTAAAAAGAAATAAAGATGGAATTTGATTTTCTGGAACCAGTTAGCGAAGGAGTTTTAAAATTTATTAGTTCATTGTCTTCTCAAGAATTGGGTAGTAAAATTGTTTTGCATACTCAGGATCAGTTTCCTGATATAAGTAAAATTAATATTGCTATTGTTGGTGTTTTGGAAGATCGTAGAAATATTGATATTGTTAATGAAGTTAACTTAACATCGGTTCGTAAAAAACTTTACGGTATGTTTCCGGGTAACTGGGACGCATCTATTGCTGATTTAGGAGATATTTTGGCGGGGGAGTCGGTAGAAGACACTTATTTTGCAGTAAAAAAAGTCACTTCATTGTTAATGAAAAATAAAGTGATTCCGATAGTTCTGGGAGGTTCGCAGGATTTGACATATGCTTTGTATCGGGCTTATGATGATTTGGAGCAAATGGTTAATATGGTTTCTGTCGATAACAGATTTGATTTTGGGAAGGAAAATGAAACAGTTTCGTCTACTTCTTATCTTACAAAAATCATAATTGATGAACCTAATAATCTTTTTAACTATTGTAATATTGGCTATCAAACCTATTATAATTCGCAGGAAGAAATTGATTTGATCGAAAAATTGTTCTTTGATGCCTATCGTTTAGGAGAAATTTCGAATAATATAGCCTTGGCAGAGCCCATTTTTAGAGATGCCGATTTGGTAAGTATTGATTTAAATTCAATAAAGTCTTCGGATTCTGGAAACACAGTTTCTTTTGAACCTAATGGTTTTAATGGGAAAGAGATTTGTTCCTTAGCACGTTATGCGGGAATTAGTGATAAGGTTTCATCATTTGGAATTTTTAATCATAATAGTACTGTACATGAATCGGCTATGATTGCTCAAATAATTTGGTATTTTGTTGAAGGTTATCATTATCGTTCTAAAGAATATCCTTTTGGAAGCAGAACAAATTACTTAAAGTATATTGTTCCGCTTGAAAATGAAGAGTTGATTTTTTACAAAAGTGACAAGACAGATCGTTGGTGGATTGAAATCCCTTCCTTGTCAAATGGACACAATAAATTGAAAAGAAATACGTTGTTACCTTGTTCTTATGACGAGTATTTATGTGCTTGTAATCAGGAACTGCCGGAAAGGTGGTGGAAAGCGCAACGAAAAAATGCTTTATAATCAGTTTTTTTGTTGAAAATCTTAATTTTTAGATTTTATAAATATTTTATTTTGTTTGTTTTAGTAAAAATCGAAGTGTAAAACATAAAATTTAACGTTTTATGGGGATTATTTCAAACACTTAATCATCAAAATATTTTTTTTTTATTTTTTTTAACATTAATTTTGACCGCTGAAATAAATATAGATATAGTATTGTTTTTTTAAAAAATAATAAATACGTTTACGACTTATAATAATGAATAGAAATCCCAAATTTATATGAAGAAGTTTATTGCATTTGCGACAATGTTAACACTAGTAATTGGCTGTGGTAAATCCGGTGATAAAGGCGAATTAGTTGGTGTGCAAGGAGGAAAATGGCATCCTGAAAAGCCTTATGGAATGACTTTGATTCCAGGTGGATCTTTTATCATGGGTAAATCCGATGGTGATTTAGCTGCAGTAGAAGATGCTCCTACAAAAACAGTAACGGTTCGTTCATTTTATATGGATGAAACAGAAATTACAAATTCTGAATACCGTCAGTTTGTAGAATGGGTAAAAGATTCTACAATGAGAGTACGTTTAGCTATTTTAGCTGACGAAACTGGACAAAAATCAGCAGCTGGTACAACGGGTAAAGGTAAAAATGCCGGTAGTATTGCAGATTATGCATTTAATGATTCAGAGCCGGATAAAATGACGGCTTATGATAAATATATGTATGATAATTATTATAGTGTAGGAACAAAAGATGATCCTTATGCTGGTAGAAAATTAAATAAGAAGGTTAAGTTAATAAGAGATACAAAAGCTTATCCGGATGAGTATTATACTGAGGTAATGGATTCTATGTATTTGCCAATTGAAGAGTCATATAATGGTTTAAGAACAATTGATGTAAATAAATTGAAATTCCGTTATTCATGGATGGATATTCAGGCTGCTGCTAAAGCTAAAGTTGGTAAGAGAAAAGATTTCGTAAAAACTGAAGAAGTGCCAATTTATCCTGATACAGCTGTTTGGATTAAAGATTTTGCTTATTCATACAATGAGCCAATGCATAATGATTATTTCTGGCATAAAGCATATGGAGATTACCCTGTAGTTGGTGTAACTTGGAAACAGGCTAAAGCTTTCTGTGCATGGAGAACTTTAAATAAAAATAGTTACATTAAATCAAAGAAAAAAGGACGTGACTTGGTTAATGCTTTCAGATTGCCAACAGAGGCAGAATGGGAGTATGCGGCAAGAGGAGGTTTGGAATCTGCAACTTATCCTTGGGGTGGTCCATATACCAGAAGTGATAGAGGATGTTTCTTAGCTAACTTTAAGCCAAGCAGAGGTGATTATGCTGCTGATGAAGCTTTGTATACAGTTGAGGCTAAATCATACGAAATGAATGGTTATGGTTTGTATAATATGGCGGGGAATGTTTCGGAGTGGACAGATTCAGCTTACAATCCAAATGCCTATGAGTATGTTTCTACAATGAATCCAAACGTGATTGATGGAAACAATCAAAGAAAAGTTGTTCGTGGAGGTTCCTGGAAAGATGTTGCTTACTTTTTACAAGTAGGAACTCGTGACCATGAATATGCAGATTCTGCAAGAAGTTATATCGGTTTCAGAACCGTTCAGGATTATATGGGTACTCAAGCTACCGGAAGTAAAAAGTAAATTAAATTAAATTAAATTCAATTCAATAACCAAATCTATTTAAAACCTAAAAAAAGAGTATTATTATGGCATTATTAAGTAAAAAAGCAATGAATTTCGCTTATGGTATGGGAGCGGCAGTAGTAATTATTGGAGCATTATTCAAAATTACTCACTTTGAGATTGGACCTTTAACAGGTACATTGATGCTTTCAGTAGGATTAGTGACAGAGGCGTTAATTTTTGCACTATCGGCTTTCGAACCTGTAGAAGATGAATTAGACTGGACTCTTGTGTATCCTGAATTAGCAAATGGTCAGGCTAAAAAGAAAGCTGATAAAGTTGAAACACCATCTGATGCCCAAGGATTGTTGTCTCAAAAATTAGATGTAATGCTTAAAGAAGCTAAAATTGACGGAGAATTAATGTCAAGTTTAGGAAACAGTATTAAGAATTTTGAAGGAGCTGCTAAAGCAATTTCTCCAACTGTAGATTCTATTGCGTCAACAAAAAAATACAGTGAAGAACTGTCTATGGCTGCTGCTCAAATGGAATCATTAAACAGTTTGTACAAAGTTCAATTAGAAAGCGCTGCAAGAAATGCTGATGCTAATAAAGAAATTGCTGAGAATGCATCTAAATTAAAAGAGCAAATGCAATCAATGACTGCGAATATTGCTTCTTTAAATAATGTTTATGGTGGTATGCTTTCTGCAATGAGTAACAAAGGATAATTAGTTTTTAACTATATATTAAATTTATTAATAAAAACTAATTAGAAAAAAATGGCAGGAGGAAAATTAACCCCTAGACAGAAGATGATTAACCTGATGTATCTGGTTTTCATCGCAATGTTAGCAATGAATATGTCCAAAGAAGTATTATCTGCTTTTGGATTAATGAATGAAAAATTTGAAAGTGCGAATACATCATCTGAGCAATCAAATGCCGGATTATTATCGTCATTAGATCAAAAAGCTGCTGAAGCAAAAGGAGAATTTGCAGCGGCAGCAGTTACAGCACATAAAGTTGAAACAGCTTCAAAAGAATTTTATGCCTACATCGGTGGTTTGAAGGGCGATGTTTTAAAAGGTTTTGAAACAGATAAAGAAACTGGTAAATTACCTTATGAAGCAATGGATAAAGGTGATAATATCGACAACTGGTTTACAGGTGAAGGTTATACTGCTAAAGGAAATGATATTATTTCTAAAATTGAAAAGTATAAAGCAGATATGAAAGCCGCTTTATCTGATAAAAAGTATGCTGCAATTGTTGCTGAGATTGAAAAGAAATTTGATGTTTCAGATGTTAAAAACAAAGAAGGCTTAAAAGATAAATATTTAGCTTATCATTTTAAAGGTTTTCCAGCAGTTGCTTCTTTAGCTAAACTTTCTGCTTGGCAAAATGACGTTCAAAAAGCAGAAACTGATGTTTATAACAGTGCTTTAGGAAAGGCTGCAGTAGCTGCTGCTTCTTACAGCAACTATCAGGCAATTGTTGTTTTGGATAAAAATGCCTATTTCCAAGGTGAAAAAGTAACAGGTAAAGTAGTTTTAGGTCGTTATGATGAAAATACTAAACCTACTTCATTTCAAGGTCCTGGACAAATTGTTAATGGACAGGCAGTTATTTCATTAACTGCAGGAGGTGTTGGAGAGCAGGATATTAATGGACAGTTTACATTCTTAGAAGATGGTAAAAATATTCCTTTAAAATTTGCTGGTAAATATGTAGTAGTTCCAAGACCAAATTCAGCTACAATCTCTGCTGATAAGATGAATGTTGTCTACAGAGGTGTTGTTAACCCAATTTCTGTTTCATTTGCAGGAGTTGACGCTAACAAGATTGTTGCAAGTGCTCCTGGATTAAATTCTGCTGGTAAACCAGGAAAATATAACATGAGTCCTGGTTCAGGTACAGAAGCTACAATTTCTGTTACAGGAACATTGCCAAACGGAGATAAAGTTACAGATAAGAAAACATTCAGAATTAAAGGTATTCCTGGTCCAACAGGTACAATTAGAGGAGAAATGGGTGTTGTTAAAGGGCCTAAATCTAACTTAGAAATTGCTACAATTGGCGCTAAATTACAAGATTTTGATTTCGAGGTTGGTTTAGATGTAGTTGGATTTAATTTAAAAATTACCGGACAGCCTACTGTAGTAGTTAACGGTAACAGATTAAATGCACAGTGTAAATCAGTTCTTTCAAAAGCAGGTAAAGGAGATCAGGTTACTATTTCTGAAATTAAAACAAAACTTGTTGGGGCTGGAAGTTATTTATTACCAAGAACTGCTCCGGTAATTTACGAAATACAATAATAAAGTAGGTAAAACTACGTTCAATATCTTATAATGATATCATGATGAAAGTAAGAAATTTTTTAATAGCTATTATTTCTATCGCAGGGGTATTTGCTTCTAATGCACAATCTAATTTGCTTAATGCAAAAACACCTGATCAGATAGGACTTAAAACACCTGCACAGCTTATCTCAGATAATGACAAGCCTTTGGCTTATGGTTACGTAGATGATAGAGATGTATTAATGGGGAAAACTACTTGGGAAATTATTGATTTGAATGAAAAAATCAATTTTCCTTTATATTTTCCTGTAGATACGGCAAATATTGGTTCTGATAGACGTTCTCTTTATGATGTTTTGACGAAGGCTATGAAAAATGGCAAAATAACTGAAGTTTATTCTGATAGTTATTTCAATACTAAAAAATCTTTGAAAGACATCGAAGGATCATTATCACGTATTGATACAACTGATGCAGGTAGAGAACTAATCAATCAATATCCAGATGATTACAAGGCACATGTTGTTAAGAAAAAAGTAGTTACTGGTACTGGTAAAAAGAAAGTAGTTACTTATGTTGACGAAACTGTTGGACCTACAAGAACTGTTCCTTCTGAGTATATTTTGAAACAGGATCTTACTGCTGCTGATGTTTCACAGTATAAAATAAAAGGATACTGGTATTTTGACAAACGTCAAAGTGAGTTGAAATATCGTTTATTGGGAATTTGCCCGGTAACTCCTGATGTTTACACTATGAACAGTGATGAAAAGGATTATATTGAATTGTTTTGGATTTTTTATCCAAATTCAAGAACGGCTTTACATGAGGCAAAAGCTTTTAACGATACCAATTCAGCTCTTCCAATATCATTCGATCAAATCTTAAATTCAAGACGCTTCAATGCGGTTGTGTATAAAGAAGAAAACTTGTATGGAGATCGTGAGATTAAGGAATACATGAAAGATAATGCACAAAATCAATTGTTAGAGTCTGAAAGAGTAAAAGAGAAGATTCGTAACTTTGAACAAGATATGTGGAACTACTAAGTATTCAAATCACATTATAACAAAAAACTCTTACTACCTTTGTAGTAGGAGTTTTTTTTATTTATTTAAAAATTTATCATGATTGATTACCTGATTATTGGATCTGGATTAGCTGGCATATCTTTTGCTGAAATAGCCCTTGCAAATAACAAAAATTTTTTAGTAATTGATGATAGGTCGCAAAAATCATCCAGAATAGCTGGAGGTTTGTATAATCCTGTAATTTTAAAACGTTTTAGCGAAGTTTGGAAAGCTGAAGAACAATTGGTTATATTGGATTATTTTTACAATCAGGTTGAAACGAAGTTGCAAACAAAGTTTAATTTTAAACTTCCAATTCTTAGAAAGTTCTTTTCTATAGAAGAACAAAATAATTGGTTTTCAGCTTCTGATAAACCTTTTTTAGCACCTTTTCTTTCGACTAAATTAATTCATAAAAAATACAATGGAATTGAATCTCCACACGATTTTGGTGAGGTCTTGCATACCGGTTATGTTGATACAGCACTTTTATTAGATAAATATCAGGAGTATCTGATGATGAATAATTTATTCATTGAAGAGACATTTGACTATCATAGACTGATTTTTAATGAAGATTTTGTTCAGTACAAGGATTATCTGGCTCGTAATATAATTTTTGCGGAAGGATACGGGATGCTTGCGAATCCATTTTTCAATGATTTGCCCCTTGATGGCACCAAAGGGGAGCTGTTTATTATTAAAGCTCCGGAACTGGATTTGGATATAATTGTGAATACCAGCGTCTTTATTTTACCATTAGGGAATGGATTTTTTAAAGTAGGAGCTACATATAATTGGAAAGACAAAACTGATATACCTACAAATGAAGGAAAGACAGAACTGCTTGAAAGAATTCAGGAAATATTAAATTGCGATTTCGAAATTTTTTCACATTTTGCAGGTGTAAGGCCTACAGTACGAGACAGGAGACCCCTGATTGGAACTCATTATAAACATAAACGGCTGCATCTTCTAAACGGATTAGGAACCCGTGGTGTTATGCTTGGACCCGCAATGGCAAAAGATTTATTTGATTATATCGAAAATCAAAAACCGTTAGATCCAACAATTGATATTTATCGTTTTTACAAAAAAAGAAAGTGATTTTTATTCTTGGGTATAAAAGATATTGAAAAAAACTGTTTTCGAAATTTTAAATTATTTATTTTTTGAGTTTGTTGAAGGATCATACGAAACAAACATATTGATGTAAATGTTTCTTGACAATCTTAAAATAAAAGGAAGCAGAAAAATTAAGATTACAATTATAGATATAAATGCGTAGCCAATACTAGCTCCAAAAATCACAAAAGAAACGATAAATGCTATAATTCCAACAGCTACATTTAGTCCATAACTTACATACATGGCACCATAAAAAAAGGAAGGTTCTAATTGGTATTTTAATCCGCAATGGCTGCAATTTTCGTTCATTTTTAGAACTTTAGTCAAGTTTAGCGGATTTTTGTCGGAATACATGCTCTCATTTTGGCATTTTGGACAACTTCCTGTTAAAATACTATTTAATTTCGATCCTTTTTTTAACATTTGCAAAAAATTTAGTTTACCATTATTTAGATGAAGCAAATTTACAATTTTCATTCTCTGTTTAAGGTGTCAAAACTTGAAACTTTAAACATTAAACAATAATTTAATGCTTAATATACACAATCTTTCGGTTTCTTTTGGAGGAACTTATTTATTTGAAGAAGTTACTTTTCGTTTGGGAGCCGGTGACCGCGTAGGTCTTGTTGGTAAAAACGGAGCGGGTAAATCGACAATGCTTAAAATGCTGGCAGGAGATTTTAAACCTGATTCTGGAGTTATTTCTCAGGAAAAAGATATTCGGATGGGGTTTTTACGTCAGGATATTGATTTTGAACAAGGGAGAACTGTTTTGGAAGAAGCTTATGAAGCCTTTACTGAAATTAAGATTGTTGAAAAAAAGCTGGAGGAAATTAATCATCAACTGGTTACCAGAACTGATTATGAAAGTGAAGAATATAGTCAGATTATTGAGGATCTTTCTGATTACACACATCGTTTTGAACTTTTGGGAGGTTACAATTATGTAGGAGATACAGAAAAAATCCTTTTGGGTTTAGGTTTCAAAAGAGAAGTTTTTAATAATCAGACCGAAACATTTTCCGGAGGCTGGAGAATGCGTATAGAGCTTGCGAAGCTTCTCTTGCAATCAAATGATGTTTTATTGCTGGATGAGCCTACCAACCACTTAGATATTGAGAGTATCATCTGGTTAGAAAGTTTTCTTCGTAATTATCCTGGAGTTGTGGTAATCGTATCGCACGATAAAATGTTTCTGGATAATGTGACCAACCGTACCATCGAAATTTCATTAGGAAAAGCATACGATTTTAATAAACCGTATTCACAATATTTAGAATTGCGTCATGAAATTCGTGAAAAGCAATTGGCTACTCAAAAGAACCAGGCCAAAAAGATTGAAGAAACAGAAAAATTAATCGAGAAATTCCGAGCGAAAGCTTCAAAAGCTTCGATGGCGCAATCGTTGATTAAAAAATTAGATAAAGTAGAAAGAATCGAAGTTGACGAAGATGACAATTCGGTAATGAATATCTCTTTCCCAGTTTCAAAAGAGCCCGGAAAAGTGGTAATCGAAGCTGAAAATGTTACAAAAGCTTACGGAGATAAAACGATTCTTAAAGATATTAGTTTATTGGTAGAAAGAGGAAGCAAAATTGCCTTTGTTGGTCAAAACGGACAAGGGAAATCGACTTTCATTAAAGCATTAGTAAACGAATTTGAATACCAGGGAAATATTAAATTAGGACATAATGTTCAATTAGGGTATTTTGCTCAAAATCAGGCTGAATATTTAGACGGAGAAATTACGTTGCTTCAAACGATGGAAGATGCGGCAACCGATACTAACCGTATGAAAGTCCGTGATATGCTAGGTTCGTTTTTGTTTCGTGGAGATGATGTTGAGAAAAAAGTAAAAGTACTTTCCGGAGGTGAGCGTAACCGATTGGCACTTTGTAAATTATTGTTGCAGCCAATCAACGTGTTGCTGATGGATGAGCCGACAAACCACTTAGACATTAAATCTAAGAATGTACTTAAAGCAGCGCTTCAAAAATTTGGCGGGACATTATTACTTGTTTCTCACGACAGGGATTTTCTTCAGGGAATGTCAAATATCGTTTATGAGTTTAAAGATCAAAAAATCAGAGAATATTTAGGAGATATCAACTTTTTTCTGGAACAGCGCAATCTCGAAAACATGCGTGAAGTAGAGAAAAAAGATGTTGTTAAAACAGCAGCTCCAAAAGAAAACAATAAAACTTCATACGAAGACCAGAAAAAAGGGAAAGCTTTGCAAAACCGCTTAAGTAAAGTCGAAAGTCAAATCAAACAATTGGAAAAAGATATTCAGCACGATGACAAAATGCTGGCTTCAAACTACGATAAGCATATCGAGGACGCCTCTTTTTTTACCGCATATAACAAAAAGAAAGCAGATCTGGATCAATTGCTTCTCGATTGGGAAATTGTTCAGGAGGAAATTGATAATTTTAACGCTTAATATAATTTTCGGGAATTAATCCGGCTTTCCGTTATATCCCGATAGCTATCATGACACAAAACCCTGATTTTTCTAAACCATAAAGCGAGCTTCCGCTGGTCGCTGTTTTTAGATAAGAAAAATCAGGGTTTTTAGCTGAGGGCTTTCCACTTCAAATGAAATTCACTGAACTCCGATTAAAATAAAAATTTAGTGAAGTAATCCGGGCTACAATAAATCAATTAAAAATGGTTGTTTTGATAACAACACACTAATCACTTAATAATCTCAATAGATTTTGAATGCATAATCGCTTCACTGCTTTCTTTAAAATAACAGGCAGAAACATCAAGTGATTCTAAATTTTTCATAATTTTTTTGACTTCCGTTTTTTGAGTTTTTCCGGTCTGTCTTATATAAACCGCAATCACAGTAACCGGGAATATTTTGCATATTTGCTCATATAAAAAAGGATCATGCTGTGAATCATCTCCCAATAATACATATTTAAGATTCGGATAGAACTCCAAAACATGTTTGATCTTATCAAATTTATGATTGTGGTCACCGCGTCCGCTCATGAAAAAATCAGTAATACCACGCTTAATATCCTTCAATAAAATAACAGCCCGTGGCAATTGATGTATTTTGGTAAACTTTACAATAAACTGGTACAAATTCCATTCGCTGCTTGAAATGTAAAAAAAAGCATTTTGTTCATCTTTATTGTTTCTTCCTGCAGAACTTAAGGCCTGATAATGCTGAACAACATCTTTAAAAACTTTTCTGTCATTTACATTTTTGAATAATAGGATATAAATTTTTCTGAAAATGTTTTTTGTATGTGAAATCAAAAAAGTATCGTCAATATCAGATATGATTCCCAGATTTCCATCGTGAGGTCTTATAAAACTCCCTTTGGAAGCAATTATTTCTGTTTTATATTTAATGCTGACTTCATATTCCATCCATCCAAAATGAAATTCTTTTTCAAGTGGAATACAAAATTTGAAATAACCATCATCCAGCGTTTTGGTATGGATTTCTTTTTCTCCAAATTTTAGGTAAACATCAAAATTTTGAATGGTTTTTATCCTGAACTGATTAATAATTGAACGTGCATTTTTTAAGTTTTTCTTCTGGAAATCATATTCATACGTTCTCTTAAAAACATGCCCCATCACAATTAACTCTTGTTCATTTGCATAACCACGATATAATTGTAAAATTGGTTTCATTAATTACGTATATTTATGTAACTGTAATTTAATTAATTTAATTGGTTTTAAGAATAAAATTTTGAAAAAGAACATCCTATTTGTTGTAAATCCAATTTCCGGAGATTTGGATAAATCAGATTTAATCGAGGCTGTAAGCGAATTTGCGGCTACAAATCATTTTGATTTAGAAGTATATGAAACTACCGGAAAAAATGATTCGAAAGAAATACAATCACTCTACAATCAATATTTACCAGAACGAATTGTGGTGGCCGGAGGAGACGGAACTATTAAGATGGTAGCCGAAGCGATGGAACAGCACGATGTCATTATTGGCATTTTGCCAGCCGGTTCAGCAAATGGGTTATCTGTTGATTTGAATTTGCCATCAACAATAGAAGAAAATCTGAAAATTGCTTTTCTGAGCCATTATATCGAAATGGATATGATTTGCATTAACGGCAAAAAGAGTATTCATTTAAGCGATTTAGGGTTAAATGCAGATTTGGTAAAGAATTATGAAGAAAGCGATGTACGCGGTTTTTGGGGATATGCATTGCAGGCATTTACAACCCTGACAGAATCAAACGAACCGTTTGTGGCGACAATTACGGCCAATAAAAAAACAGTTGAACATACAGCAAGAATGATCGTAATTGCTAATTCTCAAAAATACGGAACAGGTGTGACTATTAACCCAAATGGCTCTATGAATGATGGTAAATTTGAATTGGTTATCCTGAAAAACCTTGATTTACTTTTAATCGGGAAAATAATTACCGGCAACATGCCTATCGATTCTGAGGATGTTGTTATTATTTCAACAGACCAAGCTACAATAGAAACGGATTATCCGGTAAGTTTTCAGATTGACGGCGAATATTGTGGAGCCCAGACATCGTTGGAGATCCATATTTTGCATAAGCAAATGAAAATTGCAATTCCTTAAAAAGGAAGAGTTATTTAAAAGGATTTCGTTCCTGCCAGTCGGTTTTAGGCTCCAGGTAATTAAAAAAGCGTGCAATGTTGTGATTTATCAAAGCATTGCTATGCGTAATTAAACCATACATTTTTACAGGTTTCGCTCCCACAGAACTTTTTATTTCAAGGGCTGTTCTGGCAAAAACAATAGTTTCGAAACCCTTTTTAATGGAATACGCGATCATGTCATAAAGCATATTCAGATAAAGCATTTTTTCACGTTGCACACTTTCGTCATAGCCTAAAAAATAGGTGTCCATTACATTTCCGTTTTTTATTAATGTGTTGAAACCTATTAGTTTTTCATCTAAAAAGTACCCATACAATAAAAAATCATCTTTCATGATTTCTTTAAAAAAGCTAAAGTGATTCCGGGCAAGAAAAAAGGTGTTAAAAGGAGCATTTTTCGCCACATGAAAATACAACTCATAAATAACATCTTCATATTGTCGAATATCAGCCAACGACATTTTTTGTTTTACGATTCCTTCCGATTTTTTTCGGGCGCGTTTGTACTGATCCCGATATTTTTTTGATAAAGCATCAATATAATCCTGTTCAGTCTTCCAGTTTTTATTGATTTCAAAAAGCATATTGGGCTGTGTGGAAAATGTATAATTGTTTTTGAATTCAGCCTGTAATGGTTTGATTTCTTCAGCTGTAAAATCTTTTATGCTGGTAATGTGAACTTTTTTCCCGCTCGATTTTAAATCCTTTTTCATCTGACTAATCGCTTTGTGGAGTGTTTTAATTGCTTTTGATTGTCTTACGTTTTTATCAAAAGCAAAGGCATTTTGTCCGGTCAGCATATTGTTGCCTACAAAAAGTACATGCGAAGCGAAATTTTTAAGGGCAAAATTCCGAACAGAAGTTTTTAAACATTTATCCCGCTCTCCAAATGATTCCAGTTTTTCGGCAAATAAAAATTGGGTCAGCGCAATTCCGACAAGTTTTTCTTCTTCAAAGAATCCGATGAAATGGCAAGTCATGTTTACCGGACAGGAATTTTCGAGTACTTCGAGATATTCACGTGTCAAAAAAATATTTTCTAAAGCAAGCGAGTTCCATTCAAAAGGCAACAGTGATGCGCTTTTATATATTTGGAAAGAATAGATTGTATTCAAGTGTGTGTGCTAATTTCTTCAAAATTAGATAATATTTACAATAACTTTTTTTCTTTAAGTTATTATTAAGAAAATCCGTTTGAATTTGGATTTCAAACGGATTTTGAAATTTATGATTTTTATTAGGCGTATGCGCAAACAATTCCGCCCATAATGGTAAGTGTAACGATCCAGTATCCTGTATGAACAAAGATGTATTTCCATGATTTTCTTTCGAATAAACCATTGATTCCAATAACAGGAAATGCAAAAAATAAACCGGCCATAAAACCATGAAGCGCTCCATGTTTAAATGTTCTGTAGGCAGTTCCGTAATCGGCCATGAAAGCGTGAAATGACGGTTTTGCGCTTTCTATCATGGGTGGTCCGCCAATCATTCCCAGAGCACCAGACTGGTGAATTGTAAACGACATTAGAGCCATAGAAATCAGTACAGAGAAAATATAAGTAAATCCAAATATTTTAAGCATATTGCTTTTTTTGAGATCATCTTCGGTAAAATTATTTTCTCTCATCCAGATTTTTCCAAAAACTTTTGGATTGTACCAGATAAATCCAATTACAAGTGTAACAACTGCAGCAGCCAAAAAGGTGATAAAGTTAATTTTCATGATTTTAGGTTTTATAATTAGTGAATCAAATTTACTTAAAAATTCAGCTTGAAAGGTTTTTATTTAAGTATTAAAAAGGCCGTTTTTACTTATTAACACTTTATCGACATTGCTTGTCTTAAAGGTTTAAAAAATATAATTTTGCAGAAAATCTCCAGACCTTAATCTATGCGAAAAATTTTTTTTTTGTTTTTAGTATTTGCTTTGTCAAATTCAGTTTTTGCAGATACGGTTTCTGATAAAGAAAAGGACGCTCTGATTAAAATATATCATGCGACAAATGGAGGGGAATGGAAAGTAAAATGGGATTTAACCTCATCAGTTTCTGCCTGGTTTGGTGTTGAAATTAATAATGGAAAAGTGGTCGGACTTAATTTGTCCAATAATAATTTGAAAGGAGAATTGCCTTCGGCTATTGGAAGTTTACAGCATTTGCAAATACTGGCGCTTTTTGACAATCAGATAGGAGGAGGGCTGCCGGATTCATTATACGAAATTTCAACTTTGAAAGTGCTGCTTTTGAATAATAATAAATTCTCAGGAAGTCTTAGCTATAAAATAAGAAATTTTAATGTTTTAGAAAATCTGAGTTTGTTTGACAACAGTTTTGAAGGCGAAATTCCAAAGGAACTTGAAAACCTGAATCATTTGTCTGAAATGAATCTTTCGTACAATAGATTTAAAGGTTCTGTTTCAAAAAAGCTCACTTTGCTGGACGCTTTAAACATGACCATGTTTGATGAGAAAGGAAATCCGTTTTTACTGGATGTAAACGAAGAAAAAGAAATTACAAATAGTAATACCGTAAATTAATCTTGCTTATGAATGAATTTTACTCGTGAAAAAAGTTGATTAATATTTTTAGTTAATTGTGAAAAAACCGTAATTCGTTACGGTTTTTTTATGCTAAAAAAATAATAATTTAATACCTCTAATTTTACGTTTTTGCTTTTTTTTCATAACTTTAATTATTGAATTCAAAATGCAGTTCAAATCAGCTAAAATAAATTTTAATCTTTAATAATAACGTCATGGTAATACATTATCAGGGTAAACAACACGGAAACAATACGAAATTCACCATCAGAATAATTGGTAATAATCTCTCAAAAAGCAGTTCAAACTACCAAATTGATTTGTTGGTAGGTGATAGTAGATTACCATTGTTTACATCAGAAATTCATCAGAGTTTATCGAATTGCCTGAAAGAAATTTATCTTTTCAGGAAACATAACGGAATCACTTTTGAGGAATCTTCAGAAAAAATAGATACATTATTAGTGCCTTACGATAAGGTTCTATACGATTATAATAAATATGCTTTGTTTAGAGCATAATTTATTTAGAAATTAAAGGAGAAAAGACTGCTTCACAAAAGCAGTCTTTTTTTAATATGTATAAAGAGACAGGTTAGATATTATCCAAATAGATAATCATATAATATGTTTTTATCTAAGCTAATATTTTTCTTAAGCGGTGTCATAATAAAAATGTATCCTTCATTTTCAGATTTGTAGAAAAGTACATTTGCATGTAAACTTTTTAATCCATAATATTCTATTTCACTAAATATTAGTTTTGTATCGTCATTGTTAAATTTTATAGCATATTTATTAAAATTCAAACTAAAACTTTTTATGGAGTCAGTAGTTATATGGTTTTCTATTTGACTGTCAGAGAAAAAGTCAATTTTGTTAATTTTATAATTATTTTCAAATACTCCAGGGCTTAATTTTGCCTCATATAAACCTTCATTAACAATGTCAAAATAACCAGACGTTGAATAGTTGAAGGATAGATGATTGTTAAATTCAAAATTATTAGAGATATTTTTTAATTTAATTACTATTAAAGAATATTTGGATTCAATTTCGAATTGTGAAATTACATAATCTTTTCCCGTTGTATAGCTCCCTATACAAACAGATTTCTTCTTAAAAGGTAATAAACTTTTTATTTCGATACTTTTGTTCGGAACAAAATTTAAACTGTTCTCGTTTGGGATTATATATTTTTTGCAACTAAAAAAAAGAAATAATAGCAGTATGATAGAGATGATTTTCATGGTTATAAAATAAAGCTTACTATTCTAAATTAATATGCAAGAACAGGAAATATAATTGACTCTTTCATGGATTCCTCCGCTCGCCAGCGTGGGTAGCTGAGTATTTTTTGAATACTTTTTATAAAAAACATTTTAATTCATTATTTTGCATAATAATTTCAAATGGATCATGGGTTATCTTATAAATGTTTTTATGAATGTCTATTCCAATAAAGTCCCCATCGTCAAGGTATTTTATATGATAATGTCACCGCAGGTATCAAATAATCTTTTTTCTTATAGTATCTATAAAATTCTTTGTTTAATTGATATTATATTTTTTTATTTTTTTCAAAATATTTACTCTCAAAATCGATAGTTTTTTTAATGAAAAATTCTTTCCCATTTATAATAAATTCAATTGCGCCTACAGGGAATTGAAAAGATACGATAGGTATTTTAAATTCCTCATTAGTTAAATTAATACCTATAAGATGTTTTTGATCATATTTTAATTTATACCATAGCCCTGAATCTAAGTCTCTCCAACGAAATAGTACATGATGGTTCATCTCAGCAGGTATTTGTACATTGCCTAATAATTTCCATTTTTTCATCTTTATGCCTGCTTCTATTGCAGTATAAAAATAGAAACTATATCCCGAATCTAAAATTTCATTGAGATTATCGGTCTCTTTATCTTGGTTAAAAACCCATATCAAATTGCCCCCTAAATAATTTGAATCCGTGTAAAAATATTGAAAATATCGAACTTCATTATCACTAATAATTTTGAACACATCTCCAACTGTTATTTTTTTAATAGCCATTATATTTTTTATTATTTGTTAATGCCATATTTAATCCAATATCTTTCTGCAATGGCATTTATTTATTGTATAAATTTTTCAGCTTATAACTTAATATGTCCGTTTGTTCGTAATGTTTTGCTCCAAAACGATTAAGTCCTCCTTTATACAATATAGGTTCTACATTATGTATCCATGCTTGTTTTGCAGGATCTAATAAATGCTGCTCAAATCTAGTCAAAATCCCTTGACCTGTTTTTCCTACATATTCTACAATTTGAGTTTCTTTATTTACTAAGTGATAAACTTCATATGCTTTTTCACCACTTTTTGCTAATAGCATTGCTTCAGCTTCTCCAGTAATAAATCCTAAGGCTCCGCTGCTTGCATACATAGGTGTATATTCAGGCGGTGAAGTAATTAATCTTTCAAAAAGCGGTAATTACCTCCCATTTTTTATATGCTATCTGTTGTTTGACAATTTCAGGCATTTTAAGGATGGTACTCCCACTTTTAGAAAGATTCACATAACTGCTCAGATTCGGTGGTGGTCCGTCGCCTCCTCCAAAACCAAAAAGTTTTCCTATACCTCTGCCAATAGATTCGATATTTCTATCTACAAAATTAGCGGCTTCCTGAACATTTCGGCCTATAAATTGCCCGGTTTCTCCTGCATTTCTTTTAAACCATTCTGCGTTATTACCATCTTTAAAAAATTTTGCAATTGAGCCTATAAAACTTACACCTATTTGTTGCTGTGTGTCACTTGGTCACTAGTTGTTTTTTGGACAAAAATCGCAATTCGAAAAATTCCGAGCGATTGGGTTTGCAATCCGTGCCCGAATATAAACGTGCCCGGAAAAATTTCCGGGCTATCGTTCCGTATATCTGCGCAATCGGATTGCCTTGTATTTTTATATCAATGTTTTCTCTTTGAAATAATTCTCTAAATCTTGTTTAAAATTTATTAAGTCAAAATCTTTAATTTTAGATTTCATAGTGTTAATAATATCTAATGATTTTAAAATTTCTTTCGATAAATATTTTTTAGCTTCATCATCTGAGGCTTTTTTAATTATTTCAAAATCTAATTTTAAATCAAACTCTAAACATTTTTCAATATCATATTCAAAACCTTCACTTTTTACATGTTTTTTATCTTTAGTATATTTAGGTTTTCGTGGCTTAAAAAATTGTTCAAAAACTGGACTTACACATATAATTCCAATTACAATTTCCATCAAATCATCTCCATATTTTTTATTGTTGAAGGATTTTTCTAGTTCATCTGAAAAATGCACCAAAAATCTAGTTTCTTTTTTTATTTCAGCTGAGGTATATAGAGCTAATGCGAACTTCATATGATTATTTATTATTGTATTATTCATTATCTAAAAATTGGATTTCCCGGAGGTCTATGACCATGTAAGAAATAATATCCATAGATGTAGTATTTTTCTTGAATCAATATTTCCATTTGGTAACCACCTGGAGGAAGAGGTATCATTTCTAATCCTTTAGCTTTAAGATCTTTGTCAGAATATCTAACAAAACCTTTTGTAGTTTGTCCATATTTCCAAACATCGCCAACCTTTAAATTAATTGTACCTCCATTGTTTAAATTCGGATAAGGCCCATTTTTTGTTGCTACCAATTCATATACAAATCCCGGAGGGCCTAAACTACGCTCTTTTATACGATTAATTTCACGGGTCATTTTATCAATGTAATCCCCTGAATACAAATAAGCTGCTGCTGCACCGCCAGCAACCGCATAACCAGCCCATTTTGGCCAAGCAGCATCGGATGGTTCAGGAATCATTACATCAGTTGTAATAAAACCTAACGTCATTGTTGCCCAGTTAGTTCCACCTACTGTTTGACTCGGGAGTACTCCAGTTAAACTTGAAAAAGAGCTGTTGTTAAGATTCACATAAATGCTCAAATTCGGTGGTGGTCCGTCTCCGCCGCCAAACCATCCGGAAATACTATTGCCCCAGTTTTTTAAATTTAAATTTTATAGTTTTTTATTTACTTAAACCATAGTAATTGGGAGCATACTAATATCCATATTTTCTAAATGATTAAAGAAATGCGCAAATAAAATGAAATATTTGCGTATCTCTAAAATAGTTTAATACGTTATCGATTTTATCAAACCAGTCCAGTCTTGTTTGAATGTATCTAAATCAAAATTTTTAAACTTATATTTTGCAATAATTTCAGGAACTTCCTTAATTAATTTTTCAAAAACGATTCTATTTCTCTCTTCCTGAGTAAAAAATCAAGCATAATATCCATATATAATGCCTTTTCTTTTTTTATAAAACGAATGCGTTGTTTGAAATTATATTCAGAATTACGACACATTAAGACTACAACAAATTTATTTATATCTGTTCCATAATTTTTTGAATAAAAAAAATCTCTAAATTCTCTTTGTGGTACTAATCCAAGTGATATATCAACCTTTGTTTCCCAATGTATATCTGCTGTTAATCCAAAATTCATAGTTTGTTACTTATTGTCAAAGTAAAAAAATGATATTTATTTCTGTATTGCTTTAATTTTTTTTAACGAGAATTGATTTAAACTTTCACCTACTCTTGTTTCCCACCATGCATCAGATGTTATACTAATATCCATATTTTCTCAATGATTAAAAAAATGTGCAAATTATTTATTTGCACATTTCTAAAATAGATTAATAGTCTATCGATTTTATCAAACCAGTCCAGTCTTGTTTGAATGTATCTAAATCAAAATTTTTAAATTTATATTTTGCAATAATTTCAGGAACTTCCTTAATTAATTTTTCAAAAACGATTCTATTTCTCTCTTCCTGAGT